>CASFDK010000027.1 GCA_949293415.1 uncultured Verrucomicrobiota bacterium
CCGCTCTGGGGCTACGAGAACGAAGCGGACCCGATTGCCGTTGCGCGAAAGATAGACGCCGCGCTTGCTGCGGGTGTTAATGTGTTCATCTACGACTGGTATTGGTACGGCGGCAGACCGTTTCTCGAGGGCGCGCTCAACGACGGCTTTTTGAAAGCCCCCAACAACGAGCGAATGAAGTTCTATCTGATGTGGGCAAACCACGACGTAACCAATCTTTGGAACAACAAGGTCGGCGGCAAACAAAAGAACGACATTCTTTGGCGCGCCGATGTTTCGTACGACGAGTTTGTCGAAAAGCTCGTTCCGCGTTTTGTCGGCTATTTCAAGAAGCCCAACTATTACAAAATAAACGGCAAGCCCGTGTTCGCCGTCTACGATATGAAAGTGCTCATACGCGGAATGGGCGGCTGCGAGAACGTCAAAAAGGCGCTTGTCGCGCTCGAAAAGGCGGCGGTGGATGCCGGGTTGAAAGGCGTGCACTATATGGTGAACTGCCCGATTACTCCGTATTCAGTCGGCAAAGATATGGACATTCCGAACAATCCGAAAGCGACTGCCGAAGAGGTCGTGAAATATCTTGGCTTCGAATCGTTCACAACGTACAACTGGGTCAGCGAACGTTGGAATGCGATGATGAAGGCCAAGCCCGAGCTTACCTATGCGCAGTGGGTTGATATTTGCTTCGAACGCAACAAGACCATAGCCGCCCGCTACCGCGACGGGCAGTTCTTCCCGCACGTCTCGATTGGTTGGGACACCAACCCGCGCTATCCCGCAAGCGACTACAGACCAAAAATCGACAAGCCCGATCCGCTCGAGTTCGAACGCGCGCTGCGTCTCGCCAAGGCGTGGGCGGACGAACACACGCGCCCCGATATGCCCAAACTCATAACGCTGAACGCGTGGAACGAATGGACGGAAGGCTGCTATCTTGAGCCGTCGAAGGAGTTCGGCTACGCGTATCTGAACGCGGTCGCGCGTGTATTCGGCGACAGCGGGCAGGCGAAACCCGCAAAAAAATAGCCCGAAGATTTTTGGCTTTGCAAGACGGAGCGCGCTCAAGGCGTTCCGTTTTTTTTTACGCATTTTTTAAATGCACGCGCCGCATTCCGCGCACCGAATTTAGGCAGAAGATTTTGTCGGCGGTTTCGAGGTCCCGCATGGTTAGCGTTTTCTCGCGCATTTTGCCGAGCATCGAACGGCGGAACACTCCGTCGAGCGCGCCCGATTCGAGCGGCGGCGTAAACAGCGCGCCGTTCTTTTCCACGGCAATGTTCGTGCGCGAGCCCTCCGCCACTTCCCCGCGCATGTTGAGGAAAACAACGTCGTAAAGCCCCGCTTCCGAGATTCTCTTTGCCGCGTTTTCGAAACGTCCGCGCTTGGTCGTTTTGTGGCGGAAAAGCGGGTTCTGCGCATCGATTCTTTCGGGCGAAATTTCGACAAAATCGGATGCGGGCGGCACGAGGTCGCGGTATGCGACTGCAAGCCTGCCGTCTCGCGAAAGGGCAACGCGCATAATGCCGTCGCGCTCGGGTACGATGCTTTCGAGCGTCCGCCGAGGAAACGGAAAACCGAGTTCGCGGGCGGAGTTTTCCATTCTCGCAGCATGCAAATCCCAGAGCGCGATTTTTCCGTTTTCGACCCGCGCGGTCTCGATGAGCGAGAAATCGCCGTCGATGAAACTGCGCTTGTGGAGAGTCTCGAGCCATTCGCCGTCGACGGTGGAATCCCATACGACGCCCCCGCCAACGCGGTATTCGAAACGCCCGCAGCCCGCGCGTTTCTGGAGCGTGCGAATCGGTACGCTGCATACGGTTTTCCCCGGCGAGAACAGGCAGATTGCGCCGCAATACACGCCGCGCGGCGAGTCTTCAAGCTCCTCTATAATGCGCATTGTCGAAAGTTTCGGCGCGCCCGTTATCGAGCCGCACGGGAAGAGGGCTGCGAACACGTCGAGAGAAGAAACGCCGTTGCGCAATCGGGCTGAAATTCTCGAGGTCATTTGGTGGACGGTCGGCAGGGCTTGTACGTCGAACATACTTTCAACTTCCACGCTTGCGGGCATTGCGATTCGGCTGAGGTCGTTGCGCATCAGGTCAACAATCATCAGATTTTCCGCGCGGTTTTTTTCGTCGAGTTTCAGGCTCTGCGCATTGCGTGCATCCTCTTCGGGCGAGTTCCCGCGCGGGGCGGTGCCCTTCATCGGCAACGCCGTAATTTTGCCGTTTTCGATTTCGAAAAACAGCTCGGGCGAGAACGAAAGCACCGTCAGATGTCCGTTCCTTACGAACGCGCGGTAGGGCGTGGGTTGGCGCGCGGCGAGCCTTTCGAAAAGCTCGAAATCGTCGGCACAGTCGGCAAAGAGCGTGTTGGGGTAGGTGAAATTTACCTCGTATGTGTCACCCGCGGCGAGGCGTTTTTTTATTTCGCCGATTGCCGCGCAATATTCGGCGCGCGAAATGTCGGGAACGAGCGAAGTTTCGATTTCTCCGCAATGCGCGGCGGGTTCGTACTTTTCGCACGAGTCGAAGACCTCGAAATACGCAAGCGGATGTTCCGCTTTCATCCCGTCCGCACCGGATTCTCCCGTGCGGATTTTTTCGAAAAACTTCCACGCTTCGTATTCTACATACCCGAGCACGAATTTTTTTTCGCGCAGCTCGTCGATTTTGCCGAACGCCTCCGCGAGCGATTCGGGCGAATCGGCGGCAATCGTTTCGACGGGGTTGCGGAAAATTCTGTCTCCGAAAATCTGCATTTCAAAAGCCAAAACAAATGCACCGCCGCCGTCCGATACGCAAGTATTTTCGCGGGGATTTTTCTTGCCCGCCGCCGCGGCGCGAAATAGCGTTCGGGATATGGAAAAAATCTTTTTGTTTCTCGCTCTTGCCGTCGCGCACCTTTCGGTTTTCGCGGGCGGAATCGTCGTAAGCTCGTATCCGTGGCAGAAAACCACGGTTGCAAATATGCTTGTGGATTTCAAAAAGTCGGGCTTCGACAAGGTTTCGATGTTCCAGAATATGAAACTCGGCGGCAACTCGAAGTACGCAAACGAACTGTTCTGCTACTGGATGTCGGATGGCGCGAAAGCGGAGGCAAAGAAAATGTTCGCAGAGGCGGGCGTGCGCGTCGTTTCGATAGGGCACATATACGCGGGAGACGAAGCGAGAATAAAGCAGCTTTTCGACTTCGCAAAAGACTTCGGCATCGAGATTATGACCGTCGAAGCCCAGCCTGAAGCGTTGCCCATCTACGACCGCTACGCCAAGGAATACGGAATCGGCGCGGGGCTTTACAACCACCCCTATATGCCCGAATCGCCCAAGGCTTTGAAGAAATTTCCCTATATGCTGCCCGAAAAAATGCTCGCGGCAATCGAAGGCAGGGCGGCTCTCAAGGCTTTCCCCGACTGCGGACACTGGGGGCGTTCGAATTGGGACATCGTAAAGTGCCTGAAAAAAATGGAGGGCAAGTTTGTTGCAATCAACATCCAAAACCTTGCGCCCGACAACAACTGCGAAGAGTATTCCAAGGGCAGGCTTCCGCTCAAGGAGTTCGTCGCCGAGCTTAAACGCCAGAAATTCGACGGCTACTGCATCGTTATGTTCAACGTAGCAAACGACCGCTCGCAGATTGAAAAGGTTGCGCCGTCGGTGAAGTTTCTTGAAGACTGCGGTCTGAAAAAATAATTCCAAGTTGCATTCGATGAAAGGCAAGTTGATAGGCGCGATTTTGGGCGGACTCGCCGCAGGCCCGTGGGGGGCGGCGTTGGGTCTTGCCGCCGGACATATTTTCGATTCCGCCGCTTCCGCTGTATCGGGTTCGGCGACGGGCGGCGGAACGGAAACGGGACACATACCGCTTTCGCTTTTCAGCGCAATCTCGAAACTCGCGAAAATCGACGGGCAGATAAGCGAAGCCGAAATCGACGCAATCGAGCGCATTTTCAAAGACCTGAATTTTTCGTCCGAGACGCGTTCGCAGGCAATCGAGTGCTTCCGCCGCGCGAAAACCGACCCGCACACGTTTGCCGAAATCCTGCCGCAGCTTGCCGCCGACTTTACAAGCCCCGAAGCCCGCAAAGCCGTATTTGCCGTTCTTATGCGCGTGGCAATCGCCGACGGATATTTAAAGCCCGAAGTCGAAGACGCCCTGCATCTGGCCGCCGCCGCGCTCGGTGTAGACTGGTACGGAACATACGGCAGTTCGCACGGAAGCGGAGGCGGTTCGCGGGCTTCGGCTGACGGTTTCGGCGGAAGAAACGGCGGCGGTTCGTACTCTTCGCCGAGTGCGGAACTTGTCGAGGCATACGCCGTCTTGGGCGTTGCCTCCACCGCGTCCGACGACGAAGTGAAAAAAGTCTACCGCCAAAAATGCAAGGAGCTTCACCCCGACACTCTCAAAAGCAAGGGAATCGGCGAATTTGCAATCAAGGCGATTCAGAACGAACTCTGCCGCGTCAACGACGCATACGCTTTAATACAAAAACATAGAAAAAGATAAAAACAATGTTGGACAAATTCAAGTCGATAGCCCTCGAAGGGTACATAAAAAACAAGTTCCCCCAATATCTGGAGAACGGCGACATCAGCGTGGACCTAAAAGTGGGCGAGGCAAGATGCGCAATCAAGGCGACTCTTGCGGGTGAAACGCAGCCCGTTTGCATAAACATAGCGCACTTCGATGTCGTAGACGGCGAAAACGGCAAGTGCTTGCGTATTACGGAAGTTTCGTCCGACCGCAAGTGGCTCGACTCTGTTCTAAATGATATTCTAAAAAATCGCGACATAAAACTGCCGTCATTTGCTGCAGATGCGCTTTGTAATCAATAAGTTGTAAATGTTCCTTTGAACGCCATCTGCTAAAAGATGGCGTTTTTTTTGTAAAAAATGCTTTTTTTCTGGTTTGAAAAGTGCATAATGGGCGACAGCTTTCTTTTTATTATGGAAAGCCACAGCTAAATCTTACTAATTATGAAAAAGCAAATTGTGAACGCAGGCGCGTTGATTGTCGCCTGTCTTTCCTACGGCGCGGGTTTCCAAGTTTTGGAGCAGGGCGCATCAAACATAGGTTCCGCCTTGGCGGGAGCTACGGCAAACGCTTCAGGCGACGCTTCGTCGGCATTCTGGAATCCGTCGGCTTCGATATTCTCCGAAAAAATAAAGGTCGGCGAGGTCGACTTCGAATCGGGCATAAGTTTTGTAGTTCCCAGTTTCGAATTCCACGACGAGGGCACTACATCCCCGATTCCCACTGGAGGCAACGGCGGCAATGCGGGCGAGGTCGCATACGTTCCCAATTTCTTCAGCGTATATCGCTTCCACGAAGACTTCGCGTTCACTTTCTCGACGACCGCAACGTACGGTCTTGAAACCGATTACGACGACGGCTGGATTGGACGTTTTCACGCCCTCAATTCGGACCTCACCACAATCGACGTAAACCCGAGCTTGGCGTACAAAGTCAACGACTGGCTTTCTGTCTCGGCGGGCGCGTCGCTCAACTGGATGCACGCATATCTGACGCAAAATTTCATCCATCCCGTATACATGCGCGAGGGCAAAATGCGCTTCTCGGGAGACAGTTGGAGCGCGGGCGCGAACGTTGGCTTTACGATTAAGTACGCCGAGGGCGGCAGGTTTGCGGCAAGTTGGCGCAGCGAAGTCAGCCACGATTTTCGCGGAAACGCCGACGCAACCCTTATGGGAATCTCGACACTCAGCCCCATTAAGTGCGACCTCACTTTGCCCCAGACCGTGAACGCGGGCATCTACCAGCGTCTGTGGGGAGACCTCGACCGCTTCGCCGTTATGCTCGACTACGCATGGACGGGGTGGAGCGCATTCGAATATCTCGACATCCAGTATATGAACGGCGTATCCGTAGGCAAGGTTCACGAAAACTGGAAGGACACTTCCCGCGTGGCGTTCGGCATAAACTACCATCCCGAATTCGACGAATGTCTGGTTCTCCGCGCGGGCGTTGCTTGGGACGAATCTCCCGTGCGCGGCTCGGCGTTCAGAACGGCGCGCATTCCCTGTACCGACAGAATGTGGGCTTCGTTCGGCATCGGCTACCAATACGAGAACATCACGCTGAACGTCGGCTACACGCACATCTTCTTCCTCGAAGACCCCGAAACAAGCAATGTCTCGGCGATGGGCACGCTCAAGGGCTACTACACGGGGCGCGCGGATGTCATTTCGTTTCAGGCGGGCATAAGCTGGTAGTTTCGCGTATCCGACGCCGCAAAACGCGCGGCGGGCGGAGGCGGAAAAAAAGCTTTACAAAATCTTCCATTCTGAAATGATTCAGATTCATTCTTGAATGAGACAAACTCAAAAGGACTAAACAATGTCAGACATAGAACAAAGAGTAAAGGATATCATTGTCAAACAGCTCAACGTAAACGAAGAGCAAATCACCCCCGAGGCCAGCTTTATAGATGACCTCGGCGCCGATTCGCTCGACACCGTTGAACTCATTATGGCTTTTGAAGAAGAGTTCAAGGATCAGATGGGCGGAGCTGAAATTCCCGAATCTGATGCCGAAAAGCTCACGACGGTCGGCAAAGTCATCGAATACATCGAATCGAAGGCTAAGTAGGTCGTAGACTCCTTTTTGTACCGACCCGTTTGCGACAAGTTTTTGTTTGTGAACGGGTCGTTTTTTTTTGCGTAAAATCGGGCGGACGTTCCTGCATTTCGGACGCGTTCGCAAGGTTGTCGGCGCGCAGGCGTCGGCTTTGGTTATTCTGGAAATAAAGGATTTGTAATGAAAGAACGCATTGTAATTACGGGTATCGGTGTCATCTCGCCGTTCGGAGACGGTGTGGAGGTTTTTTGGGACTCGCTCAAAAACGGCAAAAACGGCATCGACAGAGTTTCGCTTTTCGACGCAAGCCAGCTCAACTGCCAAGTCGCCGCCGAATGCAAGAATTTCGACGCGACAAAATATATGGACCCCAAGGAAGCTAAGCGCAGCGACCGCTACACGCACTTTGCCGTAGCCGCTTCGAAATTGGCTATGAAAGACGCGGGGCTTGAATCGGGCGTGAACGTCAAGCCTGAACGCTTCGGCGTGATTATCGGCTCGGGCGTGGGCGGCATGGACACCATCGAAAAACAGTCGCGGGCGTTTATCGAGCGCGGGCCGCGCCGCGTTTCGCCGTTTATGATTCCCAACCTCTTGGCGAATATGTCGTCGGGGGTGGTTGCAATCGACCTCGGCGCGAAGGGCGTAAACTTCAGCGTTGTCAGCGCGTGCGCAACCGGCACGCACGCAATCGGCGAGGCTATGCTCCACTTGCAGGCGGGGCGCGAAGACGTAATTCTTGCGGGCGGCAGCGAAGCCGCCGTAACGCCGCTTAGCTTTGCGGGCTTCTGCGCGATGAAGGCGATGGCGACCAACTTCAACGACGAGCCCCAGCGCGCTTCGCGTCCGTTCGACGCCGACCGCTGCGGATTCGTTATGGGCGAGGGTGCGGGCGTTCTCGTTCTCGAACGCTACGACCACGCCATTGCGCGCGGTGCGCACATCTACTGCGAAATTTCGGGCTACGGGGCGACTTGCGACGCGTTCCATATCACGAGCCCCGACATCGAGGGGCGCGGCTTGGCTCAGTGCCTTATCCGCACGCTCGAGACGGCGGGGTTGCCGCTCGATTCCGTCGACTACATCAATGCGCACGGCACGTCCACGCCCTACAACGATAAGTTCGAGACCGCCGCAATCCGCAAGGTCTTCGGCGACAGGGCGGACAAGCTGATGGTAAGCTCCACAAAGAGTATGACTGGGCATATGCTCGGCGCGGCGGGCGCGATTGAAGCGGCGGTTTGCGCCAAGACAATCGAGGATGGTGTGGTTGCCCCCACAATCAACTACGAGCATCCCGACCCCGACTGCGATCTCGACTACGTTCCCAATGTAGCCCGCGAAGCCGATGTAAAGGTTGCCATAAGCACCAACTTGGGTTTCGGCGGACACAACGGTGCACTGCTCTTCAAAAAACTCTAACAAAGGCGAAGCCCTTGACGCCCGAACTTCGTTCGGGAGTTGTGATACCTCGGCGGCAACTATAGTTGCCGCCTTTTGTTTATAAGTTCGCATTGAGCGGCGGAATGCCGCTCAATCGCTTCGGATGTTAGAACTTACTTTGATATTTTTTTTCGAAATATACTTGCGGGCAGTTAATAAAACAAGTACTTGTGAACGTATGAAGCGTCCGAAATTGTATACGACGTATCTTCCCGCGCTATTTTCGTTTTTCGGGCTTTTGTATTTTCAAATATTTTGTTTGCGAAAATATCCCGATATATTCGTATTTTTTGCCGCGTATCTTGCCTTGTCTTATTGGCTGATAGTTCGCAGAAATTACAAATGCGAAAATTTTTCCGCGGTTTGCCTGCGGGCGTATCTTTTGCAGTTGGCGGTGGTTTACTTTTCAAGTGTTGCGGTTCTTATATTGTGTATTTTCCCCCGCAACACTGCTGTATCCGAGTTGTCTCTATTGCAAAATATCGGATGGTGTTTCATCGGTGCGGGGATATTTACCGTCGGGAGTTTTATGATATCGGCGTATCTCATGGGGGCGTATTTTGCCGTTTACGGGGCGGTGGCTCTCTTTTCAAAACTGCGGCGCAGGTAGGCTGTTCGGTTTTTTTCTTTAGGAAAGTATTTATCGATTCTCGGAATATCGCGCGAAGCTTCTATTACTTCGTCGAATTCTTCGCCGCTGTGCGCGTCGAGGCGGATTGCGTTTTTTATGAAAAGCATTGCGTCGGCAAAATCGGGATGGCTTTTCAGCCGTTTCATATCGGATATTCCAACGACATACGAGAAATTGCGGTCGGCAATCCAAGTGTCTGCATCGGCGGGGTATATGATGTAGTGGGCAAGAACTATGAGTTTTGCCAGTTCAATCGGGTCGGAAATCCTAAGTATCCTTTGGCGGATGTCTTTGTATTCGTAGGTCAATTTCCCGTTTGAATCGCGCTGCGTCGATTTTTTTAAATCGACGTTGTTCATTTCCGAAAGCAGTTTCAGAATGCGGTCGGTTTGCGCTTTTTTTGCCGAACTTTCGGGAATGTCGGCAAGTGCCGCCGCCGTTGCCGCCAGAATGCAAAGCGTTATCTTTAAAACCCGCCCCATCGGGTTTTTATCCGATGTATTTTGTGAGTTCCTCCAAGATTTCCTGCGCGGCGGCTATGCGGCGTTTGAGCTCGGTTGCGTACTCTGGGATGTCGCAGGCGTGGCGGCGCGGCGGGAAGCCCTTTTCTTCGCATCCGCATTTTTCGCTGACAAAAAAGCCGTCTTCGTCTTGATAGATTGTTACAAAAATTTCCTGTTTGCAGAGGCGGCACTTGCGCCCCATCGACATCGTTGCCTTTTCCTTCTTCATATCGCTTGCCTTTCTGGGGTGAAATAAAAAGAACATTGGGGGATGATTTCAATTCTTTTATTATTTTTTATCTCGGCGTGTCCGTGAAATCGTCTGCGAATCGGACAAAAAAAAGACGGCAAAAACCGCCGTCTCTGGAGATAACAAACTGTTGTCGCCCGACTTGCGTTTCTTCGAAAAGTGCGGTTTGCAAAGGCAAGGTACACCAACAAGAAAAGCGGCAACAGTTGTTGCCGCGCAATGCGGACGTTGCGAAACAAACGGCATCGCCGCCCATTCCGCCCGTCGATGACCGCCGCTTCCGACGACTTCAGCCAGCTTATTGAGCCAAGCGGGCTTCTTTAACCTTGGAGGCTTCCTTGCCGATACGGTCGCGGAGGTAGTAGAGGCGCGCGCGCATCGGAACGGATTCGCGGTCGACTTCGATTTTCGCAATGTTGGGCGAATTTACGGGGAAGACACGTTCTACGCCTTCGCCGTAGGAAATGCGGCGAACCGTGAAAGTTTCGTGGATTCCGCTGCCCTTGCGCGCGATTACGATGCCGGCGAAAATCTGGATACGTTCCTTGTCGCCTTCGCGTACTTTTGTGTGTACCTTTACGCCGTCTCCGACCTTGAAATTAACCGTGTCGGTCTTGATTTGGTCTTTTGTGATTTCTTTCAACAAGTCTTGGTTCATTGTATTTCTTCTTTCTGATTTAAAATGTCGCTTCTGCGTTTTTTTGTTTTGTCGATTTGCTGTTGCCGCCGCCATTTTGCGATTTTCTCGTGGTCGCCCGACATCAGTACATCGGGAACTCCCATTCCTCGGAACACCGCGGGGCGTGTGTATTGGGGAAACGAGAGGAGATTGTCGTTAAACGAGTCGTAGGTGAGGGAGTTTTCCTCGCCGAGAACGCCTTTGACATACCTTGCGGTAGCGTCGGCAATGACTGCGGCTGGGAGAGTCCCGTTAGTGAGAACGTAGTCGCCAATCGAAATTTCCCTGTCGATAAGGCAATCGCGCACCCGTTGGTCGATACCCTCGTAATGACCGCTCAGAATTATCAGATGACCCGCTTCGGAAAATTCCGCCGCGTGGCGCGGGGAAAATTTCTCTCCGTCGGGGCACATATAGATTCTTGTGCAGTTTGGCGTTTGCAATTCTTCGATAGCGGCGAATATCGGTTCGGGCTTCATCAACATCCCCGGACCGCCTCCGAAAGGGCGGTCGTCGGTATTTTTGTGTTTCGAAGTCGCCCAGTCTCGGATGTCGTAGACATTGATGTCGAGGATACCCGCCTGACGGGCGCGCCCGAGCATACTTTCGCTCAAAAAGCCTTCCAACATTTTGGGAAAGAGTGTCAGAAAGTCTATCTTGAGGTGCTCAGCCATATTAGAGAGAGTTCAAAAAGCAAAATCGCCTGCGGATTCTGCGGATTTCAAAAAAACGCCGAGTTTGACTTATTCGGCTTTCGCCTTTGCCAAACGAGCCTTCTTGATGACGGTTTTAGCCGTGTCGCTCGGGAGTGCGCCGACGCTGAGCCAATAGTCAACGCGGTCGAGGTTGACCTGAGTTTCGACATCCTTGCCGCGCGGCTTCGGGTTGTAGAGACCGAGGTTTTCTACGAATTTACCGTTGCGGCGCGATGCGCTTTCCGCCACGACCATGCGGTACATCGGATTGTGTACCGAACCGTGTCTTTGTAATCTGATTCTGAGTGCCATATTGTTGGATTTTTAATTTTGAAAGCGTCTCATTTCATCTCGTTTTTTTGTTTTGTAAAGCTTATTTTTTCAATTTTTTACGAAAAAACCCATCTCGGGTTTTTCGGGCGTGTAAATTGCTTTCTTTCGGGCGGTTTGCACGCGGAAAATTTCCCCGAAAAAGCGCAAAAAAAGGCACTGCGGAAGTCCGAAGTGCCTTGAAAGTAATTTGCCGTACAGTCTATTTTGAAACCGAAACCCCCTTGGGCGCGTCGACGGTAGAAGAGAACTTTCCGTCGACGTTTTTGCGCCACGATACCTTGATGTCGCCCTGCGGCGTTGGGTATGTGATTTCGGCGAAGTCTTCGAAGAAGTTGGGCTTGAACGAGACTTCCGTCCAAGCGGGGGCTTTCTGTCTTATGCCGCCGAGAATGCGCGGCAGCAGGAACGCTGGGTGTGCGCTCCATGCATGCGAGTGCGACGCCTTGCCGTCGAAATTTTCGAAAGTCGTGCCGTATTCGGCGAACTCGCGCCAGTTGCGCTTGATGTAGTCGTAGACTTCCGCGCCATGCCCCTCGTCCGCCATCAGTTCGAGAACGTACACGACCCAGAACGACGACGGCATAGCCTTGAATTTCTTTTTGCCCCCGAGGAACGGCAGGAGCATTTCGCGCTTTGCCTTTTCGAAGTCGAGCCCCTTGATGCCCGTCATTTTACCGAGTACCTGCGCGTGTATGCTAGATTCGGTGTTTTGGCTGCCGTCGGGCAGTATTCCGTCGGAAATCAGACCGTCCTTTTTGACGAGATTTTTTTCGATTGCCGCGCGGACTTTTGCGGCGCGCTCTGCGTACATTTTCGCGTCGCCGGATATTGCGTTGTCGGTGCAGAGTTTTTGCATTTTCTCGAGCGCTTCAAGCAGCCAGAGATTGAGGATTGCGGGCTGTCCGATCTTCTGGATGTTCGTCCAATCAAGGAAGAGCCAGTAGCGGTTGTCGGCTTTTACAAGCCCCGTTTCGGGATCGGTCATACCGTCGAAGTAGGAGAGAATCGACGCTACGGTGTCGCGGTGCGAAAGATAGGCTTCAATGCTGCCTGTCTGCCAATAGTAGTCGTAGAGCGTGAGTATCCACGTCAGCGAGAAGTCGGGCAGAATGCAGTGGTGCGACGATGTCGGCGCGTGTCCGTATGTTAGCCCGTTGGGCACTTTCTGCATCGAAATCGAGCGGATACCGCGGCGCAGCAAACGCGCGTCGCCCGAGATGAAGAACGTGTTCCAACTTTGCACGCGCGCATCGCCCCACCACTGCGCCTGTTCGCGGTAGGGGGTGTCGACGTATGCGTCGAGGGCGCAGATTTTCTGGGTCTGTTTGCACGCCTGCCAGATTTTGTCGACATACGCGTTCGATGTTTTGAACTTGCCTTTGTCGGCGAGCGGGTACGCACTCCACATCAACGATGGCTTCACCTTTATTGTCGAGTCGGGATTGTTGCGCACGCGAACCGTGATGTAGCGCACGCCGAACGGATTGAAGAACATATGCCTTTGCTTGCCCGCGCGGCAGATTATGCGGTTTGCCGCCGCAATCTTGCTGCCGCCGACGGGGTTGCCCGTGCCGTCCTTGAGAAGTTCGGTTGCAAGCATATCGACGATTTCCCCGCCCTTTGCTCCGTCGATTTCAAGAATCGGCATACCCACGCACATTCTGCCCATATCGAAGACGAAAGAGCTTACACCGTCCTTAGAGGGCTTCGCCTCAACTTCGAACACGCTTTCGGTCTTCACCGTGTGCGGAATGTTTTCGGCAACGAAAAGCTTTGCCACGTCGAAAACGCGTTCGCCGTTCGAGACGGATTTGCCCGAGCCGCGCGATACGAGAGCTTCGGGCTTCATTTCGAATTCCTCCAGCATCGGAATCATGCGCGATTCCATCGAGTAGTAGGGCATTGCGTTGTAAGGGCGCGAAGAGGGTTTTCCCCAAGAGGAGTCGTCGAAGCCCGTTTGAATCCAGTCGGGATTTTCAACGCGCAGGTCGATGTGCTCCTGATTGTTCATCTGGATTGAAAGCTGCGCCGTGTTTCTGTCGCAGCCCTCCTGAGTGCGAACCTTTGTTGCGGTGTCGGAGACGATGTTTCTGCCGCCGCCGAGCTCGAGCGCGAAGATGAAGCCCGCATAGCCCTGCGTCAGGTACGAGAACGTGCTGCGCCCCGCATTGTAGGCGCGCACGGCGATTACGTTCCTGCCCTTTTGCAGATATTTTGCAACGTCGATTTCATCGAACGGCTGCGAGAACTGGTAGCCGCGCGCGGGACCCGAACACACGAATTTGCCGTTGATGAAGAGCCTGTACGACTGGTCGGCTGTGATGAAAATCGGGGCTTTTCTCGGCACGCTTTCGAGGTCGAACGTCCTGCGCCCGAGGCAGTAGACGTTGACGATTTCGTACGCTTCGTACGGGTACGCGCGCCAAAGCCATCTTGCCGATTTGAGCGACTGCGGCACGTTCGCCCAGATTGCGGGCGATTCTTTTATGGGCGTGAATTTGTTTTCCGCCGCCGTTGCCGCCGTTGTCGCGAGCGAAAGGGCGAGCGCGGTTATGATTGCAAGTTTTTTCATTTTATATTGTTTCTCTCTGCATATTTGTGTTTGGTTTGATTCGTATTGAAAAGCGCGCATCGGGCAAGTAAAAAAAATCGGTTTGGGGTTGACAAATTCGCGATCGGAAAAAGCATCGGTTGTATGGCTTCCAAGGCGGTACACTTCATTACGGCGGACGACGATTTCATCGCGGCGAACAGGGCGCGCGAAATCTTCGAGGAACTTTCCGCGGATGTCGCCGACGATATGTCGAAAGAGGTAATCGACGGGGCGGCGGGCAAAGTCGACGAAGCCGTTTCCGCCTGCGCAAAGACGATAGAAGCCGCGGCGACGCTCTCGATGTTCGGCGGCGGAAAGGTCGTGTGGCTCAAGGGGCTTAACTTTGTCGGCGACAGTGTCGTTGGCAAGTCGGCAAGCGTGAAAGAGTCGCTCGAAAAGCTCGCCGACTTTCTCGAAACGCTCACGCCCGACGTCGCTTCGGTCGTGATAAGCGCGTACCCCGTAGACCGCCGCAAACCGTTCTACAAAAAGCTCCAGACTTTTGCCGCCTGCGAAGACTTCAAAAGCAAAGACCCGCTTTCGGGGTGCGTCGATTTGATTCTGCGCGAAAGCCGCATCAAAAAAATCGCAATGGAAAGCGGCGCGGCTGAAACGCTCGCATCCATTGTCGCGGGCAATCCTCGGATGGCATTGTCCGAACTCGAAAAGCTCGCCGTGTACGTCGACGGCGAACGCCCGATTTCCGAGCGCGACGTTGTGGAAATGGTGCCGATTTTCGGCGAAGGCTCGCCTTTCGACCTCTCGAACGCGTTTTATTCGGGCGATTTGGACACCGCGCTTGCGGCAATCAAACGCTATTTCTTCGCGAACAAAAAGGCTTCGGCGCGTCCGATTATCTCGATGCTGCAAAACCAGAATTCGATTCTCATACAACTGCGCTCGCTGATGGACGGCGGGGTTCTGGCGAAATCGACATATCCGCAGCCGCGCGGCGCAATGGAGGATGCTGCTCCCCGCTTTGCCGAGTATTTCGACGACGCTCAGGACAAAAGCAACTTCAACGTCTTCACCCAAAATCCGTGGTATGTCGGCTCAAAGCTCGCGCCGATTGCGGGGGCTACGACGCTGAAAAAACTTATCGACAGGCAAATGTATCTGGCAAAGGCTTTCGAAGACCTCATCAGCCGGCCCAACTCGGACGAAACGGTAATCCGCGATATGTTCGTTCTGTGCATGTCCAAATAAAATTTCCCTATGCGACGACTTGTAAAAAACCTCCTGAAAATAGCCGTTGTGCCGTTCCTTTTGTGTGCGGGGTTTCTGTTGTTTTCGAACGCTCTGATTCTTTCGTACAGGGCGTCGGATACGCCCGACAAAGTTCTTCCGCGCGAGTACGCGCTGCTTTTGGGGACGTCGAAATTTACATACAGCGGAATGGTAAACCCGTACTACCGCTACCGCATAGTTGCGGCTGCCGAACTGTACAAGGCGGGCAAGGTTAAAAAGATAATCGCAAGCGGCGACAACTCTACGAAATACTACAACGAACCGGCAACCATGCGCGCCGATCTCGTTGCCTCGGGCATTCCCGAGCGCGACATAATAATGGATTTTGCGGGTTTGCGCACGCTCGATTCGGTCGTGCGGTGCAGGGATAAATTCGGCGTGTCCGCGCCCGTCATCATAACGCAGGAATACCACGCACACAGGGCGTTGTTTCTGGCGAAGAAATTCGGATTGGAGGGAGCGGTCGCATACGCGGCAAAATCGCCCGACACACTGACATACCGTCTGCGCAACGAACTGAGGGAGTCGCTGGCAAGGGCAAAAGCCGTGCTCGATTTCTACGTTTTAAAAACGACCCCGAAGTACTCGAAATAATTTTCCGTATTATCCGTCTTGAATTACTCTTGTTAATTCGTTTCGGGAAGAAACAAAATAAGTTCGAGCAAACAAAGCTATTGCGCGGTGAAAACCCGCCGCTCAATGCGAACTTATACAAAAAAGGCGGCAAGTATAGTTGCCGCCGAAGTATCACAAGTAGGAACGAAGTTCCGTCCGTCAAGGGCTTCGCCTTTGCTATTTTACGTGGATGATTTTGAATTGTTCCTTGCCGTCTTTGTCGAACCACGCTAGGCGATACCTGCCCTTGAAGCCGCGGAACTTGACGTTGCCGTCGGAGTCGGGCTTTGCGGAAAGGTTCGTGCGCCACTCGTGGTTGATAAGCTCGTCGAGCGCATAGAACGCGGGCTTCGGATTCATACCGCGCGTGAAAATGCCCGAAAGCGAGGGCTCGCCGGGGGCGCCGCAGTCGTCGACGACATTCCACCAAGTAATGCCCATCATCGGCTTGATGCTGAACCAGAGCCTGTAGGCGTTGCGCGTTATGATTGCCTGCACCATTCTGCCGCGTTCTGTCGTATCGACGGCGGTGATGGTGATTTCGCTCAAGTGGATGGGCTTGCCCACATCGATAAGCTTCATCGTGCTCCAGACATTCTCGGGATTTATACCCGCGGGGATTTTGCCTTCGGAAATCTCCTTGCTCGTCTTGGGATTGAACAGGTGCATCTGCGAACCGACAATGTCGATTTTACATCCGCGGCCAATCAGTTCGTTGATTTGATCGCGATAGGCGGGCTTCGTATTGTAGTCGTTGATGTTGAGCTTTACGCTTTCGGGGAACGATTTTTGTGCGGTCTGGAACGCCTTGAACGTAAAGTCGGAGGGCATGATACCGCACCAGGTTTTCATCAGCGCGCAGTCTTTCGCCTCTTGGAACTGACCCTTTCCATAGGCGTGCGACGACTCGTTTACAACGTCCCAGCTGTCTATTTCGCCGCCGTAATACTCGGCAAGCTCCTTGATGCGCTTTTCGAAAGCCTTGTTGAGGTTTTCGGCAAATACGGGAAGCTTAGCGGAAAGCTCCTGCGGAGTCATTTTCTTGAACGTTTCGGTATATTCCTCGCAGATTCCCTTGTTCCCGAAAACGGGATACTTTTTGATGATTTCCTTGTCGAAAAATTCGCGTTCGGAGGGGTCGGTCAGGCAATCCTTGAAGAGCCAAGTGGGCATGTGCCAATAACGGTTGTCCCAAATGAGCGGATGCCCGTGGATGCGGATTCCCATTTCCTTGCAGAACTTGACGACGTTTTCGGGAGCGGGTCTGCGCCAGTGTTGCTCGGTCTTGGGCGATTCCGACTTGTTCCAGTAGTCCTGTTCGTCCCAATATTCCGAGACGAAACGCGGGCGGTTGGGCTGTGGTTCAAACTGCTGCCAGTAGAACGATACCGTAGCGGAGTTGAAAAGCGAGCCGTACAGCGACTTGTACTTTGCGTTGAGCGCGGGGTCGCCGAGCTGGTCGAAGTTGAAGATGTGCGCACCGAAAATGAAGTCGTGCGAAATCTGCTCTACGACAACCTCCGTGCCGTCCTTGATTTTCCCGACGTTTACGACGGCGTCCGCCTTGCGGTTCGCCTCGATGTCGGCGTCGATTTTCTTCTGCACGTCCTCGTTCCAGATGTCCCAGTACTTCTGCGACATTATCTTGTCGGTATCCTGCGCCGCATTCTTCGGAATGTCGAACCGCTTCGCTTGTGCGAACACCGCTGAGACCGCGAGTATCCCCGCCACCATATATTTAATTTTCATGATTTTTGCCTTTTTTGTGTTATTTTACGTTTACAATCTTAAACTGTTCCCTGCCGTCTTTGTCGAACCAAGACAGGCGGTACTTGCCTTTGAAGCCGCGGAACTTGATGTTGCCGTCGGAGTCGGGCTTTGCGGAAAGGTTCGTGCGCCACTCGTGGTTGATAAGCTCGTCGAGCGCGAAGAACGCGGGTTTGGGATTCATACCGCGCGTAAACAGCCCCGACAGCGAAGGCTCGCCCGCCATTCCGCAACCGTCGACTACGTTCCACCAAGTAATGCCCATCATCGGCTTTATGCTAAACCACGTTCTGTAGAGGTTTCGGGCGATGATTGCCTGGATCATTCTGCCGCGTTCGTCGTTGCCCGTTGCGGTGATGGTAATTTCGCTCAAGTGGATGGGCTTGCCAACGTCGATGCCGTTCATAATCTTGCGGATTCCGTCGGGGCGCATGCGTTCGGAAGTTTTGCCTGCGGCTACATCCTCGATTGACTTGGGGTTGAAGATGTGCATCTGCGAACCCACGATGTCTATCTTGCATCCGCGCGAGAGCATTTCTTCAATCATATTGCGGTAGTCTTTCCCCATCAGGTAGTCGTTTATGTTCAGCTTGACCTTCTTGGGGAAGTGCTTTTGCGCGGTCTGGAATGCGTCGAAAACGAAGTCGGCGGGCATAATCACGCCGAAGCGCGACTTCATCAGCTTGTCGCCGTCCTTGAAACCGCCCTGCTTGTACGCCTGCACAGCCTCGTTTACGACATCCCAACTGTCTACGGTATCGCCATAGTATTCGGCGATTTCGATTATGCGCTTTTCGAAAGCCTTTTTGAGATTCGCCGACAACACGGGGAACATTTTCGAGAGGTCCTTGCCCGTCAGCTTTTGATACTTTTCGGTATAGACTTCGGGCTTGGGGCGCACGCCGAACTCGGGCAGCTTCGTGATGATGTCGCGCATAAAGACATCGCGCTCCTGCGGGTCGGTAAGGCACGATTCGAGCAGCCAAGTGGGAATGTGGAAAATGCGGATGTCCCAAATGAGCGGGTGTCCGTGAATGCGGATTCCCATTTCCTTGCAGAACTTGATTACGTTTTCGGGAGCGGGTCTGCGCCAGTGCGGCTCGGTACTGGGAGACTTCGACTTGTTCCAGTAGTCCTGTCCGTCCCAATATTCACTCTTGAAACGCGGACGGTTGGGCTGCATTTCGAAAGTATACCAGTAGAACGATACCGTAGCGGAGTTGAAAAGCGAGCCGTACAGCGACTTGTACTTTGCGTTGAGCGCGGGGTCGCCGAGCTGGTCGAAGTTGAAGATGTGCGCTCCGAAAACGAAGTCGTGCGAAATCTGCTCTACGACAACCTCCGTGCCGTCCTTGATTTGCCCGACGTTTACGACGGCGTCCGCCTTGCGGTTCGCCTCGATGTCGGCGTCGATTTTCTTCTGCACGTCCTCGTTCCAGATGTCCCAGTACTTCTGCGACATTATCTTGTCGGT
The DNA here is from genome assembly GCA_949293415.1 of uncultured Verrucomicrobiota bacterium. GTDB lineage: Bacteria > Verrucomicrobiota > Verrucomicrobiia > Opitutales > Intestinicryptomonadaceae > Merdousia. The sequence continues at coordinate 18,829 of CASFDK010000027.1, forward strand.
GTCTTCAGCCGCATTCTTCGGAATTCTGAACTGTTTTGCCTGCGCCGAAAACGCCCCGAAACAGAGGGCAATCAGCGGCAGGATTTTCGCGCCGCGTATAAAAAATCTTTTCATAAAGAAAGGTTAAAATGCGTCCGTCCGATATGCAACAGTAAAAAGGCGCGGATTTGGTAAACTGTTTACCGACGGGACTTTTTTCTTGAAGCGGCGGCGCGTTTTTGGGATAACCCGTACCGCTCAAACGTATGACGTTTGCATAATACCAACAACACTACTCGGACACTATGAAGAAAATTTTTGCACTTTTTGCGCTATCCGTCGCGTCGTCGAACCTGTTCGCCGACAAGTTCGTATCGGGCATATCGGGCGTGGGCGACACCGTCGACAAGTCGCGGTACGGCACGGCGATGATTGCCAACGGGCACGTCTCCACGGTTATCGACTACCTCGGACTTCAGAAGCAACAGCGTTATGCACACCTAACCCCCGCCGTTTCCGTCGCCGACCGCCGTTACGGTCAGCCCGTGGACTACCTGATTTCGCACGGCTGGTTCGACGCCGCTCTTTATATAGACGGCAAAGAACAGAAGCCGATTAAGTGGACGCAAACGCTCGACACAAAAAGCGCGTTTTCCGAAAACGTCGTAGAATACCCCGACGCAACGGTTAAGACCGTCGCGTTCGTGCCGGCCAACCGCAAAATGCTCGTCGTAAAAAAGACGGTCGTTCCCAAAGCCCCATCAAAGGTAAAGTTCGGCTTCAAATACACATTCGCCCCGTCGATGCCCGCAAAACCGCGCGACCGTGCCGTTACGACGGGCGCGTTCGCCGAAAAAAACTGCGCGCGCTTCGTCTATAAACTCTACGGTCTCGACGTATACCGCGGCGAAATTTCGATAACATCCACAGCCGACGCAAAGGTTTCGTTCGTCGAAAACAACGATGCCGCGCTTCTGGAATCGGAAGCCGACGCGACTCCCGAAAAGCCCTTCGAAAGCGTCTATTATATGACCTACGAAGACGACTACGACGGCTCGCTCAAACCGCAAAAAAACATCGACTACACAGCAGCCTCCGCCGCCGCCCGCAAGTCCGCGCTTTCCGACGGCTTCGACAAAATTTTCGCCGAACACAAAGCCGAGTGGGGTAAATACTGGGACGGCGTGTCGGTATCGATTCCCGACGAAAAGCTCGAACGCGCCTACCATACCGCGCTCTACCATATGAAGTGCATCGCCACGCGTTGGGGCTTCCCCGTCGGCATTTTCGCCGGTTCGCATTTCGGCGGCGCGTACTTCGGCTGGGACGAAACCTTCTGTATGCTCGCCCTCGCATCGACGGGAAAATTCGACATCTCGCGCGTATCGGTCGATTTCCGCAGAACCGTTCTGCCGAAAGCGATGAACCGCGTGGGCAAATACGGCAGGGCAAAGCGTATCACCGTGGGTGCGCGCTACACTTGGCAGACATACGACCCCAAATTCGCCGAACTCGAAAAGGCGACCCCCGGCTATTGGATTGAACACATATTCCATATGTCGAACATCTCCCTTCAGGCGTGGACGCAGTACCTTTATACGAACGACCGCGCCTACCTCGAAAAGACGGTTTACCCGATTGTCTCCGAATGTGCCGCATACTACTTGGCAAACCACCTCTACGAAACGCGCGACGGCGACCTTATCGTAGGCTATAGCACCGACCTCGAACGCCTCGGGCCCGCCAAACTCAACGCCTTTATGACATCCTGCGGCATCGTCTACACGCTCGAGCGCGCCGCCGAAGGCGCGGAAATCCTAGGGGTGGATTCCGACTTCGCCGAAAAGTGCCGCGCCGCCGCCGCCCGCCTGCGCAAGAGCTTCGCCAACGACGGCAAAAAATATATTCCCTACGACAAAAGCAAAGACAAGAGCATAAACGTCGTCGCGGGGCTGTTCCCGTACCCCGTCAACGACCCCGAAAATCCGCTTCAAAAGAACGCCGTTTACGACTACTTCAAAAACATCGACAAGGCGGGCAATATGTACTCCACGGGCAAGAGCGTGAACGCGTGGTACGCGGGCTGGACGATTTCCGCGCTCGTGCCGTACTCCGACAACGTCGTGCCCGCGCAGCTTCTCGAAGTCGTCGCCCGCAACCTCGGCGCGTTCGGCGACACCTTCGAAATCAACGAGCCGGAAAACCGCATACAATACCATCCCTGGTTCTCGACCGCGGCGGGCAACATCGTCTACGCGCTCAACAAAATGATGCTCTTCAGCGAAGAAAACGGCGGCATAAAAATCGCGCCGTCCGTGCCCGAATCTTGGCGCGATTTCTCCTATACACTGCCGACCTTCGGCGGACTGAAGGTTTCGGTCAAAGCCGAAAACGGCAGACTTGTCTACGCCGAACTTTTGGGCGAAAACGGGCGGAGCCGCGAAATCTCCGTTCCCAAACGGCTCGTCGACGTTTCGAAAATTTCGGGCGGATACAAAGACGCGGGCGGCTATATTACAATCACCGCAAAGACGGGCGCGCCGTTCTATAAAAATTAGAATTGATTCAACCGCCCGATTTTGGAATAATCGGGTCTTTAAACAAAACAGGGAAAACATATATGAGGAAAATGGAAATTATCGCGCTCGCCGCGACGTTTATACCGCTTTCGCTGTCCGCCCATTGGGCGAACACAACCGAAGGCGTTGGGGAGAAAACCGATTCGGCGAAATACGCCTGCGCTCTCATCTCGAACGGGAGCATATCCACGCAAATCGACAACCTCGGCGTCCAGAAACCGAAGAAGTACGTTTCGTTCGTTCCGCAGGTCGCTTGGGAGGGCCGCCGCTACGGCGCGCCGAAAGACTCGCTCATCTCGCACGGCTCTTTCGATACCGTCCTTTCCGTCGGCGGAAAAATTCAGGACAAACCCGTGAAGTGGAGACAGACGCTCGACAACAAATCGGCGTTCTCGGAAAACGTCGTGGAATATCCCGACGCGACGGTTAGGACAATCGCGTTCGTCCCCGCGGGGCGCGATATGCTCGTTGTCAAGAAGACGATAACCCCGAAAAAAGAGGGTGTTGTAAAGTTCGATTTCGTCTACAAATTCGCCCCCAAGACGCGCTTCAAGGAGCGCGAACGCGTGTCCACGGTAAACAGAATCGTCGAACCCAACCGCGCTACGTTCGAATATATCGCAATCGGGATGAAAGCGTACAAGGGTATGATTTCGCTGATGTCCGATTTCCCGAGCGCGCCGACCTTCGCCGACGGCGACACGGCGGTTCTTTCGTCCGAATCCAAGGTTTCGCCCGCAACGCCGCTCGAAATTTCCTATTTTGTAACCTTCAACGACAACTTCGAAAAGCCCGACTACAAAGCCGCCGACTCCGCCGCAAAGGCGTTCGTGCAGGCGAACGGCTTCGACAAAATTTTCGCCGAACACAAAGCCGTCTGGGCGAAATACTGGCAGGGCTCGCACATCAACATTCCGAACAAGGAAATCGAAAACACATACTATACGGGCTTGTACCACCAGCGTTGCAACTCCACAAAGTGGTCGCTGCCTGTCGGCGTGTTCGTCGACTCGCACTGGGACGGCAGATTTTTCGGCTGGGACGAGGCGTTCAACTCGATGGCACTGGCCACAAGCGGCAAATTCGACGACTCACGCAAAGTCTCCGACTTCCGTACAAAACATCTCGGCAAGGCCGTCTACTGGGTGAACAAAAACGGCAAACGGCGCAGCAGCGGCGCGCGCTACGTTTGGGAATCGACGGAGCTCGGCGACGAAGCCGCTCCCTACGGATTCTGGATGGAGCACATCTTCCATATGTCGAATATGGCGATGGCCACTTGGGGGCACTACCTCTACTCGAACGACAGGGATTTTCTGAAAAAAAACTACGAACTGATGGTCGAGTCGTCGCTCTATTACGTCAAGAACCGCATCTATAACATGGACGGCGCGACGAAAGTGGGCTATTGCACCGACCTCGAAAGAATGGGCGAAGCCAAGTTCAACGCCTTTATGACATCGTGCGGTATCATCTATACGCTCGAAAAGACGGCGGCGGCGGCGGACATACTCGGGGTGGACGCAGACCTCGCAAAGCAGTTCCGCGAAATCGCCGCAAAGCTCCGCAAAAGCCTGCCCAACGACGGCGAAAAATACGTTCCCTACGAAGGTAGCAAGGACTATTCAATCGGCAGCGTGGGCGGTTTCTATCCCTACCCCGTGCTCGACCCGAAAGACAAATTCGCCGAAAAGGCTGTCTACGATTTCCACAAGAATATCGACAAGGGCGGCAATATGTACGATATGGGCAAAGGCGTAAACGCATGGTACGCGGGCTGGATGTCGTCGGCACTCGTGAACTTCAACGACAAGACCAACCCCGCAATCCTCCTTGCGGGCGCGGCAAAGGAAACCGGTTCGTTCTACGACACGTACGAGATCAACGAACCCGCAAACAAGGTGCAGAAATGCCCGTGGTTCTCGACGGGTTCGGGCAACTACGTATATGCGGTCAACCAAATGCTTCTGCGCCCGTCGGAAAACGGCGACATATACCTGTGCTCGTCCGTGCCCGACTCGTGGAACGACATCGACTTCCGCCTGCCGACCTACGGCGGACTTTGGTTTAGCGCGGACATCAAAGACGGCAAGCTCGTTTCTGCATCGCTCGAGGCGCGCGGCAAGGGCGACAAGTCCGCAAAGCGCACGCTGCTTGTTCCCGTCCGTTTCGTGGATACTTCGAAGATTCTTTCGAACTGGGAAAAGCGCGGCGACTTCGTTGCGATACAAATCGAAGCGGGCAAAAAGTTCTACAAATAGTTTTCGAATACCGACAAAAAAGATGCGGAGCGCGGAAATCGCCCCGCATTTTTTGTGCAAACATCAGTCGATGTTGTCGGAGTTTAGAAAGTTTTCGACCAGTTTTTCGGGCGCGATGTTTTGCTCCGCCGCGGCGCGTTCGAGGTCGGCGTAGGTCTTGAATTCCAGCACTTCGATATGCGCCTTCGAGAACGGCTTGGGCAGAATGAATTTGTCCCACGTCTTGCCTATGCGCCAGTACGATTTCGGCGTGATTTTCAGCGCGAGCACCCTTGCCCCGCTTTCCTTCGCCACGAGCGCAAACCCCGCCTTCGCCCGATTTTTCGGACCTACGGGTCCGTCGGGCGTAATGAAAACGTCGCCGCCGCCCCGCAGCGTATCGACAAGCTCCTTGACCGCCGCCGCCCCGCGCCTCTTGTGCGAGCCGCGCACCGCGCCGATTTTCGAGAGCCTGAAAAACGCGCACAAATACGCGCCGTCGCGGCTCGCGCTGACAAGCCCGCTCATCGGAATGCCGTCGCGATACCAGTATTTGCACATCGCGAGGAAGAAAATCCTGCTGTGCCACGCAACGCCCACGAGCCGCTCTGGCGACGACATCTTCGCAACGTCTCCCGCCGCCGCCTCGAGCCTTACCGTAGACTGGAGAAGCCTTGTAAGCAGGAAAAGCGGAAGCACGGCGATATAGTGCCGCAGGGTGGGATTGTATACGTCTGGTCTTTTTTCGCTCATCAAATTAACGCCCGATTAAAGGGGGGAAGCGCGGGTTTTTCAACATAAAACCTTGCGGGAGCATCCGCGCCGCCATTTTTTCTTGTCTCGCAAGTTCAAATGGTTTGTGCTTGGGCGAATGGAAAACAGCGGAATTTCAAAAACCGGAACTAAGAACTTTCTTACCGACTTGCTTCTGATTGCGGCGGCGTTTTTTGCGCTTTATTTGGGGCTTGCGTTTATGCGTCCGCTCGCCAGCCCCGACGAAGGCAGATACAGCGAGATTCCGCTCGAGATGGTTCGCAACGGCGACTACGTTTCGCCGCGCCTGAACGATATGGTCTATTTCTACAAGCCGCCGTTTTTCTATTGGATGCAGGCGGCTTCGATTAAGGCGTTCGGCGTCAACCGCACGTCGCTGCGCTTCCCGAATGCGGCGGCGGCGGTTTTCGGGATACTTGCCGCGTATTGCGCGGCGCGCGCCCTCTACAACAGGCGCGCGGGGATATTTTCGGCAATCGTCACGGGTACGAGCGTGCTGTATTTTGCGCTCGGCGAAATCATAACTCTCGATATGACCGTGGCGGTGTTCATATCGGCGGCGATGTTTTCGTTTATCGTCGCGCTCAAGCGGAGCGGAGTTTGGCGCGGGCTTCTGATTCTTGCCTTCTTCGCATTCTGCGCGTTGGCGGTGATGACGAAAGGTCTCATCGGAGTACTCATTCCGTGCGCGACGATATTTCTGTACGCGCTCGCTCTCGGCGTGTTTCCGTTTTTTCGAAAGCTGAAGGTTTCCGACATTTGGTGGTGCGTTGCGGGCGCGGCTTTGTTTGCGGCAATCGCCGCGCCGTGGCACGTTTTGGCGGCACTGGCAAATCCGCCATATGAAACCGCGGAGGGGATATTTTCGAAAAACTGGGAGGGGCAGGGCTTCTTTTGGTATTACATAATCCACGAACACATTTTGCGCTACATCGACCCCGAAACGAGTATGCGCGCCGAGCCGTGGTGGCTGTTTTTGGTGCTCGCGCCCGTTGGGTTGATTCCGTGGGTCGTGCTGCTTCCGCAGGCTTTGCGCGACGCGTTTAGGGGCGGCTATGCAAGGCTCCGCGCGGAGAATCCCGAGATGCTGTTTTTCGGGCTCTGGATATTTTTCGTAATCGCGTTTTTTTCCGCGTCGAGCTCGAAACTTCCCGCGTACATAGTCCCGATTTACCCCGCATTCGGCGTGGTTATCGGCGTGTGGATTGCGAAAGTTTGGGACAATCCGCGCGCCTTTTCGACGAAGGCGGTCAAGATAATCTTCATCGTCTTGGGGTATATTGCCGCCATTGCGCCCGTGGTGGTCTACTTTGTGCTGCAGCACAAGGGCAAGCTTTGCGAACTGGCCGGCGAAATGCTCGCGCTTTCGATTGCGATGTCGGCGACGCTGTTCGTCTGCACTACGGCGGTGCTTGTGGTCTACCGCAGGGGCGGAGATCGCGCGTTTTTGGTCGCAACCATCCTCACGGTTTTCGTTCTGCTTTTGTTTTTCAACCCGCTCGGCAGATATTTGCAGCGCGAGAGCGCGCAGCCGCTCGTAGACAAAATCGCCGCAGACATAAAGGCGGATGACGCCTTCGCAATCGCCTACAATTACAACGAACTTCAGGACTTCCCCGTGTGGCTCGGGCGAACCGTCTGTCTTATCGGCGAACCGCCCGAGGAGCAGAAGTTCGGTTTTATGCGCGAGCGCGAAAAAAACCGCCCGCGTTTCATAACGGACAAAGCCGCGTTCCTGAAATTTCTTTCGTCCGCTTCGGGCAATATATATGTCGCATCCGACAAGGGTGGCGCGGAGAGATTCGCCGCCGAAATGGACGTATCCGTTTCGGAAGTCGCCCGTTCGCGCAACCTCGTACTTCTTAAAATAACCCGCAAATGAGCACTCCGCAGAAAACCGAAAACGTCTGGCTGAATCTGGGCTTCAACATCGCCGCGCCGAGTCTGCTTCTGATCAAGGGGGGCAAAATTCTCGAACGTCTCGACATACGGCTCGAGAACGCCGACCTGTGGGTGTTCGTGCTTGCGCTCGCATTCCCGCTCGCCTACGGAATTTTCGATCTCCTACGCCGCCGCAAATGGAATCTGTTCTCCGTAATCGGCTTGGCGAGCGTCGTGCTTACGGGCGGAATCGGACTTCTGAAACTTTCGCGGGAGTGTATGATAATAAAGGAAACCGCGGTTCCGCTTGCGATAGGCGTTGCGGTTCTCGCCACGGCGTTCTCGAAAAAGCCGCTCGCGAAAATGATAATGCTCAACGAGTCGCTTGTCGATGTCGGAAAAATCGATGCCGCCCTCGAGTCGCACGGAGCGCGCGCACGGTACGATGCGGCGTTGCGCACCGCCACATACTGGGTTGCGGGTTCGTTTCTTTTGAGCGCGTTTTTGAACTTCGTCTTGGCTTCGATAATCTTCCAAAGCCCCGCGGGCACGGAGGAGTTCAACGCTGAAGTCGGCAGGATGACCGCGCTTTCGTTTCCCGTAATCGCGCTGCCCACAATGGTAGTTTTCGTGTTCGCAATGTACCGCTTTTTCTCGGCTCTGACGGAATGCACGGGAATGAAGATGGATGAAATTATCGCACCTAAAAAATGACGTTCCGCTTCTCCGCAAAGTTTGTCGCAACCGCCGTCGCGACGTTTTTCGCCGCCTGCGCCTTTGCGTATTCGGTAACCGACGCACAGGGAACGCGCTTCGATTTCGAAAAGCCGCCGCGTTGCGCAACGGTCGTTCCCGCGATAACCCAGAACATTTTCGCGATAGGCGCGGGGGAATATTTGCTCGCGAACTCGCGCTATTGCGACTTCCCCGAAGAGGCGAAGCGCAAGATAAAAATAGGCGGATATATCGACCCCGACTACGAAAAAATCGTATCGCTAAAGCCGGACATTTTCATACTGCCCGCGACCGCCGATTCGCGCGTGGCAAGGCGTCTGGAAAAGCTCGGCATAAAATGCTTCGTCTTGCACGGCGAGGGAATCGCGAACATTTCCGCCGATGTCCGAATGCTCGGCAAGCTTTTCGACCTCGGAAAATCCGCCGAAAAAATAGCCGCCGATTTCGACGACGCCGTAAAGCCCGTCAACTCGGGCGGCGGACGCAGGGCGTTTTTTATGTTCGGCAAAATGGCGGCGGGCAGGGGAACGTTCGCGGGCAACCTTCTGACCGCCTGCGGACTTGCAAACTGCGCCGACAAAATCGGCAGACCGTGGGCGGAAGTCCCGCGCGAGTTCGTTCTGGCGGCGAACCCCGAAATCATATTCGCGGAATGCGAAAGCGAAAAGTCGCGCGCCGAAACCGAACGCTTTTTCCGCACCGACCCCGTTTGGCGCACGACGGCGGCGGTCAAAAATTCCCGAATCTGTTTTGTCCCGCGCGATACCGTGATAGTGCCGTCGGTGCGCGTGGCGGAAGCCCTGAAAATTATGCGCGCCTTTCTGCTGAAGAATTGAAACTTTCATTCTTTGTTTGACATTTAACCCGTGTTAACATTTTCTTCTCGGGAGAAAAGGAGTTCGTAATTCCGAAAAAAATCTATGAAAAAGCTCATATCCACACTTACCCTCATGTCTTCACTGGTTTTCTGCTGCCTGCCGTCGGCATATTCCGCTCCGTCGCAGTCGGGCGCGGCGGCAAAAGCCGCCCTCAAGGAGAAATTCAAAAACAACGTCGCAACGCTCGACAACGGCGACGTTATCCTAAAGGGATTCCCCGACGCCGATTTCAGCAAATTGCAGGGAACCGACTTGGTCAGCGACGCGCTTCTGGTGTTCCTGACGTACGTCGATTCGGAAATAGATTTCAAGGCTCTCGACAAGGCGATACTGCGCGAAACGGGCGGCAAAAAGGGAAGCGTGCCGATTAAGTCGATAATGCAGGGCGTGAGCAAATACCTCGGACGCTACAATATGCAGCTTCAGAAAGTGCCCGTGTCGGGTTCCGGCGTTTCGCAGAAAATCGACGACGGCACACCGATAATCATCTACCTTCTCGCCGATTCCCTATACGGAAAAATCGCCGACCGCACACAGAAACGGAGGGCAGCCAAGAGCATCGACGATTGGACGAAAGACCTGCGCAAGCTCGAAATCAAGAAGTTCCCCAAGGGGCACATTTTCGCGAACGCCATCATCGCGGGCTACAACAAAAGGAGCGGCGAATACCTTGTGCTCGGCGTTTCGCGCAAGCCCGTTTGGATGACGGAAAAGGAAGTGCGCAATCTTATGCTCGCAGCCTACCAGTTGCGCTTCTAACACATTCCGTTTTTAAGATAAAAACCGACGGCAGACAGACCTTTGCCGCCGGTTTTTTGTGCCCGCATTCGCGCGCGCACCATCTGCGCCGCGCAAGCGCAAACAAAAAACGGCGGGCGCATTTGCCGACGTCCGCCGCTTTACTTTTTCGAAAAATCCGCCGCCTTACTGAGCCGCGATTTCGAAGAACGTCGTCGGGTTTTTCGAGTTGTCGATTTTAATTTCGAGCTTGCCGTCCTTCAGCTCGACGGGAATTTCCGCCTTGCGTTCGCCGTTGTATTTCAGCTCGTACAGCCTGAACGCCGTATCGGGCGCAACCGCCAGCCGCGCCGACATCCTGCCGCGCTTGATGAGAATCTTCGAGCGCGATGTGGCGTTTTGGACGAGCGAGTTGCGGTCTTTAGAAAGAACCATATTGTCGTTGATGTTGTCGGTAGCATAGACGAGCACCATTCTTTTGCTTTCGCGAATCGGCGCGCCGTCGACCGAGCAGACCGCCACCGAACACGGCACCGACGATTCCACATCCCCGAGCGCGTCGAGGTGTTCCGTTCCCTTTTTGAACGCCACGGCTTCGGTCTTCGGCGTAATCACCGAGACTTTCAGATTCTTCGAATCGAGCACGATTTCGCCCGTGTCCGACTGGAAAATGCCCTGTGTCGGCGACGTAATGTTGTCTTCGCCCAGAATGCCCTTTGTCCGCATTTCCTGTACGAACGCCTCGATGTCGAATTTTTTGCCAACATTCGCGCCGGTCGATGCGAAGTTCTGCGCCGCATCCGTCAACGCCGCGCCCACGGGAAGCATCGTCATATTCGGCTTCTTCGCCCTTACTCGCCTTAGCGACTTCGGCGTTTGCGCGTTTTCGAAACGCATCGCAAAGCCCGAGAGCAGCGCGATTTTCGACTGGTCGTTGTTGACCGTGTTGTTCATATCGGCGCTGTTTTTCACGAAGTCGGTCGGCACGAAAAATTCGACGCGGTTCTTCGACCTTTTCGCGTCGCCGCGCTTGAACAGGCAGTAGGTTATGAACTCGTTCGCGCGGAAGACGGGCGAGTTGTAAATGCCGAACGGCGCGAGGTATTTGTTGGGCTTTTCGCCCGTTTTAACGCCGTCCGAGTGCACGACCATTCCGTCGAAATCCTGCAACGCCGCATACGCGCCGAACACGATTCCGCCCTCGTGCTTGAATTCGTTCCAGTGGCAGTGGTTGTATTCGGTCATACATACGGGGCGGTCGAATATCTTTCTCGTCGCGCCAGCGCGGAACGTATCGGCGCAGTTTTCGAGCGAGCTTTTCGGATTTATCGAGGAACCGATGTTCATAAAATCCGAGGGGTGCGAGTGGTAGATGTTGAGCGCGGTATAGTCGCATATTTCCGAAGCCATATAGGTTAGGTTCATCGAACGCCTTGCGTTGAACTGGTAAATCAGACCCTTGTAGCCGATTTCGTTCTTGACGACGTTTTCGCAGTAGTCGCGGAACTGCCGCGATTTCATCTGCAGGAACTGCGCCCATTCCGACGACTGTAATTCGCCCAAAAACCCGATTTTGCCGAAATCGGTGTAGTTTTTGCGCAACAGTTTTCCATTTGAATTGAGATTTTCAACTGTTTCGTATTTTTCCCTGAGGTATTTCGAGAACTCGTCGTCGCCGAGTTTTTTGTCGTTGTCGTTTACCCTTGCCCACATTGCGAACAGGCACATCTCGTTCCAGTACTCCATACCCATAAACGCGGGGTCGTCCTTCCACGCAAGCCCCGTGTAGGGGTTAATGTGTTCGAGCTGCTTTTTAGCGTGCTCGCGCCACTGCTCGCGTGTTTTCGGGTCTCCGAGAATCATTCTGAATTTCATCGAGAAGCGGTCTTCCCAGTTCGCCGCTCCGTCTTCGAAGATATTGTTGCCGATTAGCAGGTTCAGGTAGATGCCGTTCTTGCCCGCTTCGGAGATGAGGAAGTCGTAGAGGTCGAAGCCGAGCGCGAGCTTTGCGGGGTCTTTCGAGCAGAGGTAGTCGCTTGTATGAAAACGCAGCAGATTGTAGCCTTGCCGTTTTGCGATTTTGCAGAGTTTTCTGAGATTTTCCTTGCTCTTGTTTACGTCGGATACCGCTTCGCCGCCCATATACCAGACCGTTCCGTGGAACTTCAGCTTTGCGTTCGGCTTTTTCTCGAACGCGAATTTTCCCTTTTTCGAAACGACGACCCTGCCGTACGTTCCCGCGGGCGCGTCGTCGAAATCCTTTGAAACGTCGAGAGCCGAACCTTCTACAATGGCGATGTCGTTTATGTTTGTCTCGACCCATTCCTTTGAGTCCGCCCGCCAAGTGGGGTACTCGTCGGTAATCGTAATGCCTGCAACGACCCACGTTGCGATGTCCATTGTCGAGAGTTTAAGCGACGCTATTTCGCGCTTTTCGTCGATTTTAAAGCGGCTGAAATAGTACGCGGGAACATTCCCTTTGGTAGGCGACCAGACAAAGGCGTTCGCCCTGTTCTGGGGATGAAAAGCGTTCATTACGTCGATTGCGTAGTTTATTTCGAACTTCTGCTTTTTGCCGTCGGCGTAGGTTATTTCGATTTTTCCGATTTTCGTATAGCGCAGGTCGGGCGACTTCGTGGAAGTATGCAGCAGATTGAGCGCGCCGCCCCTTACCTTTTTGCCGCGCATATCGAATACGACTTCGCGAAGTCCCGTCTTCGACTTTTTGCATTCGAAAGTCAAAACCGCCCTGCCGCCGTTTTTTGCGGGGTCGATTAGGTCAAACGACACTTCGTCGACCGTATTGATTCCGTCGGCGTAGGCGATGTTGTTTATGCTTACGCCGTCGTCGGAAAATCCTCCTTTGCCGTCGCACGCAATTCCGTTGTCTTCAAGACCGAAATTCGCCGCATTCCTTATTGAAACGTGGTATGGTGTGGCCGACAAGCCCCCGAACGCGGCGATCGCCGCCGTGGTAAACAATAATTTTTTTATCATATATGTATATAGCTGTATGTTGAATTGGCATGTACGAGTAGGTTTTCCGACAATTGCAGAACCGTACCCGTATGTCCAACCAAAATTACTGATATTTACCGAAACCTTCGGCTTTTACCTTCCAATTCTTGGGGAAGGCGAGCGATTTTTTACCGAACGCGTCTGCGGGCATTGCGTCCCAGCCGCCCGCGAGCATTGCCACCGCCGCAAGCACGCCGCCGTTCGAGGGAAAATACGGGCAGGGCCCGCCCCTCGCAACGCCGTGTTCGTCGAAGCCGAATTGTTTCGAGTCGGTCGTAAGAAAGTCGACCGCGCCGTTTGCGTCGCCCGTGCGCGCCGCCGCCATTGCGAGCATAGGGAAGTCCCACCCCCACACGCGGTCGAAATTCCAGCACTTTTTGATTTTCGCGAGCGTCGCGGCGACCGTCTTCGGGTTTGCCCCGTCGCCGCGCAACATTCCGTACACGCCGATTATCGCGGGGTGCTCGAAGGCGTACTTTGTCCACATTTCTTGGATTCCCTCGTAGGTTTCGTATACGCCGTCCTTTACGGGAAGCGGCGCAAGCTTCTCCAAAACCGTCCTCCATTCGGCGGGCTTTTCCTCGCCCAGCCTCGACTTCCATTCGAGCGCGACAGCCAATCCGTATCGCCAGTAGGAAAGTTCGAACGTCGGATTTTTCGTCGTCAAAACATTCGTGTTTTCGGAGACGAGCGACATCGGCGGCTGCATATTGTAGCGGTCGGCAGACTTGTCGTATTCGGGATACGACGCGAGGAATTCCGCCGTTTCGAAAACGACATCGCGCCACTTTTCGAGCGTTGCGCGCGACGGGTTGTTTCGGTATTCAAGCTCGGCGTAGTAGATTGGATGCGGCTGCTGCCACAGGAGGGTTGCGTGGATTATGTGCGGCCACTCGTGCGGCATATTGCCCGTTGCCTTGCTCCACTTTGCGCCTCTGAAGCCTTCGGTTGCGGCGCGTTTTTTCGCGGTTTCGAGGTTGTCGGCAAACACCCGCCACTGCTTTTGCACAAGTTCGCCGTGCCCCCAGAGCACGAAGTGCACCGTGTGCCACCAAATCATTTCGTAGTGGAATTTACCGTACCAACTGTTGGAGAGCAGCCCGCTTTCCTGCGGCGGCAGACTTCCCGCCGAGTTTATCCGCATAAGGTATTGGGAAAGAACCGTGCGGCGTTCAAGCTCTTTTGCGCGCGGGTCGGCAGTCTGCGAAAAGTCGACCGCCGCGCCCGAGTGCCAATAGTTTTTCCATACCCCGTCCGATTCCGCCTTCGACTTGCCGAAATCGAAATTGCCCGCAACCTTTCCGTCTTTCGAAAAGTTGGCGAACAGTTTTATGTTGCCGCCGCGCGGCGCGAGTTCGAAGCGGTTCGGCTTGTCCGCCGAGCGCGAAAATTCGGCGTCGCCCACCCATTCTATCAGCACGAAATATTTCGAAGTGCCGAGGTCGCGCTCGATGACTGCGCGGTTTTTGGAAAGCGTGAGGTTCGAGGTGTTCGCCTCTGTTTTCTTGTAGTCGCCGATGTAAAAGGCATAGGCTTTGCCGTCGGGCGCTGGAAATTCGAAAAATATTTTCGTCTTTCCGTCGGCGAGTTCGGGGGATGAAATTTCGAAAACCGCAGTGTCGTCGCTTTGGCGGCAGAAGGTTGTTATTGCGAAATTTTTTCCGTCGAAATCGAACGAGCTTTTCGCCGAACCCGTGTAGAGGTCGAGCACCTGCTTGGCGTTCTTCAAGTCGGCTTCCGAGGCGGGCTTGCCGCCTTTCGAACGCATATCAAGCCCGATGCGTCCGAGGTTGAGCGCCGACGGATTTGCCGCCATCCATTGGGCGATTTGCTTTTGTTCGGGCGACAGTTGGAAATCGGGGAAATCCCTGCGCCAGAGCGGCTGCAGGCTCGGCTGAATCCTCATCGCCTGCAACATTGCCGTTTTGCCCTTCGACTTAAACGGAAAGCCCTTGAAGTCGTCGGGCGATTTCATGCAGGCGGGCATCGGCGCGCAGTACCAGCCCCAGTGCGACATCGTGTTGAAAGGCACAAAAGTCTGCATTCCCGTGATGTCGAAATTGTAGGCGAATTCGCCGTTGCCGACCTGCGCGGGGTTTTTGCAGGTCTTTTCGACGACCACGTTATGCCGTCCGACGAGCGACTTTCTGTCGATTTTTGCGGAACACCCAAGCCCCGCAAAAATCGTCAAAAATAAGTTGAGTATAGCAATATAGTGTACGGCGGTTTTCATCCAAAGACGACTACCATACCCGTTTTTCATGCGCAACAATATTCTATTGCAGAATGCGTCCGCCCCGCGCGACAAGCATTGCGTAGTTGTTGCCCGTCGGACTGGATGCGAGGCACATAACCAATTCCGGATTTTCGGGCAGGGGGGCGTTGTCGAACAGGGGAAGTCCCGTCCGTTGCCGCCAGAGTTTCCGCCCCGATTCGAGCGATTCGAGAGCGCACGCCAACGTGTGGAGCGCGGAAGCCGACTGCATATAGCCGGTGTCCAACGAAGAGGCAAGCATTGGCGCGCCCGCAAAGAGTTTGTCTCTTGCAAAGATTGCCGCCGAATCCTGCGCGCACCCGCGCGGACTCCAGACAATCAGACCGATTTCGTCCGCCCGCACTTTTGCCGAATCGAGCGCGGACTGCGCCGCCCGCAAAAGACCGTCGTTGTCGAGATTGGGTGAATCGAACGCGCAGATGTCGGAAGTCGTCTCGAACGCCAGAATTTCGCCGAGAATTTTCGCGCCGCGCTTTTGCGCGCTTTCGAAATCCTCCGCGAGCAGTGCCGCCGCGCCCTCGCCGAGAACGCTCTTTGCGTACGAGGAATAGTCGAGTTTAAAATTCTCCTCTGCTTTGCCGGAATGGAGCAGCCCGAATTTTTCGTAAGCGTCCATCTGCCGCTTGTAAAGCTCGTCGGCGGCAACGGCAACGACACGCTCGGCGGCGTTTTCGCAAACGAGCCTCGCCGCAAAACCGAGAGCCGCAAGCCCCGAATTTTCGCCGCAAGTAAACGTGGTGTTCGCGCCCTTTATCTCGAGAGCCTTCGACACCCAGCCCGCCGTCGAGTTCGGCGTGATGTTCGAGAAGCATCCGATGTCTCCGCGCCGCTCGGGGTTCGAGAATACAGCCTCCATATGCGCGCTTTCGTCCGAGCCGCGGTAGGTTGCGAAGACAAGCCCAGTGGATTCGCAGTCGTTCCTGCCGATTCGCGCGCCCGCTTGGTCGAGCGCACCCTTTGCCGCGATTGTCGCATAGGTGCTGATTCGGTTCATTCCGCCGAAATCGATGCGCCTGTCGAATGCGCGCAGATTGGGCAGCTCAACCGTTCCCGCAAGGCGTTCCGATTCGAAACGCGAAATTTTCGCGATGCCGCAACGCCCGCTTTCGAGCGCGTCGAGATTTTCGCCCAAACCGATGCCGAGCGGCGAGACAACCGAACATCCGCAGATTGCAACGCGCGCGCCGCGTTTTGGCTCGGGCTTTTTGAAATCTTCGAAAGAGTCCTTCGCCACGACAACCGCAGCGTTGTTGCCCGCAAAGGCGTAGTTTGCCGAAAGGAAGCAGTCGTAATTTTTTTCGATTCCCGCGCCGCCGACCGCGCCGACTTCGCAGCCCTGACGCACGCCCGTATTGCGGAGCGTCGGCGGAATGAAATTGTCGTTCATCGCAAGGAGCTGGCAGGTTGCCTCTATGATTCCCGTCGCGCCCATGCAGTGACCGGTGTACGACTTCGTGGACGTAACCGGAATTTCCTCGCCCGCCAAAATTTTCGCAATGCCCTTCGATTCCGACTTGTCGTTCGCAACCGTTCCCGAGCCGTGCGCATTTATGCAGCCGATTTTCCCGATTCCAACGCCCGCATTTTCGAGCGCGTTGCGCATGGTTCTGAACGCGCCGTCGCCGCGCGGATCGGGCTGGGTTGGGTGGTGCGCGTCGCCCGTGATTGCGTGGCCTATGATTTTGCCGTATATTTTTGCGCCGCGTTTTTTCGCAAGGGTTCTGTTTTCGACAATCCAGAACGCCGCGCCTTCGCCGAGATTCATTCCCGCGGGATTCGAGAACGGCGCGGTCTTTTCGGGCGATACAACTTTTATCGCGCAGAACCCCGCATAGTTCACGAGCGACGCGGCGTCCGCGCCGCCAGCCAGCACGCAGTCGAAGCGTCCCGATTCCACGAGCGACTCGGCCATCCCCAACGCCGCCGTCGCGCCCGAGCATGCCGTATTGACAAGCCAACACTCGTCGCCGATTTTAAGCGAGCCGACAATCGCCTTGCAGACCGCGCTGTGCTCGTATTGCGCAAGCGTGTTCGCATCGAACTTCGCAGCGGCGTCACCGAATTCCCGCCTGTATTCAAGCTCGCCCGAATTCAGCCCGCCGTTGCAGGTTGCAAGCACCACCGCAGTACGCGCGGGGAGACCGTCGAAACCCGCATCGGCAACCGCCTTGCGCGCCGCCGAAATCGCGAGCCTTATGTAGGGATCTGTAAAGGTTTCAAACTCGCCCGCTGTCATCGTCTCTGAGAAGTCGAACGGGGGGCACTCGCCGAGCAGATGCGACGCAAAGGGAGCGGTGTCGATTTTCGCCGCCGTTTTTATTCCATCGCGCCGGGCGCGCAGCGATTCGAGAATTTCCGCGCAGCTGCAGCCTATCGGTGTTATCGCGCCGATACCCGTAATTGCCGCCGTGATTTTTTCGCCGGTTGTATTTTTTGAAAATTCCATAATTTTTTATTCCGCGCCGCACTCTAACGGCGTTTTATTTCGCCGACAAAATCCAGCCCGAGGCGATAGTTTTTGTCCGATATTTCGATTCGCGACGGAACACAGATGCCGCCGATTTTTTTGTAGTCCGAAAATTCCATGGCGTAGCCGTCGGTCGATACCGACACCGTTTTGCCGTCCGCAACCCTTCGCACCACAACAGCTGAACCATCGAAACCGCCCAGCCCGAGCGCAACGCGCAAGTCGCGCAGAACAAAACGGCGCACAAGTCGCTCGGGCAGGATTGCGCCGCCGACACACACAAGCTCGCGCCCGTCGTCCGCCGATACCGAAACCTTCGCAAGCGTTCCCGCATCGGACTCAACCGCCATATCCACCGCATTCCCGTTGCGCGCCACGTAGACCGTCAGCGGAATCTCCGCGCCGCCGTATTCCAAAATCCCGCGCTGAATGTACGACATCCCCGCGAAAGGCGAAGCCGCGCCGCCGAACGCGCAAACAGCCGCAAAAAGCGAAAATATCAAAAACGCGCACCTCATTTTTTTTCGAAACCGAGAAAGTCAGATTCGTCGAACGCCGCCTGTGCATTTTGCGGATTTTCAGCCGCCGCTGTCGTTTTCAAAACCGTTTTGTCGCCGTTTGGCTCTTCGAATTCTATCGACCGCGGAATGTTTCCGCGCCCGTCGAGTTCAATGCGTATCGACTTTACGAATCTTGCCGTCGCCGAACTTTTCGGAACGAGGACGACGGTTTTGCCGTTGCGCCGCACGGCGTACGATTCGGGAATTTCGCCCCTTGCAACCGCCGCGATTTCCGCCGCAATCTTGCGCACCTTTTCGGCGAAGCCCGATTCCAGTTTGCGCCACTGCCCCGAGATTTTTTCGAACCTGAATGCGCCGCGTCCGTTTACGATAAGCAGCGACTCGAACGGCGAGAACACGCGCCAACGCACGTTTCCGCTTTCGTCGGCGACGATTTCGCACTTGCCGACCACGGGTTCCGCCAGAATCGAAACGAACTTTTGCCGCTCCATTTCAATGCACACAGTTCCGCCCGCCGCGAAAATTTCGGCCGCCGCGACAAGCATCGGGATTGGAGAAAGAATTTTTTTCATAGTTTTTTGAAAAGCGTAAACGCCCGCATCGAAGTGGATGAAATCGTGTAGAGCGCGCATATTTCCGCGCCGCCGCCGGAGCATTCGGCAAATGCCGCCGCCGAAACGCAGTAGTTCCCGCCGTACTTTTCGAAAGGCGAATCGAACGCGTCGAGCCCCGATTTTTCGGCGATTCCCGCGAGCCGTTTGCGTTGGTAGGCATTGCACGGCGCGGGCGAAAGCCAGCGTTTCACATCGCCGAATGCAATGTTGTGCCTTTTCAGGATTTTTTCGATTGCGTCGCATTCGGATTTGTCGGAGGCGGGGAGTCTGCGGATGTCGCAGTCGAGAATCTCGAAGAGCGGCGCGGATTCCGCCGAGCCTTCCGCGCCGACATAATACGCCGCCGCAAAATCCGAGAGATTCGAACCGTCGTTTTCGGAATACTTCGAAGTCTTCAAAAAGTCGGCGGCAAGCGAGCAGTATTCGTCGCCCGCACACACTACCGCCGCGTCCGCACCGCCCGATTTTATTTCGCGCAACGCCTGCGCAAGCGCGGCTTCGAATGATATTTCCTTTGCCGTAACCGCGCCGTTCAGCCCGCCGAATTTTTCGCGCACGGCAATGGCGGACGGAACCGCATTGTGCACCGAATTTGTGAACGCGGTCGGCATAGGCTCTGCTTCGCGCTTTTCGAGAACGTTTTCGACAAACGCGCGGGTCTGCGAGGTCATTCCCAGCCCCGTTCCCCAACAGACGGCGGTTCTGTTTTTGCAGGCAAGGGGCTTTGCCTGCGCCAAAACGTCTTTCGCCGCCTGAAGCCCCATTTTTTGCAGATGCGCAAACTTGCGCGTTTTCAGCGGAGACTCGCCCGCGAGCAGCTCGCCGTCTGGATATATTCCGCCGTTTGAAAGCACCGCGCCGCCGTATACGAAAATCCTTTTGCCGCCGTTCCGCGGCTTAGTCTGCGGGCGTTCGCGCGAAAGCACGACCGCGCCGTTGTTGCCGCCGAACCCGAGCGATACGCTGAGCACGTTTTCCACTTCGGCATTTTTTGCCGACTCCGCTGGATGCACGCCCGTACTTTCGTCGAAGTTTTCGAAGCCCGCATTCGGCGGAATCAGCGACCGTTCCATCGCTTCCGCCGAGACGATTGCGTTGACGATTCCGCTTGCGCCGAGAGTGTGCCCGAACACGCGCTTGAGCGACGAGACGGGCGGAATTTTCCCGCCGAAGATTTTCCGCAACGCCGCGCCCTCCGCCGAATCGTTGCCTTTCGTCGCCGTTCCGTGCGCGTTGTAGTACGAAATTTTTTCCGGCGCAACGCCCGCGCAATCGAGGGCGTTTTCGAACGCCCGCGCCGCGCCCGCGCCGTCGGGCGAAGGTGCCGTTGCATGGTATGCGTCGCAAGTTCGCGCCCAGCCCGCGATGTAGGCTTTGGGCTTTGCGCCGCCCAGAAATCCGTCGGCGCAGAGAATCGCCGCGCCTGCGGCTTCGCCCAGATTTATTCCGTCGCGGTCTTTGTCGAAAGGTCTGCACTTGCCCTGCGAAAGCAGCAGCAGCGAGCCGAAGCCGTTTACCGTTATGCGCGAGAGCGCGTCGATCCCCACGACCACCGCCGCGTCGCACTGTTCCGATACTATCGCGTTGCACGCCTCCGCAAGCGCGAGCGAAGAGCTTGAGCACGCCGTCGAGAACGCCGCGCATTCGCCGCGCGCGCCGCATTTTTTAGCCGCCAGTTCCGCGAGCGTCGAACACTCGTAGCCCGCGAGCGCGGCAAGATTTTCTGTTCCGTTTTTTTTGTTTTCGGCGAGCATATTTTCGGTTTCGAAAATCCCGCCTATGCTCGTGCCCGCGTAGACGAAAACCCTTTCGGGCGCGATTTTGGAAATGTCGAATTTCGCCAGAGCTTCGCCGAGGGCTGCGAACATCATTTCCGTACAGCGCGACCGTCCACGTTTTACGGCGATTCCGTCCGCTACCGAAACGAATTTTCCGCCGTGCTTGGGGCTTTCGAAAAGCGAAATTTTCGCCAGAGCGTCCGCGCCCGCAAACGCCGCATCCGTCGACGCTTCGAGCGTTGCACCCGCGCCCGAACAAAGCCCCGTCGCGGCAACTGCTACGGCGCGGTTCATTTTTTATCCGCCAGAATGTAGTCGGCAAGCGCGCCGACCGACGCGAAAATCTTTTTCGTATCCGTGCTTTCGTCAATGCTTACGCCGTATTCGCGCTCGGTCATCACGACCAGTTCGAGCGCGTCCACCGAGTCCAATCCCAATCCGTCGTCGCCGAACAGGTTGGCGTCCGTTTCGATGTCTTCGGGCGAAACGCCCTTGAGATTGAGGGCGGCGAGGATTTTCCGTTTGATGTCTGCTGCAAGCTGTTCCCTGTCCATTTCGATAAAAAAGTTCGGATTGGGAGAGTACCGAAACCGCGCGGGCGGGCAAGCATATTTCATTTCCAGAAGTCGTAAAAATTGAACCACTGGTATTTGTATTTTGTCGCGACCGACTGCAGGTTGCGCATGAATATCTGCGCGCATTCTTCGGGCGCAAGGTTCGCCGCGTCTATCGGCGGGAAGGCGGACATTCTGTATTTGAAAAGTTTTTCGCGCACGCAGACCGTCTGCACGACCGCCGCGTTTGCCGCCTTCGCGAGATGGTACGCCGCCGTCGGGGCTTTGACTTTGCCGCCGAAAAAATCTGCTTCGGAGAAACGCCCGCCCGCATACCTGTCGGCGTGCATCGCCACAATCGCGCCGCCCCTGAGAGCGGCATACGCTTCGATGTTCGCCGCCGCGCCGTAGCCGCCCGATATTTCGGGCTTGTCGACCTTCCGCATCGACTCGCCGATCGCGCGGATTTTCGGGTCTTCGTTGTCCACGCCCAAAACGAATACGCGCCTTCCGTACTTGAAAAGCTCCGCGCCCGACATCTCCCAACCGCCGACGTGCGCGGTAAGCACCACCGCGCCGCGTCCGTCCGCCAGAAGGGGCTCGAGAACTTTTCCGCACTCGTCGTCGATTTCGATTTTTTTGCTGCCGAAATAATACGCCGCCCTGTCGAGCAGGCACACTCCGAACGACATCAGCAGCTTGTATGTTTCGGGCGAGAACGCGCCGACTTCCCGACCGTCTACGCGCGAGAGAAACCGCACGCCGCCCGCGCACGCCGCGCGCCTGAAGAACATAAAATATGCCGCCACGAAAACCAGCAGCAAATACGCGGGGAACAATCCCAGTTTCAGCAACAGCGCAAAACACTTGTTGCCGAAATATCCGCCGTAGCTTTTGCCCGTCCAGCCTCTATCCATTTTTTTCCACTCCAGCAAGTTTTGCCGTCACTCCCGCAAGCAGGAATGTCGCAATTAAAATCGACGAAATCGACACCGCCGCCGCCGCGCCGATGCCGCGCAATACGGGATGCGACGAGAGCGCGAGCATTCCGAACGCCGCGACAGTCGTAACCGCCGACACGAGCACCGCCGCCGCCGCCCGCCCGCCGCCGCCGCGCGCCCTCGAGAAAATCGAGAACACTGCATAGTCCTGCGCGAGGCACACCGCGAAAATCACGAATACCGCCCCGACAATGTTTATCTTCATCTCTATTGCGCCGAAAATCCCGAAAGTCCAAAGCAGCCCAGCCGCAACGGGCAGCATTACCGCCGCCGCAAAACGCAGACTGCGCGTCAAAACGAAAATGTACGCGCCCGCCGCAAGCACCGCCGCCGCCGCGAAATTCACAAGCCATTCGAAGCTCTTGTGCGCTATGTGCGAACCGAGAAATTTTGCGTCGATGTAGTTTGCAAACGGAAATTTTTTTGCGATTTCCCCCGCGAAAGCCGCTTTGTCCGCATCCTTCGGAAGTTCGACGGAAAACGAAACCGACGCGTTTTCGCCCGAAACCGAAAGCCTCGATTCGAAGAATTTTTCGAACGCGCTTCTACCCGCGCCGTCCGCCTTTCCACCGCGGTTCCCGAAGAGCGCAAGCGAAAGCGCGTTCGCGTTTATACCGTTTTCCGCCGCGCATTTTTTCGCCGTCTCCAGCGCGTCGGCGACTGTTTTCCCCGAGAGAAATTTTTCGGCGCGTCTTTCGTTTTCCACCGCCGTTTTTTCGTCGGGTAAAATCGGCGTTATCGGGAAAACTTTCGCGCCGCACGCCGCCGAAAACCTTTCGACTTCCGCGCAGCGTTGCTTTGCCTGAGCCGCGTTTATCCCGTCGACCACAATGAAAGTTTTCGCCAGCGCGCCGCCCCAGACTTTCCGCAAAGTTGCGTCGTCCGACTTCGAGTCCTTTGCGAGTGCGCCGAGCGACGAAATTTCGCCGTCGAACCCGACATTGCACGCAAACGGCACGGCCGCCGCACACAATGCCGCCGCCGCGAAAGCCGATTTCCCGCCGCCGCGCGCGGCATATTTCGCGAGCCGTTCGAATGCGTTTTCCCCTTTGCTTTCGACACCCGCGCCGACCGAAAACACGGGCATAACAAACACCGCGACCAACGCCGCAACGCATACTCCGACCGCTCCGAAAATCCCTATCTGCGCGAATCCCAAGCACCCCGACAATCCCATTATCGCGAACGCCAAGACGGTCGTTCCCGCCGTGATTGCAATCGGCTTTGCAAGGTCTGACGCCGCTCCGGCGGCGCGTTGCGGAGCGATTTTTCCGCCGCCGTCGAGCGCGTACAAAATGTGTACCGCATAGTCCACGCTAACCCCAACCGCAACCGACGCAAAGCCGATTGCGATTGTCGAAATTTCGCCGTACAACAGCGCGAGAACGCCGAACGCCGCCGCCGTGCCCACAAGCGAAGGCAAAAGCGCAAGCGGCGCGAGAATGCGCGCCGAGAACGCCGCAAAGCAGACGAGCGCGACAACCGCAACCGTTCCCGCGAGTGCAAGCGAGGAGTCGCGCGATGCAATCGCCGCGTTGTCCGCCGCGATTCTGTAGCCGCCCGCAACCGCGATTTTCGCATTCGGAAATTTCGCCGCAATGTCCGCCCGCAACGCGTCCACGCGTTCCGTCAGAGCCGCGCTTTTCTTCGAGTCGGCGGGGTCGAACGAACCTTCGGCAAGCACCAAGAAGTTGCCGCCGCGCCCGATTCGCCCGCCCGACAAGTCGGCGATTGCGCTCGTATCGGCAGCGGCTTTTAGCTTTTCGAAAAACGGCGCAAGCAGCCCGAGCGGATCGTTTTTGAGCGTCTCCACGGCGGACGCCGAACCGAACCCCGAAAGCCGTTTTTTCAATTCGAGCATGCGCTTTTCCACCGCCGTTTTTTCGAGATTTTTTTCGAGCGTTTTTTCGTCTTCGGCGGTGAACGTTTTCGGCGCGGCTGCCGCGGCTGCGCGGAACGCGTCCGCAAGCGAAAAATCCGACCCGCCCGTTACCGACGCTATTTGCGGAATTTTCCGAAGTCCCGCTTCGAGCGCGTCGCAGACTTCTTCCGCGTTTTCCCCCGAAACGTTGAAAAAAAGCGTTTTCGACTGGCCGAACTTTTTCGCCGCCGCGATGTGCGAGCGCACAATGCGGTCGCCCGACGGCACAATGTCGTAGATGTCGGAACGGAACTTTGCGCCCGATAGCGCGAGGAGCGAAACCGCCGCGAAGATTGCGGTCGCCGCCGCGCAAAGCCTTTTGTGCGCCGCCGTCCGGAGTACGAATTTTCCCGCGGCGTTCATTTTTTGAGCGCGATTTTTTTGAGCCGGCCGCGCGGAAGCAGCAGCGACTGGAAGTAGAGTTTGGTGTTCATCAGCGTGAATTTGAGCGTGTCCGAAAACGGCTTGTAGTGCGAACCGCCGATTGTGCTTTCGTCGTAGATTGTCGGAATCGGAATTTGTTCGAACCCGATTCCCGCCCACGCCGCCTTTACCAGAAGTTCGACCTCGAACACGAATCCGCCGAAGTCGAGCGCGAGCCTTTCGATTTGCGCAAGCGGATAACAGCGGAAGCCGCACTGCGTGTCGCCGAGCCTTTCGCCCGTCTCGCGTTCGAACCAGAAGTTGGAGAATTTGTTTAGGAATCTCCGCTTCGGCGGAATGTCGGGCGCGTCGAAATCGCGTATACCCACTATTATTTTGTCGGGAGATTTTTCGGCGGCGGATATGAAGTCGGGCAGGGAGGACGGTGCGTGCTGCCCGTCGGCATCCATCGTGACGACGTGCGTGAACCCGAGCTTTCCCGCGAAACCGAACGCCGCTTTCAATGCCTCCGCCTTTCCCCTGTTCTTTTCGAAACGCAAAAGCCGAACATTTTCCCCGCCGACTTTAACTGGCGGATTAGAGCCGTCGTCGACGACCACGGCGCAGACGCCGCGCGGCAGCGACGCGACGATTCCGCCGAGCCTTTCGGTGTGGTTGTAAGTCGGTATTGCGACGCAAATTTTCATGCATTGAGCTTTGCTCTTGAAAAGGGGGGAGATTTTCGCCAGAGTGCCTGTTTATTAAACCGTAAGACTTGCAGAAACGCGCCGTTTATACAAACCAAAAGAAAGAAATGTCCGTAGATAAAAACAGACTGCAAATGCGCAGGCAAATATGCCGAACGCTCAAGGAAAAGCTTGTCGAAAATCTCGACATCCCGTACTCGCCCGACGATCTCTCGGACGACGTTTCGCTTATAGGTTCGGGCTTGGGCTTGGACTCGCTCGACATCCTCGAGATTGTCCTGTGCGTGGAAAACAATTTTTCCGTCAAGATGCCCGAAAATTCCGCAGGCGTTTTGCGCTCGCTCAACACCCTAGTAGACTACATAATTTCGCAAAAGGACGCACAATGCGCGAACTGATTTTAAAGGATATATGGACTGCTGCGGGCGCGGATTTCGGCGCGCTCGGCGGCGCGCAGTGCGTGGCGAATTTCGGCGACGTAAGGCGGGAACTCAACGCCCTGCGCACTACCGCGGCCCTCTGCGATTTTTCGTTCTCGAAAATTTTCGAATACGGCGAGTCCGACGGCATCGACTTTCTCGACACAAGGCTTGCGGCCAACATTCTCAAGCTCCGCTACGGCAGGATAATCGACACGTTTCTCGCCGACGAAAGCGGGCGCATCGCCGCCGAAGCGTTTGTCGCAAACGCCGCCGACAAGGTTGTTGCAGTGTGCGAACCGCTTTCCGACGGGGCGGTTTCCGTTCTCGCCGAGCCGCCCGAAGCCGACAAAACCGCCGACCGCGTTCTGCTTTCCGTGGACGGACCCCTTGCGTGGCGCGTGGTGCGCGACGTTTTCGGCTCGGACATTTTGAACCTTTCCGTCCTTTCTGTCGAAAAATACGACTTCGACGGCGCGGACGTGTTCCTTATGCGCAACGGCAGAACTGGCGAATTCGGCTACCAGTTTCTCGCTCCTGCATCGGCGGCCGAAAGCCTGTACGGAAAAATTTCGGCATCGCTCGAATCGGTCGGCGGAACGCTATGCGGCTTCGACGCTCACGCAATCGCGCGGCTCGAGGGCAATTTTTTCAACGTCTACGCCGAGGGCGCGAAAATCGGCTGCCCGCTCGAGCTCGGGCTGCAATGGATGGTCGATTTCGACAAAGAATCGTTCGACGGTTTCGGGGCGATTTTCGCAAAGCGCAATGCGGGCGTGGAACGCACCGTTGTGGGCTTGAAAACCTCGGGCGCAATTCCCGAGCGCGCGGAGATTTTCGACGGTTCGGAGAAGGTCGGCGAAGTCGCCGTGTCGGCTGAAAGCCCGACGCTTTCGGCAAACATCGGCTTGGGGCTGTTTTCGAAGGAATATGCCGCGTCGGGTTTCGACTTTTCCCTCTCTCCCGATTCCCCCGCAACAGTTTCGACCGTCTCGCGTCCGTTCGTCTTTGCCGCGAGCCTCGAGCGCGGAATGGACGGGTAATTTCCGACAGCAATTATGGCACCGCAATTTTCTACAGGAAAGCCGCTCGACGGCAAAACCGCAATCATAACGGGCGGCTCGCGCGGAATCGGCGCGGCTGTCGTCTCGAAATTTTGCGAACTCGGAGCGCGGGTCTTCTTCACATACGCTTCGAACGCCGAATCCGCGTCGCGCGTTGCCGCCGCAAACGGGGCGGCGGCGTTCAAATGCGACCAGTCCGACCCCGCCGCCATCGACCGCACTTTCGGCGAAATCTTTTCCGTAGCGGGGCGCATCGACATTCTCGTCAACAATGCGGGAATCACAAAAGACGGCTTCATAATAACGCAGCCCGATTCCGATTTCACTTCCGTGCTCGAAACGAACGCCGTTGGGGCATACCGTTGGACGAAACTGGCGGCGAAAAAAATGTTTTCGCAAAAGGCGGGCTCGGTGATTTTCGTCTCGTCCGCCGCGGCGGTCGTCGGCATTGCAGGGCAGACAAACTACGCGGCGAGCAAGGGCGCACTCTGCGCATTTTCGCGGGCATTGGCGGCCGAACTCGGGCGCAAGGGCGTTCGGTCGAACGCAATTTGCCCCGGTTTCATCGAAACGGACATGACGGCGAAAATTCCGCGCCAGCTTTCGCAACGCTATAAAGATTCGGTTGCGCTCGGGCGTTTCGGGCGCGCGGACGAGGTCGCGGAAGTCGCCGCATTCTTGGCTTCCGACGCGTCGTCGTACATTACGGGGCAGACCATTGTGGTAGACGGCGGCTTGACGGGCTGCTTCTGATTTTTTCGCGAAGACGTTTCGGCTTCCCGAATTTTCCGCCGCCTACATTTGCGATTGCGGTTTTGCGGGCGAGTCCGAATAGTCGTCGGCAGTCGCCGCGCCGCGGAAGCTTCCGCTCCAGTTTATCAACGCCGAGCCCCACGAAAGCCCCACGCCGAACGCGCAGACAACGACTTTCATCCCCGCCTTCAGCACGCCGTGCGCCGCCGCGTCGGCAAGGGCGATAGGCGCGCTCGCCCCGCCGCAGTTGCCGATGTCGTGCATTTTAAAATGGAGCTTCGAGCGCGGAATTTTCAGACGCTTCGCCGCCGCCGATACAATCATTTCGCCCGCCTGATGGAACACGAAAAGGTCGATGTCGTCCACCGAAAGACCGTTTTTTCCGAGCAGCCTATTCACGCTCTGCGGAACGGTTTTATAGGCGAAGGCGAAAATTTTCAGCCCGTCGATTTTCATATTCGCGTTCGTGCGCACGTTCCCGTTTTCGTCGCGGTATTCCTCGAAGTCCTCGGGCTTTGGAGGGTTGCGCATACCCGAAGTCGGGCAGATTAAATCGGCGAACCCCGCGCCGTTCGTGCCGAAATCGAAATCGACAATCGAATTTTCGTCGGAACGTTCAACGACCGCCGCCGCCGCCGCATCGCCGAAAAGCGATACCGCGCTTTTGTCGAGCGGATGTATGAGGCGCGAGGGCGTGTCGGCGGTTATCACGAGGGCTTTTTTTGCAAGCCCCGAATTTATCCACGCCGCCGCAGTCGCCAGCGAGTAGGGGAATTGCGAACATCCCAAATTTACGTCGAACGCCGCGCAGGTTTTGCGCAGTCCGAGCCTGTCCTGCATAATGCAGGCGGTCGACGGCATTGCGTAGTCGGGCGTTTGGGTCGCGAAAACCAACAGGTCGAAGTCTTCCGGAGCTGCGAGCTTTTCGCGTCCGAGCAGCCGCACGGCTTTCTCCGCCAAGTCCGACGCGCAGGTTTTCGAATCAACCACCCTGCGCTGCCAAATACCCGACATCTCGGCGATTTTGTCCGCCGTCTCCGCGCCGAGACGTTCGCGCAGCATTCCGTGCGTGAACCTGTTTTCGCCCGTGGCGTACGCGATTGCCGTGATTGCCGCGTTCATCGGCTTTTTATTGCGCAATGTTATTTTACGGTGTTTTTTCTCACCACGATTTTCTTCGTGTCCGACGAGTCGTACACTACCTTCGGATTCGGCGCGAGGTCTGATTTTTCGAACTTGTTGCCCACGATTTTCACATCCGACGACGACATTACGAAGAAGCCGTTCCTGTAGTCGCGCGGCGTTTTGCGTTTTGTATTGTTCGTGAAGACGTTTTCGTTGAAGACCACGTTTTGCGCCGAACCGATTGTTGCGACCATTCCGAAAGTATCCTTGAACGTGTTTTTCTCGAAGAGAATGTCCCTGATGATAGGGTAGCGTGTTTGTTCCGTAGAGGGGTCGCCCTTGAGGTATGCGCCGATGAATATGTCGCGTTCGAAATTCCAGTTTTTTACTCCGAGTTGGTTGCAGGAGTCGAACGAGTTGCCGCGCACGACAACGTTGTCCACTCCGAACCCCTCGCACCAAGTGTTCTGCGTGTAGCCCGTTTCGATTTTTATCGCGCCCATTTCGTTGCGTTTGAATTTGCAGTTTTCAATCAGAACGTCGCGGGCGAGCACCAAGATTCCGCGCGCCCTGTTGTGGTGGAAGTACGAGTTGCGCACGATTACGTTGCGGGTGTCGAAAGCGCGGTTGAAGACGATGTAGTTGCCGTTCGCGTTTTTCGGCAGCGGCTTGTCGAACGAAATTTCGTAGCCGTTTGCGAGCTTCCTCTTCGAAACGATTTTCGCCGAAAAACCGAGCGGCGAGTAGTCCGTGTTTCTGAATTCGATTATGTCGCCCTCCCTGCCGTAGTTGTGGCGCGAGCGCATCGACCTTTCGCCGCACTTAGCACCGTACGACGAATTGTCGTGCATATTTATGCAGTCGTCCGCGCCGAACGAGAAATCGCAGCCGTCGAGCTTTATGTAGCCGAGCGACGAAGCAATGTGGTAGTGGTCGGCTGTACAGGTTATGACGCGCTTTTCGTCTTCCTTTTTCGGCACTATTTTCACGCGTTCGAAGTGCGTGAATTTCTGCTTGCCGTGCTGGAGGAACGCGTGCCCCGGGTTCGAATAAACCGTGATGTCCGAGAGCGTGATGTGCGTGTTTGAAAGCATCACGAAATTGTTCATATCGTAGTAGTAGTGCTGCATTCTGAACAGTCTGCCGACTTTTGCCGAGGGGTGGTTTGTGTTGCCGTAGAGCCTGAGCGTGTTGGGAGTTGTCCATTTGAATTTCGGGCGCGGCTTGCGCCCAGGGAACATATCGTAGTTGAACGGCATTACGCCCTCCAATCCGACGGATTTTTCGGTTTCGTCCCACGCCGAGAGCGTGGCGCAGCGCACATAGTCAGGCGCATGGGGAAACGTGTCGTAGTGGACGAACTTGAATTCCACATAGCCCTCCGCGTCGTTTACCTCGGTGATTTTCACGAGGCTTGCGAGCGGGTCTTTGCTCCAGTCCCAGTCGATTTTGAGATTGCAGATTTTGATTCTGGTGTTGTCCTTAATCCAGAAGTTGCTGGCTTTTTTCTTGAGGAAAACGAAAGTCGAACCGTTTGCGTCGAATGTGAAATCCTTCATGTCGGCAATCAAGATTGAGCTGTCGCCTACGAGGTTGTAGACGGCGTCCTTTTCGAAAAGCAGCTTCGCCGCCCCGATTTTTTTGCAGTGCTCGAGGGCCTTGTTTATGTCTTTCGGATGCACGGTTTTTTCGGGCGTTATTCCGAAATCCTTCGCCCGCACGATTGCGCCGTTCGGGTTGTTCGGCAGGTCGATGTCGAACTCCTTCGCTCCCGTCGGCAGGGCGGAGCGGTCGAGAACGTAGTCGGTCTTGTTGCCTTCAATCGGTATTGCGCGGAACGAGTCGTCTTCGATAATCGACACATTTTCGACAACAGCCGAGAGTTTCGAAAACGCCGTAAACATAAGCGCGTAGTCGCCGCCGTTTTCCTCCGTTTTGAACCTTACGGAAAATTTTTCGGGTCTGCCGTTTGCGACGACGTTGAATCTCAGCGCATCCGTGCCGTTGCGGAAATTTGCCGTGTTTCGTACAAGCATGTGCAGATACGCGTCGGAGTCCGCTTCGACTTTCGCCGTCATGTTGAACACATACGCAGTGTTCGGCTTTAACATACCCGTCTTGAATTTCAGGATATTCGCAAAGAACTTTCCGCCCGTTTGCGTCGTATCTATCGACAGCGTTTTGCCGTCGGGCGGGAGCTTCGCGCTCTTTCGGTCGAGGTAGGCAATGTTCTCTTTTTTGAAGCCGTCGAGGACGACAACCTTCGGCTTGGCGTCGGAAACTTTCGGCAGAGTGTCGTCCGCATTGGAGTAGTCGGCATTCGAACACGCCGAGAGCGACAGAATCGCGAAAGCCGCCAGAGCGGATGCTAAAATTTTTTCCATAATCATACTCCGCCGACGATAAAACAATACCGAGCTAATGCAACACTTAAAATATACACGGCGGCGCACAAAAAAAGCTCCGCGCGCGCGGAGCTTTTCGAAAAGTCTGTTTTTCGGTGCTACTTGCGTCTGCGGTAGACAGCCAAGCCGAATGCGATAGCCCCGAAGATTGCAGCCCATTCCGCGGGTTCGGGAACTGCCGTCAGCCAGCCGCTTTCGTTTACCCTAACGTTGAGCAGATTTTTTTCCGAGTCGTAGAAGCGCGCCTTTGCGAGTTCCGAAATTGTTTCGGAGTTCGTGCCGACGTAAATGGAATTTTCGCGGAAGTTGTAGATTCGCAATTCGCCGTCTTTGACTATCGAAACGGTTCTACCTTCGCCTTCGAAAATGAGTTTTGCAAGGTCGTTTTGCATTTTGATATCGAGAGCCGAGCCGCTTGTAATGTAGATGTCTTCAAAAGTCTGTTCCGAGTATACATTCATTACGCTTCCGAGGTCGGAGTTTACGTCCAACGCCGTGGCGATTCTGATTCCCTTGCCGTTTTGGTCTTTGAACGCGTTCGTCTGATGGAGGTTCAGTTCCGAGTTGCCCCAAAGTCTGATTCGCGCGTTTACGCCCGAAACTTCGTTGACCACAACATGTGCGCCCGATTGAACATTGAGTACCGCGCGGGTTATACCCAAGTCGACATCTTTCATCCTTTCGCCGAAGAGGTCAACAATTTGGTCTACATTCCAGTTTGCCCCTTCAAAGAGCTCCGCCTTGCGGACGAATCTTACGCCGTTGTTCGTCGAAGCCGTTGCTTGGTTGAACGTGCCGTTCGATTCCACCATGAACAATTTGAGCTGTTGGACGGGCTTTGTGTTGTGGATGTTCAGCGTTCCGTTTACGAAGATTTTGCTGCCGCCGCCCATTTCGAGCTTGCCGTAGACGTTCGACGTTGTGCCTGTGTCGATGGAAAGCCAGTTGTCGAGCGACCTGAACACACCCTTTTCGCCGATGTTGAACTGTCCGCCCTTGAAGACGAAATTGCCTGTCTTGCTTTGCACCGTAAGCGTGCCGTCAATTTGCACGAGCCCCGCCTTGCGCGATTCCATACAAGATTCCAGTCTGCCCGCCCAATTTACGTTCGAATCCTCTTTAATCCAGAGCTTTGATTCCGCCTTGGTATTTAGCCCTATAACGGTTTTTGTCGCTTTCACCGTGCCGTTGAAGTGCTCGAAAACCATCGACTGCCCCTGAGTATCCGCGCCGCTATCGATTGTCAACTGCGAGCCGAAATCTGCCAAAACATTTGCTTTCTTGTAGTCGGCATTCGAGTTTTTTACCGTGGTCAGCATAAAGTTTTGCGCCCACGAGGCCGCGGAAATTGCGGTGATATCGGCAGCCGAATTTACGTCGACCGTTATACCGTCCGTCGGTCCGTAGCTTGCAATGTTCACCTTGCCCTTGCCGTCGGCGGCAGTCGAATCGATTGCGGTTATCGTCTTGACGATTTTGCCGTCCGTGGCGCGGAACATTTCGCCCTTGTCTGCCGCTTGGTTGGGCGTGGCGTCGAGAATAAGGTTGGTATCGGCGTTGACACCCGTTATGGACTCGCGTTGACCCGTTGTGTTCGTATATTTTCCCGCGATTGTAACTTTGTCGGCAAACAAAGCCGAATATGCAGCAATGCAGAGCGTTGTAGTAAATATGTTTTTGATGGCAGCCTTCATTGTAATTATTATAATGCGCGAGAATTTTTTCGCCTTGTCCGATTTTTGTCAAGCACAATACACGGGCGGACGGCGCACAAAAAAAGCTCCGCGCGCGCGGAGCTTTTCGAAAAGTCTGTTTTTCGGTGCTACTTGCGTCTGCGGTAGACAGCCAAGCCGAGTGCGATAGCCCCGAAGATTGCAGCCCATTCCGCGGGTTCGGGAACTGCCGTCATAGTCAACCAGCCGTTGGAGTCGATTCCGATGCCATCAGCCAAAACCTGTTTGTCCGACGTATCGTAGATTTCGAGTCTGCCGTCCTTGAGCGCATTGACAAGGTTGTTGTACGACTCCGCTGTCGTGCCGATGTTAACCTTGTTGTCGGCAAAGCCCGTAATTTTGAGCGACGTGCCATTTGAAATGTTTATCGTCGTTTCTTCTGAGTCGAAAATGAGCTTTGCGGTATCGTTCATCAGGTTGATTTCAAGCGAATTTCCCGATTCCGAAGAATTGAGGTACAAGTCCTTGAACGTCTGCTTTGAGTAGATGTTTACGACATTGCCGTTGCCGTTGAAGTTGCAGGCCGAAGCCAGACGGACACCCTTGCCGTTTTCGTCCTTGATGGCGTCTTCCTGTCTGAGGTCGGTTTGCGTGTTGCCCCAGAGCATATACTTTGCATCGCGCGCGCTCGAGTCGGCGTTCTTGATTGTCATCGTCGCGCCGTTCCGGATTTCGAGAGTCGATTTCTGTATGCCCCAGTCTCCCGCGTCGTAGCCTGCCATATCGATGCGTCCCACAACCGTCGTTGTCGAACCCGCGTACAGTATATTCTCCTTTCTGAGCACCAAGTGCTTTTCCGACGTATTGACGTGATTGTATACGAACGAGCCGTGATTCTTGAAATTAAAGAGTTGTCCCGACGAAGAGAAAGTCGCGTTTTCGCCCATTACAAGCGACGAGGTCGTCGCGATGTAGATGGTGCTTCCCGGCGACATATTGAGCGCGCCGTTGATTTGCGCATTCGTCGAAAATATGCTAAGCCCTCTGTTGTTCATTTTGAGCGTTGCACCTTCGGCAACATTGAGCGAACCCCTTTGGTCGATATATATCGAACCGCCGACATCGAGAGTGCCGTTTACGTTCAATTCGCCCGAGCCTAAACTTTTGCTGCCGATTGTCATTTTATCATCGGCACCGCCTTCCCAGCGGAGGTACGAATCCGCCGCTATAGTCAGCTTTGATGTATAGCCGCTTCCCGCCTTAACGCCTACATTTACGCTCTTTGTCTGAAGCGTGCCGTTGTAGTGCGTGAAGATGGCATCCTGACTCGAAGGACCGCCCGTGTCGTTGTCGACGTTGAAGTAATCGGTAGCCACCAATTTCATATTGGTTTCTTTGTAGTCGGCACTTGAATTTGTTACCGTCAGCGTGCCCAAAGTCTGCGTAAAGCCCCCAGAGTCCATCGCGGTGACCGCTTCGGATGTGTTTGCGTCTATCGACAGGCTGCTGCGGATGTTTGCATAGCCCTGTGCTTCGCCGTCGGTCGCCTTAACCGAAGTGATTGTTGGCGTAGTGCCGTTAACATTGTAATAACCCGTCTTGTATCCAGCCGAGGGGGCGGGTGCAAGCGACGTGTCCAAGATGAGGTCGTTGCCCGCAGCTTTTGTCGCGTCGATGTTTGTTCTTATTGCAACCGAGCAGTCGGCGGCTGCCGTTACCGTGTAGGTTTCCGCGCCTGCCGTTGCCGCAAAGGCTGCCAGGCAGAATGTATATAGTAGCGTTTTCTTCATAGATAATACCAATATGATTTTTTGCGTTAAGCTTTCATTCAACGCCCGAACTGCGTTTTGGTCAAGAATATTTTTGCATTTTATGTTGTTGAAAATTTGTAAATTGCAATTTGCCGTTTGTTGAGAAAGATTTGAGAGCACCCTCCTTTCTCTTTGAATTGGATTTTATATCTTGTTGAATGTAAATATATAAATCGGGATAGTTTGTTGAGATGGAAAAGAAGTTTTATGTATTTTTTCTCAAATTTGCTCAACTTATGTGAAATTGGAAGTGGTTTATTGGGCGTGCTTTTCATTGCCGAACAAACAAAGAAGCCCCGCTTTTACGGGGCTTCTTCAAAGTGCCTGTTTTATAGTCCTACTTGCGTCTGCGGTAAAGAGCCAAGCCGAGTGCGATAGCCCCGAAGATTGCAGCCCATTCCGCGGGTTCGGGAACGGTCGTAAGCCAGTAGCCGCCCGCCACCGAGTCGAGCTCGCTGAAGCGCAGGGCGTCGTTCTTTGCACCGTCGATGAGAATCTTCGAGAGGAACTTTGTGTTTTCTTCGTCCGTGCCGATTGCACGGAAGAGAACGCTCTTTTCTTCGAAGCCGACAATGTCGAGCGAATTGCTTATAGCGTCGTCGAGTTCGCCGAAACCAACGTAAACTTCGCTGCCCACTGTCGCCGAGCCTTTGATGTTGCCGACAATCAGCAGCGCACCGTCGTCGAGCGTAATCGTGGAAGATTTTCCCGAAACCGACGAAATCGACAGAAGCGAGTTGATTTCGAACGTTGCGTCATTGCCCACCGCAATCTGCGTTCTGCCGCCGCGCAAGAGAACCGAGGAATTCCACTTATTGTCGGCGTTGACTCTGAAGCCGCCGAACTCGTTCATCTTGATGTTGCCGTTAAGCTCGTTGCCCGTCGAATTGAAGGTCGTCGAGATTCTGCCCGCCGCAGTCGTAAGGTTGCCCGTTATCAGGAAGAGTCCGTCGACCGCCAGCGTGCCCGTTTTGCCTACAACCATATCGTTGTTGGAATCCGTTTTGAACTCTCCCGAGACATTCATCGCGCCGTCGATGTTCATCTTCATATTGCTTGCGCCGTCGGAGAAACTGACGGTTTTGAACGTAGCCTTGCCGCCTTCCTTGAGGTTGAAGGTTGCCGCGCCCGTGCCCTTCAGCGTGGAAGTCGCCGCGTTTACCGTGCCCCAAATGTTTGCCGTCGCCGAGTGTTCATTTGCTGTGCCGACGTAGAAAAAGTTTGCATTGTTGAGCGTATACGATGAAGCGGAGTCTATGTTTATCACCGAAGCGCCTCTGCCTTTGTAGCCCCCATAGGTTTGCACGTTTGCGCCGTTCGTAAACTCCACGATTGAGTCGCCCTCCGCCGCGATGTCGCCGCCGACGAACTTTTTCGTAGAGCCGTCCAACGAGAATTTGATGTTCGAAAGCATCATGTAGCTGTTGAAGTTCGTTTCGCCCTTGAAGAGCAGCTGCGAGTTTTCCGAACCCTGCCCCTTACCGGAGAACGCGCTCGCATTGTTGAACTTGATTCCCGTGTCGAAAACCACTTTCGCCTTTTGGCTTGTCGCGTTCGTCGTCGTCAAGGCAATGTACGAGGTGGTAGCGTTGGTGAAATTGACTTCGCCCGTGCCGTCGAAATACAGGTCGGCGTAGTAGGTGTTCAGGTTGAAGAACGAAGTACCTTTCGAGAAGTTCAATACCGAGTTCTTCTCTTCGCTGAAAATAAGGTGTAAATCGCTCCCGATTCCGCCGCCGCCGCTGACTTTTATCGCGCCGATTTCGCGAGTGCCGTCGAAGATGATATATCCCGGCGCCGAGGTTTTGCCGTCGATGCCCTTCCAGACGGCTTCGTCGCTTGTCGTCGCCATCGTGCCGTTTGCCCACGGCTGATTTTTTGTTGTCGAAGACCATTCGTACGCGCCTTCCGCCGTCGAAGAGCCGTAGAACGAAACGTCCGCCGCCGATGCGCACAGTGCGCCGAGGGCGGTAATAGTTGTTGCCGATAATAATTTTTTCATAACCGTTTTTCTCCTGTTGTCGGGAAATCTCGGGCGGACACGACCGTCCGTTTTGCAATCTCACGGACATTGTAAATAAATTCTTGCAAAAAAGCCAGTAATAAATTTAGGTATCTTCGGAAAAACAGATATTGCCATGAAGCAGAAGATTACTCCGCACGAAAAATACATTTGGCAGATATTCGACGACAACCAGCTCCGGCTTCTTCCAAGGGGCAACAAGGTAAGCTACTTCTCGAACAACAGTAGCACCCGCTATATGCCGTCGAACCTAATCAACAGCGGTACGCACACAATCACCGTTCCCGAAAATCTGCCGACAGACATTCTCGCAAAGCGCGGGATAGTTTCGGGCGGATTCGCCGAACACACAAAGGGTTATTACCACTCGCGCCGAAACAAGAAATTCACCGACGTTTTGTGCGTCGTGCGCGGGGTGCTTTCGGTAAAGTACGACGGCAAAAAATACAAACTCCGCAAGGGCGAGGCCCTGATAATTCCGCCGAACCGCCTGTGCGACTCGTACATCGAAGTGCCGAAGTCGAATCTGTTCTGGATGCACTTCAAAAACAATGCCTATTGGAACAGGATTTTCGGAAGCGAAATCATAATCAAGCCGCTTGCGCGCTTCAACGACATCCACTCCGTGATGCACGTCTACCTGAACGAGGTCTACGGCAAACACCGCTCCATGATTATTCTCGAGGCTCTCGCCGACGCGCTCGCCGAGCTTGTAAAGGGCGAGTTCCTGCCGAACCAGCGGGCGACCAAGCAGGAGCAGCGCGATAAACTTGCCGAGATGCTTTCGCGCGTGGCGAAAAATCCCGAGAAGAAGTGGCGTTCGATGGATGTTGCCAGCGAGTTTTGCATATCTGTAAAGCAGCTCGACGAATTTTGCCTTGAGTACACGGCGCAGACTTTTCCGAAGTACGTTTTGAAGACGAGGATGACAATAGCCAAGGAAATGATGAAGTCGAAGGGTTTGACGATGGCGGAAATCGCAAAAAAGGTGGGGTATTCAACGCCGTATTCGTTCTCGAGAATCTTCAAAAGCTATTACGGGTCGTCGCCCCGAAACTATGACGGCGCGTGAAAGTACTTCCCTAAGGGCGTTTCACAAACGCCCCAGACCGCACGCGTACGCCAGGTACGCTGTGCGCCCTGTGTCGTTTGCAAAGCCACCCTTATGAAAGCACTTTGACGCGCCTAAAGTTACAGTGCTTCGCACGGAAGTTTTTAGGGCGTTTACGGGGATAAGTTTTGTTGTTTGTGGCGGAACGCCCGAGGCGTTGTCCGAACTTACTTTTACGGACTTCGCACGTACGCCAAGTACGCTGTGCGCCCTGTGTCGTTTGCAAAGCCACCCTTATGAAAGCACTTTGACGCGCCTAAAGTTACAGTGCTTCGCACGGAAGTTTTTTAGGATGTTTACGGGGATAAGTTTTGTTTTTTTGCGCGGAACGCCCGAGGCGTTTCTCGAACTTATTCAGACCACAGCACGCGTACTTGGATACGAGAGAGTCGCCGAACGACCGAGTTGTATATAAAAAAAGACATTACTTGTTCGTAATGTCTTTAAGAGTTCGATGGTGAGAACGTGGGACTCGCGATTTGGCGTAATGATTTTGGAGCTAAAAAGGCGGCGCAAGGTTGGCGGCGGGTCGAAGCGTACTTGAGTACGTGAGAGTCGCCGAACGACTGAAGAGACGCCTTTTTTAGCCCAAAAGCATTCGCCAAATCAGCCGCCTGTCAGCTTTTGGATGATTTGGATGATGGGCAGGAAGAGGGCGATAACAATAGTACCCACCATTACCGCCAGGAACACGATCATAATCGGCTCGATAACCGACGTTATGCCGCCCACCGCATTGTCGACTTCTTCGTCGTAGTTGTCGGCGATTCTGTTGAGCATTTCCGAGAGCTGACCCGTTTCTTCGCCGACTTCCACCATGCTTGTTACCATTGTGGGAAATATTTTCTGCTGGTCGAGGGGCGTAGCGAGGGGTTCGCCGTCGCGTACTCTGTCGTGCACACGCAGGAGTGCGTCGGAAATGACACTGTTTTTGATTGTGCCGCGCGTGATGTTGAGTGCTTCCAAAATGGGAACACCCGAAGCGAGCAGCGTGCCGAACGTGCGCGTGAAACGCGCAACCGTCGATTTCATCACGAGGTCGCCGAACTTGGGCAGGCGCAATCCCGCAATATCCCAAAGCCTGATACCGACCTTCGTCTTGAAGAAAATCTTAACCGCTGCGATAACGGCAATGACAATGCCGAGCGTGGCGATGTAATTTTGCTTCATAAAGTCGGAAATGTCGATAATCGACTGGGTGAGGGCGGGCATCGGCGCGCCGTTTAGCATATCCGAGAAAATTTTCTGGAACTGCGGAACGACGAAAATCATAAGGATTACCACAATCGCCAGCGCAACGGTCAAAATCACGATAGGGTAAACCATCGCGCTCTTGACCTTGTTCGTGGTCTTCATCGCCTTTTCCTGGAACGTTGCGAGACGGTCGAGAACAACGTCGAGCACGCCGCCGGCTTCGCCCGCGCGAGCCATATTTACATAGAGCTTGTCGAACACCTTGGGGTGCTGCTGCAGACCGTCGGAGAACTTATTGCCCGTGCGGACTGCGTCGGCAAGGTTGTCTACGATATCCTTGAAATAGGGGTTCTTTTCCTGTCTGCCGATTACTTCGAGCGAGCGCAGAAGCGGCAGACCCGCCTTGAGCAGGGTTGCTAGCTGGCGCGAGAAAATCGTGACATTTTCGCTTGTAACGCCCGTGCCGAACATAGGCTTGCGCTGCTTTTTCGCCGCCGCCTTTTTCTCGGACTGGATTGCGACTTCCGATATGCGCGATACCGTAAGACCTTGGTCTGCGAGTTCCTTGCGCGCGGTGCGCTCGCTTGTAGATTCGAGCACGCCGCTCATCTCGCGGCCGTCCTTGTCCAAGGCTGAATATTTGAATTTTGCCATAGGTATAACCTTTTGATGATTCTTGGGGTGATGGGTTTAAGTGTATTTCAAGACTTCGTCGACGGTTGTTGCGCCGTCGAATATCGCGCGCAGACCGTCGTCTCTGAGGGTGCGCATACCGAGCTCGATTGCCTTTTGCTTGAGAACCATGGTCGGGGCGCGGTTTGTAATTAAATCGCGCAGCGCGTCGTTGACAAGCAAAAGTTCGAAAAGCCCCTGCCGTCCGCGGTAGCCCGAGCCGCCGCAGTCGGCGCAGCCCTTGCCGAAGAAGAACTGCTTGTCGGCGATTTCAATCGGGTCGACACCGAGGCGGTCGATAAGCTCTTGGTCTGGTTCGTACGCCGTGCGGCAGGTCGTGCAGATTTTTCGGACGAGTCGCTGACCGAGCACGCCTTCGAGGGACGCTGCGATAAGATAGGGCTCGAGACCCATATCCATAAGACGCGTAACAGCCCCCGGCGAGTCGTTCGTGTGGAGCGTCGCGAGAACAACGTGCCCCGTAAGGGACGCCTGAACGGCGATTTGCGCGGTTTCCAAGTCGCGAATTTCGCCGACCATTATCTTGTCGGGGTCCTGACGGAGGAAGGCGCGCAGGCATCGGGCGAAGTCCAGCCCCACTTGGTGGTTGATCTGCACCTGCATAATGCCGTCGATTTCGTATTCGACGGGGTCTTCGGAAGTGAGGATTTTAACGTCCACCGTGTTGACTTCGCGCAGCGCGGAGTAAAGGGTTGTCGTCTTACCCGAACCCGTCGGACCAGTTACGATGAAAATACCGTTCGGCATCTTTACGAGCCTGCGGATATTGTTCATAATTTCGTCGGTCATACTGAGCTTTTCGAGGTCGAGGTTTACGACGCTCTTGTCGAGAACACGGAGCACGACGCTCTCGCCGAACTGGGTCGGGAGAGTCGAAACACGCAAGTCCACGGGTCTGCCCGAGATTGTCATTTTGATTCTGCCGTCCTGCGGAATGCGGTTTTCGGCGATGTTCAAGTTCGCCAAAACCTTGATGCGCGAGATTACGGGCAACGCCAAACTTTTGGGCGGCGGGGCCATTTCGTAGAGCGCGCCGTCGATACGGTAGCGGATGCGGAACTGGTCTTCGAACGGTTCGAAGTGGATGTCGGAGGCCTTGTCGCGGATTGCCTGCTGCAAAATGAGGTTTACGAAGCGGATAATCGGCGTTTCGTTCGCCAGATTCGCCGCGTCGTTTTCGCCCGCGTCGTCGCCGAAATCGACCTGCGAGATTTCGGAAAGCAGGTCGTCGATGCTAGAATTTTCCTCGCCGTAGCATTGCACGATGAGCGTGTCCACGGCGGCGGGGTCGGTAACGACCAAGTTCACGTCCTTGTTGAGCGTGAATGTAAGGTCGTCTATGACGGCATTGTTAAAGGGGTCTTTCGCGAGCAGGGTAATCGAGGTGTCGTCAACCCTAATCGGCACCACGCCGTAGGTTCTTGCAAGGTTCGGGCGCAGCTGGCGGTAGATGTCCTCGCGGATGTCGGCGGGCGGGATGGGCTCGTACTCGTACTTCAGGTCTTTTGCAATCGCCTCCAAGAG
Organism: uncultured Verrucomicrobiota bacterium; assembly: GCA_949293415.1. GTDB lineage: Bacteria > Verrucomicrobiota > Verrucomicrobiia > Opitutales > Intestinicryptomonadaceae > Merdousia. Next base: position 59,647 of record CASFDK010000027.1, read on the forward strand.
CTGCGGCTTTTCGACCAACCCGGAATCGACCGCCGCGTCCGCCAGCGACTTGCCCGTGCTGTTGCGCGTTTCGTTGAGTTCGTCAAGCTGCTGTTTGTCGAGAAGCTTGGCGGTCAGAAGAATATCGTAAATTGCGTTGTTGTGGTCTTCGAACATTGCGGTAAAATCCTATGCTTCGTTCATTGTAACTTTGAGAACTTCGTCGGCGGTGGTCAGCCCGCTCGACACCTTTCGCACGCCGTCTTCGCGCATTGTACGCATGCCGAGCTCGCGTGCTTTCGTTCGCAGTTCGACAAGGGTTCTGCCCTCGTAAATCATCTGCTGAAGCTCTTCGTTGACGATGAATATTTCGAAAATACCCATACGGCCGCGGTAGCCGATTCCGTTGCACTTGGGGCAGCCTTCGCCGTGGTAGAACGTCATCTTTGACGCCTCTATTTCGTTTATGCCTATAGCCTGCAGTATGTGGGGGTCGGGCGAATACGCCGCCTTGCAGTGCACGCAGTTTTTGCGGACGAGTCGCTGTGCGAGAGCCGCGCGGAGCGACGCGCTGACAAGGAACGGTTTTACGCCGATATCCACAAGACGCGTTACCGCGCTGGGAGCGTCGTTTGTGTGCAGCGTACTGAAAACCATGTGACCCGTAAGGGAGGCGTTGATGGCGATTTCCGCCGTTTCCAAGTCTCGGATTTCGCCTATCATTATGATGTTCGGAGCTTGGCGGAGCATCGAGCGCAGGGCGGCGGCGAATGTCATACCCACTTCGCGGCGCACCTGAACCTGATTGATACCCGTCATCTGGTATTCGACGGGGTCTTCAACCGTGATGATTTTGCGGTCGGGGTGGTTGAGGTAGTTGAGGGCGGAGTAGAGTGTTGTGGATTTACCCGAACCCGTCGGACCCGTTACGAGGAAAATACCGTCCGCCATACCCACGATTCTTTCGAATACCGCTTGGTCGTCGGAGAAGAAGCCGAGTTCGGGAAGCCCGAGCCTCAAGCCCTCCTTGTCGAGAATACGCATAACGATGCTTTCGCCGTAGACCGTCGGCAGACTCGAAACACGCAAGTCGATTTCCTTTTTATTATATACAATCTGGATTCTGCCGTCCTGCGGAACGCGCTTTTCGGCGATTGAAATGTTCGCCATCAGCTTGAGGCGCGAAATAATCGAAGGTTGCAGACGCTTGGGCGGATTTTCGACCTCGAGCAGCACGCCGTCGATGCGGTAGCGGATTCTGAAGCGCTTTTCGAGCGGCTCTAGGTGGATGTCGGAAGCCCTGCGCTTGACGGCTTCGGTAATGAGCTTGTGCACATAGCGGATGATGGGCGCTTCCTCTTCGGATACGCCTTCTTCGTTGCCCGTATCAAGTCCCTTGATGTCGCCGGTGTCTTCGGACGCGCCCTCCGTGCCGAGGATGTCGCCGTAGGCGTTCACGCCGTAGTGCTCGTCGATTGCGCTCTTGATGTCGGCGGGGGTCGCAATGCGGATGTCGATTGGCATCCCGATGATGTGGCTGAGGTTGTCCACAACATCCATATCCATCGGGTCGATAACCGCAAGCTCGAGTTGACCCGAGGTAATCGCCACGGGGAACACATTGTACTTGCAGGCGTTTTCCCGCGATACGAGCTTTTTTACGTCGTCGTCTACGGTGAGGTTTTGGAGCGAAATGAACGGCACGTTGAACTCGTTTGCGAGCATGAACGAAATGTCGTCGTACTTGCAATACTTGCGTTCGACGAGCAGGTCGATAATTTTTCCGTCTACATCGGCGGTTGTGGCGTCCTTTGCCAGAAGCTCCTCGCGGGCGTTCGCGATAACGTCGGCGGGCACAAGCCCCTTTTCTTCCATCAGTTGCAATACAAAATCGTCTGCGGATGTCATCAATATCTCCGTTGTGTATAGTATAAAATTAAAGTAGAAAACGTGAATTTAGCGGTTTTTCGGAAATTTTTCAATCTTTGTTTTCGGAAATTTTTCGGCGCGCCGATTTTTCTTGCGCCGTTTTACCGTACGTCTACTCTTCGGACCGATTCCAACACCGCAACTTGGGGAGATGTATATGAACCGTTTTGCGAAAATCTGCCTTTCAGCCTTTGCCGCGGCATTGTGCGCGTGTTCCGTCGACGGAACACCCGCCGGCCGACGCGAACGCGCCGAAGTTCCGCGCCAAACCGCCGTCGTAAGCTTTACGAAAAACGACGGCGGCGTTGTGTCGCGCACATTCGAACTCGAGCCGCAGCCTGACGGCGCGGCGCGGCTTGTCGTGCCCGCCGACAGCATACCGCCCGACGCCAAGCTTCTCGACATAGTGCACTGCGCGTTCGTCGCAAAAAAAGGCGAAAGCGGCTTCTGGCTTTTCCCGCGCGGTGAATACGGGCAGTTCGATTCCGACAACGGAGTGTTCACTTTCAAAAGCCTGATTATGCCGTTCTACGGAATGCAGACTCCGCGCGGAACGTATATCGGAATGGTCAAGGGCTTCCGCTTCGGACTGTTCACGCGCGTTTCGGCGGAAAAGGGCAACTACAAGCTTTCGCTGCGTTCCGACCTCTACAAAACCGCGGGAGTCAAACCCTACGAAGACATAGTCGTAGACTACTACAGGCTCGACGGCGCGGACGCAAACTACAGCGGAATTGCCCGATTTTACCGCAACTACCAGCTATCGCGCGGCGCGTGCAAACCGCTGAAAGACCGCTTCGCCGACCGCCCCGATTTGCGCTACCAAGCCGATTCAATCCCCGTACGCATCCAGTACCACGCGGCAAAGCAAAAGCCCGCCGGCGGCAAAAAAGAGCACTACACGCCCGCCGACGAACCGCCTGTGAAAGTCTATCTGGATTTTGCCGATTCGATAAAATTCGTCCGCGCGATAAAAGACGCGGGAGTCGACAAAATCACATTCTGCTCGGCGGGCTGGCAGAGCGGCGGCTACGACGGACGCTTTCCCGACATATTTCCGATAGACGGGGAACTCGGCGGCGAAGAGGGGCTGAAGGCGTTCACAAAAGCCGTGCGCGATATGGGCTATCTCGTTTCGGCGCACACAAACAGCACCGACTGCTATTCGTGTTCGCGCCTTTGGACCGAGGATATGGTCTGCCGCAATCCCGACGGCAGCCTTGCCAAGAACGGCATTTGGTGCGGCGGCAGGGCGTACAACCTCTGCCTAAAATACGCGTGGGACAACTTCCTGCCCGAACAGATTGACGGGATGGGGCGGCTCGGCTTCACCGCGCCGCATTATATCGACGTTTTCAGCGCGGTAAATCCGTACGCGTGCTACAATCCGAAACACGCGGTAAACCCGAAAGAGGCGGCGGAATACCAAAACAGGATAGCGCAAAAGTGCATCGACGTTTTCGGAGGCTTCGCGTCGGAGAGCGGCTTCGACCACATCGTGGACAAACTCGACTACTGCAATTACGTCGGCAACCGTATACAATACGAGGGTACGAAACCGCTCATCAAGCGGGTGCTGCCAATTTGGGAAATCGTCTACCACGGAATCGTTTTGTACAACCCCGACCGCTATACGCAGCAGTATATTTTGGGCGACAAAAGGAAAGTTTTGCGCCTTGTCGAATTCGGCGGCAGACCCATTGTCTATACCAACAAGTTCGCAAGCATTCCGAAAATCGCCGCCCTCTACGAATTTTACAAACCGCTCCGACATCTACAGTCCGAATTTATATATTCGCATTCCGAACTTTCCGACGGCGTTTATCTTACAAAATACGAAAACGGCGCGGAAACGGTCTGCAACTATTCTGCTAAACCCTTTGAATATAGAGGCGAAACCGTTGCGCCGCTCGACTACAAGCTTTTCGAAAAATAGACTTATGGGCATTTTGAAAACCTTACAATTCCCGTTTTGGGGAGTGTGCGGGTTGTGTTTTTTTGCGGTTCGCGTTCGCTTGCGAATGTCCGAAAAATCGGCGTTTTTGCCTGAAATGTACAGAAAAAGCTTTAAATTTCGGCGTATCGGTCCATATATGGAGGAATGAAGAATTTTTATTTGACAACGGCAATCGACTACGCAAACGGCTCTCCCCACCTCGGGCACGCCTACGAAAAAGTCCTCAGCGACGTAATCGTGCGCTACAAACGCCTTTGCGGAGTGCCCGTATACTTCCTCACGGGGCTTGACGAGCACGGGCAGAAAGTGCAGCAGAGCGCGAGGAAGGCGGGCGTTGCCCCCATCGATTTCTGCGACGAACAGGCGGCGAAATTCACCGCAATGTGCAAAACTCTCGACATTTCCAACGACGACTACATCCGCACCTCGCAGCCGCGCCACATCAAGGTCGTAAAGGAGATTCTCCAGAAACTCTACGACAAGGGCGACATCTACAAGGCGGAGTACAAGGGTTTTTATTCCGCGCGCCAAGAGCAGTTCCTGCAGGAGAAAGACCGCGTGGACGGCAAATGGCCCGAAATTTTCGGCGAAGTGGTCGAAATCACCGAGAGCAACTACTTCTTCAAAATCCGCCAGTACCAAGACTGGCTCTTGGATTTCCTCGACAGGAACGAAGACTTCATCTTCCCGCGCTTCCGCGCAAAGCAGGTCAAGGAATTCCTCAGGGAACCGCTCAACGACCTTTGCATATCGCGCCCGAAGGAACGCCTCGAATGGGGCATCGAGTTGCCGTTTGACACCGGCTACGTAACATACGTGTGGTTCGACGCGCTCGTAAACTACATTTCGGCGGTTGGCTACGGCACGGACGAATTCGAGAAGAACTGGCCCGCCGACTTCCACGTAATCGGCAAGGACATCCTCGTTCCGCCGCATTCGGTCTACTGGCCGATTATGCTTCACGCCGCGGGCATCGAGCTGCCGAAGTCGCTGCTCGTGCACGGCTGGTGGCTTGCTTCGGGCGAAAAGATGTCCAAGAGCTTGGGCAACATAGTAAACCCGCTCGATTTGGTCGAAAAATTCGGCGTGGATGCGTTCCGCTACTTCCTTATGCGCGAAATGAACGTGGGGCAGGATTCCGACTTCTCGTTCGACCTCTTCCTCACCCGATACACGTCCGACCTCGGCAACGACCTCGGCAACCTGCTCAGCCGTCTTTTGAATATGGGCAAACGCTATTGCGACGGCATAGTTCCCGCCGCGGGCGTTTCCGAAGATTTCGAAAACGCGCTTACAACGCTCGCGGGCGAGACATCGGCGGAGGTTCTGCGACTGTACGACGGAATGCAGTTCCACATCGCCCTTGAAAAAACCTTCAACTTCATCCGCTCGATAAACCGCTACGCCGAACAGCGCGCGCCGTGGAAGCTCGCAAAGAGTCGGGAACCCGCCGACCGCAAACTGCTCGAAACGACGCTCGCGAACATGGCGGAGGGCTTGCGCCTCTCGGCGGTTCTGCTCGCGCCGATTATGCCGCGCGTTTCGGAGAAAATCCTCGTGCTCTTGGGCGCGGAGAAAATCGAAAAGTTCGAGGGCAACACGCAGTGGTCGAACGTTCTCGAGGGTAAAAAACTCGGAGCGCAGGAAATTCTCTTCCCGCGTCCCGCCGCGGAATAGCCATGGACATCAAAAGCCTTTTTTTGGATAATCCGCGCCGCAAGCGCATAGTCGTCGAAAGCGGAAACGTGAAGGTGGGGCTTTGCGAGGTGGAACTTACGCCCACGCGTCTGAAAAACGGCGCGTGCCGCCCCAACAAACCCGTGCGTATCTACGATACATGCGGCGCGTGGGCGGACGAAAACTTCCACTTCGACACCTCGAAAGGTCTTCCGAAAATAAGAAGCCGATGGATTGAATCGCGCGCAGATACCGAAGTTGTCGGCAAACTTGCCTACTCTCCGAAGAATCCGTTCGGCGGGCGCGAAATCCGCAGGGGCAGGGCGGGCGCGCGTCCGACGCAAATGGCGTACGCAAAAAGGGGCATAATCACGCCCGAAATGGAATACGTTGCCGTGCGCGAAAACCTCGCGCTTTTGAACGGCGTGGATGGCAAAATGTCGCCCGACGCGCCGCGCAACGGGCTTTTCATACAACACGCGGGCGTTCCGCAACGCCCCGACTTCAAAATTACGCCCGAATTCGTGCGCTCGGAAGTCGCGCGCGGCAGGGCGATAATCCCCGCAAACATCAACCACGCGGAACTCGAACCCGCAATCATCGGCAGAAACTTTCTTTCGAAAATCAACACAAACATCGGCAACAGCTCGATGGCCTCGTCCATCCCCGAGGAAATCGAGAAAATGCTGTGGGCGATAAAGTGGGGCTCAGACACTCTGATGGATTTGTCCACGGGCGCGGACATCACCGACACCCGCGAGTGGATTATCCGCAACTGCCCCACGCCCGTAGGCACAGTGCCGCTTTATCAGGCGTTGGAAAAGGTGGGCGGCATCGCCGAAGACCTCACTTGGGAAATCTACCGCGACGTTCTCATCGAACAGGCGGAGCAGGGCGTGGACTACTTCACAATCCACGCGGGCGTCCTCGAAAAATTTCTGCCCGTTGCGGCGCGGAGAATGGCGGGTATCGCCTCGCGCGGCGGCTCGATAATGGCGAAGTGGATTCTCGCCCACAAGCGCGAAAACTTCCTCTTCGAACACTGGGACGACATTTGCGATATAATGTCGCACTACGACGTATCGTTCTCGATAGGCGACGGTCTCCGCCCCGGCGCAATCGCCGACGCAAACGATTCCGCCCAACTCGGCGAGCTTAAAGTTCAGGGCGAACTATGCCGCCGCGCTTGGGATTTCGACGTTCAGGTTATGTGCGAGGGCCCCGGACACGTTCCGCTCCAGATGATAGAAAAGAATATGGAGTGCGAACTCGACTGGTGCAACGAAGCCCCGTTCTACACGCTCGGACCGCTTGTAACCGACATCGCCGCGGGCTACGACCACATCACCGCCGCAATCGGCGCGACGATGATAGGCTGGCGCGGAACGGCGATGCTCTGCTACGTAACGCCGAAGGAACACCTCGGTCTGCCCGAACGCGACGACGTGCGCGAGGGCGTCGTAACATTCAAGCTCGCCGCACACGCGGTGGACTTGGCGAAAGGGCACCCCGCCGCGCAGTACCGCGACAACGCAATGAGCCTTGCCCGCGCCGAATTCAGATGGCGCGACCAAATCAACCTTTCTCTCGACCCCGAACGCGCCGAGGCGTTCCGCCGCAACAACGACAAAGATTTCGTTCGCGACAACGAAACATCGCACCATTGCACTATGTGTGGGCCCAAATTCTGCTCGATGCGAGCCTCGCTCGAAATCAGGGAGAAATTCGGAATAGAAGAGGGGGTAAGCAAATAATGGCGGACAAATGGGCAGGTGAACTCTTTAAGTGTGGCTATAATTGTGCGCAGTCGGTTTTCGCCGCCCGCGCCGCAAAGTTCGGCATCGACACCGACACCGCGCTGAAACTCTCCGCGCCGCTCGGCGCCGGAGTGGGGCGTATGCGCGAAGTCTGCGGCGCGTTCGCCGCGTGTGCAATGCTCTTGGGGCTGAAAAAAGCTTCCTCCGAACCGTCGGCGGAGCGGAAAAAGGAGATATACGAACTCACCCAAAAACTCGCCGAAGAATTCAAAAAGGAAAACGGCTCGATAATCTGCCGCGAAATTCTGAACCTGCAAAAAGGTACGCCGACCCCGCCCGCGCCCGACGACCGGACGGCGGAATACTACGCAAAACGCCCGTGTCTGAAAGTGGTTGAATCGGCGGACGCAATGGCGCGGAGATTCCTTTCGCAGTAGCGCGTCGGGCAAAATGCGCATTACGCACTTCCGCCGTGCCGCGCGGACTTTTTGCTTGTCGGAAGATTCGCATTCGTATTGAATGAGTCGCGTATGAACTTTGCCAATATTCGCATTCTTCGTGGGATATTCCTTTCGCTTTTCGCCATCGCCGCGCCGACGCTTTTCGGCGGGGAAAACCTGCAGCAAACAATCGATTCGGCAGCCGAACGCGGGGAAAAAACCGTGAAACTTTCGGGTGCGTATTTTCTGGACAAGCCTCTTGCGCTTTCCGAAAAGCATTCCGGACTGGCAATCGACGGCGGCGGAAAAACTACGGTAAGCGGCGGCGCGAAAATCGCGGGTTGGACGCGCGACGGAAAATTCCTGAAAGCCGTCGTGCCGACCGGCAAAGTCGAGTCGCTTTTTGTGAACGGCAGGCGGGCGCAGCGCGCCGAAACCGAACTCAGGCATGTCTACTCGGCGGGCGATTCCTCAATCGTAATGCGCAACGAAGACGTGCGCGAACTGCTCGAACTTCCGCGCGAAAAATATCCCGAAGTACTTCTCGAAATATATATGGTCTGGGTAGACGCTCACTGCGGACTTCTCGACATAACGCGCAATCCCGACGGCAGAACCGCGACGCTCAAACTCCGCAACCCGCTTCCCATTCCGCTTTCCAAGTGGGATAAAAACCCGCGCCTGCGCATAGTAAATGTATTTTCCGCGCTCGACAAACGCGGCAAGTTCTACTTCGACCCGCTCGGGAAAACCGTCTGGTACTATCCGCTCGACGGCGAAACGCCCGAAAACATTTCGGCATACTATCCCGTCGCGACGCGTCTTTTGTCCGCCTGCGGCAGGTCGCCCGAAGCCCCGCTTTCGGGGCTTTCGATACGCGGAGTCGTCTTCGAACACTCGGCGCACCTTCCGCACGCAAACTGGCGGCAGAACACACAGGCGGCGGTTGGGTTGGGCGGTGCGTTGTACTTTGCCTGCGTCGAAAATCTTAAGTTCGAAAACAATATCGTGCGCCACACAAACACATACGGACTCGAAATCGGACACGGTTCGCGGAACGTCAAAATTTCGCAAAACGAATTTTTCGACAACGGTGCGGGCGGCATAAAAATAGGCGCGGACCCGCGCGGAAAACTTGCGCATACGCAAAACGCGGAAATATCCGACAACATAGTCTACTCGTACGGCCGCCACGACAAGGCGGGAGTCGGCATAATCTATATGGACGCAAGCAACGTGCTCATAGACCACAATACGGTTTTCGACGGACACTATAGCGGCATTTCGGGCGGCTGGACGTGGGGCTTTGCTCCGACAAAAACGCGCGACAATAGAATCACAAACAACCGCATTTTCGAAATCGGACGCGGACTTCTCTGCGATATGGGCGGCATCTACACGCTCGGTTCGCACAAAAATTCGGTGATTTCGGGCAACGAAATAAGCGGCGTGCACCGACACCGTTACGGCGGCTGGGGCATATACAACGACGAGGGAAGCGCGGACTTTCTCGTCGAAAAGAACTTTGTCCACGATACGGCGGAAGAGGGCTACCACCAGCACTACGGCAAAAACAACACCGTGCGCAACAACATATTCGCATACGGCTCTACTGCGCAAATCGCGCTCTCGCGGCTCGGCGAAAAATACCCCGACGAACTCGTCTTCGAACGCAACATAGTAGTCTACCGTTCGCCCGCAAAAATACTGAAAAACGACAAACCCGTTCCGCGACTTAGCGGAAAATTCGACCACAACATCTATTGCAACGAAAGCGGCGCGGTGGAATTCGCCAAGCAGCCGCCCGCCGTCTGGCAGAGTAAATACGGGCAGGACAAACATTCGTTTTTCGAAAATCCCGAAATGAAAAACGGCAGACTCGGAAACGACCTGTACAAAAAAATCGGCTTCGAACCATTCGATACCTCCAACGCGGGCGTGCGTGGGAAAATGAAAAAACGCCTCGCGCGGATTATGCGCACATACAAAATTTCGCCCGTCGAAAGAATCGCGGTAGTGCCCGAATGGACGCGCGGATTTACCGAAGACCTTTCGCAAATTCCGCTCGGATTCAAACCGACACTGCCCGCGGTTTCGTCGAACAACAGGGGCTTCGATGTCGTAGTTCTCGCCGACGAAAGCGGACGTTTCGTGCGCTACATCGACTCCCCCCAAAAGCCGACCTACTTCCCCGCGTCGAGCTACAAGGTTTCGCTCGGGCGCGACGCAACCGCGCTGCTTTCGTTCGAGGTGCGCGTGAACAAAACATCATCGTTTTTCGTGGAATGCCGCGGCGACACGGGATATTCCGGACCGATGTTTGCCGTCAAGAACGGAACGTTTTCGCCCGACGCCCGCACGGGAAACCTTCCGCAGGGCAAATGGCTGCGCATCGAGATGTCGTTCGGGGCGGGCGCGGACAAATCGTACTCGCTGAAAATTTCCGACGGCGCAAAAACGCTTTTCGACGAGCGCATACCGCAATACCGCGCGGCGGCGGCAAACTCGTTTACCGAAATAATCGTGGCGCAGACATCCGATACCGACGGCGCATACTTCGACATCCGAAAACTTTCGTTCGGCGAAGTAAAATCGGAAATGTCAAAATAGTGGAAATTTTTGCGGAAACAGCACACTCGACGCGCAAATTCGCGCTTGCCGAACGCGCCAGAACCCTTTACCCTTTCGGACACTATGATGGAATGTAAAACAAACAGACGACAGTTTATTTCTATGGTATCGCGCGCCGCGCTCGCGGCGGGAGCGGTGCCCGCACTCCTCTCGGGTTGCGGCAAAAAAAGAAACTTCAAAATCGGCGTGTGCGACTGGACTTTGAATATGTCGGGCAATCCCGAATCTTTCAAAGTCGGAAAGGCAATCGGGCTCGACGGAATACAGGTTTCGTATCCGTTCACGCCGAAAAATCCGGCGGTTTTCGCAACGCCTGAACAGTGCGCAGCGGTGAAAGCGGCGATGAAGGCAACGGGGCTTGAATGCGCTTCAACTGCCTCAACGGGCTTTAACAACTTCCCGTTCGCCACGACCGACGGCGCGGTGGAACAGGCAACCGCCTGCATCAAGGCTGCCGCCGACTTCGGCTCGCGCGACATCCTTCTGCCGTTCTACGGCAAGGCTAGCCTCTTGGGCGCGGACAAGCGCATAAAGCCGGAACTCTTCAAGCCACTCGTCGAAAGGCTCAAACTCATCGCGCCCGTTGCCGAAAAATTCGGTGTTTCAATCGGAATGGAAAATTCGATAAACGCCGACGACAGCCTGCGCATAATCGAGGCGGTCGGCAGTCCGGCGGTCAAGGTGTACTTCGACATCTTCAACTACCAATACTACGGTTTCGAGACCATCCCCGAGATGAAAAAGCTCAAGGGACACATCAACCAGATACACCTGAAAGACAAGGGACACAAACTCGATTCGAAGTCGGGCTGCCCGCGCGATATGAACGCGTGCTTCGAGGCGATTCTCGAAATTGGCTACGACGGCTGGCTCGTGTTCGAACTCCACGGACACAACCCCAAAAAGGACGGCACCATTTTCGACGTGCTCAAACACAACACCGATTTCGTGAAAAACTCGGTGCTGTTCGCATAAGTTCCGAAAACGTTTTAACCATAAAAAAGAGGCTGCGGATTCCGCAGTCTCTTTCCGTTTTTTTTGTGCAATTATCCGCGCCGGTCGAAGCACCAGAATATCGGTCAGTCAGGCGACTTCGCGTCTTCGAGCCTTGTAAGTTTCCTTATTCCGCCGCTCGGAACGTCCATCTCGCATATCTTGTACGGTGCACTTGGGGGACGGCATACTTACAAGCCCCATACGTTTGAGTGCCAAACGGAGCGAAAATATGAAAGTGCTTTTAACATATAAAGATTTTTCTGCATCCCCGAAAATATGCGGAAAAATAAACCTGCGGAAGAAAATTCCGCAGGTTTCACGGACGGCTACGCCGTCAATATGCAGGATGAGCCGCCAATGCGCAGTGTCGGCGATTTCCGCCTAAACCAACTTGTAGTCGGTCGGATTCGGCACGGGCTGGATTGCGAGCTTGCCGTTAAAGTCGAGGTTCTTCGGCATACAGTCGAGTTGCGATTTTTCGAGAACCCAGCGGCACTTCAGACGCTTGCCCGCGTACGCCGATTCGCGTCCCGCGATTGCTATGTAGCAGCTGTCGGCGCAGGTCTTCATTGTGTTGACGGGTTTGCCGTTTCTGATTGCCCCGAGCAGATATTCGTGCTCGCAAACCAGAGCCTGCTTCTTCGCGTGTTCCGAAACCCACGGCTTTTCGCCCGTGATTTTCTGCTTGCCGAACGACATTTCGAGAACGCCTTTCGTGCCGATTACCTTGAACGGCGCGTAGGGCGTTGCGTTCGCTTCCTGACGGCATGCGGCGGTTAGCGTTGCGCCGTTTGCGAAGTCGTACTGGACGTGCGTGTTCGACTGCCTGTCGCCCTGCGCCCCCCAAACCAGATTCGTCTGGCGGCCGCCCGAACCGACCGCTTCCGTCGGCAGCTGTCCGAACGCCCAGAGAGCCATGTCCAAATTGTGCACGTATTGCTCCACGAATTGGTCGCCCGAAATCCAGCGGAACGCGAGCCAGTTGCAGAGCTGAAACTGCGCGTCGTCGGGCTTGAGCGACGGGGCGGCGACGAGAGTGGAATGCTCGAGATACATAGGTTCGTAGCGCAGGAACACGCCCGCCACGATGTCGCCGATTTGACCGTCCCTTACCCTGTCCACGCCTTCCTTAATCGCGTCGTGGTAGCGCATTTGCGTGCCGCAGACAACCGAAAGCCCCGCCTTGTCGGCGAGCGGGATAAGCTCGTTGTAGATTTTGCGAAGCCCCACCGCGTCTATCGCAATGGGCTTTTCGGCGAAGACGTTCTTGCCCGCCTTCAGGCACTTTTCGATGTGGTACGGACGGAACACGGGCGGCGTTACGAGCATTACAACGTCGGCGTCGGTCCGCACTATTTTGTCGATTGCGTCGAGTCCGACGAAAGTCGTTTCTGGCGAGACTTTCCACACGGGGTCTTTGACGTTCGGGAAGTTCTTAGCAACGTGCGCCTTGAGCTTTTCGCCCGCCTTTTGGATTTGCGACGCGTACAAGTCGCCCGCCGCCACGAATTCGATGTTCTGGTCTGCGCTGAACATATTGCAGATTGCGCCGGTGCCGCGCCCGCCGCAGCCGAGTATCGCCACCTTGATTTTGTCCGAACCCTTCGCCGCCGCGAACGAGAACTTCGGCATTACGGCAGCCGCAAGCGACGCAGCCGAAGCGGTCTTTATAAACGATTTTCTGTCCATCATACTTCCTGTTTTAGAATTTGAAATTGCACATTCCGTGTCTGAATGCTTCGTAGTCTGCCGCGTGATTTGCATTCGGACAACAATTTTTTTTGCGAAACAGTGTGCGCGGATGTCGGAAGATTGCACTATATTGACATTATTTTTAATTCGTATGCGCTTGACGGTCGGGGGAGATTTTTAATAGCTTTGCGCAAATGAAAGGCGAATCGGCAGAGACGGCGTTTGCGTTCCCAAGAAGCTATGTTGGGCGCGCGGTGCTTTATCTGTTTTTCTTTGCGCCGCTTGCCTTGTCGGTTTCGCACGCGCTGAGGATGCTTTTGTTTCCGCTAATCGACGGAATCCGCAAGCTTTGCCTCCATCGCGTCGGGCTTCTCGAAGAGCCGCGCATAGTTGTGTACAAAAATCGGAACGCCGAAATCGCCGCCGAGGCGTACGGCTTTGCGGATTTTCTCGTGCGCGAGGCGATGGTGTACATCTACATATATTTCAACGCGGTAATTTCCGTTGCTTTCTTGGCGTTGCCCGTGTGGCTTGCCGTGCGCTTCCGCCGCAACGGCGCATTCGGCGCGCGGCAGTGGTGTTGCGTCTTTGCGGGCGCGGGGGTTCTGTTCGGGACTATCCCCTACATCGTGCCCGCGTTGAACGGCGAGTGCCCGTTCGATTTCTCGTTTTACGGAATTTTGTACCTAATCAAAAACGCATTCGAAATTTTCCTTTTCGTATTTTTTGCGAAATTTCTTTTCGAAAAAGTTCCGTATTGCGGCGAACCGCTTTGGGCGAACGAAGAGCCGCTCGGGAAATTCGCCGCCGACAACATCCGCGCGGCGTTCGCGTTTGTCCGCCGAATGGGTTGGCGTAAAAGCGCGTGCGCACTTTTGGGGGTTTTAGCCTACGAGCTGCTCTGTTTCGCGGCGGCACACCTTTGCCGATAACTTTAGCGTCCGCATTTTGTCGATTTCGGTCGGCGGATTTTGCGCCGGCGTATAGTATTGACAAAAACGCGAAGTTTAACCAGATGGTTAACCCTGTTTTTTTGAAACAGTTGCGTCCGCGCGGTTTTTACCGGTAAAAACCGAATACGGTTGCGTTTGAAAATTTAATACGAAGAGATATGAAGAGAATCCCGATAATGGTTGTCGCCGCGCTCGCGCTGTGCTCGTGCGCCGAAAAACAGGAGAAAAAAGTGTCCATTCCGCCGACCCCCGCAGTGCTCGTCGAGGCGGTGGAACGCACGGTGCCGTCGTACATTTCCACGCTCGGTACGATGTCGTCGAAATACAGCGTAAACATCGTTCCACAGGTTTCGGGGCAGATTGTGGAAATCAAATTCAAACAGGGCGATTCCGTCAAAAAGGGGCAGGTTCTCGCCGTGATAGACAAGCGTCCGTACGAAGCCGCCGTAAAACAGGCGGAGGGCAACCTGCGTCAGGCGCAGGCACAGCTGAAAATCGACCAGCTTCAAGTCGAGCGCAACCGCAACCTCGCAAAGGACGACTTTGTAGACAAGCAGACTTTCGACACAATCGTCGCCAAGGTGGAAGTCGACAAGGGGCAGGTTGAGGCGTGTCAGGCAGCCCTCGAGACCGCGAAAATCAATCTCGGCTGGTGCGACATCACCGCGCCCGTTGACGGCAAGCTCGGGCTTTACAATATAGACTTGGGCAACGTCGTCGCGGCGGGGTCGTCGGCGATAACCACAATCGAGCGCGTCGACAGCCTTTACGTGGACTTCGTAATTCCCTCGCAGAAGCTGCACATTGCGCAAAAGCGGATGGCTGAAAACGGCGGCAAGCTCGACATCACCGTTTCGTATATCGAAGACGATATGGAGAAGTTCTCGCGCCGCACGACGGTGGGAATCGTGCTCAATAAAATCCGCTACGATACGGGCACGGCGATTTTGCGCGGCGAGCTCGACAACAAAGACTTCCTTTTCTGGCCCAATCAGGCGGTTCGCGTAGTATTCGACCTCGACAACACGCAGGCGGTTCTCGTGCCCGACATTTGCGTGCAGACAAACAGGCTCGGCGCATACGTCTACGTTGCCACGCCCTACAAGGGCGGCGTCTACACCGTCAAGATGGTGCAGGTCGAAAAGGGTCAGCTTTACGAAAACAAGACGCTCCGCCAAATCAAGGGCGTGAAGAAGGGCGACTTGGTCGTCAAGGAAGTCAGCCAGCTGAGGTTACAGGCGGGGCCCTTCGTCTACTCGGCGACTCCGCAGGGCGCGATTATCGGCGCGGACGGCAAGCCGCTTACGACTCCCGAAGCCGTGCAAAAATTTATGGGCGAAAGCGCGCAAATTGCGGACGCTCTCCGCGCCGAAATGATGAAAAAAGCCGCCGCCGCAAAACAGGCGAAATAGCCGCATTCCAAACATACGGAGAAAATTTGTATGTCCGAAGACAACAATAATACGAAAGAGGGCGGCTCTATTTCGTCGCTTTTCATAAACCGTCCCGTGATGACGGTTTTGCTGTCGGTTGCGGCGGCATTTTTCGGCATATTCTGCTACAAGCAGATGCCCGTAAACGACCTCCCCGGAGTTGACTACCCCGTAATTCAGGTCAGCGTAAACTACCCCGGAGCCGACCCGACGATTATGGGCGCAAACATCGCCTCGCCCCTCGAGCAGCAGTTCATGCAAATCCCGGGCATCGAGATGATTACCAGCCGCAATAGCATGGGCGCAACCTCGATAGTTTTGCAGTTCGCGCTTTCCAAGAACATCGACGCCGCGGCAACCGACGTTCAGAGCGCAATCCAGCGCGCAATGGGCAACCTGCCCGCCGACCTGCCTTCGCCTCCGTCGTTTACGAAGGACAATCCCAACGATATGCCGATCTACATCATCTCGGTGATGAGCGACGGTATGACCGTCGGCGAACTCTACGACTACGCATACTCGCAGGTCGCCCAACAGTTGAATATGGTCGAGGGCGTTTCCAAAGTCGACGTATACGCCGCCCCGCGCGCGGTGCGAATCGAAGTCGACACCAAGAAGCTATACAATTTGGGCTATACAATGGCGAACCTCGCCGCCGCGCTTTCGCGCTCGACAAATATGACGGGCACGGGCAGCGTCAACGGACCCACAACCCAATACGTTCTCTTTCCCGACACGCAGCTTTCCACCGCCGCCGACTACGAAAACCTCGTCGTAGGCTTCAAGGACGGCTCACCGATATACCTGCGCGACATCGCAAAGGCGGTCGATTCGATACAGTTCGACACGCTCAACATCTCGTTCTTCAACCGCGAAGCGCCCATAACCGCCGCGACCGACTCAATTGCAATGGGCATCCGCAAGCGCGCCGACGGCAACGCCGTAACGACCGTCAAGGGCATCAAGGCGATGATGGAAAAGTTCAAGCGCGAACTGCCCGAATCAATCAAGCTCTACGAATTCTATGACCGTTCGCGGCTGATTGTCGACAACATCGACGACGTGAAGGAAACGCTGATGATTGCCTTCGTGCTCGTCGTCTTCGTGATATTCTTCTTCCTCGGACGTTTTCGCGACACGCTCATTCCGACGGTCGCGCTGCCGTTCTCGGTTCTGCTTACGTTTATATTTATGTATGCGTTCGGGTTCTCGATAAACAACCTTTCGCTGATGGGCATAACTATGGCAATCGGCTTCTTGGTCGACGACGCAATCGTGTTCCTCGAAAACACCGTGCGCCGAATGGAGGACTTCGGCGAAACCCCGCGCACGGCGACGTTCAAATCGGCTTCGGAAATTTCGTTCACGATTCTGAGCATGACACTTTCGCTCGCGGCGGTGTTCATCCCGCTTGCGTTTATGAGCGGCATTATGGGCAGGGTCTTCAAGGAGTTCTCCATAACGATTATCGTGGCGACCCTGATGTCGGGCGTAGTCAGCCTTACGCTTACGCCCATGCTTTGCTCGCGCATTCTCCAGAAGCGCACAAAAGACTATTCCGAAAAAACGTTTGTCGAGCGCATAGCCCACAACGTTGAAAAGGCGTTCTTGAAATTCTACTCGCCCACACTTTCGTGGATGCTGCGCCAGAACGCGCTTACGTTCGCGATAATGGCGGCGTGTCTCTACGGCGTATTCTACTTTGCCTCCGTCCTTCCGCAGATATTCTTCCCCATGGGCGACAGCGGCTTTATAGAGGGCGTGTTCATTATGAACACTAAGACCTCGCCCAGGGAACTCGGCAAAATGCAGGAACAGGTTGCCGACATAATGAAGGCAAACCCCGCGGTAAAGAACTTCGTTATGGTTTCGGGGGTGTCGGCGTTCATCAACCAGAATATGGGCTTCGGCTTCGTAATTCTCGAAGACAAGGCAAAGCGCAAGCCCATACAGCAGGTAGCCGACGAAATCAACGGCAGGGTCGCGATGATTCCGGGGGTGGTCTCGGCATTCTCGCCACAGCCGACGCTTAAAATTTCGACGGGCGCAACGAGCACCCAACAGGGCGCATACGCATACGCGCTCTCCTCGATGAACCAGTCAGACCTCTACGCGGCGGCGGAAAAATTCGAGCAGTTCCTGATGTCCAAGCGCGGCATCTACTTCTCGAATATCCAGAAAGACCTCTACCTCGACAATCCGCAAATCACGCTCAAACCCTACCGCGACAAGGCCATGATGATGGGAATGTCGATGGACTCGTACTCGGAAATGTTCAGGCAGTCGTTCGCGAAATCCTTCTTCTATTTGATTAAGTCGCCCTTCCAACAATATTGGTCGATTCTGCAGGACAGGAACGCCGACGACGGCTTTCAGGACAGCCTCGATAACGTTCTGTTCTCGCCCGACAGCTATATAACGGGCGGCGCGCCCGTACGCACACTTACGGGTGGCGGCGGCGAACCGTCGCCCGCATACACGCTCTCGAGCCTCATTCCGTTCTCCTCTGTGTCCACGAGCGAACTTGTTCTCGCGCC
This sequence comes from uncultured Verrucomicrobiota bacterium, assembly GCA_949293415.1. Lineage (GTDB taxonomy): Bacteria > Verrucomicrobiota > Verrucomicrobiia > Opitutales > Intestinicryptomonadaceae > Merdousia. The sequence goes on from CASFDK010000027.1 coordinate 77,628, forward strand.
CGTGTCGATTAACCACATCAACAACTTTCCGTCGGTAACCTTCTTCTTCGACCTTGCCGACGGCGTTGCAATCGGCGATGTCGTCAACTGGGTAAATTCGGAATCGGGCAAAATCCTGCCCGACGGCGTGAACGGAATGTTCATCGGCGAGGCTGTAACGTTCCAAGACACAATGCGCAGCCTTATGCTTCTCATCGGCGTTGCGGTCTTCGTGATGTACGTAATTCTGGGCATTCTCTACGAAAGCTACGTGCATCCGTGGACGGTTCTCTCGGCATTGCCCATTGCGGTCGTCGGCGGCTTGGCAAGCCTTTGGGCGTTCGGAATGGAGCTTTCGATATACTCGGCAATCGGCATATTCATGCTGATGGGCATCGTGAAAAAGAACGGTATTATGATGATCGACTTCGCGATTATGCGCGAAGCTTCGGGAATGTCGCCGCGCGACGCCGTGCACGAAGCATGTATGGAGCGCTTCCGCCCGATTATAATGACTTCGTTCGCGGCACTGATGGGCATGCTGCCCATCGCGCTCGGATGGGGAAAGGCCGACGCGGAAAGCAGAATCCCGCTCGGCGTTGTGGTCGTGGGCGGCTTGGTGTTCTCGCAGCTCGTAACGCTCTACGTAACGCCCGTAATCTACCTGTGGTTCGACTGGCTGCAGCGCAGGGTTCTCGATCGCATCCCGTTCTTCGCCAGAGGAAACCTCAATATCGCAAACGGAGAATAACCGATATGAAACATTATTTTGCAATACTGCCCATAGCCGCCGCCGCTCTTTGCGGCTGCGTTAACGTGGACGAAGAGGTTGCGCAGACTCCGAGCGTCTACTGGAAAGCTCCAAAAGACGCACAGCCAACCGAATTCTACAATCCCGAACAGATAAAGACCGACAAAATAGAGTCGGAAAAAGACGCAGCTTCGGCGAAGCCCGCGGACGCTTCCGCAAAGCCCGCCGCGAACGCGAAGCCTGCGGCAAAAACCGACCTTTCCGCATCCGAAAAAATGCTCGCGGGCGCAAGGCTCAGCCTCGACGAACTGACTGACATCGCGCTCGAGAACAACACGAGCACGCGCGTCTATTGGTTTCAGGCAAAACGCTACGCCGCGCAGCTTGGCAGGGCGCAGTCTGCCTACTATCCGCAGATTTCGGTGGGCGCACAGGTCTACCGCGACAAGACAAAACCGGGCTACGCGGGCATTCCGATAGGCGCGTACTACGAAACCGCATACGGCCCCTCCGCCGAAATCAACTGGCTTCTCTACGACTTCGGCAAACGCGAGGCGCAGGTGCAGTCGGCGCGCGAGGCTATGCGGGCGGCGAACTTCGAGTTCAACCAGACCTTGCAGGACGTAGTGCTGAACGTAAACTTGGCGTACTACAAATTCTGCGCGGCGGTCGGCAACGTCAAGGCGGCGAAACTGAGCCTTGAGGACTCCAAGACATCCTACGAATCCGCCGACAGAAAACTGAAGGACGGCGTAGGCAACAAACAGGATATGCTAAACGCACTCGCTTCGCTTCGAAACGCGGAATTCGAGGTCGAAAACAAACTTTCCAATGTCGAGACCGCGCGCGCGGAACTTGCAAACGTGCTCGGCGTTTCGGCTTCCGACATCGCCGACATTTCGGACGAAGTTGCCGTGGCGAAAAATTCCGTTGTGTCCGAAAAGATAGACTCCCTAATTGCAAAGGCTATGCGCTCGCGTCAGTCGCTGATGGCGGGCTACGCAAAACTGCGCCAGACCCAAAGCGACGTGAAAGCCGCCAAGCGCGACTTTCTTCCGCAGCTCGGCGCAAACGCAAGCGCGTCCTACGGATGGTATACCGACGGCAACCGCGACGACCAGTACCAGTACAAATTCGGTCTCTCCGCGAGCTGGAGCATATTCGAGGGCTTCGCCCGCAAATACGCGCTCATCGACGCAAAGGCGGCGGAACGCGCGCAGGCGCAGCAGCTGAAAGCCGAGCAGATTCAGATTATGTCGAACATTTGGGCTTACTACCACGTCTACCGCAGTTCCGTGAAACAGCTCGCGAGCGCGGAGGCGACGGTTGTCGCAAGCGAGGAGGCGTATCAGGCAACGCGCACGGGTTTTGCAAGCGGCGTAAACACCCTTACCGATCTTCTGAACGCGCAGTCACGCTTGGCGGCGGCAAGGCAGACAAAGGTCAACGCAACGACAAATATGGCGGCGGCGGTCGCAAGGCTCTCGCACGCAGTCGGCGCGCTTTCGGCTTCTGAAAAATAGCGGAGCCAAAAAAATATCGACTTAACCCGCCCGAATCGTTTAGGTTTTCGGCGGGTTTTTTGTTATGACAGACGGCAAACATTTTGTGATAGGAATAGGCGAACTTCTCTGGGACGTTTTCGCCGACAACAGGCGGATGGGCGGCGCGCCCGTGAATTTCGCGTACTACGCATCGCAATGCGGATGCGCTTCTGGCGCGGTGAGCGCAGTGGGCGCGGACGCTTCGGGTGACGCGCTTCTTGCGGAATTTTCCGCGCTCGGGCTTTGCGGCTCTTCGATTCAGCGCAACGCCTTCCCAACGGGCACGGTTGAAGTGTCGCTCGATTCCGCGGGCGTGCCGCAATACGACATCCGCCGAAACGTGGCGTGGGACAACATCGTTTTCGACGCAAAACTTGCCGCAATCGCCGCGCAAACCGACGCCGTGTGTTGGGGCACGCTCGCCCAACGCTCCGAAGTTTCGCGGAGGTCGATACTCGGGTTTGTCGATTCCGTTCCGCAGCCCGCGCTGAAAATTTTCGACATCAACCTGCGCCAGAATTTCTACGCCGCCCGAATCATATCCGACTCGCTCGAACGCGCCGACATACTCAAACTCAACGAGGACGAACTGCCCGTAGTCGCCGAAATGTTCGGAATCGACGGCGGCGACGAAGCCGTACTGCACGCGCTTTCCGAACGCTTCTCGCTAAAATACGCGGTCTACACTATGGGCGCAAGGGGCAGCGCAATAGCGTGCGGCGGCAGGGTCGTTTCGTACATCGACACGCCTAAGACCGAAGTCGCCGACACCGTCGGCGCGGGCGATTCGTTCACCGCGACCTTTGCGGCAATGCTTTTGCGCGGCGCGCCCGTGCGAACAGCCCACGAAAAGGCGGTGAAAGTGGCGGCGTTCGTGTGCGGCAAAGAGGGCGCAATAAACAAACTGCCCGAAGGATTTTTGCGGTAGCATCCGCGCCGTTTTTTCGAAATACAAAAAAATCCGCAAACGTTCTGCCGTTTGCGGATTTTTGTTTTGCGCTTTGCCGAATTTATTTGTCGGCGGGCGTTACGATTCTCTTCGTGCCCTCGTATCTGATTGCGGGCAGAATCTTGCCGTCCTTGTCCTTGGGCAGTCTGTCCGCCTGCGTCTTGAATCTGTCCTGACGGAAAGCCCTGTCCACGTCGGGGCACGACTTCATCTTGGGGGGATACGCCAATCCGCGGAACATCGGATACGGATTGTTGTTGAAGTAGTTTTCGTCGATGTCGGGCATGTCCAGAACGTCCTCTTCGCCGTAGAACGTGCAGTTGAGGTCAATCCACGCCTTGAGAATGTCGATTTCCTTCTGGCTTAGTTCAACGCCGTTGTGCTTTGCCTCGACCATTTTGATAAGCTTGCTGTTGTAGCTGAGCGCAGTCATAGGCTTTATGACCGTTTCCTGCTCGGGTTTCGCCGCTTCGAGCGTGGGATAGTCGTAGTAGCACGAAATGGGATTGGCAATGCTGTTTACAACGGAGCGGTCTTTCGACGGAGTAAGGTCGACACCGTAGACGAGGTTGATGTACGCCGTCGAGAACGGCGCGCCCTCGACGAACTTCGTTCCGCGCAGGTCGAGCTTGTTGCCCTTCGAGCCGTTATGGCACGATATGCAGTGCTTGTCGAGAATCGGCTGCACATACCTTTCGAAGCCGAACGTGATGTCGCCGAAAGGCTTTACAAGCTTTTGCGGCGGCTTGCGCAGAGCCTTTGCGGGGCGCGTCTGGGGCGCGTTCGAAATCTTCGTGGCGTGGCAGCCCAAACACCCGCGCGATTCTCCGTTCATTGCGTGCGTCGACGAGCGCATCGTCTGGAGCACCTTTCTGTCCTTGTCGAGAATTTGGAAGTAGACCGCCTTCATCGCGGGCACTTCGAAATGCACGCTACCGTCGTCTTCAATGGGTACTTCGCCGAGAATGCGCTTATGGCTTTCGTCCACGACAATACTCATCGAGGTTTCGCCGCTGAGGAAGCAGAATTCGCGCGGACCCTGACGGCAGAAAAGCCCCGCCGACTTCACGCCGACCTTTTTCTGGACGGCTTTCCACTGCTTTGCGGAGTCGCGCAGACCGTCCTGATATGTCGGGGCGCAGTGCTCCACAACGCGCAGCCACTTGCCCGCGCCGAACGGAATGCCCGAATTTTCGTAGATGTTCGCGCTGTAAAGATAGCCTTTCGGAGCTTCCTCATTGCCCTTTTTGTCGCCCAATTTTTCGACGGAAGAGGGGATTATGCGCGGCACTTTGCGCTTCATTATCGGCTGACCGTAGAACAGGTTGTACTTGCCGTGCGCAATAAGTTCGATGTTGCCGTCGATGTCGGCAAGGTAGAGCGCAAACGATTCGCCGTTGATCGTCCACTGTCTCGCGGGCTGCTTGCGCGCCGATACGAGATAGTTGTACTTGTCAATCGGGAAGGGTGAGTAGAACGCATTGAACGTGTTCGGTAGCGAGAACTTTTCGTTATAGGGAAGCGTCGGCGCATTTGCGTCGAAATAACTTGCCTCGGTCCATTTCAAGTGCGGGGTGAGATTCTTGATTCCGTTCGGGAAGTTCGTTCCGTTTTTCGGATTTACAATTGCAATACCCGAGTTGAACACGTTGTGGTGTCCCGCCGTCATCATCATAACGTCGTCGGTGTCGGGAATCTGGTACGCGCCGATTTTAAGGTCGGGCCAGTGGCTCTGTCCGCCCCAGTAAACCTGCGGATTCGAGCCGTCGGGGTTGACCGTCCAGAGCGACTGCAGTCTGAAGATGTTCTTGTCTACATATTCCCAGCGGCAGTAAATGACTCTGCCGTCGTCGAGCACCGACGGCATAAAGTCCGCCTCGTTGTTCGTGCTGATGAAATAGATGTCCGAGCCGTCTGGCTTGCAGGTTGCGAGCGTCGTTCCGCGGAAGCCCGAGCCCGCACAGCGGATGTAGTGGTTGCTTCGCGTGGTGACGAAGACGATGTTGCCGTCGGGTAGCCATGCGGGGTCGCAGTCGTTGTAGTCGCTTGCGGTGATTTTCTTAAGCCCCGAACCGTCGGGTCTTATCGTATACAGGTTGTAGGTCGGGTCGGACTTTGCCCGCATGGAGAACACGATTTCCGACGCGTCGTAGTTAAGGCTCGCCCGCGTTATCGCCTTGTCCGCGCCGGATGTCAGATATTTCGGCATATGGAACGGGTTGCCCAAGTCGAAACAAAGCAACGCGGCGTCGAACGCTGCGGTGTTTTCGGTCTTTACGCGAGACTCGTGCGAATTTTCCATCCCGACGGGGAAGGGCGAATCAACCGCAATTATTTTGTCGAACGGCAGGTTGGCGAACATCACGTTGCGCTTGAGCTTTCGCAGATTTACATACTTTGTATAGCCGTCGGGCATCTTTTCGAAGTCGGCGAGCAACTTTGTGTCGATGTCTCTCACCTTGCTTCTTGCGAAAACGCGCTTGGTGCGTTCGATTTCGTCGGCGCAAAGTGCGGGGTAGTCGGGCTTGACCCCCGCCTGAATCATCCATTCGGCGTGGATGTCGTTTTTCATCTCGAGAGACAGCTTGTCGAACTCGAGCGGTTTTGCCGAAACCGCACAGGCGGCGACCGCGGCAATTGCGATTGCAGATATTTTTCTCATAAATTTTCTTCAGATTTTAAAGTAAGATTTAAATATAAAAGTGTATCCGTCAAGCCAATATTCGCGCGGTTGCCGATTTTTTGCAAGCCATAACGCAACTTCCGGCGAGTGAAAGTCTGTTGACATTTTTGCCGAAATAAGTGTAATGTTAGGCGAATATTTTTTTACTATGCAGGAAAAGGAACAATCGCAAGACGTGCAGAAAAAGACCCCCAAAACCATCCGCGAAACCCTACGCGCCGCAATAGACTGGGCGAAGATAAGACAGGCGGACGACGGTATGTGGTGCGGTCCCCTCGAAACAAACTGCTGTATGGAGGCGCAGTGGATTCTCGCGATGGCGTTCATCGACTTCGACGATCCCAAGAAGCCGAAAGTTCTCCAGTACATTCTCGACAGACAGCGCGAAGACGGCAGCTGGGATGTCTACTACGGCTCGGAGCAGGGCGACATCAACACGACCCTCGAATGCTATTTCGCCCTGCGCGTCAGCGGCTTCGACCCCGACGAGCCCGCAATGGCGAAAGCCCGCAAATGGCTTGTCGACAACAAGTGGACGGAGCGCATCCGCGTCTTCACGAAATACTGGCTTGCGCTTTTCGGCGAATGGCCGTGGGCGCACACACCCGTAATTCCGCCTGAAATCGTGTTTCTGCCCAAGTGGTGCCCGTTCAATATATACGACTTCGCCTGCTGGGCGCGCGCCACAATGATGCCCATAACCATTCTCACCGCGCGCCGCCCGATAAAGGAGCTGCCCGACAATCTGCGGCTCGACGAACTCTTCCCCGAAGGGCGCGACAAGGTAGACTACCGCCTGCAGCGCAAGAGCAACAAGGTAGCCAGCTGGGACAACCTCTTTTTGAAGCTCGACCACGCCCTCCACGCCTACAACCGCTTCCCGATTAAGCCGTTCAGAGAGTCGGCAATCAAGCTCGTTTTGCAGTGGATGCTCGAGCATCAAGACGAAGACGGCGCGTGGGGCGGCATCCAACCGCCGTGGATTTACGCAATCATAATGATGTACGTCGAGGGCTTTTCGCTCGACCAAATCAATATGTCACGGGCAATCGACGCGTTCAATCTTCACTGGCAGGTACCCCGCGGCGACGGCATAATGCTACAGGCAAGCGAAAGCCCCATCTGGGACACCTTTCTTACGATGACCGCCCTGATGGACGCGGGCGAAACCCCCGGAACTTCGCCCGAACTGCTCAAGGCGCTCGACTACGTTCTCGCGAAGGAAAACCGCTACCACGGCGACTGGTCGGTGATGGTCGGCAAACACGTCGAACCCGGGGGCTGGGCGTTCGAACGCGCCAACAACTACTACCCCGACATCGACGACGCGGCAATCGCCATCTGCACGCTAAAGCGCATACAGAAACTTCTTCCGCGCGAAAGCACGCGCGCGCGCAGGGTCGATTCGTCGATACGCCGTACCGTCAACTGGATTTTGGCAATGCAGAATCCCAACGGCGGCTGGGCTGCGTTCGACCGCGACAATACCCGCGAACTCGTAACGAAAATTCCCTTCGCCGACTTCGGCGAAATGCTCGATCCACCGAGCGCGGACCTCACGGGGCATGTTGTGGAGGCGCTCGCACTTTGCGGATTCTCGCGCAACCATCCCGCAATCGCCCGCGCCGTCAAGTTTATGTACGACGAACAGGAGGACGACGGCTCGTGGTTCGGACGTTGGGGCGTGAACTACATTTACGGAACGTGCGGCGTTCTGCCCGCTTTGATGGCTGTGGGCGACACAAAGGAAACCCCGCAAATACGCCGCGCGCTCGAATGGATTGCGTCCAAACAAAACGCCGACGGCGGATGGGGCGAAAGCGTTGCGTCGTATATGGAACCGAAATATTCGGGTACAGGCATACCGTCCACGGCATCGCAAACGGCGTGGGCATTGATTGCCATAATGTCGGCGAACGACAAAAACTACGACGAATGCGTTGCGCGCGGCTGCCGTTTTCTCGTGGAATCGCAACGCTCCGACGGCACTTGGGACGAACCCTATTACACGGGCACGGGCTTCCCCGGCTACGGGCTCGGCGCAAAGATAGACCTCCGTAGGGGCGCGCCGTTGCCGCAGGGCAAGGAACTGGCGCGCGGCTTTATGCTTAACTACAACTGGTACAGGCACTACTTCCCGATTACCGCGCTCGGTAGGGCGGAAAAGTACTTCGCACTCAGAAACGGCAAAATTTAATGAAAAAAATCGTATCTTTCGGCGAGATAGTCTGGGACGTTTTCAACGACGGCAGGGTGCTCGGAGGTGCGCCGCTGAACTTCGCATACTACTGCTCCAAGCTCGGTGCGGAGGCGCGGATAATCGGGGCGGTTGGGCGCGATGCCGAGGGTATGGGCGCGCTCGAAACAATCCTTTTGCAGGGGATGTCAACCGAGCTCGTTTCGGCGAATATAAAGCCCACGGGCGAAGTGAGGGTTCTGCTCGACGACTCCAACAACCCGCAGTTCGAAATCACCCGAAACCGCGCTTGGGACTTCATCGAATACGAGGAACGCGCGGGCGCGTACGCTGCCGCGGCGGACGTATTCTATTTCGGCACGCTCGCCCAGCGTTCCGATACGTCGCGCAACACGCTCGGCCGTCTGCTCGACAGATGTTCGCCCGACTGCCTGAAAGTGCTCGACGTAAACCTGCGCCTGAAACACTACTCGAAAGAGGTTCTCGATTTTTCGCTTACGCGCGCCGATGTCGTGAAGATGAACGAAACCGAGCTTTCGAAAATCTGCGACCTTTTCCGTTATTCGGGCGATACTCTCGTGCGCGCAAAATTCCTGTTCGAAGCCTTCAATCTGAAATACCTGATTCTTACGCGCGGCGGCGACGGCTACACCGTCTTCGAGCGCGGAGGAATGTTCATGGGCAAGGCTCGGCGAGTGGAAATCGTAGATACGGTCGGCGCGGGAGACTCATTCTTGGCGGGCTTTACCGTTTCGCTTTTGAACGGCAAGTCGCCCGAAACCGCGGCGGAGGACGGCGCAAAACTGGCGACGGAAGTATGCGGCCGCCGCGGAGCGTTCTGCCTGTAGTTTTTGAAAAAACGAAAAAGTCGGAGTCCGCAAACTTCGGCTTTTTTTTGCGTCAATTTTTCTCCGCCACAATATAGTGCGGTCTGTGCTTTGTCTCGAGATATATCTTCGACATATACTGACCCAAAACGCCCAGACAAAACAGCTGAAGTCCGCTCAGGAAAAACAGGATGCAGACCGTCGAAGTCCACCCGAACGCCGAGTTGTGGAATATCAACTGCCTGATGGCAAGAAACACGATCGCGACCGAAGAAAGGGCGCAAAACGCAATCCCGACGACAGCCGCAATCGCGAGCGGTATCGTCGAAAACGAAGTCAGCGCATCGATAGAGTAGACCGCCAACCCGAAGAACGACCACTTCGTGCGTCCCGCCGAACGTTCCACATTGTCGTACTCAATCCACTTTGTTTTGAAGCCGACCCACTCGTAGATTCCCTTCGTGAACCTGTTGTACTCGGGAAGTTCGAGAACGGCGTCGAGAACCCTGCGCGTCATCAGACGGAAGTCGCGCGCGCCCTCGGTGAATTTGAGCGGAGATAGCGTATTTAAAACTTTGTAGAAAGCCCGCGCGCAGAAAGTCCTTGCGGGCGGCTCGCCGTCGCGGGTTCTGCGCCGCGCGGCGACGGAATCGACCCCGCCGCTTAGAAGCGCGTCGAACATTCGAGGCAACAGACTCGGCGGATCCTGCATATCGGCATCCATAACCGTTATGAAATCGCCCTTTGCCTCCTTCAGCCCTGCGTACATCGCGGCTTCCTTTCCGAAATTGCGCGAAAATAAAATGTAACGTATGCGGCTGTCTCCCGCGGCGAACTTTTTCAACATTTCGGCGGTTGCGTCGGAAGAACCGTCGTCGACGAAAATCAGCTCGAAACGCGGATTGCCCATTTGGGCGGCGACTTTCGAAAATTCCGAAATGAAAATCGGCAAAGCCTGCTCTTCGTCGCGGCACGGCACCACAACGCTCAGCAGCCCGTCGAATGTAGGTTTGGTATTTTGCGCGTCCTGCATAGCTCGAATCTTTTTTCGGTCTGAATATTTAGTTTTAACCGCCGCGATTGCAATATTTTTAATGCTCCGCAATCCGCGCGCGATTTCGTTTTATCCAAAACTTCCAAAGTTCTTTTGCCAAAAATTTTCCGCCTGATATAATCGGACGCAATGAACACGACAACCGACACAAAAAACATAATAAGGATAACCGCCGACGCAAAGAAGTTCGATTCCCCGCGCGACGACATAACCGCCGCTCCCGTAAAATTCCGACGCTTCGACCGAGTACGCATCGACGTTGTATTTCGGGTCAACGGAACGCTCGCCGACTTTTCGAACGCCGCCTACGCCGAACTCGAAATAATCGAAATCGGCGCATACAACACTCCCGAACCTCGGACGGCAACGACACTCGTGCGCAAACGCGCGGAAACCGCCGACATCAATGCGGCGGCAACCGAAACCGAACTCGCAAACGGCGCGGCACACGCAAGCTTTGTGCTCGACAAACCCGAAACCGTTATGGAAAGCGGTGACAAATGGATGCGCGTGTACGTGGTCGATACCGACGGCGGCAGGGTTTCGTATGCAAACGGATGGATAACCGTTATGCCAACATACGGCGAGGATTCGAACGTGGTCGCGCCCGACGAATACGCCTATACAGTCAAAGTCCGCGAAGAGGCTTTGAAAGCCGAAGGCTACGCCGTAGGGACACAAAACGGAACGGAGGTCGACGATTCTTCGCAGTACTGCCAAAACAACGCAAAATATTTTTCGATACTCGCTTCCTCCGAAGCCGAGAACGTAAATTCGATGGCATTGAAAGCGGAGGGATATTCTCTTGGTACGCAAAACGGCGGGGGCGTGGATTCCCTTTCCGAATATTACCACAACAACGCAAAGTGGCATAAAGACGCGGCTGCACAATCGGCTGAAACGGCTTCGCAGAAATGCGCTCAAGCCGAGGCCGCGCGCGCCGCAGCCGAAACGGCAAAAGTTTCGGCTGAATCCGCAAAGACCGCAGCACAAGCGGCGGCAAATACGGCACTCGCAACCGACGCAGGCGAACTTGCGCGAACACGCGAGCGCGTTGGCACATTCCATTTTGGCACTGCGGGGGGCGCGTTGCAGACGACGGGCAATCCGATGTTCGGCGTGCTCGACCAGTCGCACTGTATGACGCTCGAACTCGACGAAGACTTCAAATTCTCCACGCACAGTGCGATGTCGCTCAATTTCACGGGCGACAACCAGTAC
>CASFDK010000028.1 GCA_949293415.1 uncultured Verrucomicrobiota bacterium
GATGAAGTTGATACAACGCAGAGCCTACGGATACAGAAACTTTGAAAATTACCGCTTGAGAGTACTTGTAGAATGCGGAGCAAAACTATGAAAGACAAATCTAAAAAATCAACCTATTCCACAACCTTTGGTGTTGACCCTTGTTATCAGCGATTTGCGGGCTTTTTATTTGTGTTTTCCCGCCGTGCAAATACCCGCGTTTTTCTCTTTTACCCTCATCCCACTATCTTCGACGATGAGCGATAAAATTTAACTTCGAAAGATAAAAAGAACGGGCGGCAAGTTTACCACGCCGTCCGTTCTTTTATATGCAAACGGCGGCAACTAAATGTTGCCGCCGTTGTATTGCAAAAGTAATTTGCTTTTCAAGCTCCGATTAACGGGCTCTCTGTTCGTAGGGAACGCCCCTTTGTTCGCAGAGTGCCGCGCGGCGCGAGAGCTTTACGCGCCCCTTATCGTCAATGCCGATGCACTTGACCATAATTTCGTCGCCGAGCTTGCACACGTCTTCGGTCTTGTCTACGCGGAAGTCCGCCAGTTCCGAAATGTGAACCAGACCTTCCTTGCCGGGGAGGCATTCGACGAATGCGCCGAATTCCTTAATCGAACGCACAATACCGCGGTAGGTTTTGCCCACTTCGATTTCGCCCGTTACCAGTTCGATTTCCGAAACCGCCCTATTCATCGATTCCGCGCTTGTGGCGTATACGAGAACGCGTCCGGGGTTGTCGTCGTCGACATCGATTTGCGCGCCCGAGACTTCTACTATGCGGCGGATATTCTTGCCTCCGGGACCGATGAGCATACCGATTTTGTCGGGATCGATTTGAAGAGCCTTGATGCGGGGAGCCGAGGGCTTGAGTTCCGTATTGGGCTTTTCGATTTCCGCCTTCATAATGTCGAGAATCTGCATTCTCGTGTCGCGGTTGCGGTAGATTGCCTCTTTGGCGATGTCCATCGGCAGACCCTGAATTTTGAGGTCGAGCTGGAAGCCCGTGATACCGTTCTTCGTGCCGCAGATTTTGAAGTCCATATCGCCGAAGTGGTCTTCCGCACCGATGATATCGGTGAGAACTACATGCTTGAGAAGCTTGCCGTTTTCGTCGAAGCGCGTTACCAAACCGCAGCTGATGCCCGCCACGGGGGTTTCAATCGGAACGCCCGCGTCCATAAGGCTCAGGCAGCCGCCGCAGACGGAAGCCATCGAAGTCGAACCGTTCGATTCCATAATTTCGGAAACGACGCGGATTGCGTAGGGGAATTCGTCTTCCGAGGGAAGGACGGGCAGCAGCGAGCGTTCAGCCAGTGCACCGTGCCCTATTTCGCGGCGTCCGGGGGTGCCGAAACGGCCCGTTTCGCCAACAGAGTAAGGCGGGAAGTTGTAGTGAAGGATGAACGACTTCTGTTTTGTGCCGCCCGTGAGACCGTCAAGCTCTTGGAAGTCTTTGCTCGTTCCGAGGGTGGTCATAACCAACGCCTGCGTTTCGCCGCGCGTGAAGATTGCGCTGCCGTGTACGCGGGGCAGAACGTTTGTCTTGCACCAAATGGGGCGGAGGTCGGTATAGGTTCTGCCGTCGCAACGCTTGCCGGCGTCGAGAATATTTTCGCGGTAGACTTCTTCCTGAAGAACTTCGAACGCCATTTTGATTTGCGCCATATCGAATTCCTCTTCGCCGATTTTAGCCTTGATGGCTTCGCCCGTTTCGTTCATAAGCGCGTCGACGTCGGCCTGACGCTTGAGCTTGTTGTCTTGGAAGACGGCTTCGAGCAGTCTGCCGCCGACATATTCCTTGCACATTGCGAGGATTTCGGGTTTGCAGACGATGAGCGGGAATTCCTTTTTCTGCTTGCCGCAGAGCTTTGCAAGTTCCTTTTGCGCGTCGATGATTTTCTGGATTTCCTTCTGCGCAAATTCGAGTGCTTCCACGAAGCGATCCACGGGAATCTGTTCGGCGGAACCTTCAATCATCATCATTTCGCGTTCGTTGCCGACGTAGATGAGGTCGAGGGTAGAGTCGAGCATTTGCTCGTGCGTGGGGTTGACCACAAACTGACCGTCGATTTCGCCGAGGCGGATGCAACCCACGGGACCGTTCCACGGAATGTCGGAAATGAGCATTGCCGCCGACGCGCCGTTTACCATAAGGATGTCGGGCTCGTTGACCATATCGGCGGAGAGGAGCAGACCGATAACCTGAACTTCGTTCATAAAGCCCTTGGGGAAGAGCGGACGAAGCGGACGGTCGCAAAGGCGCGATGTAAGAATTTCCTTTTCGCTGGGACGGCCTTCGCGCTTGAAATAGCCGCCGGGGAATTTGCCCGCCGCCGAGAAAGTTTCGCGGTAGTCGACGGTGAGGGGGAAGAAATCCTGCCCGTCGCGGAGCGCGCCTGCGGCGGTCGCGTTAACGAGAAGGGTTGTTTCGCCCAGACTGATTGTAACCGAGCCGTTCGCCTGCTTGGCGATAGTGCCGGTCGAGATTGTGATACCGAGGTCTTTAACCTCTACGCTATATTTTTGTTCCATATTCTACTTCTTGTTGTGCCGCGGACGGATCGGACGTTCCACTCGGCTGATTCAAAATTTCCTGTCGTACCTATAAAGCAAATGAGACAAGAACGTATTGCGCGTTCTTGTCCCATTGAAATTCTTAGCCAAACCGCTGCATTATTTGCGGAGCTTTAGTCTCTGGATGATGTTGCTGTAGCGGTCGAGCGAGTGCTTCTTGAGGTAGTCGAGAAGCTTTCTGCGGCGGCTTGTCATAGCGATAAGACCGCGACGCGAGTGGAAGTCTTTCTTGTTCGTCGCCAAGTGGTTCGTCAGGTGGGCGATACGCGCACTGAGAATCGCGATTTGGACTTCGCAGGAGCCCGTGTCTTTTTCGTCGAGACGGTATTCGTTGATGATTGCAGTTTTGTCTATTGTATTGTGATCGGACATATTATGTTCTTTCTTTTATTCGCAATTTTTCGGGGGTTCGAATCCGAACCCGCGTCCGCGGCACCCCGCCGAAAACGCCGTTGAACCTTCAAACGAAGGAATTGCGGAACGGTTTGCGATTCGACCCGCCGTCGCCCGATTCTTTTTCATCGCGAAAAACTTCGCAAAAAAAGAGCCCGAGCCGACCGGTCAAACGCGCCCCACTCTAACGCCGATTCTTGGACAGGATGTAGACAAACCTCCGTCTGACAAGCTTTTTCTTCAAAAAAAAGGCACAAAAAAAAGGAGCTTTGTAGAATTCCCATTTCGGAAAGTCGTTTTAGGGTCTTCTGCGGCAGGTCGCCAAACCCGAGGCAATCGCGCCGAAAAAAAGCGCAACCGCGTTATTCGGCGGAAGGCTCTCGCAGATATTCGATAAGCTCGAGATGCGAATCGAACACGGGCGCGCCGAGCTTTTCGAGATTTTCCCTGCAAATATGCCCTACCGAAAGCAGGGCACAGTCCGTCCCGAGCGCATCGGCGACAGCCTTATCGTGGTCGGTATCGCCCACGATTATCGTTTCGAGGGGATTTGCGCCTAGCTCCGCCATCAGCGATTTTCCGCGTTCGACTTTCGACCCCGCAAGAACGTTGTCGAGTCCGTAAACGCAGTCCATAAACCTGTCGAGTTCAAAGCGCAACACGCACTTCAGCAGAAAGTTCTGCTCGTACGCCGACAGTATGCTCTGCCCGCAGCCAGCCGCCTGCAAAGCCGACATAACCTCCACAACCCCCTTGTGTAGCTTGCAGTGAAAACGACGTTTGTTGTACTCGGACACATAGAAATGCCCCACTTTCTGGAAGTCGATTTTCGAAAAGTCGTAGCCGTGCTCCTCGTAGAATTTAATCACGGGGAACTTGAAATCGCGGCGGTACGTCTCGAGCGAAATTGTCGGGATTGCGAAGTACAGACACATCTTGTTGAAAATCTCGACACTCAAAGCGACGTCGTCGAGAAGAGTTCCGTTCCAGTCCCAAATTACATATTTGTATTTCATTTTATTGAAAAATTAGAAAACATCCTTTTAATGGAAACAAGATTAAAAAATTTTGCCTATGAAAATCAACAAAATCGTAATTCTCGACGCATTCACATCGGTGCGCGACGACTTAAACTGGAACGCATTCGAAGCCGTCGCAAAGGTGGACGCATTCGACAGAACATCGCCCGACCAAGTTGTCGAACGCTGCGCGGGCGCGGAAGTTGTTCTTACAAACAAAGTGGTGCTCAACAGTGCGCATTTCGAAGAATTGCCCGACCTCAAATACGTTGGCGTTCTGGCGACGGGCTTCAACAATGTAGACCTCTCGGCGGCGCGCGCGCGCGGCATCGACGTAACAAACATTCCCGCATACAGCACCGACAGCGTGGCGCAGGCGGTTTTCTCGCACATCCTCGAATTTGCGAATATGACGGCAAAGCACGCCGCCGCAGTCCGCGAAGGTCAGTGGTCGACATCGAAAGACATCTGTTTCAGCCTCGGCAGACTCACCGAACTTGCGGGGATGACGCTCGGAATCATCGGCTACGGCGCAATCGGCAAGACGGTGGCGAAAATCGCGCGAGCATTCGGCATGAGGGTTATCGCCTACACACCGCGCCTGAAAGTGGGCTGCTCCGACATCTTCGCAACGTTCGCATCGCTCGACGAAGTTTTCGCAACGTCCGACATCGTAAGCCTCAACTGCCCGCTCAACGACTTCACGCGCGGAATCATCAACGAAAAGAACATCGCCAAGATGAAAGACGGCGCGTGGATTATCAACACGGGACGCGGCTCGCTCGTCGACGAAAAGGCTCTTGCCGAAGCTCTGAGAAGCGGGAAAATCGGCGCGGCGGGTCTTGACGTGCTCTCTTCCGAACCGCCCTCTTCGGCAAATCCGCTAATCGGCGCACCGAACTGCAATATTACTCCCCACAACGCGTGGACGACATACGCCGCCCGCAAACGCCTGCTCGACATCGCCCTCGACAACCTCAACTCGTGGATTGCGGGCGAAAAGAAAAACGTGGTAAACCAGAACGCGTGGTAGGCTAAATACGCGCTCAGTTCGTTTTTTTAGAACGGTCGCCTTCGGTTTCGGAGGCGGCTGTTTTGTTCGGAGGCATTGGAGAACGGAAAAATTCACCGAGCCGAAAACGCAAAAAGCCCGCCGACTGGCGGGCTTTAGTTTTATTTAAATTGGATAAGAGAAAGAAGCCGCTTATTCCACTTTATCGCCGTCTTTTGCGGAAGCTTCGGTCTCGACAGGCTGCGACTTCTTCGCTTCCACCTTCTTGACCTCTTCTTCTCGGATGGCGTCGCGGATGCTGTCTTCAACTTCGCTCGTCGCTTTCTTGAACTCGCGAATAGATTTCCCCAACCCCTTTGCCAATTCGGGGAGACGTTTCGCCCCGAACAAAAGGAGAATTGCGAGAAATATGACTATCCATTCGGTGCCACCGGGCATACCAAACATCAGTATGTTATTCATAAGGTTTCAAAATCTACTTTTACTTCGCGGGTAGTCAAGCGTTATTTTGAAACGGGTTTGATTACATAGCCGTACCCGACGGGTTGAGCTTTGACGTAAACTTGGGCGAGCAGTTCGCGCGACTGGGCGAACGTTTTTTGCTGAGCCGCCTTCTGTTGCGGATAGCGTTTTGCGCAGGCCCTTATATAGGGATGGCGGGGCGGCAAATCCGCCTTTACACTGGCTTGGATTTTTGCGATTTTCTCTTCCGTAGTCTTCAGATCTTCGACGCGCCACCACATTTCGGTTGCGTTTATTTCGCGCAAAGAACCGCAAATCGAGCGGTACGCCTCGACGGCTTTGAAAACCTCCGCGCTCTGTGCATATTGCGGCGTGTTCTTGTTGTCCGCCAAATTTACGCCCGCTGCGAGCGCGTCGGCGGAATACGTTCCGACATTTTTGCCGTCGATTAGAAGTTCGTAGTCGCCTTTCGCCAAGCCCGAGACCTTCAGGATTTGTTTGTTGAACGCCGCCGTGAAGCCCGTGTATTTATCGGCAAACTCGCCGCCCTTCGTGGGGATGAACGGGAGCGAGTGCTCGAGAAGCGTAAAATTCACCGTACCGCCGTCGAACGCCAAATTTGAGACATCGCAGTTGAAGTTTTCGACAACCGATTTTTTTGCGGCGTCAATCGAAAGCTTCGAAACGACCGCCGATTCGTTCATAACGCTTATGAAGTTCGCCGCCATCACGGACGCGCCCATATCCTGCGGGTGTACCCTGTCGTTGCCCGCGACCGATTCCGACGGGTTGTCGCGCTGGATTTCCGCGTTGATGCGCATCATATAGCCGAACATATCCACAAGCTTCAGGTTGCGGTCTTTGGACTCCTTGAAAATGTAGCCCGCGAATGTTTCAAGCTCTTTGTTTTTACCCGCCAAGAGCGTTGCCTTGCTCTTCACCGTTTCGTCGTAGGGCGATGGCGTGAACGCTATGACTTTGCAGTTTGCCGCGGCGAACTTGTCGAGCACCGAGCGCACGGCGTTGCGGTACGACCGCCTGTTTGCCTCGACCTTTTTCGCCTGCTCTTTCGACCCCGCCTTGAGCACGACATTGCCGTTGTTCATCCCAATCATCAGAGTGGAAACGACGGGCTTGATTGCCAGAATGTCCGATTCCATCCGCTTATTGACGTGCTCGGCGTAGTCGCCGCTGATTCCGAGATTATAGAACTCGATTTTGCTTTCGGGGTAGCGCGTCGCATAAAAGTAAATGATGTCGCGCACATACCTGCCGCCGTGTGTTATGCTGTCGCCGACAAAGCAGACGTTGCCTTCCGTCGGGAATGCGTTGGGGCGGTTGTCGATTCCCGCGAAAAGGCACGCCGCCGAGAACATCGCCGTTGCGGTTACAATTTGTTTTGCCACTGTTTTCATTTTTATTTTTCCATCATGGATTTTACGATTTCGCTCTTGTTTCGGGCATTTTTAAACTCGTCCAAAAAGCGTTTTTTCGACTCGCCGAAAGCCTCGGCGTCGCCGTCGGACACGGCTTCGTAAAGTCTGCCCAGCTCCACGAGCGCGTTGTGGTAGAGCGGGTTTATGTTAGAAAACGCCACTTTAATTTCGAGCAGCCGCAGTTTCACCGTTTCGGAATAATCTTCGCGCAAGTCGAACAGTTTTTCGAAAGGCACTCCCGTTCTTCCGCCGTCGGGGGTGTCTACCTGCAAAACGGCAAGCCGCGCGATTTCGTCCGCCGAACGGCGAGGCGAATACACGCCGCCGATACGCGCATAGATTTCTCCCGAGACAAGACACCGCCACCACGTTGCGAAGTCGAAATTTTGCGGCTTCAACGCTTCGATGCGTTTGGAAAGCTTTTCGGGCGTTTCGCCAGCAAGTGCCGCGCCGACGAAACGGGCGAGAGCGTTTTTGTCTTTCGAAGCTTTCGCCACCGCCGCAAGAGTCCAATACGCGGCGGCGGATTTTTCGGGCGAAAGCGCGGTCATCGCGAACACTTCGGCGGGAAGCGGCGGCGGGTTTTCGGCGGCAACCGCTGCCGTATCGCGCGCCACACCGAAGCGCACCGCCCTTTCGAAAGCCGTCGCAAACGCCGATTTCAGCCAAAGCGGAACATTTCTCGCCGCCGACTCTCCCCCGCGTTCGTAGGCGATTTTCGCGAGCAGACATTCCGCCGTTGCGCGGCAATAGGTTTCAAGAGGCAGGTCTTTCGCAAATTTGAATGTGATTGTCGCGCCGCCGTCGGGCGAAAACGACATCTTGTAGCCGCTTGCAATTTCGAGCGATTTGTCCGTAAAAATCTGCACGAGAATTTTTCTGCGCAGCGGAAAATCGCCCTTCGCGCCGCCGATGTACTCGAGTGCGGCGCATTCGAATTCGGCAATAGTGCCCGTCGCCGTCGAATGGGCATTGTAGTCGTCGGAGACAATCGAGAACAGGCGCGTCTCGTAGGAGTACACGCGCGGGGCGGCGGCGGCAAGTTTCGCAAGCTTTTTGCGCTCGTCCACGGCTTTCTCGGCGGTCTTTTCGTCGTCGCCAAGCCTCGGAACGTAGTAGCCGTTGACGAAATTTTTCGTCGTATCGACAACGGGTTTGTCGGACGTTTTTTTTGCGGGCGGTTGCGGTTTTTCCGCATTTCCCGCCGATTTTGAAGCCGTTTCGAACGGCGGTCTGCGCGGGGCTTCGGGCATTGCCGAGTCTTCGGATTGCGGTTTGCCCGCAGGCGAAAGCTCGGTTATGTCGGAATCTTCGGGCGCGACTTCGGAGTAGCGGAATTTTGCCGATGCGCGGAATTTGCGCAGTTCCGCGTCGAAGTCGAAATCGTTGGTCAGAACACGCCCCTCGGGGGCTTTGCCGGCGGCTGCTTCGTCGGCAAGATGGCGGGCGAGCGCGATTTTTTCGGCAAGGCTCGCCGCCGAACAAACCGCCGAAACGCACAAAAACGCCGTTGTGAAAATTGCGAAAAACGCCCTGTTCATTTTCTAAAAACCGCCTTCCCCGAGTCGGACACGATTTTCATTTTGTCGAACGCCGCAAGATATTTTTCGGCGGGCTTGAGGTGCGAATAAAAGCCCGTGAAGGTCCGTCCCAAGCGCACTGCGAGCGGACGCGGCAGCCGCGCGTTGCCTATCCTGCCCGAAACGACCCTGCATCCCGAACCGTCGAACTCAAGCCCTACATACGCGCCGAGCAAAACGTGGCGCGACATCGCCACCGCCGCAAACGGCACGCACACTTCGATGTTTCCGCCGTCGAGCAAAACCGCGGGAGCTTCGGGCGCGGCTACCCCGCCGTTTTGTGTCCTCGCCTGTTCACGGGCGGCGTCCATCACTATTCCGAAAAGCCCCGCGGAAAGTTCTTCCGCCGTAAACGAAGCCGACTTTTCGGAGGAATCCAAAAACCGCGCAAGCGAAGCGTCGGTGTAATCGGGCTGTTTCGGATTTTCGGCTGAAAGCGCGAGGGCAAGAAACGCCGCCAGCGCGCCGAACAAGCCGAAAAGGCACGCCGAAACGGCTAGCGAGCACGCTCCGAAAAAAACGCCTTTAAAAAAATTCCCCATCGAAATGCCTATTTTGTGTAGAGCGGCGCGACGCGTTCAATGCCAACTCGGCACTGGCGCGATGCGGGGAAAATCTCCTGCGCCGCCAAATAGCAGTTGAGGGCGACGGCGTAACTTTCGGTTTTCTCGGCTTCGGCGGCTCGGGAGAGCAGCTTTACATAGTCGGAAACTTCGGGCGCAAGACGCGCGAGCGCGAGCGCAAGCTTTGGGTCGTCGCCGTCGATTGCGCGCGCCTGTTCGAGAATGTCCCACGCAAAATATTTGTTGTTTTGCTTTTCGAATTCTTCGGCTTGGGCGATGAGCATATCGATTTGCGAGACGCGTACGACTATTTTCTTGAGCTGTTCGGCGCGTGCTGCGTCCTTGCGGAACGCAAGCGCGTACTCGGCGGCTTCGGCCGCGATTTCGCGGTAGTTTTTGCGGGCGACGAAGCCGTCGAACTTTGAAACATACTGCGCCGCGCCCGTCGCCATTCCCAGAAGTTCCGAATTGAAGGTCTGGATTGCGGGGTTTAAAGGCCACGCCTCCATTGCGGCGGTCAGCGATTTTTTCACCTCTTCGACCTTGTCGAGTGCCGCCGCCTGCTTTGCCGCCATCACGTGCATATCGGAGACGCGCTCTGCGGCGCGGATTTTTGCGAGTGCCTCTTTTGCGGGAAAGTCGGGAGCTATCGTCTGGAACTCCTCGAGAATCCTCTCCATCGCGCCCCAGTCGCGCGAGTCGGCAAGGCTTTTGAGAGCAGAGATGTCGCGGTAGATTTTGTGGAGCGTCTTGCGCTTTTCGTAGGGGAAGACCGCAAGCTGCGGGTCGAATTCGCCGAGCGCGAAAGTTTCCATCAGGCGTTCGAGCGCGCCGTAGCGTTCGCCCGCGTTGTAGAGTGTTTCGACGCTCCGCATACCATCGGAAACGTCTTTGCGGGCTTCGGTTGCGATGTTCTCGAACGTGCCCACCACGGGGGTAAAACTCGAAACGGGCATAAGAGTCTGGATTTGCTCCAGCCCCACCTGCAGATTCTGCTGACTGCCGCGGTAGATGTGGCGGTAGAACATCGAGGCAATCTGCGCCTGCTGGAATTTGCGCTCGAACAGAAACGATGCGATTTGCGACTGGAATTGGAGAACCGTCGAAGTTGCAACCGCCGAAGTGGCCGCCTGTTTTGCGGCGAGCTTTGCGGTCTCGGCGGTCAGGTCTTGCGTGCGGTAGGAAAGGTCGGAAACGCCCTGCGTGCGTACAATAGTGTTTTTGTTGTGGGCGGACGGATTTGCCCGCTTTAGTTTGTCGTTGGCGTATTCGAGGAAATTCGCCATTTCGCGGGCTTCGAACTTTGCCTGTTTCTGCGCGGCTTCCTGCTCAGCCTCTTCCCGTTTCGCGGTTTTGAATTCGTTGCGCATGCGCCACGACTGGTAGACCAAATTGGCTATCGTTATCGACGAACCGCCGTCGACATCGTATTGCGCGGCATCGAAAAGCCTGTCCCAAGCGGCGCGGAGGGCGGCATCGGACAGCCTGTCGTTTTCGGCGGAAAGGCTCGCGGAAATGTCGTCGATAATCGCCTTGTATTTATCGAAATTCTGGTCGGTTGCGGGCATCGAAAGATAGCGTTCGAAGCGCGCACGTACGAGCCTCGAATTGCCCACGTTGAAGGTCTTCCCCTTCCAGTTGAGCGTGCCGTTTTCGAAATCGAGGGAGTCTTTGTTGGTATCGAAAATTCTGTCCGCCATACGCTCGGAAGTCGCGCTTTCGAAAAATCCGCCCGTCGGGGCGTTGACGCTGGCTGAAGTGGACTGCTGCCGCCCCGCCGCCGGCGCATTGCCCGCGTTCCCGACCCCCGCAGGCGAGCCGCCATTTGCCCCGCCCTGATTGAACCACTGCGCCGACTGCGAAAAAGCCAATGTACCCGCCGAAAGGCAAACCGCCAAACAAACTGCATTCTTCATAAGCGTATCCTCAGTATTTTTTCATCGACTTGACCGTTATCGAGCCGTCCCTGCCCACGACAACGTCCATGTCGTAGCGTTGTTTTGTCTGGGCGTTGACTTTCAGCGAATCGGGAATGAGCACAGCGAACTTTGCGCCCCGACTATCGCGTACGGAAACCACCCTGCCCTTTTCCGGAATCGCGGCAAGCTGCATTTCAAGTTCCGCGTCGAGGCTGTAGCGGTTGCCCGCAAGACTCTTCGGCGACGACATATAGTCGGCATACGGAAACACAAAGCGCGTATCATCCGAACTTTTCTTGGCGTACAGCAAAGCCAGTGCCGCGACGACCGACAAAAGCGGTATCGTTACCGCGGCGATTATGGGCGTTGTTTTTGATTTCATATTCCCGAAAATTCTCCTTTCGTGCGCGTTTGCACCGCATACGGATTTTCAACGCCGTCCATTCTCGCAGAACGGGCGCGGATTTCAAGCATTAACATCAGTTCCATTTCCTTGTTTTGCATCCCCAGAACACGGCCGCCGCCGCCGCCGCAAAATGCAGAAGCAAAACGGCTGCGGCAAGCGACGGGCTTGGCACAAACTCCCAGTCCGGCTTTGTCTGGATGTATGCATCGTAAATGCGCGTGTGCTTCATCGACGACATGTAGCCAGCCCATCCCCAATATGTGCCTATAAACGGGCGGCAGACCCATTTCAGAGCCTCGGGCAGCGCGAGCACCACGCCCGAGAGCGGAAGTTGGAAGCCCACCAAGTATATCGACACCAAATTCGCCTTGTCGGACGACGAAAAAATCGAGCTGAACGCAAGGCAAATTGCCGTCATCGCAACGCACACGAGCGAAAGCTCCGCCGCCTGCACCGCGAACGCCCCGGGGAAGCCGCAGACGCATTTGACAAACCCGCACATCCACACGCCCTGAAAAACCGCCAATGCCGAGGTGAACAATACCTTCGAAAGCGCGTACGCCGACGGGCGCAGACCTATCAGCCGCTCCTTTTCGTATAGGTTGCGCTCGCCCGCGATTTCGCGGGCGGAATTGTTCGCGCCGATTAGCGAAAGCAGCACCACTTGGAAGAGGATAAGCCCCGTTACAATCGCCGACGTGTTCGCCGCTCCTATCTGGAATTTCAGGTTCTCGCGCAGTTCGTCGAGCGCGCCGAGGCTGCGGTCGAGCGCAAGGCTCTCAATCTGCGGAAGCCCGCCTATCGAAAAAACGACGACCACAAGCGGAAATCCGAAAGTGATACCGAGTGTCAAAAGCAGATATGTGCTGTCCCGGAAAAACAATTTCCATCGACGCAATAAAAGCGCGAAAAGCTGCGCCGAAAAGCCCGGGCGTTTGCACGGAACACCTGTGCCATCCCCGCCCGCTTCGGGCAAATCCGCTTCGGGGAACGGCGGTTTTGCGGCGTTCCATTTTTTGCGCCAATGGGCTGCGTCGAAATCGTTCAGCCTGTCGTAGAGCGAAAGCGGCGTGTCTATTTCGAAATACTTTTTCAGTTCGTCGGGAGTGCCCTGAAAGACCACTCCGCCGCCGAATACAACGGTCACCCTTTCGAAATAGTCGAGCTTTGCAAGATTGTGGATTATGCAAATGAAAGTCTTGCCGCGTCCGCGCGAAAGGCTTTGCAGAAGGTCGAGAATCGAATTTTCGGAAAGCGGGTCGAGCCCCGAAGTCACTTCGTCGCAGACCATCGTCGCGGGATCGTTTACAAGCTCCACGGCAAGCCCTATGCGCCGCAGCTGTCCGCCCGAAAGGGAACCGACAAGCGTATCGGCGCGGTCGTCAAGCCCCACGATTTTCAAAATTTCGTCTATGCGCCCATCCCTGTTCGACGAACCCTCAACCGCGATGTCGAACGCGCTTTCGAGTGCCTCTCGGACGGTGAGCATAGGGTGCACGCAGGTAAACTGCGGCGCAAATCCCACGCGCCCGACAAGCTCTTCGCCCGAGTCGACTTTTTCTCCGCCGAAATAAACGTCGCCCGAAGACGGAAATATTCGGAGCATAGCCTTGACGAGAGTCGTCTTGCCGCAACCCGACGGACCTATGACCGCGTTCATTGCGTGCGGCTCGAAGACTGCCTCGGCGTTGTCGAGAATGGGCGTACCCGAATTGGGCGCGCGCACTGTGAGATTTCTGCATCCTATCATCTTGGTAAAACTCCGAAAAATTCAGTTGAGATTATTTATATTTCATACAATAATTGCAACTATGAAGATTTTTAAATTTACCGCGGTGTTTTGCGCGTTCGCGCTGTCCCTTCAGACATCTTTCGCGCTGAAAATAGACGACACTACCATCCGCAACCCCAACCGGTTCGGGATACAGTTCCCCAACGGCACGGCTTATTACGGGGCGGCAAACAAGATTGTCTCGATTTCCAAACAGTCTTTTTTCGTGGACGCAAGCCCCGTGCTTGTTACGGAAATCTGTATAGAGCTTGACCAGTCGCCGCTTCAGGTGCGCATCTACAACGCTCGGATAATCGGGGCGGACGAAATGGCAAGCCGCGCCGCCGACTCCCTGCCGGCGGGGCTAAAGCCCTACGCCAACCCGCCCGAATCGGTCAAAAAGATGATCGGCAACGCCGCCGAAAAGACGTCTTCGGCGAATACGCTGCGCGACATCCGCAAAAACTACCCTGCCACCACGCACGCGCGCACGCTCGAATTTATCGTCGAGGACATCGATGAACTCAACGAGCTTTTCGACACAATGCAAAGCCACTTCACGGGCAAGCCCAAGTCGAAGCTCCAG
The DNA here is from genome assembly GCA_949293415.1 of uncultured Verrucomicrobiota bacterium. Taxonomy (GTDB): domain Bacteria; phylum Verrucomicrobiota; class Verrucomicrobiia; order Opitutales; family Intestinicryptomonadaceae; genus Merdousia. The sequence goes on from CASFDK010000028.1 coordinate 13,714, forward strand.
AAAATCAGCGTACAGCACGACGGCTCGAAAACGGTCACAAATTACCAGACAAAAGAGGTTGAAACAATCGCGAGAAAGACCTACATAGTTGAAAAGAAGGAAAAATAGGAAATGAAAAAATTTATCACATCGGCACTCGCCTGCGCGGCGGCGTTCGGCACATTTGCGCAGGAGAAAATCGGCGATACCGCAAAAGTCGGCGACACAACCTATATGTTCGTCTGCGAACTTAAAACCCCCGAGGAAAACGCGAACTTCCAGCGCAACCTCAACATAATGCAGCGCGACTCTCAGGCGGTTGAATTTTTCAAAAAACAGCTCGCCGCCGAAACCGACGCGGCGAAAAAAGCCGACCTCCGGAAAAAACTCGAAATTCTCGAAAAAAATTTCGCCACAAACGACTCCGCTATGCAAAAGGCGTACAACTTCGCGGCAAGCCGCAAATACAGAATCGTGTTTCTCGAATCGAATATCTGCGTGCCGCTTACGAACGACGAACTCTCGTCGCTCAAAGACGCCGACGGCAACGCGCTCGACCCGATGAAAATCTTCAAGCGCGGCGGAAGGACGCTCTATACGAAAAGCTCGGTAAAAGGCGTGCGCGAAAACGAAGTGCTCCAGCGCATGATAGGTTTCGTAATAACACGGCGCAACGAAATAGAAAACCTGCGCAAACAGCTCGCCCAAACGACCGACCCAGCCAAACAGATGGAAATCACAACGAAACTCGGCGCGGGCGAAAAAGCTCTTGCGGAAGCCGAGGGAAAGCTGCGCGCGCAATACGCAATCAAGCCGAAATCGGACTACGTTATCGAGACTGCAAAGTCCAAGCTCTACCTCATTCTCACGCCCGAGGAAATCCTGAAAATAGAGGCGCAGAACAAACTGCAATCGGCGAACAAATAGCCGTCGCGACGCACCGAAATTTTGCGGCAAAAAACCCCGCGTCCGAATCGGACTGCGGGGCTTTTGTTTATCGGAGAATGGAAACTATTTCGACTGCGCGGCGGCCGCTGCCTTAGACTTCAGCTCTTCGACATAGACACCGAGCTGTGTCTGAATTTTCTTTACCGATTCGGCGATTTTCGAAGCCTCTTCGCGCAGGGCTTTCGCGTCGTTGCCCATCTGTTCCGCGAGCGAAATTTTCGAAAGTTTTTCGGCGAGAGCCTTTGCCTCGTCGTTCTTCTCAGCGATAAACGCCTTAAGCGCGTCGACCTGTTTTTGAAGCGAAGCAGCATCCATCGAAGCAGCCTCGGTCTTTGCCTGCTCGGGAGTCTTGTTTTCGTTTACGTTTGCGCCGCAACCGCAGAGAACGAGGGCGGATGCGGCGACGAATATTGCCAATATTTTTTTCATGATTTCCATATCTTTTACGGACGCCCGTTTTGGACGTCCGCCAAATTTGACTGTATTAATGGAACGTATCGTACATTCGCAAAATTTTTAAAGATTTTCTAAAAAAAATGCGCGACTTAAAAAAAAGCCGCGCACCCGAGAGTTAAAGTCTACCGATTAGAGTTCCTGAATCCAAATGTTGCGGTACGAAACGGGGTTGAGGTGGTCCTGCAACTGTATCTGGAGGGGCGTATTGGGGTGTTTGAATTTGAGCGCATCCCTGGGGCCGATACTCGTGGAATACGGAACGGGAGTTTCGTGCTGAACGCGCTTGCCGTTGTGGTAAACCGTGAACTTGGGATATTCAACGCACTTGTCGCCGTCGAACTTGGCGGGAGTGTAGATGATGTCGTAGGTCTGCCATACGCCGGGTTCGAGCGAAGCGTTGTACTGCGAGGGAGTCTGGCGGTAGAGCGCGCCGCAGTGGTCCCAAGTCGCCTCGGCGCCGAACGAGTCGAGAACCTGAACTTCGTACGGTCCGAAGATTACGCCGGAATTTGCGCGGCTTTGCGAAAGCTGGTCGTACATCGGGGGAATATTGAATTCCACGTGCAGTTTGCACTTGCCGAAAGCTTTTTTAGTGCGGATATTCGCCGACAAACGCTTGCCGTCGGGACGCTTTGCATCGCTCTTAACGGTCATCGCCCCGTCCTTAAGAATCCAGTTGACGGGAATCTTGGGGTCGGCAATCATTTCCCAGTTTTCCGAAGGGTTGCCGCCGTCGTATAGTACGATCGCGCCCGCGGGAGCTTTCTGACCGAGAGTCGGCGACTTGAATTCGAAACGCTTGAGGTCGAGCTTGATGTCCTGACCGGCGTATCTGCCCGTTGCAACCAATGCCTGCGGAGTTACCGTACCTTTGATGGTCATGTAACCTCTTATATCGAAGTCGATTTTGCCGTCTTTCGCGGTGAGGTCGTCGGCGGTCGCAGCCGATTCCGCGCGCGACAAAATGCCCGTGAGAATCTTTACGCGATACTTCGCCTGCGGTCCCCTGTAAACTTCGGCGTAGATTTCGGGATACATCGAAACGGGGTAGCCCTTTTTCAGTTCGCCTCCGTCGGCGAGCGTGATTTTGCCCTTATAGAAGCCTGCAAAAGCGTCCTTCGGTTCGCGTCCAAGCTCGTTCTTTTGCGCAAAAACGGGCAGAGTTAAAATTGCGGTTAAAATAATGAATAATGTTTTCCTCATAAAGCAGGCAACGATAATCCGACGCCGCCGTTCGTCAACAAAAAAACACCCCTTTTGCGCACTCCTTAAATTTTACTTGCCTTAAATATCGGTTGATTCATTCTTATAACCTTACAAACAAATTGGGCGGACGGGCTGTTTGCGCGTCGGTCAAAACACTTTCAATAAAACATACAAGGATAAAAAATGGTCGATATGGCAACAATCGAAGGCCTTTGCAAACGCAGGGGATTCATCTACCGCTCCTCCGAAATCTACGGGGGCTTTAACGGATTTTTCGACTACGGCCCGCTGGGCGTGGAAGTAAAAAACAACATCAAGCGCGCATGGTGGAACGACTTTGTCCACGGCCGCGACGACATCGTCGGCTTGGACGCATCCATCATTATGCATCCCGACGTTTGGCGCGCTTCGGGGCACGTTGCCGGCTTCTCCGACCCGATGGTAGACTGCAAGGAGTCGAAACTGCGCTTCCGCGCCGACCAGATTTTCTTCGCCGAAGTCAAGGTTGACGGCGAAACAATCGGCTACGTCAGTGTTCTCGAAGACGAAAATATGCAGAAGGAAGCCGACAAAAAGGCGGCGGAACTAAAGCGCAAGCTCGCGAAACAGGGCGAGCTCGGCGAAGTCGTCCTCAAAAACTATATGGACGCAAAGCCGTCGGAGTACGAACTAATCCCCTCGCCCGCCACGGGCAAGGCCGGCACGCTCACCCCTCCGCGCGACTTCAACCTGATGTTCCAGACCTACGTCGGCGCGTTGCGCGACGAAACGGCAATCGCATACCTGCGCCCCGAAACGGCTCAGGGCATATTCGCCGACTTCAAAAACATCTGCGACACGACCCGCGTAAAACTCCCCTTCGGTATCGCGCAAATCGGCAAGGCGTTCAGAAACGAAATCACGCCCCGCAACTTCATCTTCCGCAGCAGGGAATTCGAGCAGATGGAAATCGAATACTTCATCTCGCCATATGACGACTGGAAGACGCTCCACCGCCAGTGGATTGATGCGTGCAAGGCTTGGTTTGTTTCCATCGGTCTGCCCGCCGATGCGCTCGCAGAAGACGTGCACCCGCAGGAAAAGCTCGCGCACTACGCAAAGGCGTGCACCGACATCACCTTCCACTTCCCGCACGGCTTGCAGGAACTGCAGGGAATCGCCGTCCGCGGCAACTTCGACCTCACCCAACACCAGAACGCCTCGGGCAAGAACCTCGAATATTTCGACGAAGCCCGCAAGGAAAAGTATCTGCCGCACGTCATCGAGCCGTCGCTCGGCGTGGACCGCACGTTCCTTGCCGTAATGACGGCGGCCTATGAAGAGGACGAAGTTCCCAACGACAAAGGTCAGCCCGAAAAGCGCGTTCTGCTCAAGTTCAGCCCGCGCGTTGCTCCGTTCAAGGCGGCGGTCTTCCCGCTCGTCAAGAACAAGCCCGAACTGTACGCGCGCGCCGAAGCCCTCTACAAAAAGCTCCGCCGCCGCTGGAACATATTCTTCGACGCGTCGGGGGCAATCGGCCGCCGCTACCGCCGTCAGGACGAAATCGGCACGCCTTTCGGCATCACGGTCGACTTCCAGACAATCGAAGGCGACGGCACGGTAACGCTCAGAGACCGCGACACGACGCAGCAGGTGCGTATGAGCGAAGCCGAACTCGTCGCCTACCTCTCGGAAAAAATCGACGGTTAACGGGAATACAAAAGATTTTAAAGGCGCGGACGCATCCGATTTTTTCGGAAGCGTCCGTTTTTTTTTCGTCCGATTTCGAAAAAAACTTTCTTTTGCTATTGACTTTATGCCCGATTGACTCTGATGTCGGTTGTCGTTAAACTGAGAAAATGGGAGAAAAATTTTTATGGACAATGAAAAAAAGATACTCGTCATAGGCAGTGCAAACGTCGATATGGTCGTGAAATCGGCGAAGATTCCGCGCACGGGCGAAACCGTGCTCGGCGGCGTTTTCAGCCAACACCAAGGCGGCAAGGGCGCGAATCAGGCTGTCGCGGCAAAGACGCTTTTCGACGGTGTCGCGTTCTGCGCGGGCATCGGCGAAGACGCAATCGGACGCGAATACATCGACTATCTGAAAAAGTGCGGACTCGACCTTTCGCTGACGAAAACCTACGCCGACGCGCACACGGGCGTTGCGCTAATCACCGTCGCAAAAGAGGGGCAGAACATCATCACGGTAGCCCCCGGAGCGAACCTGCTGCTGTCGCCCGACGATATGGCGGAGATTGATTTTTCGCAGTTTTCTCATGCGGCATTCCAGCTGGAAAACTCGCTCGAGACAGTCGCGGAGGGGCTGAAACGGGCGAAGGAGGCGGGCTGTACAACGGTGCTCACTCCAGCCCCCGCAAAGCTTTTGTCCGACGAAATTCTGGCTAATGTGGATTTCCTCGTGCCGAACGAAATCGAAATCCTGCAAGTGCTGCGCGGCTTTACGAGTATGCAGAAGGCGGCGGAATCGCTGCTTGCAAAGGGCGTGAAAAACGTGCTCGTAACGCTCGGCGAACGCGGGTGCGCACTGTTCACCGCCGACGGCGAAAAACGCTTTCCCGCCCTATCCGTCCGCCCGATTGATACGGTGGGCGCGGGCGACTGCTTCACGGGCTCGCTGCTGGCGGGCTTCAAACTCTACGACGACATCGACTCGGCAATAAAATTTGCATCGGCTGCCGCGGCGTTGAAAATCACAAAAGCCGGCGCGCAATCGTTCTCGCCGCTGAAAGACGTTTTGAAAATGATGAAAAAGTAAACGAAGGAAATACCCATGACAAAAAAACTATTACAACTTATATCCATGGTGTCCGTTTCGGCATACATATGCGCTGCTGCGGAGCTACCCAAACAGGTCGAATTCACAAAAGCCCAAGTTTACGACAAAATCAAAGGCGGTTGGGCGGGACAGATTATAGGCTGTTCCTACGGCGGTCCGACCGAATTTAAATTCAAGTTCGAACGAATCCCCGACAACCACAACATACCGTGGGGTATCGACAATATAATAAACGACACAAACACTGCGGGCGATTTCAGCGGACTGTACGACGACCTATACTTGGACATAACGTTTATGGATATTTTCGAGCGATTCGGGCTCGATGCCCCGCGCCGCGAATTCAAGAAGGCGATAGCCGAATCCAAATATCCCCTGTGGTGCGCAAACAGACAGGCGCGCTTGGAATACATAGACGGAATGGATCCCGACGCTCCCGTGTCGTGGAAAACAAATCAATACTCGAACGACATCGACTTCCAGATTGAGTCGGACTTTGCCGGACTGATGTCGCCCGCCCTCCCCCAAGCCGCACTGAAATACGCCGACACTGTCGGGCGCGCAATCAACGGCGGAGACGGTTTCTACTGCGGTGCATATGTGGCAACAATGTACTCCTTGGCGTTCGTTTTCGACAATCCGCGCGATGTCGTGGTCGAGGCGATGAGAATACTGCCCAAAGAAAGCCATACCTACAAAATCGTTTCCTCCATCTGCAATTTCCACGCAAAAAACCCGAACGACTGGAAATCCGCGTGGCAGGATTTCTCCGACAAGTTCTGCAAACCCGAAGGACGAAAAGACCCAATCTACGCCCCGTACAATCTAGCGTACATAATAATCGGTCTGCTTTACGGAAACGGCGACTTCGGCAAAACGGCGGACATCGCCACGCGTTGCGGACTCGACTCCGACTGTAACCCGTCGAATGCCTGCGGCATACTCGGCGCGATACAGGGGTATTCGAAAATCCCCGAAAAATGGATCGCGCCGTTGCGCCCGTACGAATCCACGGTGTTCTTTTGCGGGACATCATACACCTGCGAAAAGCTCTATTCCGTAGGATTTTCGCAGGCGGTTGAAACGCTCAAAAACTACGGCGCAAAAATTTCGAAAGACGGAAAAATTTCCGTCGAAATCAAGATGCCTGCGCCGATAGAATTCGAAGCTGAACCAGATCTCGAAAAAGTCTCCGAGACAAAGCTCCCCATTTTGAATGCGGAAAATCCCGTTGTGGAATGCGAAGCGGAGGGGCTTATCATATTGTGCAAAAACGAAGTACGCAAAGAAAAATCGCCGCATCCCGAAATCGGCGGAATATGCGCATCGGTAGATTGTTATGTCGACGGGGAAAAAGTGCGCACCGCAAACTTCCATTTCGACAAGTTCAAATACTGCCGAAATCAGGTGCTGTTCAAATGCGAAGCGAAGACCGCAGGTAAACACAAGATACGCATCGAACTGAAAAATCCGCATCCGAAATTCGAGCCTCTGACCCTGAGCATCCACGGATTCAAAACCCGATAAAGCAATCTCCACTCCACCCCGCCCTCTCGGCGGGGTTTTATTTTGTCCGTATATATTGCGCCGACGCCGCTCCCGCTACTTTGAATTACCGCTTTAAACGCATCCGTAAAGCTGCGCGAACATCGTAACATTCAAAATTAGATTGAAATACATAACGCCGCACATATTATCAAAATAAAATAATCCCGAAAAAGCGTCGGATAATGGACAACCACACAATAAATGTTAACCCCAATACGAACGCAGCTGGCAAAGGGCACGGCTTCGGAAACGGACGCTTTGCACGCAACATTTTCGACAAGACAATAGAAATACAATCCATACGCTTGGCGACGCAGGCGCAACTGACCCCCGTCGAATTGTCGAGAATCCTGCCCGAGGACATCCCCGCGCAGGGATAAACGCCGCGCAAACATCGGCAGATCTTGTTGCAGCGTCCGCAACAAAAACATACACAAAAAGCCCGCTTCGGAAACCGAAACGGGCTTTTTAAGAAACGCGCGCCTGGAGGGAGTCGAACCCCCAACCTTCTGATCCGTAGTCAGACGCTCTATCCAATTGAGCTACAGGCGCAGGTTTTTAATAAAATGGTGTAGAATGTATTTTCGGGGTCTGTTTGCAAGCTTTTTTTCAAAAATTTTTCCTTTTTTACGCAACACATTACAACCCTTGTTGTTCCATCGTAAAAGAGTTTCGACTGCCGCATTTACCCTCCTTGAAAATACGGCAAAAAGTTTCAATCGGCGAATGAAAAGTGTCGGGATTTCGGACGAAAAATAGTACAACATAAAATTTGCGGGAAAACGGAAAGCGGACGCATTCGAAAAAAAATGAAAAAATGTCTTGCAATAAAACCCAGCCTCCCCACCATAAGAGAGATATTTTTATTTAAACGTATAAGAAACACCGATATGACAGAAGAATCAAAGAAAAAGAACGCTGCGGAACTCAAATTTACCGAAACTGACGCTCTCAATCGTTATGTTACGGAAACGGGCAAGATCCTGCCCCGCAAATTCACGGGTCTTACCTCGAAAGAGCAGCGCCACGTCAAGAAGACGATCAAGCACGCTCGCAATATGCTTTTGATGAAATAGCCTCGGGGCTGTTTCAGTCTGCCCCGCTTGAGGGGTGTTAAAAGCCGATATGGGCAATAAAAGTTCCAGTCAACAGCCGCAATGCGACATTCGTATGGCGGCTGATTTTATTTTATCGGGCGGTATCGGCGGCGTTCCCACCGAAACCGTCTACGGACTCTCCGCCGATGCAACGAATGAAAGCGCGGTTCGGAAAATCTTCGCGGCAAAGGGAAGACCGTTCATCGACCCGCTGATTGTCCACGTCAGCGATATGCGGATGGCGGAATCGGTCGCCCGTTTCGACGACGATGCAAGAAAGCTTGCCGCCGCGTTTTGGGCTGGTCCCCTTACGATGATTCTGCCGCGAAGGGAATGTGTGGGCGACATCGTAACAGCGGGGCTCGACACCGTTGCGGTGCGTATGCCATCGCACCCGATTATGCACGAGCTAATCAAGGTTTCGGGCAAGCCCATTGCCGCGCCGAGCGCAAATCCTTTCGGCTACGTAAGCCCCACCCGAGCGGAACACGTCCGCGAACAGCTCGGCGACAAAATCGACTTCGTTCTCGACGGCGGCGAATGCGCGTGTGGCGTGGAGTCCACAATCGTCCTGATGACATCCAAGCCAAAAAAGCTTCTGCGCCCCGGTCCGATAGACGCAAAGCTTATCGAAGAGGTCTTGGGCGAGGAAATCGACAAAGACCCGAAAAAGAACGAGGCGCACCCGCAAGCTCCGGGGATGCTGAAAAGCCACTACAGCCCGAAGTCGCGCCTGACGCTTTTTGACGACCCAAGCGAAATTCCGCAGAATTTTGCGGGCGAGATAATCCATTTCAAACGTCCCGCATCGCCGGAAAAGAACGACTACTGGCTGACGGAAAACGGCGATGTTTGCGAGGCGGCGCGCAATCTTTTCGCACTTCTCCGCTCGCTCGACAAAATCTCGAAATGCGGTTTCTACTGCCAACGCGCGCCGAACGAAGGCGTTGGAGTTGCCGTAAACGACAGGCTTTCGCGCGCCGAAACAAAGTTTGACAAATAGCGGCGTTTTTGAAATCCTCCGAGCCGTTCGGAGGATTTTTTATGTTGAAACGCGTTTTTCTTAATATGCTCGCATTCTCGGCGGCTTCAATCTGCGCAGCCGCAGGCGGCAAAATTTTCGTGGCGAAAAACGGTTCGGATGCTTCGGGCGACGGCTCGGAGAGCAGACCGTATGCGACGCTCGCGCGGGCGTTGAAAGACTGCGGCGGCGGCGGCGAAATTTTCGTAAAGTCGGGCGTATACGAGTTCTCGCAAACGGCGGGTATCGAAAAGTCGAAGTCGAAGATTTCGATAACGGGCGAATCGGGCGCGGGGAAATGTGTCGAATTTATCGGGGCGAGGCGCATCGACGCGTCGAATCTGAAAAAAGTCGAAGACCCGCAAATTCTCGACCGACTTCGCAAGCCGTCGAACGGCGCGCTCTATTGTCTCGACCTCAAGAAATTCGGGCTTACGGATTACGGCAAAATGTCGAAGCGCGGCTTCGGCTCTCCGAACAAACCGATGCAAATGGAGGTCTTTTACAGTGCGGCGCGCGGACTGCGTCTTGCGCAGTATCCGAACAAGGGCCTGTTGCACATCGGCGAAGTCTTAAAAATCGGCGCGGTGGAATCGAAAGAATGGCGCAAAAAGCTTGGGGTAGCCGACTCCGAAAAGGACGGCGCAATATTCCGCGCCGCGCACGAAATCCCCGAATCGTGGCTGAAACACGACGACATCTGGCTCTCGGGCACCTTCTCGGTCGGTTGGGCGGACGACCACCAACACGTCAAAAAAATCGACCCCGAAAAAAAGACAATCGAGCTTGAATTCCCCACAAGCTACGGCGTTCTCTGTTCCGTCCCCGAACTCGCCGAGAACAAACAGGACATTTCCGTACGCGGCTATGTCGTCTACAATCTGCTTGAGGAAATCGACGAGCCGCTCGAGTACTACATCGACCGCAAAAGCGGGATGTTTTTCGTGATGCTCGCCGAAGTGCCGCGCAAAGGGCAATACCTCGACTTCACAACGCTCGCATCGCCGATTCTTAAAATAACGGAATCGAAAAACGTTTCCGTATCGGGGATAAAATTCTCGGCGGGACGCGACGTTGGGCTGTCCGTTCTCGATTCGAACGACATCAAAATAACAAACTGCGAATTTTCGAATTTCGGCGGATTCGGCGCAAAAGCGGAAGGCGATGAATACAATCCGCGCAACAACTACCTCTTCGAAAAATGCCGCTTCGCCGACAACGGAAGCGGCGGGCTGCGCATAGCCGGCGGCGACAGAAAAAAACTTCTGCCGTCGGGCAACGCCGTCCGCGCGTGCGACTTTTTTTGGAACTGCCGCGTCAAGCGCAATTATTCGCCGTCGGTTTCGGTGGGCGGTGTCGGCGTACTCGTCGAGCATTGCCGTCTGCGCGGGGCGGAGCACCAGTTGCTCTCGTTTTGGGGCAACGACATAACGATACGCAACAACTCGTTCGAAGACGCCTGCGCGAATACATCGGACATGGGCGCGATATACACGGGGCGCGACCCGTCGAACAAGGGCATTGTCATCGAGAACAATTTCTTCTCGAACATCCGCGCGGCAAATCCCGACTCGAAAGTCTGCGCCGTCTATATCGACGACGGCTCGGGCGGAATGAAAATCTCGAAAAACATTTTCTGCCGCAGCGGAACTGCGGGAAGCACCGACGCTTTCGCCGCGGTCTTCCTGCACGGCGGACACGACAACATAATATCGAAAAACGTTTTCATCGAGTGCGACGCGTCAGCCGCCCACGGAAGGTGGGACGACAAACGCTGGAAAAAAACGTTCTTCGACGAGTATCTTTTCAGGCTCAAAAAAGTCGTGGACATCGAATCCGAGCCGTACAAAAAATACAAGAGCCTCGACAATTTCTTCACCACAACGCGAGAGCGGTTCAATGTTTTCGAGCACAACCTGCTCTACAAAACCCCGCCGCCGTTCTGGGGCGACTTCAAACTGCTAAACAGAAAGGCCGCGCTCGCACCGTCGGAAACGCCGAAAATCGACGGCGAGTGGACTCTTGCCGACGTCGAAAAATACTTCGGCAAAAATCCGCTCGTCAAGAGCATCCTCGACGGAAAAATCGGACTGCCGAAGTAGGCGCAGTACGCGCAATCAGTGCTCGGAAACGAAATTGATTCCGATAATCCCCACGACAACCATCGAAAGGAACAGCAGCTGCCAGAAACCCGTCGGTTCGTGGAAAAGCACGATGCCCGCGACGACCGCGCCCGCCGCGCCCATTCCCGTCCATATCGCGTACGACAGTCCGAGCGGAAGCGAGCGTATCGCGAAATTGAGCAGCAAAAAACTTGCGACAATCGAAACCACAAACCCAACCGTCGGTACGAGTTTCGAAAAGTTTTCGGAATATTTCAGCGCGACCACCCAGACAATTTCGAGCACTCCCGCCGTGAAAAGAGATATCCAGCTAAGCATAATTAAATTTCGTTTAGTTCGGGCGGCTCTATCGCCGCGATTCGTTCCATTATTCTGTCCACAATAATCTGCGCGCGCTCCGGCGCGTCCTTTCCGGGGTCGATTTCTTTCGGGTCGATTGGCTTGCCCGCACAGAGAATCAGCCGCGTGCCGCCGCGCAGTCTGCCCGTGCGCGGAAGAATGTCGTACATATTGAAAAACCTCAGCGGCAGAATCGGCGCGCCCGACTTTATCGCGAGAAGCCCCGCACCCGCCTTGCCCTTTTGCAGTTTGCCGTCGAAACTGCGCGTGCCCTCGGGAAAAATTATCACCCCGATACCCGACTTTATGCGCGAAAGCACGTCGCGAAAAGCCCCGAGATTGCCCGAAGAGCCGCGCTTAATCGGGATGGCGTTGAGCCTGCGGAATAGCGCGCCCGAAAGTTTGCCGTTCATCAGCGTATCGCGCGCAACCGCGCACAACTCGGTTTCGTGGAAGAACGCCGCCGCCATCGGGTCGAGATAGCTGACGTGGTTCGCCACGATAATGCACGGCTCTTTCGGCACATTCTCGTAGCCGTACAGCTCGATTCTGCCGAAAACGTCGCAGACAATCGACGAAAAAATCCACCACCCCTTGTAGACGTAGCGACCCTTGCCGATGTTGAAAAAACGCGTTCTCATCGAAGGCTACGATTCGAGTATCGCCGAAAGCGTGCGTTCCACGACCTCGTCCTTAGTCATATGCGAAGTGTCTATGCGCAACGCGCCTTCGGGGCATACGAGCGGCGCGGTTTTGCGTTTTTTGTCGAGGTCGTCGCGCTTTTTAATCGAGTCGGTTATACCCTCTTTCGCACGGCGCGCGGCGCGGGTCTGCTCGTCCGCGTCGAGATATATTCGCGTGTCGGCGTCGGGGAAAATCACCGAGCCGATGTCGCGCCCCTCCATAATCATTCCGTCGAAACCGTGCGAGCGGGCGAAGTCCGCCATCGAACGCTGGTAGTTTTTCAGAAATTCGCGCACGAGGGGCATCGACGCGTATTCGGCGACCTTCGAGTTTATGCGCTCGTTTCTGATTTCCGAGTCTGGTACGATTTTTCCGCCGAGTGTTATTTTTGCCGAATTGCCTTCAAGCTCCGCGCCGATTTCGAGACAGCCGAGTTTCTCCGAAACCTTTGCGACATCAGAAGAATCCGCGCCGCGTTCGAGAAGCCCGTACGCCACCGTCCGGTAGTGCGCCCCCGTATCGACGTGCATATAGCGCAGAATCCGCGAACACTCGCGCGAGACGCTCGACTTGCCGACCGCCGCGCCTCCGTCGATTGCCACCACGCGGAATTTGCGCGAATCCTCCCGCACGGTGTAGAGCACCTCGAAAAATTCGCCCCACGTCTTCGAAGTGCATTCGGGATTGACAATTTTAATCCACGGCGAACCGTCGCCGCGAATGTCAACGCACCCCGCAATCGCAAAACTCATCGCGATTCTGTGGTCGTCGTAGGTTTCCACGGGCGTTTCGCCCGAAAGTTTTTCGCGCAGCTCCGCGCGCGTGTACGGCGTAATCAGAATATCGCCCGCCCCCTCCTCGACCGACACGCAGAACTTGCGTAGCTCGCGCGCAACCGCCGCAACCCTGTCGGTCTCCTGCTTGCGGGTGTGCCCGATTCCCGTGATTTTGAGCTTGAACGGCAACAGCATCGCAACCGCCGCAAGGCTGAGGAACGTGTCGGATATGTCGTTGAAATCGACTTCGGCGGTTTCGGGAAACGCCGCGCCGTCGCCGCCGAATACGAGCAGACTGTCTCCGACTTTCGCGGTCTTTACAAGCCCGAGCGACTTCAGCACATCGACATACGCCGCATCGCCCTGAAGCGCGCAACCGCCGAAATTCGGCAGCTCCGAAACGCCTCCGACAACCGCGGGAAGCGTCGCAAAATAGCTCGCCGCCGTCGCGTCGGGCTCGATTGCATAAACGCGCTCGCCCGCGCCCGCCTTGCGGGGCTTGACCGTAAACGTTTCGCCGTCCGACGGGCATTCGAAACCGAACTGTGCCATCATCGAAAGCGTCATTTTAACGAAGGGCTTCGAAACCGTACCGCCCGAAAGTTTCACAGTCGTTGGAGCGTCCGCGCCGACCGCCGCCATCAGTAGCCCCGAGAGCATCTGGCTCGACTCGCCCGCGTCTATCGCGATTTCGCCGCCGTGCAGTCCGCAGGTCTTCATTCTGAACGGAAAGTGGTTTTCTTCGCCGAGAAATTCGAAGGTTGCCCCCTGCGATTTCAGCGCGTCGATAAGCCCCTTGAGCGGACGCGCGCGCATTGCCCCATCGCATGTGAAGAGGTAGTTGCCGCCCTTGCGGAGCGCGACAAACGCCGTCACGAAGCGCGCAACCGTACCCGCGTTGCCAACATCCATTTCCGCCGACGAATTGGGAATGCCCGAACCCGCCGACTCAATCTCTATCCGCTTTGCGTCGGAATCGAGATGCACCATATAGCCGAGCTTGCGCAGGCAGTCCGCCATAATAAGCGTGTCGCGCGAGAAAAGCGCGCCCTCGAGCACCGTGCGTCCGCCCGCGATTGCCGCAAGAATCATCGCGCGGTTCGTTATACTCTTCGACCCCGGGAGTGCGGCGGCAGCCCTGCATTCGCGGAAAGGTTTTATCGAAATTTCGGATTTCATATCATTTTGCATTAAAGTTTATCCCTATACGCCTTTGCGGTTCTCAGCATTTTGCCGATTTTTTCGGAATCTCCAGATTCGATATCGGCTATTGTCGCGGAAAGTTTTTCCGAAAAATGTTTGAGCGCATTGAGAATTTCCGCGCGGTTGTCGGCGATTATCGAATCCCAAATTTCGGGATTGCCCGACGATATGCGGGTGCTGTCCCTGAACCCAGGGCCCGCATAGTCGCGCAAATCGCCGCCTTTGAATTCCGCCGCGCAGCAGCACTGAAGCCCCGCGATTATGTGCGGCATGTGGCTTACATTTGCGACAATTTCGTCGTGCTTCGACGGCGCGACTTCGTAAACTCGCATGCCCAACGCCGACCAAATTTTCGAAAGCAGTTTCGCCGCCGCCCGCGATTGAGCCGATTCCGAGGGCGTAACGAAGCACGGGCGGGTTCGGAACAAATCCGCGTCGGAATAGTCTATGCCGATTTTTTCCGAGCCTGCCATCGGGTGCGAGCCGACGAAAACCGCGCCATAATTTTCGAGAACCCCGCCGCAGGAGTCGCAGATTATTTTTTTGACACTGCCGACGTCCGTTACGATTGCGCCTTTTTTGAGAACGGGCGCAATCTGCGCCGCGAGTTCGGGAATGTTTGCCGTCGGGGCGCAAATCACGACCAAATCGGCGGCTGCGGCGGCGGCCTGCGGCGTGTCGAAAACCGCGTCGAACACTTCGGGCAACGCGGCACACTTTGCGCGTGTCGTTGCGCCGCGCGACCATACGCAGACTCTTTCGGCAACTCCGTATTTTTTCGCCGCCTTTGCAAATGACGCGCCCAAAAGCCCCGCGCCCAAAACAGTCGCTGTTCCGATTAAATTCATACCGACAACCCTAACATTAACAGACTCCCCCGCAACACTTTTTTCGACAAAGACCAAGCCGCTGTCCATAGGCTTAACGTAATAAATAATGAAAAATGAATAATTGGGATTTGCTCCGCTCTGCGGGCAAACCCTATTGTCTCACTGGTGTTGTACTTTGTTGCAGTTGGTGTCTCGGAGCCTTTTGTTCTTCCAATACAAGAGAAGAATCTCCAACATCGTATCTTGGAAATCTCGAATTATCCGTAAACACCAAACAAATTATAAAACAATAAAATTCGCCTGTCAGACCCGAGGGCGCGAATGCGCCCCGTTTTTTCATTATTCATTTTTTATTAAAAAAAGCTCACTCTTCCTTGACTTGAACTTTTATCGTCGCCTTTGAGCGCATATTCTCGGGCACGTTCAGGAAGTGGAGTTTTTTCGCCCTGTTCGGGTCTATCGTTTCCTCCGCCACGTCCTTGCGCGGCGGCGTGCGAACCTGCGAACTCGGGCTTACCGCGCGCGTTTGCGTATATTCGCCGTTCGTGGTTTGCCGCCGCACAACGGGCGTTTGCGGGGAAGTCTGCGCGGGCAGATTCCGTGCGGAATTTTGCGGAAGTTCCGCCGTTTGCGTACTGCCGCCGCGCTTTGAAATTTCGGCTTCGGCTGCGCGTCTGCCGAAAAATTCGTCGCGCGAAACTTCGCGTCCCGAGAACGAAACGGGACTGCGTTCGATTTTCTCCTTCGAGGAGAGGAAATCGAAAAAGTCGTCGGAATCGCCATTTAGCTGAGCCCCCGCCTGTTTCACTTTGTCGGCAGCCGACGGGTCGCGCGAAGCGCGGGAATAAAACTTGTTAATCTCGTCCATCGAACGGGATGTCAGCGACGAATAGTATGCGTCTATTTCGCGCTGTTTGTCGACATCGCGCTTGTAAATGTCTATTTTCCCCTCGTACTTTTTCGAGAGGTTCAATTCGGAATTCGTCATCTGGGCGCGTTTGCCGCCGATGGAAAGGTTTTCTCGCGTGCCTTCGAACATTTTACCGTCGAATTTCTTGGAAGCGTCGGGAGAGATTTTGTCGAACTGCGCCCGCGCCGCCTGCGAGTCGCCCGCGCCGAATTTTTCGCCCTGAAATTCGGAGGTGTCCGTTTTGGGCGAAAACATTTTCGAGTCGGCGCGTTTGTCCTGCATTTTGGAGCGTTCCTGTCCGTACCTGCTTTTTTCCGTCTGGTATTTGCGCGAGTGCGAGTTCGACGCTTTTGTAAAGTCGTTGCTTTTTATCGCAAAACAAGAAAGCGGAAGAGCAAAAAGCAATCCCGCCGCAAGCATCGAAGTTTTGCGAAACAAGCGCATCAGAGTTTTACGCCGATGAGCTGCAGAATGCGCTCCAAATCGTCGTTGCCGATATACGATATGACGATTTTCCCGCGTTTCTGTCCGTGTTTTATTTCCACTTCGGCATTCAGGCGCGAAGAAATCCTGTTTTGGATGTCGCGGATTACCGCATTCTTGGCGGTGGATGTCAACGACGGCGTTATTCTGTCGGACGAGCCGCCCTTCATACGCTTTACGGTGTCTTCGGCCGCGCGGACGTTGAGGTCGTTCTCGATGATTTTTCGGGCGAGAACGGTCTGTTGCACTGCGTCGTCCAAGCCCATAATCACCTTTGCGTGCCCCAAGCTCAACAGACCTTTCGACAGGTATCCGCGGATTTCCTCGGGCAGCTTTAGCAGACGCAGAGAGTTTGCCACGCTCGAGCGCGGCTTGCCCAGACGCTGCGAAACCGCCTCCTGCGTGAGGTGGAAATTCTCCATCATATTGAGGATTCCGCGCGCCTCTTCAATCGGGTTGAGGTCGGAACGCTGGAGGTTTTCGATAAGTCCCTTTGCTGCCGACGAAGCGTCGCTTGCCGACTGCACGCACGCGACGACGCGCTTCATCCCGAGTTGTCTGCAGGCGCGCAAACGGCGTTCGCCCGCCAACAGTTCGTACTGTCCGTCCTTCAGCTGGCGGACGAGAAGCGGCTGCAAAAGCCCCTCCGATGCGATAGAGTCGGCAAGTTGCGAAATTTGCTCTTCGTCGAATTCTGTGCGAGCCTGATAGGGGCTGGGAATGATTTTTTCCGTCGGGATTTCGCTGAAGAGTCCGTGCGAGGCTATTTTGACGTCTTTCGGAAGCGCGGACGGAGCCGCCGCGGCGACCTTGCGCGCGCCGCTGTCCGCCGCCTTTTTCGCGCCTGCCGATATAATCGAATTCAATCCGCGACCGAGCGTTTTACGGGGAACTGCCATAGTCTTTGTCTATCCTAATTTTGGGGGATGAAAATGGATTCGCCCACGCGCAGACCGCGGTTGGGGTCGGCGATTTTATTGGCATCCTGAATCCACTTGATTTTGGAATTGTTTGCCCGCGCGATTTTGCCGAGCGTGTCGCCCGATTTCACGGTGTAGGTTATGCCCATCTTCGGGTAGTCGTCGCCGAAAGACTTCGGCATTTCGGCTTGCGGACGCTGACCGATTGCCTTGGCGAGCTTTTGAACCGCGTCGTTTGTCTGGGCGGCGAGGGCTTCGATGTCCTTCTTGACAATCGAAACGATTTCGCGCTTGAGAGCCTCGTTTTGCGAGCTTACGTCGGAGCGGACGGAAGCCATCTGTGCCCTTACCAAATCGGTCGAAGAGCTCGAATTTTTCATCTGCTGAATCTTACGCTCAAGGGCTGCGTTCTCGCGCGAGAGCTGTTCGACCTCGAGGCGGAGATTGCCGACTTCGCGCTTGAGCAAAGCCATATCCTGTTGCATATCAGCCAAAGACTGCGAATATGCCGATTGCGCGGCAAACAGCGCAAATACCGCAAATAATCTTATAGTAAATTTCTTCATCTTAACGTCGATTTCCGTATTATTGTTTATTCGGCAATATAGTCCGTCCGTCCGCTCTTTCAAGCATTTTCAAGCATTTCGACACCGATTTTTAGCGGCGGTTTCCGCCGTCCCGAAAAAAACCGCGAAACGAAACGAAATTGTAGGTGTCGAAGTTAACCCGCGTTCGGCGCAGGCGGACTGCTTTGGCTTGTCGGGTCGGGCAAACCATTATAGACTTGCAAGAGTCAAGGAAATCTAACAAACTGTCTTTTTTATACAATCAACCATTATGTGTGGAATTACAGGATACATAGGTTGTCGCGATGCAACCCCAATCTTAATCGAAGGCTTGATGAAGCTTGAATACCGCGGCTACGACTCGGCTGGGCTTGCCCTGCTCGACCACGGAGTTATCGATGTCGAAAAGAAAAAGGGCAGAGTTGCCGTCCTCGCAAAGGAAATCGCCGCCCGCCCCTTCCACGCAACGATGGGAATCAGCCACACACGCTGGGCGACGCACGGCGGAGTGACCGACACCAACGCCCACCCGCACCTTTCAAGCGACGGCAATTTCGCGCTCGTCCACAACGGCATCATCGAAAATTACGAGAACATCAAAAAATTTCTAACCGGCAAAGGCTACACTTTCGCAAGCCAGACCGACACCGAAGCCCTCGTAAACCTCATCGACTACCACTTTATCTACCGAACCTCCGAAAAGGACGAAAACCGTTTCCTCGAAGCCGTCCGCAAGACGCTGCGCCACGTCGAGGGCACTTACGGGTTTGCGATAATCAGCAAACTTGCGCCCGACGAAATCATAGCGGCACGCAAAGGCTCGCCGCTGATTATCGGCGTGGGAAAAAACGAATATCTTGTATCGAGCGACATCCTCGGCTTTGCGGGGAGAGCCTCGAACGTCATCTACCTCGAAGACGGTCAGATTGCATCGCTCACGCGCGACAACTGCGACATCATCACCACCGCAAACGCCCCCGTAGACGTGCGCGTCGACGAAATCGACTGGGAGCTTGAAAACGCCGATCTCGGCGGATTCAAAACCTATATGGAAAAGGAGATTTTCGAACAGCCCAAAGCCCTCGAAAACGCGCTAAGGGGCAGAATCGCCGACGACCTCTCAACCGCCCAGCTGAACGGCTTGAACATCACGCCCACCGAAATGCGCCAGATCGACCGCATACTGTTCTGCGCCTGCGGAACGGCGTGGCACGCGTGCCTCGCGGCGGAATACCTCATCGAAAAATACGCGAGAATCCCCGTAGAGGTAGAATACGCAAGCGAATTCAGATACCGCAACGCGCCAATCGACAAAAACACGCTCGTATTTGTAATCAGCCAAAGCGGCGAAACACTCGATACACTCGAAGCCCTGCGCGAATCGAAACGCAAGGGATTCCGCACACTGGCGATTACAAATTCCATCGGCTCGACAATTTCGCGCGAATCCGACGGCGGCTTGTACCAGTACGCAGGCAAGGAAGTCGGTGTCGCCTCGACAAAGGCGTTCACCTCGCAGGTGCTGATATGCCTGCTCATAGCCCTCTACATCGGCAGAATGCGCGACCTTTCCTTCGCCGAAGGACGCGAAATAGTCAAGGCGGTCTCCGAACTGCCGAAGGTCGTGGAGGACGTGCTGAAACAGGCGGGAAACATCGAAAAAATCGCAAAGAAATACGCCAAGTGCAACGATTTCCTCTTCTTGGGCAGACTCGCCGAATTTCCGATCGCCCTCGAAGGCGCATTGAAACTCAAGGAAATTTCGTACATCCACGCCGAGGGCTATCCCGCGGCTGAAATGAAACACGGACCGATTGCGCTGATTTGCCCCGAATGCCCGTCGGTAATGCTGGCAAACTCCGACGACATCGCCCTGAAAATAGTCTCGAACGCGCAGGAGGTAAAGGCGAGGAAAGGTCCGATTATCGCGGTAAGCGACCAACCCGAACTTTTCAAGGGAATCGCCGACGACATAATTCCGATGCCCAAAGTGCACGAATCCGTAAGGGGAATTCTGGCGACAATACCGCTCCAACTTCTGGCATACTATATAGCCAGAGAACGCGGCTGCGACGTCGACAAGCCGAGAAACCTCGCAAAAGCCGTAACGGTGGAATAAAAAATCGGAATCTTAAGGGGCTCGGTTAACCGCCGAGCCTTTTTTGTTCCCCCAAAAAACGCGGACTGCCCAGCGCGAACAAACGGATTTTTGTAAAACCGACAACAATCGTACCGTAGGCAAAGATGAAAAAGATAATTGAAATGTTTGAAACATCAGCCGAAAAACTTGCTATAGAAATAATGATAAGATACGACGCAAACAAACTGCAAGACACCGACTTCACAGCAGGTCTGTAAATATAAACGGTTTCGAAATATGCACAAAAAAAGGCGGCAAATATATTTGCCGCCTTTTGTCGGTGAGCCGACCGACAAGTCATTTCGGTAGTCACCTTATGTTTATCTCGTTTTTGCCCGATTTCAGGGGAATTTTTACCCCTTTCCAGTTGAAGTTTCCCGTTAGATCTTTCGGCAGAATCACCGTGCCGTTTATTTTGCCTTCCGTATTCTTGCGGAACGAAACTTTGATGTCGCCTTTCGGATGCGGAACGGTGCCGTGGATTTCCCCGAGACCGCCCAAGTTCGGCGATACCGATACCCTCTCGAAACCGTAACCCTCGGGCATAATTCCGCAGACGAGCGAAAGCAGGTGGTAGTTGGGGCTTGCGCTCCACGCGTGGCAGTCGGAGCGGGTCGGCTCGGGATTTTCTGCGAATGTGCTCAGTCCGATTTTTATCATATCGCGCCACGGCTCGAGTTGCGAAACGTACAAGTCGCCCATTCCGCATTTGCGCATCGCTTCGGTCAGATAGAATCGATAGTAGAACGTGCACTGTGTAAGCGATTTGTCTTCGATAATCTTTTTCATCAGCACGGGCTGTTCCGCCTCGGGAAGCGCGTCGGCGAGAATCGCCAGAATGTTGACGTGCTGGCTCGAGGAAACCGCCCCCTCGAAATCCGCAAACAAACCGCGTTTTGCGTTCCAACATCTTTGATAAACAGCTTTTACAATTTTCTCATAACGCCGCATATATTCCGACGCCTCTCCGGCGAAGCCGTAGCGGGTCATAAGTTGCGCCGCTTCGCGCAGGGTCAACGCCAAGTGCAGCGACGTAATCGCCGTTCCCGCGTTTTCGCCCTCGGGCGGTATGCCTCGCCGCCAACCAGTCGAGTTGTCGCCCTTTGTCGCGGGGTCGGATTCCGACCAGTCGACGAAATTCCAGAACGGCATTTTCGCCTTGAGGATACCCGTGTTCGGATCGATTTGCCCGTCGTACCACGCCAGAACGGTGCGGACGCCGCCGAGCATTTCGCGGACGAATTCGGGGTCGTTGCGGAATTTGGCGTAGTCGTTTACCATCGAAACCCAGTAGAGGGAGAACGGCGGAATGAACTGCTCTATGCGCGACGGATAGCGCGATTTCGTGATTCCGTGAAATGAACGCGATTGGTTGAACGCCCTTATCGCCTGACGCACAAGTCGGTCGTCGCCCGAGACGTAGAGCGAAATCAACGCCTGAATGCGCGTATCGCCGACATATTGAAGCTGCTCGTAATAGGGGCAGTCCATATACGTTTCGGTTGCGCAAAGGCGCGCCGTGCGCCAGCCGACCTCCCAAATTTTGTCTATCGACTTGTCGTCCGATTTGAACGAGCCGTTCTCCCCGAACGGATACCCCGTGAAGTCGCCGTAGTAGTCTTTGATTACGAGCGGCTCGTCTTTCGTTTCGATGTCCATTCCGACATAGCGGTAGGTTCTGTACCAGAGGGGCGAGAACGTGCGGTTGTCGCCGCCGTCGAAAACGAATTCGTCGCTCACCGTGAACGCGGGGTTGAAGTCGCGCCCGTCGATGTCGTTGCGGTTTGCCTTCTGGCGTTTTGCGTCTACGAGGGCTTCGGCGTAGCGCACTTTCATTGTCGCGCCTTTGCCTTTCGAGACCGTCAAAATCGGGTACGCATTTGTCAGAATGCCGTTGTCGAGAAGCAGCGTACATTTTGTGTTTGCGGGAACGGTAAATTCGCCTTTGCCCGAAATGAAATCCGGCACTTTTTCCGCGCCCGAGAACCTGCGGATTTCCCTAAGCCGAACGGTTTTCGATTCCATCTGCGGAAGACCGCTAGGCTTGACAATCCAATGGGTCTCGCCGTAGGGCCCCGCATCGTTCTCGTAGGCGGGAATGGAATAGAAATCGCTGCGCCATTTGGAGTCGTCGAAGTCGGGCTGTTCCCAGCCCCAATCGAACTTGCCCGCGTCGATGCGGTCGCCCTGTCCCACATACCATTTCAGCGCGACAGGCGAATACGCCGCCGAAATCTTCATTTTCCATTTTAGGGGAGTTGCTATTATGTCCTCCGTCTCAGTTTCGCCGTCGAGGACAAACCCGAGCCTGTGCGAATGCTGCGCAATGGGACGCCTCGGACCGCCGTCCCATACGAGCGCGGCAACGACGTTCTTACCCGACTTCAGGAACGGCGCGATGTCGAATGTCTCGTAGTTCCAGTTGAGAATATCTCCGCGCGACGGTCCCCTGCCAGCGATTTTCCCGTTTACGTAGAGCACGAAACGGTTGTCGGCACTGACTTTTATCCTGAACGATTCGGGCTTTTCCTTAAGCTCGAACGTGCGGCGCAAATGCGCAACTTTGTACTCGGGAACAAGCGAATCGGCACGGACGATCCATTTTCCCTTCCATTGGCGCAATTCAGAATCGACAATCGACGCACTTGCAACCGCCGAAAAAGCAACCCCAAACGCCAAAATTTTGACAAGCAATTTATTCATAAAATATAAAACCTTCGGCAAAACATTCCGCCAAAAATCCAAATTTGTCAACATTAAACCGCCCGCAAACGGACACAAAAAAACGCCGCGACAGATTGCCGCGACGCTCGTCCAGTGTATTTGAAAAGCCTGCTAACGCTTCATCGCTCCGGCGAGCGAGGCGACAAACTCCGCCGCCGCGTCCAACGCCGCTTCTTCGCCCTTTTCGAGACGCGTCTTGAACGCGATGTCTACGAGCCTACTGCCCACAACAACCGCATCGGCGTTCAACGCCGCCGCGTGCGCCATCTCGGGGTTCGAAATTCCGAAACCCGCAGCAACGGGCAGAACCGAGGCCCTGCGAACCTGCGCCAAGCGTTCGCCGATACCCTCGGGCAACGCGCCGCGCGCGCCCGTTACGCCCGCAACCGTGACATAATAGAGAAATCCCGAGCCTTTTTTCGAAATCTTTTCGATTCGTTCCGGCGAAGATGTCGGCGCGGCGAGCGGAATAAACTCTATTCCCTTCGGCGCGGAAACCGAGACGACTTCATCCGCCTCTTCTAGCGGAACGTCCACCACGAGCAGCGAATCTATGCCCGCCGCCGCGCATTCGTCGACTGTCTTTTCCGTGCCTAATTTGAAAATGGGGTTAAAGTACGAGAACATCACGAACGGCTTCTCCACGCCTTTCGCGCGCAGACGCTTCGCCATCGCTATAACCTTCCCGAGCGTCGCGCCGCCGTTGAGGGCCCTGCGGCTCGCCGCCTGTATCGATTTACCGTCCGCCATCGGGTCGGAAAACGGAACGCCGAGTTCAACGATGTCCGCGCCCGCTGCGCAAATGCGTTCTATCAATTTTTCGGAAAATTCAATTGTAGGGTCTCCGCAACTGACAAACGCAACAAGTGCCGCCCTATTTTCCGATTTAAGTTGTTGAAATAATTTGGATGTCATATGAGAAAATCCTATTTTCTGTTATTCAGATATTCGATTACCGAAGCCATATCCTTGTCGCCGCGCCCCGAGAGGGAAACGACAATGATGTCGTCCTTCGAAAGCTCGCGGGCGTTGCGCATTGCAAGCGCGACGGCGTGCGAACTTTCGAGCGCGGGAATGATGCCCTCGTAACGGCAGAGGGCTTGGAAACCTTCGATTGCCGCTTGGTCGTCAATCGGTACATACGTCGCGCGCCCGCTCGTTTTCAGATAAGAGTGCTCGGGTCCGACTCCGGGGTAGTCAAGCCCCGCCGAAACCGAATGTGTGTCGAGAATCTGTCCAAAGTCGTCCTGCAAAAGATAGGTTTTGTTGCCGTGCAGAACGCCGACAGTTCCCGCCGCAAGACTCGCCGCGTGCCTGCCCGTCTCGATTCCGTCGCCCGCAGCCTCCGCGCCGAAAAGCGCAACCGACGGCTCTTCGATGAACGGCGCGAACATCCCTATTGCGTTGCTGCCGCCGCCTACGCACGCGACAACCTGAGCGGGAAGTCTGCCGAATTTTTCGAGCATCTGCGCTTTCGTCTCGCGCCCGATAATCGCCTGAAACTCCTTTACCATCGTCGGATACGGGTGCGGACCCGCCGCAGTGCCGATAACGTAGAACGTGTCGTCAACGGTCGCAACCCAGTTGCGAAGAGCCTCGTTCATTGCGTCCTTTAGCGTAGCCGTGCCGTGTTCTACCTCGACGGCGTTGAGCTTTGCGCCGAGCATTTTCATTCTGCCGACATTCTGCGCCTGCCTGCGCACGTCCTCCGCGCCCATAAAAACTTCGCATTCCATTCCGAAGAGCGCGGCGACGGTTGCGGTCGCCACGCCGTGCATGCCCGCGCCCGTTTCGGCGATTAGCCTGCGCTTGCCCATTCTGCGGGCGAGCAGAACCTGTCCGACCGTGTTGTTTACCTTGTGCGCGCCCGTGTGATTGAGGTCTTCGCGCTTGAGCAGAATGCGCGCGCCGCCGCAGTGCTCGGTGAGGCGTTTTGCATAGTAAAGCGGCGATGGTCTCCCAACATAGTCCTTTAAAATGGCGGCGTACTCCGACTGAAATGCGGGGTCGTCGACGGCTTTGAAGAACTCGGTTTCAAGCTCTTTGAGTGCGCTCATCAGAGTTTCGGCAACGTACTGTCCGCCGAATTCTCCGAACTTTCCGTCTTTATTATATTCGGGTATTTTCATTTTGATTTTAATTGTTTTAAATATTTTGAAATCAACGCGGTATCCTTTTTGCGCGGGTTGATTTCCACCGCGCTGTTCATATCGAGCCCGTAAGGTTCGACTTTATCGGCGGCCTCGAGCGCGTTTTCGAACGAGATTCCGCCCGCCAAAAAGCAGTCTCGGCGCGCCGCAAGGAGCGCGGCAAGCCGCCAGTCGGCGCGCACCCCCGTGCCCCCGCGCAACTTTCCGCGCGAGGAGTCTATCACGAGTTTGCCGCAGGGAAATTCCGCCGCCATTTCGACGTCGGCTTCCGACGAAAGCCAGACCGCCTTCCAGAGTTCCGCGCCCAAGCCGCGCAGACTTTCCAAATACCGCACGTCTTCGTTGCCGTGAAGCTGAACGGCAGCCAAGCCGTATTCCTCCGCCGTGCGCCGCACAAAATCTGCGGGCGAATCGACGAACACCCCGACGAGCTTCGCCGAAAGCCCCGCCGACGCCACCGCGCGGGTTGCGGATGCGTCGATACGGCGCGGGCTTTTTTCGGCGAAGATAAGCCCGATGTAGTCCGCGCCCGCAGCCGAGATTTCGGTTGCGTCTCCGAGATTCGAAACTCCGCAGATTTTGATTTTCATTTTGCCCCCAACAGTTTTTCCAGCTCGTCCGCAGGCGAATTCGACGCCATCAAAAGCGTGCCCACAAGCGCGGCGTCCGCGCCCGCATCGGTAGCCCGCAAAAGCGTTTCGCGCGAATTTACCCCGCTTTCGGCGACTTTCACAACGCCGTCCGGAATGAGTTTCAGAAGCCGCTCTGCCGTGGAAAAATCCAGTCCGAACGTACGCAGATTGCGGCAGTTCACCCCTGCGATGTCCGCGCCGTTTTCGAGAACGGTTTCAAGCTCCCGCTCGTCGTGCGCCTCGGCGAGAACGTCAAGTTCCAGACTTTTCGCAAACGCAAACAGCTCGGCGAAGCGTTCGGGCGAAAGCATTTTCGCAATCAGCAAAACCGCCGACGCGCCTATTGCCCGCGCCTGCGCAATCTGGTATTGGTCGTAGATGAAATCCTTGCGCAAAAGCGGAATCCCAACGCACTTTGCCGCGTCTTCGAGATATTCCGTAGAACCGAGAAAATAGTTGCGCTCGGTCAGAACCGACAATGCCGACGCGCCCGCGCCCTCGAGCGCAACGCACAACTCCGACGGCCGAAAATCGGCGCGGATTATTCCCGCCGATGGCGACGCCTTTTTCATTTCGGCGATTATCGCGGGATTGCCGTTTTTGCGCCGAAGTGCCGCCATGAACGAAGCGCGCTTGGGCGCGGCTTTCGCGCGTTCGAGCATTTCGCCGAACGGCACCGCCGCCTTTTGCGCCTCGAGTTCGGCGCGGCTGCGTTCGCAGATTGTCTCCAAGATGTCGCTCATTGCCGTGAAAATTCTACGAGAGTTTCGAGTTTGCCGCGCGCCGCGCCCGAGTCGAGCGAGTCCTGCGCAAGTTCGAAAGCCGAAGCGAAATCCGCGCTTCCGCCGCCGGCCAGTATCCCCGCCGCCGCGTTCAGCAGGCAGGCGTTGCGCGCGCCGCCTTTGATTTTTCCGTCGAGAATTCCGCGCGTTATCCGCGCGTTCTCGGGCGCGTCGCCGCCGCGCAATTCGTAGATGTCGGCAAGTTCGGGGATGTATTTTAGCGGGTTGAATTCGTATGTCTTCACGAAGCCGTTTTTCAACTCGCTTACTTTCGTCGGAGCGCATGCGGAAATTTCGTCAAGCCCGTCGCCGCCGTGGACGACGAACGCCCTGTGTCCGCCGAGCCGCTTGAGGCACTCGGCGACAAATTCGGTCATCGATGCGGAAAACACGCCAACGACCTGCCCCGTCGCGCCCGCGGGATTGACGAGCGGCCCGAGCAAATTGAAAATCGTCCTAAAGCCAAGCAGCTTGCGGACGGGCGCGGCAAAGCGCATAGCGGGGTGCATTTTCGGCGCGAACAAAAACGCTATTCCGTGCTCCTGCAAACAGTGCTCCATCACTTCAGGATGGACATCGAGGTTGAAGCCGAGCGCGGCGAGAACGTCGCCCGAGCCGCATTTGCTCGCCGCCGCCCTGTTGCCGTGCTTAGCCACGGGAACGCCCGCGCCCGAAACGATGAACGCCGAAGTTGTCGAAATATTGAACGTGTTCATTCCGTCGCCGCCCGTGCCGCAAGTGTCTATCGGCGGACGCGCGCCGGCATTGACAAACGCCGCCTTTTTGCGCATTGCCGAAGCCGCGCCCACAACTTCGTCGACCGTCTCGCCCTTCATCTTTAGAGCCGCAAGAAACGCTGCAAGGACCGTCGCGTCGACCTTGCCGTCCATAATTTCGTCGAAGACAGCCCTGCTCTCGTCGAACGAAAGGTTCGCACGCAAGTCGGCAATCTTTTTCAGTGCTTCGGAAGTCGCGATCATTTTGCGTCCGCCTCTTCGAGAAAGTTGGCGAGCAACCGCTTGCCGCCGTAGGTTAGAATCGATTCGGGATGGAACTGCACGCCCTCAATCAGATACTGTTTGTGGCGGATGCCCATAATTTCGCCGTCCTCGGCGGTCGCGCTGACCTCGAGACAGTCGGGAAGCGTGGCGCGTTCGACAGCCAGCGAGTGGTAGCGCACAACCGACATCGGCGAGGCAATCCCCTTGAAGCAGCCTTTGCCGTCGTGGTCGATTTTGCTGATTTTGCCGTGCATCGTGCGCATCGCCCTGACGATGTTGCCGCCGAACGCGTAGCCGATTGACTGCATCCCCAAGCACACGCCGAACATCGGGATTCTACCCGCGAATTTTCGGATGAACTCCACACACACGCCCGCGTTTTTCGGCGAGCTCGGTCCGGGGGAGATTATCGCGGCGGCCGCGCCCAAGCCGAAGAGTTCGTCGGCGGTCATCGCGTCGTTCCTGACAACCTCCACGTCCGCGCCCAGAGTTTGCAGATAGTGCGAAAGGTTGTATGTGAAAGAATCGTAATTGTCGATAAGCAGTATCATTTTCTATTTCCTTCCAAGTTCGGCTACGTCGATCGATTCGAGATTGTGCGCCGCCTCGATTGCCCTTGCAACGGCGCGCGCCTTCATGCGGGTCTCCTCGTATTCGGATTCGGCGTTCGAGTCGTAGACAATGCCCGCGCCCGCCTGCACCGACGTTATGCCGTCGCAAATTTGGAGAGTTCTGATTGTAATCGCCAAGTCCATATTGCCGTCGTAGCCGATGTATCCGACCGCCCCGCCGTAGCAGCCCCTGCGCTCGGGCTCGAGCTCGTTGATAATCTGCATCGCGCGGATTTTAGGCGCGCCCGAAAGAGTGCCCGCGGGGAAGGCGGCGGCGAGAGCGTCGAACGCGTCCACTCCCTTTTTGACCTCGCCCGAAACGTCGGAGACAAGGTGCATGACGTGCGAATACCTTTCGACCGTCATAAAGTCGCCTACCTGCACACTGCCCGCCTCGCAGAAACGCGAGAGGTCGTTGCGCCCCAAGTCGACAAGCATAAGGTGCTCGGCGCGTTCCTTTTCGTTCGAGAGAAGCTCGTCGGCAAGCTTGATGTCCTCGTTTTCGTCCGAGCCCCTGCGGCGCGTGCCCGCAATCGGTCGGACGTGTGCCCTGCCGTCGCAGAAGCGCAGAAGCGTTTCGGGCGAAGAACCCACGAGATATTTTTCGCCCATTTTCAGGCAGAACATATACGGCGACGGATTTATGAGCCTCAACGCGCGGTATGCTGCAATCGGGTCGATGGGCGCGTTCGTCGAGAAACGCTGCGACGGCACAACCTGAATGATTTCGCCCTGTCTTATATACTCCTTCGCCTTTTCGACCATCCCGCAGAAGTCGTCGTGCGACATATTCGACTTCAGCCTGATTTCGCCGATATTCTGCGCCGTCAGTTGGCGGCGGCGCGGCGACTTGTAGATTTCGGACATCTTCTCCACCCTAGCGCAGGCGTCTTTGTAGGCGGCTTCGGGCGAATCGAATTGGTCGATATTGGCGCAAGCCACGATTTTCGCGGTGTGGCGCAGATTGTCGAATATTATGATGTCGTCGTAGATGCCGAAAAACGCGTCGTCGAACTTGCGTTCGCCCTTTGGCTCGGGCAGGCGTTCGAAGAGGTTTACGCACTCGTAGCCGAAGTAGCCGACAGCTCCGCCGAAGAAGCGCGGAAGCGTGGCGAGCTTGGCGGGTTTGCGCGATGCGAGGTAGTCGCGGAGCGGCGCAAGCGGGTCGAGCCCCTTTTCGGAGGTCGATTCAACCGTCCCGCCGTCGGCGAAGACTAACTTCGACTTTTTGCCGACAAGCGAGAAAGTCGCGCGCGGCGCAAAGCCTATGAAAGAATAGCGACCCCAGTTGTCGACGTTTTCCGCGCTTTCGAAGAGAAAGCAGTTTTCAAGCCCGTCGAGCTTGGTGAAGACCGAAACGGGAGTTTCCAAGTCGGCGAGCAATTCCGAATATACGGGTATTACGTTCGATTCCGAAGCGTACTTTTTGAATTGTTCAAGTGTAGGTGTCATTTTGTTGAGCGCAAAAAAAAAGCGGCCCAGACAAAAGGCCGCCAAAAGTTTAAACCGTTTTTAAACTCTATGCGACCTTACGACTGAACCACCAATTCTGCATTAGTTTTTTGAAATATGGATAACGATGCTTTACTCTACGATTATTCTGTCAAGCCTTTTTTTCGCCGTTTCGAAAAAAATTTGCTTGCTGGAGGGCGGAAGATTCGGATGATGTTTCCCGAACAAAGGTTGTATTATGGAGCACTTAAAAAAGGACGTTAAAACTTATCTTCTGGTGGGAATCTTCGCAACCGTGTTGTTTTGGCCGCCGCTCGGCTTGGCGGCGGTAATCTTCGCCGAACGGGCAAAGATGTACATCGCCCTCGACAACCCCGCAAAAGCCCTGCTCTCGGCGGGAAAAGCCAAGTTCTGGTCGGCTGCGGCGGTGTTTGTCGGCGCGATAACCTACCTCGCGGCGGGGCTTTCGATGTTGTTCTAAGCACTCAAAACTAATGCGGCAAAGCCCGAGTTTTTTCAACCCCTCGGGCTTTTTTCGTGCGCCTATTTTGCGGGCACACACGCAGAAAAATGTCTTCGTAAAACGTTTCATCAACCCGAGAATTTCCGTTTGTCGGAGCACCGTCAAGCCGAAACGGATACGCATCAAGCTCCTAATATTGTTTTTTGGAACATTTTGACATTTTGTAAATTTTTCCGCCCCCCTGCATGCCAGCCCGACAAACAGCGTATATATACCGAAAAATTTGAAAAATATGCTTGCGAAGACTCGATATCTGGGCAATTATCGGACACTTATTTTTAGATTGACGCATCCGACGGTCGGATGCGCCGACTAAATCAACAACAATCAACCCGTTCCCCCGTGGAACGACCCAAGGAAAACAATGAACAACCAAATGGAAGAATTGCTGGCTAACAGCAGTTTTGCCGAACTCAAACAGGGCTCTATAATCAAGGGCAAAATCATCGAAATCCGCCAGAACGAAGTCGTAGTCGACATCGGCGGCAAGAGCGAAGGTGTCGTGCCGGTAGGCGAATTTATCGACATCAACGACATCCAAGTAGGTCAGGAAATCGAAGTTTTGTTGGAAAAACTCGAAGACCGCGAAGGCAATCCCGTAATCTCCTACGACAAGGCCCAGCAGAAGAAGAACTGGGAACAGATTCTCGCCAACTGTCAGGAAGGCGCAATCCTCCCCGGTCGCGTCAAGGCGAAAGTCAAGGGCGGTCTCATCGTCAGCATCGGTGTCGACTCGTTCCTGCCCGCTTCGCAGATCGACGTTCAGCCCCCCAAGAATTTGGATCAATACGTCGGTCAGACGTACGACTTCAAGGTCGTCAAGATCAACGCGGAACGCAAGAACATCGTTGTATCGCGCCGCGAACTCATCGAAGAACAGCGCGCGGAAAAACGCCGCAAGCTCCTCTCCGAAGTAAAGCCCGGCGACATCCGCAAGGGTATCGTAAAGAACATCACCGACTACGGCGCGTTCATCGACCTCGACGGTCTCGACGGTCTGTTGCACATCACCGACATGAGCTGGGGCAGAATCTCGCACCCGAGCGAAATGGTTAAGGTCGGCGAAGAAGTTTCGGTAATGATTATCGAAGTCGATCAGGAACGCGAACGCGTATCGCTCGGCCTCAAGCAGACGACCTCCAACCCGTGGGAAAACATCGAACGCAAGTACCCCGTGGGCGCGCACGTTCGCGGCAAGGTTGTCAACCTCGTCAACTACGGCGCATTTATCGAACTCGAAGAAGGCGTCGAAGGGTTGGTTCACATCACCGAATTCTCGTGGACAAAGCGCATTACAAAGCCCTCCGAAGTTCTCAAGGTCGGCGACGAAGTCGAAGCCGTCGTTCTCAGCATCGCCAAGGACGAACAGAAGATTTCGCTCGGTCTCCGTCAGCTCGAAGAAAATCCGTGGGAAATGGCAGTGCACAACTATCCCGTTGGCGCACACGTTCGCGGCAAGGTTCGCAATCTGACGACATACGGCGCATTCGTCGAACTCGAAGAAGGCATCGACGGTATGGTTCACGTCTCCGATATGAGCTGGACACGCAAAATCAACCACCCGAGCGAAATGCTCAAGAAGGGCGACGAAGTTGACGCTATCGTTCTGGTTGTCGATCCCGAAAACCAGCGCATTTCGCTGGGCATCAAGCAGCTCACAGTCGATCCGTGGGAAGAAATCGACTCGCTCTTCAAGATCGGCGATTTGGTCAAGGGCAAGGTCAGCAAAATCACAAACTACGGCGCGTTTGTCGAACTCAAGGACGACATCGACGGTTTGGTTCACATCAGCCAGATCAGCGAAGAACACGTCGACAAGATCAAGGACCACCTCAAGGTCGGCGACGAAGTTACGGCTCGCGTCGTAAAAATCGACCGCGACGAACGCCGCATCGGGCTCTCCATCAAGGCTGCCCAGTACGATGCCGACAAGCTCGCGGAAGAAGTTGCCGCTTTCGAAAAAATCCGCAAGGACCAAGACCTCACCTCTCTCGGCGACCTCTTGGACGAAGCGACAAAAGAATAACGCAAAGTTATGGCTTTCACAAAAACGCACGGTTTCAACACCGTGCGTTTTTTTGTGTCAATCAACGCGGAAACCGCGAAATGGCGCGGCTAAAAAAACGCGGCAACAACACACCAAGCCGAACACTTCGCGCCGATTGCGCGGAACGGAACAATCAGCCCGCTTCCTCGATGTCCAATACAAAAATATCCAAACCGAAAGACGCATTCAGAGCGTCCGCACATCCCCAAAAAAAACGCCGAAGCGTTTCTGCTTCGGCGGGAAAATAACAATAAGAAAAACGATCGGGAAAAGGGAATTATTCTTCGTCGAACTTGCGGTTGAAGAGAGCCTCTATTTCGTCGAGCATTGCACCCGCGTCCTCGCCGCTTGCAACGAAGTTCAGCTCCGAACCCCTACCCGCGGCGAGCATCATAAGGCTCATAATGCTTTTGCCGTTTACGCGCTCGCCGTCTTTTTCCACCCAAACATCGCAATGCGCATATTTGTTCGAAATGCGCACAATCATTGCGGCGGGACGGGCGTGTATGCCCATCTTGTTCTGGACGGTTAGGAGGCGCGATATTTCTGTTTCGGGCATAGCCATTTGTGATTTAATTAAATTTGTCATACTGCCCCGCGGAATTTATGCGTCAAGAAAAATTTTATATAAATTTTTGCAATCCCACTATGTACGATTGAGCAACGCGGCGGATTGAACCCGTTTTAAGTTGACTTTTTCCCGAATTTGGGAGGAAATCGAAACATTATTATGCAGACAGGAAACCGTACATTTTCGACAATTACTGCGACACTTTTTGCGCTCTCGGCAAACGTATCTTCGGCGGCGACAAATTCCGATACCGACGGACTTTCAACCGCACCGATGCTTGCAACTACATTTGTTATACTCGCCGTTGCGGTCGCGTCCGTCTCCTTCATATTCTGTAAAAAAGCGGCAAAACGCGCGCTTGAAGAAATCGCGAAAAGAAAACGCCTCGAATGCATATTCGACAACCTGCCCTTCAACTTCGGCGCAATCGACAAAGACGGCAATTTCCTCTACCTGCACTACACAAACCCCCCGATGGCGGACGCCAAAAAATTGCGTGAGTTCGGCGGCAAGGAGGAACGCGCCTATATGCGCGCCTACCGCGAAATATCCGATACCGACGCAAAAACCGTAAAGTTCGAATTCGATTCGCCCAACGTCGGGGCGCAGCGTTTCGAAGCGTTCGTCAAAGTCCTGCCCGAAAAAACTTTCAACACTCCGTGCTTTTTGGCAACCGCCATCAATATAACAGAACGCTACAAAAACCAGAAACTTGCCGAAACGCTGCTCGGACAGGAAAAAATCTTCAGAATAGCCCTCCAAATGATAGCGCAAAACAGGGGCTTCGACGAATTTTCGGAATGGTTGCTCGAAAACATCGCCGAATGGCTCGACTGCGAAAGAATCACGGCTTTCAAATTCGCCGACAGCGGGAAGGCGGCGTGTCTGGTTGAATTTTCGAAGACATCCGCGCCCGTGCTCGATTTTAAAATGGACGAGTCCGCAAAATTCACGGCGAAACTGCGTCCGCAAAACGTCCTTGTCTACAACTCTGCCGATACCTCTGCGGACGATTTCGACGCGGTGCTGCCGTCACTGAAAGCCGCAAACGTAAAGTCGGCTATGTTCTTCGGCGTTGTCGACGGGAACGACAAACTCGTCGGCTGCCTCGCGGCGGAATCCTTCAAAAACAGGCAAAAATTCAGCGAGCAAGACCGCAATCTGATGGCAAATGCCGCAAAAATCGTGCAAATAGCACTCGATAGAAGGGAATCGTTCCGCGAATTGAAGGAAAGCGAAGCACAGAAAAGCCTGATTCTGCAGACAATCGACAATCCCGTCATACTATTCGACAAGAGCGGAAAAATCAAAAGCGTAAACAACGCCGCGGCAAAGGTAATCGGCAAAAGCGCGGACGCAATCAAAAGCTGCGAAGACCTCGCGCAAATCTGCGGCAGAACCCCCGCCGACCCCAACTGCGACCTCCACGAAGTAATAAAGACAAAGGTCGGAAAAATCAAACAGGTACACATAAGGGACAGACTCTACGAAATGTCGTATACGCCCGTTGTCGACAACGGCGAAATATCGAACATCGTTATGATTTCGACCGATATAACCCACCTAAACGAAGACGGCAACGACCTACCCGCGTTGACAAAACAGCCGAACGCCGCCCCACAACCCGACGGCGAATAGGAAATACCGTAACTCAATTATAAGCTTGCCAAATTTACCGATTCGCGGAAAATGGCGCGCTTATTTATCGAAATGAACAAGACGGACAACAAGGTATCGGAAAAAACCGAAAGCACAGCATACCGCGCCCCCAAGAAAGACTACGAGGAAAATTTCGCCTCCGACACTGTCTATCGCAGCACGCTCCCCGATGTTCAAAACGCCCCGAAAGACGCAATCAGAGGGGCGAATGTCCCGATTATGCAGGTTGGCATGCACAACTTCAAACTGCCACTGAAATTCCTGACGGGCGACTGCCAAGTGCGCGAACTGCAGGCCTCGGTAACGGCAACGGTGTCGCTTGCGGCGGACTGCAAAGGCGTAAATATGTCGCGCATAATGCGTGTTTTCTACCTTTTCGCCGACAGAATTTTCACGCCCGACATCCTCGGGGAAGTGCTCGTAAAAATGAAGGAGCAACTCGAAACATCGCGCGCGAGAATCAAAATTTCGTTTGAATACCCCATTTTACAGACAAGCCTGCGCAGCGGACACAAAGCGTGGCAATACTACAAATGCGCCTACGAAGGTTTTATCGACGACCTCGATATCTTCCGCAAAATCATACACTTCGATTTTATATACTCGTCGGCGTGCCCCTGCTCGGCGGAACTTAGCGAACACGCAAGACGCACGCGCAACGTCTATTGCGTGCCCCACTCGCAGCGCAGCAAAGCGCGGGTAAGCGCGGAAATAGAAAAGGACGCCCACGTTTCGATAGAAGATATGCACGCGCTTTGCCTCGAAGGTCTGAAGACCGAAACGCAGACAATAGTGCGCAGGGAGGACGAACAGGCGTTCGCCGAACTCAACGGCGCATACGCAAAGTTCATCGAAGACGCAACCCGCCTGCTCTATCAGGAATTCAACGCAGACAAGCGCATAAAGGACTTCGAAATAGCGTGCATCCACTTGGAAAGCCTGCACTCGCACGACGCAGTCGGCGTGATTTGCAAAGGCAGACCGGGGGGATTTACCGCCTCGTTCTCGGACTTTGAAGACCTCGTTTGCTAAATGCGGCGAAAGCGCGGGGGAATCCCCGCCGAGTTTTTACGATTTATATTCCGACAAATAGCGGCGGCAGTTGGCGTACGCCTTGATATACAGCAACACCGGAATCAACACCGACGACACAACCCCGAACAAAATCAGGTAATATACGGCGGGTGCGGAAAATAGGTCGAGCGTCGGCTTGCCGGCTTTTGCGGAGTTCGCCTGCAGAACGGACAATACAATGCCCGTGTAGTAACTTACACAAGCCAGCGACGACATCCCCGCCGAGGCAAACGCGACAACCAACTTAGACATCGCCCCGCCGAAAACGCTTTTTGTGAACCAAACCGTTGTGAACGAAAACAAAACGCAGGCGACAACACCCCACTGTTGGACTTTTTCGAAAAACGCAAAAAACGCCGAAGCCTTCATAAAGCCGTCGGCTTGATTCTTTTCGTTAAAATGGGTCGCAATAAGTTTGTTTCCAACATGCTCGAATGCCGCCGACTGGAAAGAAAACAGCCACAAAGACAGCAACACCGAAACAACGGCGGCGGCAATCAGCAAAACATCGACAAAACGGTTGCCGAAAAACGGCTTCTTGGCGAAATCATCGGCAATTTTCACCCTGTAGACGAGGTATGCATACGCAATCGCAAGAATCGACGAAACAACCAAAGCGAATGAAAACGAGTAAATTCCGATATTTCCCGAAAGGATGTTTGCCGCCGCCGAACAACAACAAAGGGGAATAATATATCCGGCGGCAACATTGGTATTTTTCCAAACGTCGTCGGAATACATCGACCAAGAACACCGCAACCCGATTACTTTGTTCCGAGGAACAAAAAGCATGGAAAGCATAATAACAATGACAATAACGAAAAGGAAAAGAATCACTCCGGACATAACAATAACTGAAACAAATCCCCGAACCCTTGTCAACCAAAAATCCCCTCCCTGTGCCTATGAGAAGGTTTCACAAGTGGTGTCATAGAAAAAGAACTTAGACTCTATTATTTATAACTTTGTCGGTAGCACCAAGTTTTGGTTTAACAACAGAAGGATTGCCGCGCACCGTAGAATGGCTCGGTACCGAATGATAGACAAATGTATTGGGCGAAATAAGGACATCGTCGCCGATTTCGATGTCGCCGACGACCACGGCATTTGTTCCGATCCAAACATTATCTCCTATTGTTGGAGACTTCCCGTTTACCGCACCGATAGTAACTCCAGTACCGACATTGAGATTCTTGCCGATTTTCACCGCGCCGAAAATTATCCTGCCGTAGTGCCCAATGTACATACCGTCGCCAATCTCCGCATCATATGAGAATTGAAATCCGAACTTGTGCCCGTATTTTATTAGCTTGTACTTATAAAAAATAGCCCGCAGCCTACACCTGTTTTTCCTATAAAACTTGTATTTACGCCAAGCTATAGTAAACCCTATTTGCGGCTCAAAAAAATACGCCTTAAGAATCATTTTCAAAGACAATTTTCTGGTGCCGAAATATCTAAACAAGTCCGACTCTATTGAATTTTTTAACTCTTTGTTCATATTAATTCGTTTATTTTTCAGATTTCGCCCCATTGGCTATGCGCTTGAAAAATTCCGTTTTTTCTACAGCCGAACACACGCGCTCGATTCCCCTCGCATTCCAATGACTGTCGTTGTGGAAATGGGAAAGGTCAGCTTCGTAATCCGAATGCGTTGCTGCGTCGATATCGACGCATTCAAAGCCGTATTTATGGAATTTTTCTTTGATTACATCGGAATTAAACTTTTCACGCGACATAAAAAGAATTCGTCTAGCATCACCGTCAACAATTTTCAGTATATCCAAAATAAACTGCTCTAAAATAGCATCTTCTTCCTTCGAAAGTTGTTGTTTATCGACGGTCTTTGGTTTTCCGGAACTCGCAATGCCAAACTCCGCCTTTAGTTTTGAGATAAAAGCCCCTGGCGAAAGTTGTAAATTCGAAAATATATACCGAATCAAGGCAACACTTTTGAATTTTTCAAATCCTCTGTATTTTGGGATAAGTTTTATTTCGGCCTTATCTCCGTCAAAAACATAGACAAAGTGTCCATCATTTTTACTTAAATCGTCCAGAATATCATAATAATCGAATTTAATGATAAAATATTTTATATTGTATTTTTCACGACCCAAACGCATAAAATTCACGATGTCGGCAAGCCCTGCTCCGCTGTTTCCAAAGCTGTAAACAGAGATATTCGTACTGCGATTGACAAATTTACGCGCCAGAGTGGGATGCATCAAGTGCTCGGAATCCACCATTATATTTTCAACCATAGAATCGCCAATAAATGCAACCGAATTGTCGTCACTACAACGCTCATAATCCGTTCCCGAATGGAAACCGTCTGCGTTTATCTCCACGAAATTTCCAATTTGAAACATCCAACCACGAGAATAAACAACTCCTTGATTCGGAAGAATTGGCTTTGCAACATGCTTTGTATTTACAGCCGTAGTCATCGGCAAATGGGAAGTCGGCAATATGCGCAATGCCAATTCCAGAAGCAAAGCGGCAATCAGCATTCCGCAGAAAATCTTCAAACTGACGAAAAGAAAATTCTTCATACTAAAAATTGAAATATATAAAGCTGTTATTGCCAGTTCTGCCGATTAGTATTAGCGAGCAGAAGAATATCATGACCAGTGCGCCGCCTACCGACGCACAGAATTTGAATCCGCGCCTGTCGAGACTTTCAACAACCGACTGCATAAACACGGAGTTTTTCGCGAACAAACACACCGCAAGAAGAAATAACATCATCAGATGTTGAAACCCTAAAGGCGTTTTCAGTCCGAAAAGCGAAAATTGGTTCAGGTCGAAATAGCGGTTTTGCGCAAAGCCCAAAGACGGATCGAACATTCCCGAAATAATCGTCCAAGCCGATTGGAAACTTTCGGCCCTGAAAAACACCCAAGCCATCGCCACGCAAACAAATGTCAGAATAACCGAAGCGCACTTGTATAGAGCAAAATTACGAATACCGTCAAAACCGAACTTTTTCAAAATATCGCGGAATATGTTGTTTATCACGAGCATCAACCCGTGCATTCCGCCCCACGCCACGAACGTCCAAGCCGCGCCGTGCCACAAACCGCCTATCAGCATTGTTGCAAGCATATTGAAATGTTTTCGCAACTTGCCTTTTCTATTTCCGCCCATCGGAATGTAAAGATAATCGCGCAGGAAGAATGAAAGCGTCATATGCCACCTGCGCCAGAACTCCGTAATACTCTTCGACTTGTACGGCGAATCGAAGTTGACGGGCAGTGAAAAGCCGAGCATTTTCGCGCAACCTACCGCCATATCGCAATATCCCGAGAAATCGAAGTAAAGTTGCAGCGAATAGGATACGGCAGCCTCCCAACATTCCGAACAAGTAAGGGAATTCCCTGCGGCTGTCGCATTGAAAAGCGGATTGGCTATTTCGCCGCAATAGTCCGCAAAAACGACCTTTTTGAATAAACCTATTGCGAAAATTATTATTCCGCATCCGACATTTCCGAACGAGAATTTTCCGCCGTCCCCCACAGTGCCGTCGATTTGGGGCATAAGCTGCCCGTAGCGCGAAATGGGCCCCGACAAAATATGCGGGAAAAATGTCACGAAGCACAGATATTCGGGAAACGAATTTTTCTTAGTAGTCCCCCTGTAAGTATCGACCAAATAGGAAATTTGCTGGAACGAGAAAAACGATATCCCGAGCGGCGGAATTATCTTCCAAATTGAAAAATTAGCCCCGAAAAGCGCGTTGACGTTTTCGAGGAAAAATCCAGTATACTTAAAATATCCCATTAAGGCAATATTGAACGCAATACCCAGCCCTGTGAGAATCTTTCCGTATTTTTCTTTATCGCAACGAAATATGCAAACAGACACCGCGTAGTTTACAAATATCGAAAACAGCAGCAAAAATATGTACCGCCAATCGTAATAGCCGTAAAACACCAACGACAATGCGATAAAACACAATAGCGTCAGCGTGCGGTTTTTAAACGCCGACACAAAGAAAAAAGCGGAAACGCAAAAAGGCAAAAAGAGATATATAAAGGGTATGGAGGAAAATGACATACACACGATATGCTGAAGAATTGCCGTCGAAAGTCAACATATAATCGAAAACTCGGCAGCATTCCCCCGCCCCACCCACGCGCCTACCCGCAGGTTTTACGGATTGCCCTTATTTGGTCTCGCAGCAGGGCGGCTCTTTCGAAGTCGAGGCGGTCGGCGCAGGCGAGCATTTCCTGTTGCAGCTCGTCAAGAAGACGCGCAACTTCGCCCTTCGATTTCTTCGCGATATTTTCGAACTTGTTGTCCTTTTTTACGAGCGGCTGCTGCACTGGGCGCGACACCGATTTCGGCGTGATATTGTGCGTCTTGTTGAATTCCGTTTGCGCGGCGCGGCGGGCGCGGCACGTTTCAATCGCCGTCTTCAGAGAGCCCGTCATATTGTCGGCGTAAAGGATTACACGTCCGTCGACGTGGCGGGCGGCGCGCCCCGCCGTCTGAATCAGGCTTGTTGCGCTGCGCAGGAATCCCTCCTTGTCGGCGTCGAGTATGCACACAAGCGACACCTCGGGCACGTCCAAGCCCTCGCGCAAAAGGTTCACGCCCACGAGGGCGTCGGACTCGCCCAATCTCAGCCGCCGCAGAATGTCGACCCTCTCTATTGCGTCGATGTCGCTGTGCAGATATTCAACTCGCACGCCGTTTTCGCGCAGGTAGTCGGTAATTTCCTCGCTCATCCGCTTTGTGAGGGTTGTCACGAAAACCTTCTCGCCGCGTTTTGCCGCCGCCTTGATTTCGGACGCGCAGTCTTCCACCTGCCCCTTTATCGGGCGGACAATCATTTCGGGGTCGAGCAGCCCCGTGGGGCGTATTATCTGCTCGACCACTCTTTCGCTCACCGACAGTTCGAAGGGCGACGGCGTTGCCGATACGAAAACGGTCTGCCCCGTCAGGGCGTCGAACTCCTCGGGGCGCAGGGGGCGGTTGTCGAGCGCGCTCGGCAGGCGGAAGCCGTATTCTATGAGCCGTTCCTTGCGCGAGCGGTCGCCGTGGTACATCGCGCGGATTTGCGGATAGGTTACATGGCTTTCGTCGAGAAACACGAGCGTATCCTTCGGGAAGAAGTCGAGCAGACACCACGGACGCGAACCCGCCGCCCTGCCCGCCAAATGGCGCGAGTAGTTCTCGATACCCGTGCAGAAACCCGTTTCGGCGAGCATATCCAAGTCCTGCTCGGTGCGCATTTTGATGCGCTGAGCCTCGAGCAGCTTGTTCTCCTTTTCGAGCTGGGCAATGCGCTCCCCGAGTTCGGCGCGAATCCGCACGATTGCCGCGTCAACCGTTTCCTTCGGCGTTACGAAGCCCGAGGCGGGGTAGAGATCGAAGCGTTGGAGAGTACCTAGTTTTTCGCCCGTAAGGGGGTCGATTTTTTTGAGCGAGTCTATTTCGTCGCCGAAAAATTCGACGCGCAGAGCCGTGTCGAGATATGCGGGGTAGATGTCGATTACGTCGCCGCGCACGCGGAAGTTGCCGCGTTCGAATGCGGTGTCGTTGCGCGAGTAGCGGATGTCGACCATTTTTTGGGCGAGCTCTTCGCGCGAAATCGTCAACCCCTTTCGCAGGGGAATCATCATTTTCTTGAAGTCCTCGGGCGAGCCCAAGCCGTAGATGCACGAGACCGTGGCAATCACGATAACATCGCGCCGAGACACGAGCGAGCCTGCCGCAGAAATCCGCAGCTTTTCGATGTCGTCGTTTATCGACGAATCCTTTTCGATGTAAGTATCGGTTTGCGGAATGTACGCCTCGGGCTGGTAATAGTCGTAATAGCTTACGAAATATTCGACCGCGTTTTCTGGGAAGAACTCTTTAAACTCGGAATAAAGTTGCGCCGAAAGTGTTTTGTTGTGCGAAATTATCAGCGCGGGACGGTCGAGCCTGTCGATAACGTTCGCCATCGTGAACGTTTTGCCCGAGCCCGTCACCCCAACGAGCGTGGAATATTTCGCCCCGCTCCGCACGCTTTGACAGAGTGCGTCAATCGCCTGCGGCTGGTCGCCCGAGGGCGCAAATTTCGACGACAACTTGAAGAGCTTGCCCATTACGCGAAAAGCCCCTGAATGTCGGATACGGAAAGCGGGGTAAAGTCGTTTATGATAATGTCGGGGAAGCCCCTGTAGCGGCTTTCCCAAAATTCGGCGGGATGCGTCGTTGCGACGGCAACGCACTTCATTTTTGCCGCGATTACCGCGTCTATGCCTGCTTCCGAATCTTCAAAAACAACGC
Source organism: uncultured Verrucomicrobiota bacterium (assembly GCA_949293415.1). GTDB lineage: Bacteria > Verrucomicrobiota > Verrucomicrobiia > Opitutales > Intestinicryptomonadaceae > Merdousia. The sequence continues at coordinate 55,227 of CASFDK010000028.1, forward strand.
ATTTGCGTGGCGGAATGCCCATTTTTTCGGCAGCGCACAGAAATACGTCGGGGGCTGGTTTGCCGTTTTTTACGTCCTCCATTGCGGCGGCGGCGGTAAAGAAATCGGTTAAACCCAGTTTTTCAATAGCCTGTTCGAGATTCTTGCGCGGCGTGGAACTGCCGATTGCGCATGGCACGCCCGCCGACTTCAGCGCGGCGAGAAACTCCCGCACGCCGCCGACAGTGGGCACTCCGCGCTCCGCCACGATTTTGCGGTAATAGACCTCCTTTTCGTCCGACATTTTCTCCGCTTCGGCGGGGTCGGAAGTCCACTTGAGAATGTCGGGAATGATTTCGAGATTCCGCTTGCCGAAGGTATCGAGCATAAAGTTCTCGGGAATTGTGTGTCCGTGGGCGGCGGCGAGCATTTTCCAGCTGTCGAGGTGCTCCGCGCAGGAGTTCACGACAACGCCGTCCCAATCGAATATTGCGCCAATTTTCATTACGGTTTCTTTATGACGTACTCGGTGGAATTTAAAGCAATATTTTGCAAAAATATTGTTGAACGACTTACGAAAGCCCTTAAAAATCGGCAGACAACAATGAACGAAGCACAAGAAAACAGAAAAGTGGTTTTAACTGCGGCTCAGCCCACGGGCAAGCTCCATCTCGGCAACTATCTGGGAGCTGTCAAAAATTGGGTCGATATTTCCGAAAAATACGAATGCTATTTCGGCGTCGCCGATATGCACGCAATCACGATTCCTTACGTTCCCGCCGACCTGCGCAAAAACGTCTACGACTGCGTGGCGCAATATATGGCGTGCGGTCTCGACCCCGAAAAGTGCAATCTCTTTTTGCAAAGCTCGGTTATCGGACACGCGGAACTTGCGTGGGTTCTCGCCTGCATTTGCCCGCTCGGACAGCTCGAGCGCATGACGCAATACAAGGACAAGGCGGCAAAACACAAGGACGCGCTCAACAGCGGGCTGCTCTACTATCCCGTCTTGATGGCGTCCGACATCCTGCTTTACAACGCCGACCTCATCCCCGTCGGCGAAGACCAAAAACAGCACATCGAACTTACGCGCGACTTGGCGCAGAAATTCAACGCAAAATACTCCGATACGTTCAAGCTGCCCGAAGCGTACATTCCGAAGTCGGGCGCGAGAATTATGTCGCTGCAATCTCCCGATTCGAAGATGTCGAAGTCCGACCCCAACCAGAACGGCACACTCTACATCACCGACGAACCCGCCGTTCTCCGCAAAAAGATTATGTCGGCGGTGACCGACTCGGGCGGCGAAGTAAAGTACGACATCAAGGAGAAGGCGGGCGTCTCCAACCTCATCGATATCATGTCGGCACTCTCGGGCAAGACCCGCGACGATATCGAAGCCGAATTTGCGGGCAGAGGATACGGCGATTTCAAAAAGGCGGTCGCCGAAGTCGTGGTCGAAAAGCTCGCACCCGTGCGCGAACGCTATCTTGAAATCTCCGCCGACAAGCCGCGCATCGAAGCCGCCCTCAAACGCGGTAACGAGGCTGCGCAACGCCGCGCAAACAAGATTCTTTCAAAAGTATACAGAAAAGCAGGCTTCCTCAGACTCGAATAGAAAAAAGGATAATTTATGAAGAAAAACCAAGTACCGTTGTGGCCGCTCTACGTTGCGGACGCGCTCCTGTTGCTTCCAGTGTTGGCGGTTGTCGTGCCGAGCATTGCGGGCGGCGGTCAGCCGTCGGGCGGGGCGTTGTTTCTGTGCACGCTTGCGGTACTTGCGGGAATGGTGCTCGCCCTCGTGCCCTTCGCGCTCGACTACAAACTTCAGGCGGACAAAAAACGCGAACGCGCCGACGAAAACCAAAAGAACTTCGAAATAATCTTCGACGACCTGTCAGCATTGCGCCTGTCGCTTGCGGAACTCGTCGAGCGTGTCGAAAACGGCGAAGCCCTGACATCCGACCTGCCCGCCCTGCAGAAGGGAATTTCCGAAATGCGCGACAGTGTAAAGCGGAAATTTTTCGAAGCCGCCGAGTCGGCAGACAACATCGCCGCAGGGCTTTCCAAAACCGAAAGCGCACAAAAGGCGTTGAAAACTTCGGTAGAGGAAATCGGCGCGGACATCGTGGTTTTGAAGGAACTTTTCGCGGCCTCGCAAGAGTCGGTTAACGACGAACTCGCCCAGTTGCGTGCAAGAATCGAAGAACCCGAAACAAAGCCGACAGCGCAAACCGTTGTCGATGAAACTTCAGCCGAACCAAAAAGCGGCAAAGACGCCGAATCCGAACCGTTTTCGCCCGCAAAAATCCTCGCGGGCGGCTTGATGCAACGCGCATTGGAACAGGCTCAGGACACGAAAAATTCGGTCGAAAAATTCGTCGCAAAGACGGTTCAACCGAACGAGTCGCAGCCGACACAAGAACCCGTTGACGAACCGCAACCGCAGGATGTCTCCGCAAGCGGGTCGGAGGAGGAAACAAAGCCGAGCACGGCGGACAACGCGGCAGTTTCGCTTGAAACCGACACCCCGCGCCCTCCCGCAGCGGAACAAAATCCGCCTCAAGCGGAAACGCTTGCGGAAGCTTCAACGCTCGAAAAGGCAGAACACCCCGAAGACGCGGACGAAGATTTTTTTGATTCGGCGGATTCGCCCGTAAACGTCGAATCCGCGCAAAAAACAAAAGAACTATCCGTCCCCCAACCCGAAAAGCCCGCCCAAAATCTCCTTTTCGACGATATCCCGCCCTCGCGCGACCCGAGCGCAAAGCCCAAAAAAGCCGATGCCGTCATAACCGTAAACGCCCTAATCGGAATAGGCAACAAGCCCTACCTTCGCGGCGACGGCGCGGGACTTTCGCCCGAAAAGGGCGTTCAAATGGACTACCTTGAAATAGGAAAATGGCGTTATGTACTGCCCGATTTCGACGGTCAAATACATTTCAAAATTCTGAAAAACGATTCCGTTCCGCCGTCGGGCGAGTCGGAATTTGCAATCTCGCGGGGCGAAAAGCTCGACTTGAACCTCGCATTTCCGATGGACAATTTATAATAAAATATGTTAAGCGTAAGAATAATTCCGTGTCTTGACGTGCACGCGGGGCGTGTCGTCAAAGGCGTAAATTTCGTGAATCTTGTCGACGCGGGCGACCCCGTCGAACAGGCGAAAGCCTACGAGACACAGGGAGCGGACGAACTCGTTTTTCTCGACATCACGGCATCGAGCGACAAACGCGCGATTATGCTCGACGTTGTGGAACGCACGGCTTCGCAGTGTTTTATGCCGCTGACTGTCGGCGGAGGTCTACGGACGGTCGAAGATATCCGCAAGATGCTGAACGCGGGCGCGGACAAAGTTTCGCTCAACACGGCGGCAATTCTCAATCCCGACTTGGTTTCGGAAGCATCGGCAAAATTCGGCAACCAGTGCATCGTGGTTGCAATCGACGCAAAGAAGGAAGCCGACGGCAAGTGGAATGTGTACACGCATGGCGGGCGCAACCGAACGGAACTCGACGCCGTTGAATGGGCGAAAGAAGTGGAACGTAGGGGCGCGGGCGAAATCCTGCTGACATCGATGGATGCCGACGGCACAAAAGACGGCTACGATATTGCCCTTACAAAGGCGGTATCCGACGCGGTTTCAATCCCCGTGATAGCTTCGGGCGGCGCGGGCAAGCTCGAACATCTGGTAGACGTGGTGAAAAACGGCGGGGCAAACGCCGTCTTGGCCGCCTCGATTTTCCACTTCGGCACATACACAATAACACAGGCAAAAAAGGCACTGCAAGAAGCGGGACTGCCCGCACGGTTGTAGGATGAATTTCAGCATTTATAATAGATGCTGAAAAAAGACACGCGGCGATAGGAGCTGTAAACCTATATTTAGTCGAAGAGGAATTTATTTATTAAATAACTTCTCCGCTTTACGGGCAACTCCTATTATCTCACTGGCGTTGTAGGTTGTTGCGGTGGTTTTCGTTGGTGTTGAAAATTATCCGCGCGCCGATTTACCGTAGTTGATAATACAAAAAAATTACTGTGTAATTTTTCAAGTAGAATGATAACCGACGTAATGAAACAAAGCTTCACGCAAAGGCGAAGCCCTCGACGAACGGAACTTCGTTCCTTTTTGTGATGCTGCGGCGCGGCTATAGCCGCGCCTTTTGTGTATAAGCACGCATTGGCTCTGCCAATGGTTTCGGTTGTGCGAACTTAGTTTTTGTTTTCCGAAACCGAATTTAGAATTACCCCAAAAGAGCGAAGCGAGTTTTGCTGTAGAATCAAATTCGACAATCCGCAAACAAAAATCTAAAAATTCCACGCGTAGCAAAGCTACGCTGTTTAGGCTTGTCAAAATAGGTTTCAGGCGGCGGCTTTACATTTCGGCGGCGGTGCGAGCATATTTACATATGCGACCACTGCCGCCGAAATGTGAAACGCCCTTGACTGGCAATTTGCGCTTTGCTTCGCAAAACGCCAATCGCCCTTGACTGGCAATTTGCGCTTTGCTTCGCAAAACGCCAATCGCTCTTGACTGGCAATTTGCGCTTTGCTTCGCAAAACGCCAATC
>CASFDK010000029.1 GCA_949293415.1 uncultured Verrucomicrobiota bacterium
ATTGCACAGAATGCGTGTTGTGAAAACGGCTTTTCAAAAACGCGATTTTTTGCGTTAAAAAAATCCGCCGAAAAAAATGCGGATGTATTTGATACAAACATAAATTCAAAAAAACTGCTTGACTACAGTATTTCGAATACTATAACAGGTGGCTTTATTCTGGGAAAATAAGGATAAGGTTATGAAAATTAACAAGGCAACATTCATCGCAATATTATCTGCCTGCGCCGTATCTTACGGCGTGGACATCAAAAGTGGCGGGAAGTACATCGGTACGCACTATTTCTATAGTGAGAGCGAAACCGTTACGGAATCGGTCGACGGTACGGTAGCCGCTTTTCCGAAACCCGACTATGTAAAAATCAACTACGACATGCTCGACGGCGAAACTCCCGTCGAAGTTGTCGTTGCCAACGGCGTAAATTTTGAGTCGAACTCGATAATGGTCGACGGCAAAAACGGCTCGCTGAAGTTCCTCGGCAACAACATAGTAAAGGCATCGTCGCTCGGCACGCGTTACGGCGGTTCGATTTACGCAACCGACGCAACGCTCAGCCTCAAACAGCTCCGCATCACAAAAGACGGCAGAATATCGATGACGGGCGGCTCGCTGACCGCCGACTATATCTCGCTCGACGACAACGCCGAAGCGATTTTCGACGGCGTGAACCTGAATGTGGGCTATATCGACAAAACGGGCGCGGTTTCCTCGTCCGATACCTCCGACGTTAGCCTGATTCTGACAAACGGCAGCCGCCTCACGCTCGAGAAGACGAAGTACAATATGGGCAATCTCTGCTCAAACATACGCCTCGAAAACGGTTCGTCGCTGACGCTCAACGACAAAATCAACACAAACACCGACATCTTCGTCGGTGAAAACTCCACGCTTACCGTTTCGGGAACACTCACGACAAAACAAACCCTTACCGTAGCCTCCACTGCGCGCGTCGATGCAACCCAGTGCAATTTCGAAAATCTGGTAATTGCTTTCGACGAAGAAATTACGCAGGACAAAATGAACGGCTTCAATCTCGAAGACATCTTCGGAAGCGAAACAATAACGGCGTCGGCTCTCGACGAATTTGCCGTTGTGGGAACAAACGGTGAATTTACCGCTTCGTTCGACCAAGAAAGCGGAACAATCGTAGTGCCGTCCGCGCCCGTTCCCGAACCCTCGACGTATGCGGCGATTTTCGGCGCAATCGCCCTCTGGTTGGCGGCAAGGCGCAGATGCAAGTAATTACGGTTTAACAACAAGAGCTTCGGTGTTCTCCCTCTCCGAAGCTCTTTTTCCTTTTTATGGAACAACTTAAAAATTCGGAACTTGCCGATGTCGCAATCCTCTTCGATTTCGACATCGTGCTTTCGTTTGCGCTGCTCTTTTGCGCAATGATTTTGTGCTACGCCGTCTTCAGAATCAACACAGTCGACTACGGCGAGGATATGGAGGCGTTCATAAATTTGGGCGGCGACAAAAGCTCGGACGAGGATTTCGAGAAATTCCGCAGAACGCGGCGTTTCGGACGCAACGCAGTCTGCGCGGTTCTGTTTGCCGCGCTCGCCGCAGCGTACGCGGCATTTCTGGGCGACGTGCTCTGACATCCGCCAAACGGTATCGGCAAAGGGCTTCGGAGGGACTTCCCCCGAAGCTTTTTTTACAAAAAACGCCGCGCAAAACCGTTCCGCAAACGTTTCAAAAAGCTTGCAAAATCCGCCGCGCAAACGATGCTACCAATCACTATGACAACTCAGGAATTTAAATCGGAATTTGAAGCACGCCGCCAAAAGGTGGAAAGTGCAATCGACAAATATCTGCCCGCAGCCGATACGCGTCCGTCCATCATACATCAGGCGATGCGCTACAGCATGGAGGCGGGCGGCAAACGCATCCGCCCGATGCTGCTGCTTGCCGCGCACGATATGTTCCCGTCGGATGCCGACCCGCTGCCCGCGTGCGTTGCCATAGAGTGCCTGCACACATACTCGCTCATCCACGACGACCTTCCCTGTATGGACAATTCCGACCTGCGCAGGGGCAAGCCCACGTGCCACAAGCAGTTCGATGAAACGATGGCACTTCTTGCGGGCGACGCGCTCCTGACGTACTCGTTCAAGCTTCTCGCCGAAGCCTACAAGAACTGTCCGCAGGCGGCGGGCTTGGTTTTCGACCTCGCGGATGCGGGCGGAAGCACCAAGATGATAGGCGGTCAGGTCGAAGACGTTCTCGGCGAACGCGACGGCAAGATGACCCCCGACAAGCTCAATTTCATCCACCACAACAAGACTGCCGCGCTCATCACTGCTGCGGTTACGATGGGCGTGCGCCTTGCCGACAACTATTCGGAGGAGAACATCGAAGTTGCGCGCGAAATCGGCAAAAACATCGGCTTGGCGTTCCAAGTTATCGACGACATCCTCGACGTTGTAAGCGACGACGCGACAATGGGCAAGACGACACACCTCGACGCAGCCAATGAAAAAATGACCTACGTTTCGCTCTACGGAATCGACCGTTCTCGCGAAATTGCGGCGGAACTTACGAGCAAGGCAATCGCGCTCTGCGACAAGCTCAGCCCCAATTGCGATTTCCTGAAGGCACTCATTTCGTACATGCAAAACAGAATCAACTAATCGGCGCGGATTGCTTTCGATTGGTTCAACGACAACGGGGCGAATAAAAGCCGTCCCGAAAAGTAGAAAGGCTAAAAAAAATGATTGTAGTTCCGAAAGTTAAAGGATTTCTTTGCGTCAGCGCACACCCGGAAGGTTGCGCGGCGAACGTGCGCGAGCAAATCGCCTATGTGAAAAGCAAGGGCGCAATCAAACACGGATGCAAATGCGCGCTAATCATAGGCTCCTCGACGGGCTACGGGTTGGCGAGCCGCATTGTGTCGGCGTTCGGTTGCGGAGCTTCGACAGTCGGCGTGTTCTTCGAACGCTCCGCGGATGTCGAACGCGAACGCCCCGCAAGCGCGGGCTGGTACAACACAACCGAGTTCACGAAACAGGCGAAAGCCGCAACTCTCTACGCGGCAAACATAAACGGCGACGCATTTTCCGACGACATCAAGAAACAGGCAATCGAGGCGATAAAAAAATCGCCCGAGGGCAAAGTCGATTTGATTGTCTATTCGCTCGCTTCCCCCCGACGTACCGACCCGAAGACGGGCGAAGTCTACAAGAGCGTGCTCAAAACGGTCGGCGAACCGCGCGAAGACAAAAGCTTGGATACCGACCGCGGCGCGGTCGTGAACGTGAAAGTTCCCGCCGCAACCGAGCGCGAAGTTTTCGAAACGGTCAAGACGATGGGCGGCGAAGACTGGGAACTTTGGATTAAGGCACTCGACGAAGCGGGCGTTATCGCCGAAGGCTGCACGAGCGTTGCCTATTCGTACATCGGTCCGAAGTTGACGTATCCCATTTACCGCAGCGGGACAATCGGCGCGGCTAAAGCCGATCTCGAAAAGACCGCCGAACGCGTCGACGGGCTGCTGAAGCTCCACCGCGGCAAAGCGTTTGTTTCGATGAACAAGGCACTTGTAACGCAGGCGAGCAGCGCGATTCCCGTAGTGCCGCTCTATGTTTCGATTCTCTACAAGGTTATGAAAGAAAAGGGCGTGCACGAAGGCTGTATTGAGCAAATCGAACGCCTTTTCTCCGAGAACCTCTACAACGACAACTTCCTCGATTTCGACGACGAAGGACGAGTGAGAATCGACAACTTCGAGCTGCGAGACGACGTTCAGAAAGCCGTTTTCGACATTTGGCCGAAGGTCAGCACCGAAAACCTCTATGAGCTTACCGACTTCGCGGGCTACAAAAGCGAGTTTATGAAGCTCTTCGGTTTCGGCAGACCCGACATCGACTACACGAAAGACGTGCAAATTTAGCGGATGTAAAAACCCCTACCGGAAGGCGGTTTCCCGTTGCGGAAGCCGCTTTTTTTGTTCCCGAAAAAGAATATAATCCGGACAAAAAAACGCCAGAGCCGCTTTGGCTTGGGCGTTTTTGCAAAGACTGCCGTTTTTATTCGTATTCCTTGACCGGTTTCAAACCTTTCAACACGCGGCTTCTGCCGCCGTTGTTTGCGTTTGTGAACTGGCGCACGATTTTGTTTTCCGCGGGAGTCCACTCTTCGTTTTTACCTCGGAACACAATCATATGAAGCGTGGGGGCTTTCATCTTTTTGTCGAAGTAGACTTCCTTGAAGAGCTTATTGTAGTAGCGGATAATACCCACTCTGCCGTACGACTTGAACTTTGCGGGCGGACGCGGCACCCTGACGGGCGGCGGACACGGATTCGGGCGGACGTAGAATTTGTTTTCGTACATCGCCTGCGACGGCGTACCCGTGTAGAGCGGAACGCCTTTCTTGGCACGCGTTTCGTTTTCCTTTTTAATCCACTCGCGGGCTTTTTTAATACCGTTCTGCCTTGCGATTGCGTCGGCGGTTTCAAACTCCTGCTGTTTTTCGTCTGTCCATCCCTGCTGTTTGCGGGCGCGGGCTACCTTATCTTCGTAGTTTTCCATCGCGCGGCGGAAACGTTCGGTTTCGGCATCCGACCACGGCAGTTTGATTTTATCGGGATCAACCCAGCTTGTCGTCAGGATGTAGATTGTGTCGGCACCCTGTTCGAGCGCGGCTTGGTAGACGCGGTAGATGTTGGAAATCCACGGATTGTAATACTGAGAAGCCGGCGGTTGTTTGAGGAACTCGTACTTGAGGTTGTAGTAGGGCCCGCGAATCGAGCCGACGCCCGTCTTGCCGAGCGCGGTATTGATGGGGTTAATCCAGTCGCAGGCAATGCGCTTGTTGAAGGCGGTTGCCGCAACGAGGTTGCCTTGGAAGAACTTCATCTGCGCACCCGTGCTGATGTCGAATGCCATCAAGTTGAAGAGCACTGTCGAGGGCAGGTTGTTGACGAGCCTTTTGATGTCTTCGCGGATGACTTTGTAAGTGTCCAAACCGCCTCGTTCGTCGGTCATCAGGTAGGGACCCGCGTCGACGCAGATGAGGACTTTTTCGGTCTTACTTTTGATGCCGCCGATTTCGACGGTTGTAACCGCGATTTTCATATCGACCGACATCACCTTGTCCGAAACGGTCGAGATGCCCGCGCCCGTGCTGATGGAAGCGGGGATTGTAACCTTGACTTCGGGCGCGTTGACGTTCTGCGGGTTGGCAACCTGAATGCGCTTTGTCATCTTGCGCGACTTTTTCTGCTGGCGTTCGACGCGCACTTTGTGTTCCTGTGCGGCGGGCTGCACCTTTTCGACCGGCGGCGGAGCATCGAGCTTCTGCTCTTCGATAATCGACTGCGAAACGATGTATCCGCTAAACGCAACCAGAGCCGAAATCTGGATTATCGCAACGAGAATGAAAACTTGGTACAGAAGACCGCGTTTTTCCTTTTTCGGTTTAAAGTGGTGGAGTTTAATCATATCGGGGATGTTTTAAAAATTATTCGTCGTCGTCCTCATCGTCGTCGTCGTCCGTTTCGACCTTCTTGGGCTTGCGCTCAACCTTGACGATTTCCTTTTGACCTTTCGCCGTGAGGGTGTCGTTCGGAAAGAGCGAAGCCATTTGGGCGAAAATTTCGTTGGCGGCGTATTGCCTGCCGAGCTTTTTGTACGCCATACCCGTCTTATAGAGCAGTTCGGGCATCCAAGTGCTAGTCAGCGAACCGAACACTATACCCTCGGCGTAGTGGTCGAGAACCGTGTTGAGGTCGGGCTTCGCCGCCTGTTCAGCGAGCATACCCTGATTCATTTTCAGGAGCGAAAATTCGGGAGCTTTTTTGTCGAGCTTTATCTGGTTGAGGTAGATTTCGGCGGACATTTTCTTGCCCATCGAGAGGTCGCAATAGACCATCCAGAGAACCGCTTCGTTCTTCTGCGCGCTTTCAACCGCCGTAAGCTTCGTATAATACACCGCGCATTCCTTGACAGCCCCCGCCTTGCGGAGTTCCGCAAGAACCGAAAGGAAGTCGGGAATAACCTGCGTGTAGATGCCCGTGTAGGGAACGTGGTCTACTATCGCAAGCGCGCCCTTTACGTCGCCCGATTTCGCCAGCGCTTCGGCGACGCCCAGAACGGACGAAACCAAAGACGGGGCGCAATCGCCGAGCTTGAGCGAATCGGCAATCGATACCGCCTCTTTCATACGCTTTGCGTTTACGAGCGCGTTGAGGTACATTTCGAGATAGGCGTTGCCCTTGAAAGTATCTTCGTTTATGCACATCAGCGGAATGAGCGGATAGACGAACGGGCGCATATAGACAATCGCCTCTTCCCAGTTTTCGCGCCCGAGTGCCGTGCGGATTCTGAGCCAGTTGTTATCGACCTTTACGACGATTTTCTGCGAAGACGGCTTCTTTTTCGAAATCGGAATTTCGCCGCCGCCGCCGATGAACACAACGGAATCGTCTTTGACTTCCTTGAACGCCACGACGTTTTCGCTTTTCGTCTTTTCGTCGAAGAGCGCGACCGACGCGGGCTTGTCGGCGTAGTCGGCAAGATAGGAACGGTCTTCGTTGTCCTGCGCGGGCTTTTCGGCGGCGGGTTTTTCCGCCGCCTTTGCGACAGCCGTCGGTGCCTGTTGGGCGAACGCCGAGCACGCCGCAAAAGCGCATACCGCCGAGAATACTGTTGATTTGAAAATCTTCATCTTGGTAAATCCTTAGAGTGTTTTACGGTATTGTTTGATTTCGGCGAAATCGGGCGACTGCTCGTTGAGTTTGTTGCCCAAAAATTCGTCGCAAACTTCTTTGGCTTTGTCGGTTTCGCCGCCCGTAGCAAGCAGCTTAGCCGCCGACAGAAGGGCTTTGCCCGTCCAGTTGTAGCAGTTTGCGTAGCCGAGATAGCAACGGTCGAAATACATCAACGCCTTGTCCCTTTGTTTGTTGTGCTGGGCAATCAAACCGAGGCGGTAGAGGGCTTCGGCGTATGCTTCGCCGCGCCACGAGGGCGACTTGAGAATCTGCTCGTAGCACTTGATTGCTTCGGCGCGCTTGCCGAGCTTTGTAAGAACTTCCGCCTTGCGCAAAACCGCCGTCGCCGCGCGGGGATCGGACGGGAATTGCGATTCGATGTCGCGGTAGAGCTTCAGAGCGGTTTCCCACTTGCCCTGCCCTTTCGCAGCCAGACGCTCTTCGAGAGCCGCCGAAGCGAACATCGCGTCGATGATGTATTCGAATTCCTCGCGGTCGAGGGCTTCGGCGAATGCCTTGCGGGCGTGCTCCGCGCCGTACTTTTCGTTGACTTTGCCCATCCATACGAGAGTGCGCACGGACGAAAGCTTGATGTCGTCGGCATTGAACATTTTTTCGTCCTTGATGGACTTGCCGATTGCGTCGAGCCCCATCATAAGGCGGTACACAAGCGTGTTGTTCTTTGCCGCTTTCGCGCGGTCAATCATCTGCTTGAAGACGACTTCCGTACCGCCCTGCGGGTAGGTTGCCACTTCCTTGTTGTATTGGGCGAGCAGATTCTTGAGAATGGTCTTGTCCTTATAGAGGCGTTCGTCGAAAGCCTTGTCGCGCTTGAACTTTTCGTAAAGCATTTTGTCGATGTTCGGATTGTCCCTGAAGTAGCGGTAACGCTTTGCGGGAACGGCGACCATATTCTGCAACAGAGTCTGGTCTTTCATTAGCTTTTCGAGAAATTCGACGGTTGCCTTGAGCTTTACGGCGTTTTCTTTGTACATTCTGTCGTAGTCGAGAATCATCTTGTCCACGCCGTCGTCGAGCTTGTTCGCGCCGTACTTTTCGATTGCCCGCCCGTAGAGCGAGAGAGCCTCGGCGGGTTTGCCGGTAATTTCGAGAGCCTTAGCCTTGTTGTAGATAGCCTCGGAGCAAATGCCCTTGGGGAACTTCGCAACGTAGTCGTCCATAAGGGCGATTTCGTCGTTGTACTTCTCGAGGTTGTGGAGCAGTTTTGCCGCCTGATTGTACGAATTGTCGATAAAGCTCTGGTTCTTTGTGTATTTTTCCACGTTCTTGTAGTGCTTCATCGCAAGTTCCACTTCCGCGTTGTTGGCGTAGATGTCGCCGAGGAAGAATTCGACTTCGCCGCGGAGTTTGCTGTTTGCGTAGCGGCTGATGAAGTCTTCGAGCGTGTCGCGGGCGTCCGAGAAATTGCCCGCGCCGAACGCGGCAACGCCCCTGCGGTACATACCGTCTTCGGCGTAGGGACCGTTCGGGTAGTCGTCAATCATCTTGACGAACATGCGCATTGCGTTTTTGAAGTCTCCCGTGGCAAGGTACGCGATACCCGCCCAATACAGGCAGCCTTCGGTTATCGCGGTGTCCGGATTGTCTTTTACGTATTTTTCGAAGGTCTTGGTAAGCTCGGAATATTTTTCCATATCGAGCCACGTTTTACCCATCAGGAAAATCATATCGTTCGAGTACGGCGGTTCGTCGGGATTTTCCGCGACAAACTGCTTCGCCAGAGCGAAGAACGACTGGTAGTCCTTTTTCTTCAGATAGTATTGCGCCATCTGCAACTGGATGTCTTTTACATAGTTGCCGTCCTTGAAGTTTTTGAGGTACTCTTGGCAGAGGTTGAACATTTCGTCGGTCTTGCCGATTTTATACGCCGCGACGATTGCCGCCATATAGAAGTCTTCTATGCTCGGGTGCGTCGTGAAAGTTTTGAGCAGCTGCCAGTACGACCAAAAGCTTTCGAAGTCGCGCTCGGTGAGCATATAGTTGCGGGCGGCGCGCGCCATCAGGTCGGCGGAGTAGTCTTCCACCGAGCCCATCGCCTGAATGTAGGCTTCGAGAACGGCAACCTTGTTCCTCAAATCGACCGCCGCCTGACTGTCGGCCGAAACCCTTTCCGCGCGGGCGAGCTGCACTTTCGCCTTTTCGAGGAAGCGGTTGAGGTTTGCCATAATCGTGTCGCGGCTGAGCACCATATTGTAGAATACGGACGCGTCGCTGAACTTTTCCTTTTTGACCATATCGTCGCCCGCGAGCAAAAGCGCGTAGTTGAGTGCGATGTCGCTCCGCGCGGGGGCGTCGAAGACCAAGTAGGGGAAATATTTCTTTGCGGTGTCGTAGTCTTTGTTCGTTATCGCCGTCTGGATGAGACCCGAGGCGGCAAAAACCTTGTCTTCGGGCAGAACCGCGCCGTTGAGCATTCTCTCGAACCACTTCTGCCCGATTTTCCACATACGGCGGTTGTAGATTGTCTCGGCAATCTTCTTGACGAGCGCGAACTGCTCGCGGTTGTTGAGCTTTTCCACGTACGGACGCGTCAAAAGCGTTTCGCGCGCGGCAATCGCCTTTTCGGGCTGATTCATAAGCTCGTAGCAGGATGCCTTCGTGCGGATTGCCGATTCCGCGTATTCGCCTCTGGGGTACTCTTTTATTACCTTGTCGAAGCCGGCGATGGCCTTGTTCATCAGCTTGTTCGAGGGCGTGGAATTGTATTCCTGCAAATAGCCGTACGCCTCGAAGTAATACATCTGCTCGAGCTCTTTTTTCAGATTCTGGTCTTCGGAATCGGTAATTCGCTTGATGAGCTCGACGATATACGGACGCGCTTCGAGATACCTCTGTTCGCCGACGAGGGCGGTTGCCTCGTTCTTCAAATCCGTAGTACCCATTTGGGTGACCTGCTGCGCGTGCAGAGCCTGCGAAGCCGCCACCGCAGCCAGAACCGCGGCGAATACGCCTCTTAGAGTTTTTGAATAAATTGCCATTGAGAATTTGGTTAAAGTATGAAAACTGTACAAGCGTCCGCCCCGAAATACGAAACGTCCGCAGTTACTTGAAGTGAGTATTCAACATACAAAATTCCCAAATTTCCAGCTTTTTTTTCAGCCTCCGAAAAAGAGGGGCGGACGGGTTTGCGCAATGCGGACACAAAATGTTTGCTTTTCGGTCAAAAATGGTGAAATTAAAGGATATGAAAATGAGGAAGGCAATGGGAATGATTTTTGCGGTTGCGCTCGCTTTACAGGCGGGAACGCTCGCAGCGGCGGAAAAGACGGTTCTGCAAGTAGGACACTTTCCGAATATCTCGCACGCGCAGGCGTTGGTCGCGCACCAACTGAGCAGACAGGGCAGGGGCTGGTTCGAAGAGCGGCTCGGCAACGATGTCAAGATAGAATGGCGTCTGTTCAACGCGGGTCCGAGCGCGATGGAATCGATGTTCGCGGGCGCGGTGGACATAACGTATGTCGGTCCGAACCCCGCAATCAACGCGTTCGCGAAAACGCGGGGGCGCGATATCAAAATTCTCGCGGGCTCTGCCGACGGCGGCGCGGCTCTTGTAGTAAACCCGAAAGCGGGCATCGAAAAACCCGCCGACTTCAGGGGAAAGAAAATCGGCACGCCGCAGCTCGGCAACACGCAGGACGTAGCCTGCCGCGCGTGGCTTATCGAAAACGGGATCAAGGTTAAGCTCACCTCGGGCGAAGCGCAGGTGCTGGCGACGGCGAACCCCGAACAGTTGCCGCTTTTCAAACAGGGCAGTCTCGACGCGGTGTGGACGGTTGAACCGTGGATTACCCGCCTCGAAAAGGAGGGCGGAGCGAAAGTGTTTCTCGAGCAGAAAGAGGCTGTTACGACTATTTTGGTAACGTGCAACAGAACGCTGAAAAAGCACCCCGAACTCGTCAAAAAATTCGTCAAGGCGCACGGAGAGCTCACCGACTGGATTAACAAAAATCCGCAGGAGGCGCAGAAGCTCGTCCGCGCGGAACTCGAAGCCCTCACGGGCGGCAAAATTTCGGAGGAGCTTGTAAAGGCGGCGTGGCCGCGTCTTACGTTCACGGCAAAAGTCAACAAAGAGGAACTGCAGAAATTCTGCGACTACGCATACAAGTGCGGCTTTCTCAAACGTAAAATCGACCTGAAAAACATCTACGCGGAACGGTAAAAAGATGAGCGTACATTCCGAACTGCAAAACGTGACGGCAAAGCTCGTCGTCAAAAACGTGAGCAAAACCTTCGAGTCGGCGCAGGGCAAAGTCGACGCGCTCAAAGACGTTTCGCTGACAATCAACGAAGGCGAGTTCGTGTGTCTGGTCGGTCCGAGCGGCTGCGGAAAATCGACTCTGCTGAACTTGGTGGCCGGGCTCGACAAGCCCGACAGCGGCGAAATCCTCGTCGAGGACACTCCCGTTGCAGGACCGGGGCGCGACAGAATGGTGATGTTTCAGGAACACGCGCTCTTCCCGTGGCTCGACGTAATGGGCAACGTGCTTTTCGGACTGAAGCTCAAGCCCAATCTCACCGATCCCGAACGCAGGGAGGTCGCGAAATTCTACCTGCATTTGGTCGGGCTCGACCAGTTCGAACGCGCATCGATTCACGAACTCTCGGGCGGGATGCGCCAGCGCGTCGCGCTTGCGCGCTCGCTTGCGCCGAATCCGCGAATCCTGCTGATGGACGAAACTTTCGGCGCGCTCGACGCGCTCACGCGCGAGCAGCTATACGGCGAAATACAGCAGATTTGGGAGAAGCGCAAAAAGACAATCCTCTTCGTAACCCACAACATCCGCGAAGCCGTCTGCTTGGGCGACAGGGTGATTCTGTTCTCGCCCCACCCCGGTCGAATCGTCAAGACTTTCGAAATAAACCTGCCGCGCCCGCGCGACATCAACGACCCCGCGCTTACCTCGTACGCATCCGAGATAACCGCCTACCTCAAAAACCAATTTGGAAGGGCTGTAGCCGAATAATGAAGACATCAAACTACAAACGATGGGCGGTTTCGCTGACTGCGTTCGCCGTCCTGATTGCGCTCTGGGAGGTTGCGGTAAAGCACTTCGGCTTGTTCGAATACGTATTGCCGCCGCCGTCCGACGTAGCCTATTACATTTGGTCGGCGACGTGCGACGGCACGCTGCCCTCGGCGATTCTCGTTACGCTAAAGCGTCTTTTGATGGGATACGCAATCGGCTTGGCAATCGGCATTCCCGCGGGTATGCTGTGCTCGCGCTTCAACGTTTTTCAGGACACGGTCGGGCTTCTCGCCCTCGGGCTGCAGGCGTTGCCGAGCGTATGCTGGGTGCCGCTGGCGATTATGTGGTTCGGGCAGAAGGAATCGGCAATGCTGTTCGTCGTGGTGATGGGCACGGTTTGGTCGATGATTTTGGCGACGGAACACGGCGTAAAAAACATCCCGCCGATTTACCTGCGCGCCGCCCGCACGATGGGGTCGAAGGGAATGCACACTTGGATTAACGTAATCCTGCCCGCGGCGTTCCCGAGCATTTTGGGCGGGATGAAGCAGGGCTGGGCATTCGCGTGGCGTTCGCTGATGGCGGCGGAAATCTACGTTACGATTCTTACGGGCTTCGGATTGGGGCAGCTGTTGCACTACGGGCGCGAACTGATGGAAATGGATCAGGTTATCGGCGTGATGTGCGTTGTCATCGCGATAGGTCTGATTGTCGACAAGGCGATTTTCTCGCCCATCGAGACGAAGCTGCGGCGCAAGTGGGGGATTTCGTAGCCCCCCGCCCTGCGGCATTTGAGCGGCGACTGCGGTTGCCGCTTTTTTTCGCCCCGACGGACGGCGGCGCACTCGCCCGCCGCGATGTAAAGAGTGTTGCAAAAGTCGGAAAACTGTTTGTAATGATAGGCATGTTTAAACGTGAAAAAGAATTGATGTTGTTTGGGTTGAGCCCCAATCAGCACTCTTTCGAGGGGCTGAGATTGTTTCTGTTCATCTACATCGGCGCGTCGCTTTTTGCGGCGGTTCTGACCGCGCCGACATACTGGCTCGTGCAGTTTGTCGATTCGGTAAATTCGACCGAAACGACGCGTTGGTTGCTCGGCAAGCAAATCGACATATTCTACGACCGCCTCCGTTGGGTGCCGATTATCCTCGGGCTTCCGTGGATGATGAAGCGGTGCAGACTGTTTTCAATTCGCAATCTGGGGTTGCCGCTCTCGGCGAAATCGTTTTCGGTGTTCGCCAAATTCTGGATTGCGGGAATCGCGCTTTCGGTTTTCGTTTTCACCTTCCAGTATTTCTTCTGCAATGTAAAGCTCGCCGACGGTTTCTGTTTCGACAAGCTTTTGAACGCGGCGCTTTCGGCGTTGCTTGCGGGGCTGATTCTCGGTTTTCTCGAAGAGCTCGTTATGCGCTGTCTGATTATGCGCTCGGTTTACACGGCCTTCGACGCGCTCTCTGCGGTGGTGCTAAGTTCGCTGTTTTTCGCGTACAAACACTTCAAAGTGCCGAATTCCATATGGGACAATCTTCCCGGGGGCGCACACAATTCGTCGTGGGACATCGGCTTTTTCGTCGCGTGGTACGACACCGTGGGAATCGCCCATACATTCAGCTTTATGCACTTCGCCGCGCTTGCGATGTTCGGCGCAGTGCTTGCGATGATTTACATACGCACAAAGCTTCTCTGGGCACCCATTGCAATGCACGGGGGAATCGTCTTTTCAATCCAGACGTACCGCAAAATATTCGACATCGGCGAAAGTCCGAACCTTGTCTACTTCGGCAGCGCGGGAATGACAAACGGATGGCTTGCGCTCGGGCTGCTCTGCGTGATTTTCGCCGCGTTATGCCTGTGGAAGCCGAAAGACTCGGCGGCGCGCTAAAATGGCCCGTCGGAAAATCGAGCTTCTAAGCCCCGCGAAAGACGCGGAAACCGCTCGGCAGGCGATTCTCTGCGGCGCGGACGCGGTGTACATCGGCGCGGAAAAATTCGGGGCGCGGCACGAGGCCGCGAACTCGGTCGAAGAAATCGCCGAACTTTGCAAATTCGCGCACCTGTACGGATGCAAAGTCTATGCCGCGCTAAACACGATTCTTTTCGACTCGGAAATTCCGCAGGCGGCCGAGCTTGCGCAAAGGCTCTACCGAGCGAACGTCGACGCGCTAATCGTCCAAGATTTTGGGCTAATCGAATACGGGCTGCCGCCGATTGCAATCCACGCAAGTACGCAGTGCCACACGACAACCCCCGAAAAGGCGGCGTTTCTGGAGCGTTGCGGGTTCTCAGCGGTCGTCGCCGCGCGCGAACTTTCGCTCGACGAAACCGCCGCCATCCGCCGTGCGCTCAAGCCCGAAACGCGCGTGGAATGCTTCGTCCACGGCGCGCTCTGCGTTTCCTACAGCGGGCGGTGCCGGCTGAGCTACGCAATCGGCGGACGGAGCGGCAACCGCGGCGAATGCGCCCAACCGTGCAGGATGAAATACGCGCTAATCGACGGAGACGGCAACGAAATCCGCCCGCCCGCATACTACCTTTCCCTCCGCGACATGAACAGGCTCGAAAATCTCGGCGCGATGATTGACGCGGGCGCGGACATTTTCAAAATAGAGGGCAGGCTCAAAGACGCGGGCTACGTAAAAAACATAACCGCGCTCTACCGCAAAAAGCTCGACGGGTTGCTCGCCGCGCGGGGGCTGGAAAAATCGTCGTACGGCGAAAGCAAAATCGTATTCGAGCCGTCGGCGGAAAAGTCCTTCAACCGCGGATTCTGCGCATACCACATCGACGGAACGCAGGGCGGCTGCGCGTCGTTTTCAACGCCGAAGGCGCGGGGCGAATTTATCGGACGCGTTCGGAAAATCGCGGGCGCGGCGTTCGCGATGGATGGCGCGGACGGAATCCTTTCGAACGGCGACGGACTGCTGTTCGAATCGGACGGAGAAACGTTCGGCGCGGCGGTCTACAAAATCGACGGCGACAGGGTTTTCGCGGGTCGCCCCGAATCGCCCGCAATTCCGAAAGTCGGCGCGAAGATTTTCAGGAACAAAGACACCGCATTCGAGAACGCGCTCGGACAAAAAGCCGTGCGGAAAATGCCGATAAAAATCTCGGCCGCCGAACGCTGCGGCAAAACCGTTTTTTCGGCGGAGACACTCGACGACCGCCGAATATCGGCGCAAATAGAAATCCGAAACGCCGACACCGCGGCAAACCCCGAAGCCGCAAAAGCCGTCCTCGAAAGGAACTTGGCGAAATTGGGCGACACGCCGTTTCGCGCGGACGAAATCGAAGCGGATTGCGCGCCGTTTATGCGCGTCTCCGAAATAAACGCCGCACGCCGCGAACTTTGCGCCGCCCTCGAAAATGCGATTCTCGAAGCATACAATGCGAATTTGAAAATGCGGAAAATTCCGCAGCCCGATTTCGGGAAAATCCCGACGGAACCGCTCTCGGCGGAAGACAATGTAGCGAACAAGCGCGCCGAAAATTTTTACAAAAAATTCGGGGCGGAAACCCGGGAGTACGCCTGCGAGACGACCCGCGCCGATATGCGGGGCGAACGCGTTATGACTACAAAGCACTGCGTGCTCCGCGAACTTGGAATGTGTAAAAAAACGTCGGGTAAAAAAATAAAAGAGCCCGTCCGCCTGCGAAACGAATCCGCAACACTGCGGCTTAAATTCGACTGCAACCGCTGCGAGATGGAAATCTTCTTCGAATAGGACGTTTTCATTTTGCACCCGCGCTTGGCGGCGCACGCACTTGACGCTTTTCATATAATTGAGCCGCCAAAAAAAACCGACAACGTTTGCATCCGCAAAACAGGAGAATAATACGATGCCCGAAGAAATTTCGATACGCGGCGCGCGCGTGCACAATCTGAAAAACATAAACGTGAATGTTCCGCTCGGAAAATTCGTCGCGATTGCGGGCGTTTCGGGCAGCGGAAAGTCGTCGCTTGCGCTCGGCGTTCTGTATGCGGAAGGTTCGCGCCGCTATCTCGAGGCGTTGTCGGCGTACACGCGGCGGAGACTGTCGCAGGCGGAAAGCGCAAACGTGGAGCAAATAGAAAACGTACCCGCCGCCCTCGCCCTCCGCCAACGTCCGTCGGTTCCCAACGTAAGGAGCACGTTCGGCACGCTCACGGAGCTTTCCAACAGTCTGCGGCTTATGTTTTCGCGCCTCGGCAGCCACGTTTGCCCCAACGGACATTTCGTTCCGCCGTCGGTGAATGTCGCGGCGGGCAAACCGCTGATATGTCCCGAATGCGGCGCGGAATTCGACCCGCCGTGCGCGGAGGACTTCTCGTTCAATTCGACGGGCGCGTGTCCGACGTGCGGCGGCACGGGAATCGTCCGAAAGGTAAACATCGATTCGCTCGTTCCCGACGACTCCCTCTCGATAGACGGCGGCGCGGTCGCGCCGTGGAATTCGCTTATGTGGTCGCTGATGACCGACGTTTGCAGGGCGATGGGCGTGCGTACGGACATCCCGTTCCGCGACTTGACTGAAAGGGAAAGGGAAATCGTCTACCACGGACCCGCCGAAAAAAGGCACATTCTGTACAAGGCGAAAAGCTCCAATCAGGCGGGCGAGCTCGACTTCACATATTACAACGCCGTCTACACGGTCGAAAACGCACTCGCGAAAGTAAAGGACGAGGCGGGTATGAAGCGCGTCGCAAAGTTCCTCGTCGAAACGCCCTGTCCGGACTGCGGCGGCTCGCGGCTAAACAAGGTTGCGCGAACGTCGACAGTAGGCGGCAAAACGCTGCCCGTGGTTTCCGCAATGCCGCTGAAAGACCTGATTGGATGGATGAAAACCGTTCCGCAAAAAATGCCCGCAGACATGCGCAAAATGGCGGAAAACATAACGGGCGAATTTCTTTCCGTGTCCGAAAGGCTCGTCGATTTGGGGCTTGACTACCTGACGCCCGACAGGGCGGCAAACACGCTTTCCACGGGCGAACTGCAGCGCATCCAGCTTGCGAGGGCTGTGAGGAACAAAACCACGGGAGTGCTGTACGTTCTCGACGAGCCGTCGATTGGGCTGCATCCGTCCAACGTCGACGGATTGCTGTCGGTGGTTGCCGACCTCGTAAAGCGCGGCAATTCTGTCGTCGCCGTCGACCACGACACCCGCGTCATAAACGCCGCCGACCATATAATCGAAATGGGTGCGGGCGCGGGACGAAACGGCGGCAACATCGTCGCCTGCGGGAGTGCGGAGGAGGTAGTAAAAAACGGCAATTCGATTATCGGCGGCTATCTTTCGGGCGAAAAAACCGTGAATGTACGCAATCGCGCGGGCAAATCGGAGATGTTCGAAAACGGCGCGCTCGAACTATCGACACTGCCGCTCCACACCGTCGGCGCGCTCGACATTAAAATTCCGAGGGGAAGACTTACCGTCATAACGGGCGTATCGGGCAGCGGGAAAACCACGGCGGTTCTCGAAAGCCTCGTCCCCGCGCTGCGGGCGAAAATAAACGGCGAAAAACCGCCGAAGCACGTTGAATCGATAAAAGCCGACGGAATCGAACGCGTGAACCTCATCGACGCAACGCCGATAGGCGTAAACGTGCGTTCGACGGTGGCGACATACTCGGGCGTTTTGGACGATTTGAGAAAACTCTTTGCGGCAACGCCGAAAGCGATGGAACTCGGGCTTAAAGCAAACGACTTCTCCTACAACACGGGCAGCCTGCGCTGCCCCGCCTGCGACGGCACGGGACAGATTTCGATGGACATCCAGTTTCTGCCCGATGTCGAAATTGAATGTCCCAACTGTAAGGGCAAAAGGTATTCCGCGAAGGCGGACGAAGTAAAAATCGAATTGGGTGGCAATATGTATTCGATTGCCGATTTGGCGGGAACGACGGTCGGCGATGCCGCAGCCCTGTTCGGCAAGCACAAAAAGCTCAAAGAAAAGCTCGAAACGCTCGTCAACTTGGGACTGCCGTATATGACGCTGGGCGAAAGTACTCCGTCGCTGTCGGGCGGCGAGGCGCAGAGGCTCAAACTCGCCTCGGAACTCGGGAAAGCGCAGAACGATTCGGTATTCGTTTTCGACGAACCGACAATCGGGCTGCATCCGCAGGACGTGTGCGTTCTGCTGAAAGTCTTCGACGAACTCATAAAAAACGGGGCGACGGTCATAGTCATCGAGCACGACATCGATATGATAAAAAACGCCGACTACGTCATAGATATGGGCCCGTACGGCGGAAACGCGGGCGGGAAAATCGTCGCCGAGGGCACGCCCGAAGACATCGCGAGCAACCCCGCAAGCATTACGGGAAGATACCTGTAAAACAACACATTTTATCCGATTTTAACATTCCGAATTCCGTCCTATGGGGAACGCAAACAGGCGCAAAAAAACAGCTCCCGATTCTTTCGGGGGCTGTTTTTGTTTCCGGTGTTCCTGTTTTATTTCGTGGAGAATTTCAGCACCGTACTGCTCTTGTACCGCTCGTTCGGGCGGAGCGTAGTGCTCGGAAAATCCCTGTGGTTCGGCGAGTCGGGGTAGTGCTGCGTCTCGAGGGCAACGCCGCCGAATTTGCCGTATTGCTTGCCGTCCTTGCCCGTCATCGAAGCGAGCATATTGCCGCTGTAGAACTGCACGGCGGGCTCGGTAGTCAGAATCTCCATAACGCGCCCGCTTGCGGGGTCGTACAGAGTTGCGCCCAACTCGGGCTTTGCGGTGATGCCCTTCGAGAAGACAAGATTGTGGTCGTAACCTCTGCCGATTCTCATCTGGGGATAGCCGGAGGCGATTTCCGCGCCGATTTTCTTGGGCTTGCGGAAGTCGAACGGCGTGCCCGCAACGCTGCGCTGCTCGCCCGTGGGAATGAGTTTTTCGTCGACGACCGTGAACTTGTCGGCGGCGAGCGTAAGCTCGTGGTTTTCTATAGTGGCGTTGCCCGCGCCCGCAAGGTTGAAGTACGAGTGGTTTGTGAGGTTGCAAACCGTGGGCTTGTCGGTCGTCGCCGAGTATTCGATTTTAAGCGAGTTGTCGTCGCCGAGCGTGTAGACCACCGACGCCTTCAGTTCGCCCGGGAAGCCCTGATCGCCGTCGGGCGAGACGCACGAAAGCCTGAGGAATTTCGCGCCGTTTTTCACGCCCGTTTCCGCCTTCCAGACTTTTTTGTCGAAGCCGACTTTGCCGCCGTGCAGACACGTTATGCCCTTTTCGTTTTTGACCACATTGTATTCTTTGCCGTCGAGCGAAAATTTGCCGTTTGCGATTCTGTTGCCGTATCTGCCCACGAGCGCGCCGAAATAGGGGCTTTTTGTTTCGTAGTCGGAAACGTTGTCGAAACCGAGAACTACGTCGTCGAATTTTCCGTTGCGGTCGGCGACGCTCAGGCTGCGGATAATCGCGCCGTAGTCGAGAATCTTCACGGTTGTTCCGCGCGAGTTTTTAAGGACGTATTCCTTTACGGTTCTTCCGTCCGCCGTTTTGCCGAATTCCGAAACTTCGACGTTTTGAGAGCATCCCGCGCAGAAAGCCGCGGCAGCCAATAATGACAATAGATATTTTCCCATAGTTTTTATCTGTTTTGATTTTCAAGAAATTCCGCGAGCTTCGCGAACGCCCTGCCCCTATGGCTGATCGAGTTTTTGTCTTCGGGCGAAAGCTGCGCCGTGGTTATGCCGCGCTCGGGCAGTAGAAACAGCGGGTCGTAGCCGAAGCCGTTTGCGCCGCATTTGCCGTGGTTGATTCGTCCCTCTACCTTTCCGTGAAATGCGACTCGCCCTCCGTTCGGGCACAAAAGCGCAATGACGCATACGAACCGAGCGGTGCGCTCCGCGTCCGGCACGCCATCGAGCTTTTCGAGCAGCTTTTTGTTGTTTGCCGCGTCCGCGCCTTCGCCCGAAACGCCCGCGTAGCGCGCCGAACGTATCCCCGGCGCACCGCCGAGCGCATCGACAACGATTCCGCTGTCGTCCGCCATCACATATGCGTCGGCGGGAACTTTCGCGCGCAATGCGTCGGCTTTGATGAAGGCGTTTTGCTCGAAAGTTTCGCCGTTCTCTTCGGGCGGCTCGAAACCGAAAGCGTCCGAGGCGGGATGCACGTTGCAGGCTATTCCCGCCTTGGCGAACATTTCGGAAAACTCAAACACCTTGTGTTTGTTTGATGTCGCAAGATAAATTTCCATAGATTCTAATATTGGGGTTTCGCCGCGAGAATTTTGGAGTGCAGTGCGGGGACTTCGACAAATTCGGAGTCTCCCGCCGACGAAAGCGCAGCCTCAACCGCGCCCATCTTCGCGTCGAAGTTGTCGATTGTGGAGACGAAGACTGCCTCGGGCGTTGCCGCGCGCGCCGCCGCCCCCCATTCAGGTTCGCCCTGATGGCTTAAAATTATGTGCTCGAGACGTTCGAGCAGGTCTTTCGAAAGCCCGTTTTTCAGACCCGCGCTCCGCACGATTCTGTAGCCCAGAACGACGTGTCCCTGTAAAATGCCCGCGCGCGTGCGCTCGGCGACAAGCCCCTGCGTGTATTCGCGAACCTTGCCGATGTCGTGCAGAATGCAGCCCGCAAGGCTGAGGTCGCGGTCGATAAACGGATAGAGCGGCAGAAGCGCCGCCGCCATCCGCGCGGTTTTCAGAGTGTGTTCAAGAAGCCCGTAAACGTAGGCGTGGTGCATTTTGACCGCCGCGGAACTTTTGAAAAACGCCTCCGAGACGCCCGAAATAGCGTACGAAACGGTATTGCGCAGCTGCTCGTTTTCGATGCGCTCGATGAACGACTCAAGCTCAGTGCGCATTTCATCCGGGTCGAGCGGCGAGACCTGCGCAAGGTTGTCGACCATCGCGTCGAGCTCCCCGCCCTCGAGCCTGCGGACGGAGTCGATTTTCGGGCTGAAACGCCCCTGATAGAAATCGGTAATGCCGCAGACTTCGAACGCCGCGCCCACGGGGGCGTCGCGAAGTTCGGCGTACGCAGGCGAGCCCTCGAAGCACATCGCCGTAAACGACGCTCCGTTGTCGCCGAATTCCGCGGTCAGGAATTCGCTTCCGTTTTTCGCTATTTTGACCTGCGACGAACGCAGCAGCGCGACCGTGCGGAACGTGCGCTTGCCGTCGTCCTCGCGGATGCTTTTGAGCGACGAAATGTTTTCGTACATAATCTACGCCTTCATTTTTATGACGAGCCTCGACCACTCGCCCATCGCCATGCCTTCGACCGATTCGAACCGATCGCCGCAGCGCGAAACGAAGTAGTCGCGAACCCTGTCGTTTTCGACGGCCAGAATGCCGCTTAAAATCAGCACGCCGCCGTCCTTCACCGCGTCGACGAGAACATCCGCATATATGCACAGAACGTCGGAAATGATGTTCGCCAAAAGCACGTCGGCCTTTTTACCCGCGAGAGCCTTTTCTATGCCCGCATGCTCGAACGAAACATTGTCGAGCTCGATGCCGTTGCGCTGCGCGTTTTCGAAACTTACGCGCACAGCCTCTTCGTCGCGGTCGAACCCGTAGATTTTGCCGAAACCGTAGAGCTTTGCGGTCAGCGCGAGAATGCCCGAGCCGCAGCCGGCGTCGATTACGAACTTGTCCGCCACGCTGTTTGAATCGGCGTAGTCGAGCATAGCCATCGCGCAAAGGCGCGTGGTTGGGTGGTCGCCCGTGCCGAACGCAAGCCCCGCGTCGAAATACAGAACCTTGCCGCCGTCCGGAACGTCGTACTGCCCGCGCATCCATTCGGGAACCCAGTGGAGGTCGCGGTACTCCCACGGTTTGAGAAACTTTTTGTACTCGTTCTGCCAGTCGCGGTCGTCTACGGGCTCGAGCTTGAATGTTTCGGGAAGTTGCGGAAATCTCGCGCGAACCTCCGCATAGGCTTCGCCCGCCTCTTTGTCCGAATCGAAATAGCCGAATAGCTCGGGAGGAATTTTGTCGTTGATTTTTTCGATGCCCCAGTTCGAGCGCACGAGTTCGCAGAACGCGTCCTCGAGCGGTTGCACGAGCGCGTCGGTGATAGTTAGCGATAGTTTTACCATTTTGTTTTGCCAATTTTTCGCGCTGATTTCGCCGCGCGATTCTGTTTTTGAAATTATGAAGTCGCCATAATCGCCGCCTTGCATCCCGACGAGACGGCGGTAATGGCCTGCCTGAAAATTTTGTCGGCACAGTCGCCCGCGGCGTAGACGTTTGCCGCACTCGTCTCCACGCCCGAAGCCCCGCGCGTTATTATGTAGCCGTCGGAATCGGTATCCACAGCCCCCCTAAAAGCGGCGGTATTGGGCGCGTGACCGATTGCCGCGAACATGCATTTGCACGGAATTTCCGCACGCGCGCCCGTCTTCAAATTCTCCGCGACGACCGCCGAACACCTGCCGTCCGCCCCCGACTTTACCTCGACGACGGCGGAATCCCACAGCACCGAAATTTTCGGATTCTCCGCAACCCTGTCCGCCATTATTTTGGACGCGCGGAACGAATCGCGCCTGTGGATTATCTTCACCGACGCGCAGAATTTGGAAAGGAACAACGCCTCTTCACAGGCAGTATCGCCGCCGCCCACCACGACAACGTCCGCGCCCCTGTAGAACGCGCCGTCGCAGGTTGCGCAGGTCGAAACGCCGCGTCCGCCGTAGAGTTCGGCTTCGCCCTTTGCGCCCGTAAGGCGCGGCGACGAACCGACTGCGATTATCACTTTTTTAGCCTCGTAGACTTTGCCTCCCGAAACGAAAAGTTTTTTCGTCCCACCCGAGAAATCGACGCGCTCCACACTTGCGTTTTCGATTCTCGCGCCGAATTTTTCCGCCTGCCGGCGCATCTGCCAAACGAGGTCGAATCCGCCGATTCCGTCGGGGAAGGCGGGGAAATTTTCGACATCTGAAGTGGTCGTCAGAAGCCCCCCAGGTTGAGAGCCCTCGAGCACGAGCGGGTTCGCCCCCGCGCGCGCCGCATAGATTGCCGCGCCCATTCCCGCGCAGCCACTGCCGACTATGATTATTTCTTCCATATTTTCGCCCTATTTAAATCGGATTTGTCGTTTTGCGCAAGGAAATAGCGCGTTCATTTTCCCGCGCGAATGCTCCAAAAAACTTTTGAAAACTTTGCGCGGCGTTGTTTACTTCATCGGAAAAATCGAAAAACGATGAAACTTACCGACACCCACGCCCACCTCGACAAATTCGCAAACGACGGCACGCTCACCGACGTTCTCGCCCGCGCCCGTGCGACGGGGGTCGAACGCATAATCACCTGCGCCACCACTCCGCACGAGTGGAAGCTGTACCGCGAAATTGCGTCGGAGAACGCGGGCGTTTTCTGGCAGGCGGGCATACACCCCACCGAAATTGCCGACGGCGACGACACCGCCCTCGACGCGCTGCCCGCCCTGTTTCTGGACGACCCATTCGCACCCGTTGCAATCGGAGAAATCGGGCTCGACTACCACTTTCTGCCCGACGACCCCGCCGAAGCAGAGAAAGCCAAATCGCGGCAGCGCGAAATTTTCGCGCGGCAGCTTCGCATAGCAGCCGACCTCGGCAAAAAAGTCTGCGTGCACGCCCGCGATTCCGTCGCCGACTGCATCGCCGAAATCGAGCGCGCAAAGCTCGATTTTTCGAACGTTGTCTTCCACTGTTTTGCGGGAACGCCGCAGCGGCTGCGCGAACTAAACGAGCGCGGCGCGCGCGGCTCGTTCACGGGAATTATAACATACAAAAGCGCGGGGGAAATGCGGGAGGCAATGCTCGCGCAGGGGCTTGAAAAGTTGATGTTGGAGACCGACTGCCCGTACCTTGCACCCGCGCCGCACAGGGGCAAAACCTGCGAACCGTGGATGGTATCGGAGACGGCGAAGGCGGCGGCGGAACTCTTCGGTGTATCCGCCGAATGCCTCGCGGAACAGACCGAACAAAACGTCCGAGAGTTTTTTAATGCAATACATTTATAACGCCGCAATTCATTATTCATTACAAGCCCGCCCGCGCTATTGGGCTATTATCTCGTAGAAGACGGAGGGCTCTTTCATTTTGGATGTGTCTAGCCTTATCTCCGCGTTTCCCGACAGCCCTTCGGCGAGTTTTTCGGTTCTCGTGCCGTTTAGCTTCAGCGCGTAGAGCGAATATTTTTTGCCGTCGTCGCGCCGCGGCAGGGCGATTTTCGCGGAAAGTTTGCCCACGCGCAAAAGTATCGGCTGCCGTCCCCTGAACTTCAGCGCCTCGCGCGATTTCGAAACCTTGAAGTCGGTCGCAATGGTGTCCGTGGCGTAGATTAGAACCGCGCGGGATGTTTCCGCAAGCGTCTTGCCGTCAACCGCGGCAATTCCGACGGACGCGGGAACGTCGGTCGATTCAACTTCGAGAACGCCGAGCTTCTCGTTCTTCGTCTCGGGCTTGAGCGCGACCGCTTCGCTCTTGGGGGTGACGACCCGAACAAGGCGTTCCTTCAGGCGGAAGACGATTTCGCCCGTGTCGCTCTGGAAAATCCCTTCGGACGGCTTGGAAAGATTGCCCGCGGGGAGGATTCCGCGCGACTTCATTTCGGCGACGAATTTGTCGAGGTCGAAAGCCTCGCCGCCCGCCTTGCCCGCAACCGCCGCATTCTGGAGCATTTCGGATTCCGCAAAGCCCGTCGGACGCAGTGCGATGTCAGGCTTCGGCGCGCGGGTGCCGGCTATGTTCGGCATTTTCCGCGCGTCGGGGAAATCGATTGCAAAGCCCGTCATAAACGAGATTTTCGACTGCTCGGGATTTACCGACTTCGTCGCCGCAACGTCCGAAGCAAGAAAATCGTCGGTAAATACGAGATCCACGCGGTGGGGCGATTTTTTCACGTCGCCGCGATAGAAGAAGCAGTATGTCAAAAATTCGTTCGCGCGCAGAATCGGATTTTTCGAAACCTCCGCGTGTCCGAAAACACCCACTCCGCGCTTTTCGACTGCAACGTCGTGAACCGTCAGATTGTCGAAATTCTGGAGCGCGGCGAGCGCGGGGAACGCCACGCCCGACTCGTGCTTGTACGGATTCCAGTGGCAGTGCTGCCATTCGGTAAGCACCATCGGTCTATCCGCCATACGCTTTGCGGCGGCGGCGCGGAAGTGGCGCATAGGCTCGGCGATTTCAAGCGCGCTGCTCTGCGGCGTTCTCGAATCCGCCGCCATAAAATTGGTGCCGTGGGCAAAATACACGTTCTGCGCCATATATTCGCCGCCCTCCGCGCTCATACGCATCAAATCGACGCGCACGCCGCAGTTGAACTGGTGCAGGGGCGCGGTGAATTTCTCCTCGTTGCGGACGGCGTTCTCGCAGTACTTGAGGAAATCGGCGATGCGCTCGCGCATAAAAAGACCGCGGTCTATGCTCGAGCTGAACCTGCCGTTGCCGAAGGTTTTTATGCCGTCGAAATCCGAAAAATCCGTCGGCAGTTTTTCGCGCGCCCAAGCCTCCTTGAGTTTTTCGATTGTGCCGTATTTTTTCTTCAGCCAAGCCCCGAACTCCGAATCGGCGTACGCGATTGTCGATGGGCGCAGCCTGATGTTCGTATAGCAGCCGATTTCCATTTCGTTGAAATATTCGGTCGTGGCGATTGCGGGGTCGTCCTTCCACTTTTTGCCCGTGTAGGGGTTGACGTGGTTGAGTTGCATTGCAACGAGCTTGCGCCAAGCCTCGCGCGTTGATTTGTCGCCGAGAGCCATCTCGAGCTTTACGCTGTTTCTGTCGACCCATTTGAACGACGGATCGCCCAAGTCGTGGCTGGCAAGGTGCAGGTGCGTATACACGCCCTCGCGCGCCATCGCGTAGAGGAAATAGTCGTACATATCGAGAACTTCGGGCTTCATTTGGTAGGGCGCGTCGAACTCCCTGTCGCCGCCCATCGACAGACGCCAGCGCACGAGGTTGTAGCCCTGTTTGCGGGCTGCGCGGGCGAGTATGTCGATGTCCTCCTTCGTCTTGATTCGCTTGAAGAACCAGTCTCCGGGACGCCAGTTTGTGCCCTTGAATTTCACGCGCCTGTCGGGAGCCTTTTCGAAGGCGAAAGTACCGTCGGGCATAACCTTGAGCCGTCCGAATTTGCCTGCGGGCGCGTCGCCCATATCGGCGGAAACGTCGAGCGCGGAACCGTCCGCAACCTCCAAGTCGGACACGTCAATCGGCTTCCATTCGTCGGGTTCGAATTTGAAAAGTTCGCAGGTTTGCACGTCCTTGCGCGAGAGCGTCGCGCCGAAAATGTTCCACGCCGCATAGCGCGTGGACGAAAACGCGATTTTCTTAATCGGGCGTCGATCAAGATTGTAGCGGCTCAGATAGACGACCCCCCTGTTGTTTTTTGCGTCCTCCGCGTAGACGGGCAGCGCGTTGTCGCCGGTTCTTTTTTCGAAAGTCGAAATCGCCTCGCTGTCCTTTTTAACCCAAAAAGTGTCTTTCATTCCGTCGGCATATTCGACGATGATGCGCCCGATGTTTTTATTCTTGTTTAAAACGCGCGTGTTTTTGCCCGACGAATGCAGAACGTACAGAAAGTACGAAACGGGCTTTTTTTCGCCGAAATCCACTGTCGCCGAACGCGTTTTTGGGGCGCGCGTTGACGAGAGCGTCAGCGCGAACAGTCCGCCGCTGGAATCCTCAGCCAATTTGAAATCGACACCGCCGAATTTCCCAGACTTTATTTTCCTGAGCGGGAAAAATTCCCCGTCGTCGCCCTCGGCGGCGAGCGATATATTTACGCACGGCGACAGGTCGAGCGGTTTGTCGGCGGGCACTTTGCGGGCGCAAAAAGCCGAAACCGACGAAAGGAGAAGACAGACAAAAGACAATGCCGTTTTTTTCATCATATAAAACTCCGAAGTTGAATACACGCTTTACCGTAGGTCGAAAATAGAAATAACCCCCGATTTGTCAACAAAATACATCATTGCAAAAAATCGCCGGAATCGGCGGGCGAAGCTTCGAGCCGCGACCGCCGATTCCGAAAATGTCCGCGAAAACCGCCCTACTTCGAGTCCTTCGAAAGCCGTTCTATGTGCTCGGCTATTTCGTTGCGAAGCTCCACGGTATACGCGTCGGGGTTGGGCATAAACTCGGCGGAATTTCTCGCGCCAGGGTTGGGGTAGACGGCGTACGACTTAATCTTTTCGACGGTCGCAAGCGCGGCTTTGTCGCCCGTTTGCTTGGCGAGCTTTTCGAGCATAAGGAAGTACTCGAAGTCTTCCTGTCCGTCGCGGACGGATTCCATTCGCACCGAAGAGAAAATCTCGTTGCGTCCGATGATTTCGCCCGAATAGATAAAGTAGCCGTCGCCGTTGGGGAAACGGTTGCGGCGTTTGATTCCGGGGGCGGGCGCGCTGATTCTGTCTTTGTGCATACCCCACTTGAAGGGGTTTTGCATATACCAGTCCACCCCCCAGTATTCGTAGCCGAGGAAGCCGCCCGCAAAGCAGAACGCCGCCATTATGCGTTCCTGCGCGTTGTAGGGCGTGTCGATGCAATAGTTGCCGTCGGTGGTGAAGACCTTCTTCTGCCCCTGCGCGTCGATTTTCACGATTTCCGCAGGCGTTGCGGCGGCGGAAACGTTCAATCCCCACACATTGACCTGCTTTTCAAGCGGTTC
The DNA here is from genome assembly GCA_949293415.1 of uncultured Verrucomicrobiota bacterium. Taxonomy (GTDB): domain Bacteria; phylum Verrucomicrobiota; class Verrucomicrobiia; order Opitutales; family Intestinicryptomonadaceae; genus Merdousia. Next base: position 27,282 of record CASFDK010000029.1, read on the forward strand.
GGCATAGCCCCAAGTACTCGTGTATATCCGCGCCTCGGGGGCGTTTTTGTGGATCAACCCGAAATAGGTGTTGAGCATTGTGGCGACGTTCTTTTCCCAGTAGTACGGCTCGTCCGACATAAACAGGATGAACTTTTCAGCCCATCCCTTTTCGCGGATGTGGTCGTAGACGAGCTTTACGCGCTGCGAAACGGCATTGACATACTCGGGCTTGAGCTGCGTGTAGTCTTTCGTTTCGGAGTAGGGCCACTTGCCGCCGTAGGGTCTGATTCCGTCAACGTTCGGGATGGGATTGCCGAACGCGTGTCCGGGGAGAAGGTTCAGGTACATCATCGGCAGACCGAGTTCTTCGAACGAAAGCCTGCAGAATTTGTCGAACTCGGTGAAGTCCACCGAATATTTGCCGTTCTCGATTTTAAATTCGAGGCGGTCGGGATGGTCTACGGAGACGCGTTTCGTCGCCATAAACCGCTGAAGCTCAGTGCGGTCGTAGAACTTGTTTGTTATGCCCTTTTCGGTGGTGTTGGGCCGCCATCCGCCCCGACTGCCGCCGCTGCGCTTGTCGAACAACGCCATCAGGTGCGTTTTTTTCGGCAGGGCGAAGTCGAAAACCCGCACTTCGTAGGGCAGCGATTCGACGATTTTGCCGCCGTTTTTAAATTCCACAACACCTTTGTATACGCCCGCCTTTGTGTTTTCGTCCGCCTTGAACTCAATCCAGACCGATTCGGTTTTGTTCGGCGCGATGTCGAACGATTTCCGGGGAATTATCGGGTCGGGATAGACTTCCGCCATCGAATTGGGCGGAACGCAAAGCTCGTGGAATTTAAGCTCGGTAAAGCCGTAGTAGTTCGACTTCGAATCGACCACAACGTAGCCCGCAACCGCCGTCTGCGACGGCGAAAGTTTCGACCCGTCGGCGGAAACAGCCTCGGAAACGCAAATTTCCGTACCATCAAGGCGCGTATTTGCGCGGACTGCAATCTGCAGGTTTTCGACCTCGTTGCGGGCGAGCGCGATTTTCGCGGGAGATTTCGACAACGGCGGCGCGTAGAACGGGAACACTTTCACGACCGAGTTGACCTGCCATGCGGCGGCTTTCCCGCCGCCATCCGAATCGAATGCGGTTTTGTATTCGTAGCGTTCGGCGCGGCGCACCGAGCCGAAAAACGCCTGCGAAACAAAGCAATCGGCAAGCCCCGTTTCGTTGATGTTCACAACGAACGTTCCCTTTTCGAAACGGTTTTGCGCGACGATTGCGTTGAACTGCCAGTCGTCGGAGGCCTCCGTTTTACCGTTTACGTATGTGGTTGTGCGCGAGCGGTATTTGGAATGGCTAAGGCGCGGGATACGCACCGCGCGGTCTTTCGATTTCACCTTCACGATGTACATATACGAACCGCGCGGAACGACCACGTTTTGCTGCATTCCGTACCAAACCCTGTCGTCTTTCGAAATTTTGAGGTTCAACGCCTTTTTGCCGTCGATGTCCACAACTTTGGCTTCATCGGTCGTGCCCGCGCGGGGCGACCACGCCTCGAGACCCTTTTCAAACATCGGGTTTTTGAGCAGGTTGGAGTTCGAACGCACGATTTTTTCGAACGCGTCCGCATCGACGGCGGCGCGCGTGTCCGCCTGTTGGTCGCTCATAACATAGCTCGACTGTTTTGTGCCGCCCGTTTTGACAATCTGGTTTTTCCTGCCGCGCTTTAGGTAGAGCGAGTACTGAACTTCGGTCTTGGGCGCAATCGGCTCGAGTTGGAACAGCAAATACTCGCCCATCAGCATAAAATCGACTTTTTTGCCACCCCTATAGAACGCCAAGTCGGACTGCGGGAAATTGCCCGCCGTAACGCGTTTGAACGGGATGTAGCCCAAGCCCGCCTGCGACGGCTCGGAATCGACATTGAACACCGAAGCGAGCATACGCACGTCGTATTCTTCGGGCGAAACATCCCACGCGGCGGCTTCAAGCTCTCGCGAAATGGAAAGTTTTTCGGGTTTTTCAACCTTGTACGAAAGCAGCACGCCGTCGCGCTTAAGTTCGAGGCTGAGCGAATCGAAATACGCATCGCCGCCCGAAATGTGGGCGACAGTACCGATATTCATCGACTTGTACCCCTCGGGAATCTCGACTTCGGTCTCGAGTTTCGTCCAGTCCTGCGTGCCTTTGAGCGACTTTTTCGGGAAGAAGAAAAGCGTCTTCTTTTCGCGGTCGGCGGGGAAGACGGCCACGTAAAAGCGCACCCCCTGCTCGTTGCCGACAACGCGCGCGTTTTCCGACTTTACCCACATCGAGACTTTGCCCTTCGACGGCGAGACGGCGAACGGACGCTTTACGGCAATCCAGTTTGCCTTCGCGCCCTCCCTTACGTGTGTGTGCACCGACTTTTTCCCCTTGTGCGAAACTTCGGTCGAAATCGAGTTCGTGTGGTCGGCGTCCATATCTTTCTGCGACCAGCCGCAGTCGTCGACGGCATCCATTTTTTCAAATGACTCCCTGAACATCGAGCTGCCGAAATCGAGATAGTCGGGCTGCTCGAGGGCGGCGTTGGCGTTGTAGTAAATCCAAATGCGCGTTGCGCCCGAGGGCGCGCAATCGACGGGCAGAATAATCGACGCCTTTTTGCCGATTCGCTCCGCGTCGGGATGAACCGCCCAGAGCAGCTCGCCGCCATTCTCGCCGACTACGCGTATGCTCTTTTTCTTTTTCCCGACAAGCCCCAGTTCGGATGCGGGGATTTTTATTATGTCGCCCTCGGCGGGTTTTTCGCCCGAGTTCGAAACGTCCACCGCAATGCGCCCCGCAGCGGGAACACCGCCGTCGAGATAGAGCGGAAAGTGCCACGGCGTACCGAAAACCGCGCCTGCGGCGAGCAAAAGGGCAATGGATAACAGTTTTTTCATAGACAATATACCTCCTCCTGTGTGTTGACGTATGCGTGTATACGCTTGAAAGAAACCGATAATAAAAAACATCCGCGCTGTAAAGGCTTTTTGTCGTTGACAGCAACGCACCGAAAAATTACCAACATTTTCCGAACAAATCTCATATCGCAATCCATATTAATCTATATATGAAAGGCAAATTATCCAAAATTCTCGCAGCCGCCGCGTGCGCCTGCGCACTCCAAACGCTCTCCGCCGCCACTGCATCCGACGCCGCGCCTTCGATGAAATCTCCGGGGGAAACCGCCACGCGCTCGGGCGCGAAAGTTTCGGCAAAACTGCCCGACCATCCGCTTGCGCCCGCGCAATTCCGCCGTCCCGAAGGCTATAAGCCGCAGCTTTACAAATTCAATCTGCGCCAGATTTCGGATAAATACGGGGCGGAGACAATCAAACGCGGACGCGCGGAATATGCAAGAGTCGCCGCCGTCAACAAACGCGGCAAGTGGAAAGCCGACGGAAAATCCATCGACACGCACGAATGCCCCGAATGGTTTGTCGACGCAAAACTGGGCATTTTCATAGACTGGGGTTTGTGGTCGATTGCCTCTTGGGCACCCAAGCGCGAAAACGGCGCGATGTATCCCGACTGGTACGAGTTGCGGATGTATTCGGACTTCACTCCCGATTCGCACTTCTACGGCTATCGAAGCTACCACGTCAAAAACTGGGGCGCGGACTTCGAGCGCGACCACTTCATCCCGCTTTTCAAAGCCGAAAAATTCGACGCAAAGGAGCTTGCCGAAGTCTTCGCAAAGGCGGGCGCGAAATACGTAGTGCCGTTCAACAAGCACCACTCGGGGTTCTGCCTTTGGGACTGCTCGTACACCCTGCGCGATACCGTCGATATGGGTCCGCGCCGCGACATCGTGCGCGAAATCGCGGATGCCTGCGCCGCGCAAAAGCTCAAGTTAGGCTTCTATATGAGCCTTACCGAATGGGACTACCCCGTCGTCGGTAAAGACGGCAAAATGCGCAACTTCTCGTGGGGCAAGACGCTCGACTACTCGCCCGATATGGAATACAAGGCTTCGGGAAAAATCGCGGTCGAAGACTATGTGAAGGAGTACCTCGTGCCGCAGGCCGTCGAGTTCATCGACAAGTATTCGCCCGACATCCTGTGGTTCGACGGAGAGTGGCGCGTGCCCGCAACCGAGCTCGGCGGCTACGACATCGCCGCGTATTTCTACAACGTAAACGAGGGCAAAAAGCAGGTTGCCGTCAACGACAGATACGGCGAGGGAACTCCGCAGGAAGTGGCGCACAAGGGCGGCAAAAAGCTCAAAAAACTTCTCCGCGCAGTCCGCGGCGACTTCTTCACCGACGAATTCGGAGACACAGCCGACAGCATCGACCCCGCAAAATACCATCCGTGGGAGGCGTGCAGGGGCATCAGCCAGTCGTACGGCAACAACTGGCAGGACGACGAATCTAACGTGCTGACATCCGCGGAATTCATCTCGATGTTCGCCGACACCGTGGCGCGCGGCGGCAACCTGCTTCTGCTCGTGAACCTCGACGGACAGGGTGCGATTCCCGAAATCCAGAAAAAGCGGCTGCTCGACATCGGGCAGTGGCTTTCGAAGTACGGACGCGCAATTTACGAAACGCGCATCATCGCCCCGTTCGCGACGGACGAAATAGCCTACACGCGCTCGAAAGACGGGAAAAGGGCGTTCGCGATAGTAAAAAAGCCCTCGGCGGCAATGAGACTTGCGCTCGCGCCGAAAGACGGCTCAAAAATCGTCGAAATCGCGACGGGTGAAAGAATCGAATGGCGCAAGACGGACGGCGGCGCGGCAATCGCCCTACCCGAAAAATTGGCGAATGCAAAGCTGCCGTTTGCGCTTGAAATCGAACTGAAATAAGACGCGGCGAAACAAGCGCATTCCGCAGGTCGTTCGAAAAGCCCGAAAATTCGGGCTTTTTTGTTTTCCCCCGCAATTTGCGCCTTGACCGTATTGGATTTTTGTTTATTTCCATTGGTTCGTATCGCTTCCGCGCGTCGTTCGGGGGCGAAGGATTAACCACAACATATTAAGCGTGATGAAAAAAGTATCGACTGTGATTGCGGCGGGGATTTTTGTCGCCGCGTTCGGGATTGGCGGATGCGCGGCAAACGCGCCCCAAGAGGATTCCTACAAAGTGGAAAATGTAGGCGGCGTGCCGCGGCTGGTTTTCAACGGCAAGCCCGTCCGTGCGAGAATGCTCTACGTTTCGCCGACATACTTCATGCTCGGCTCGTTCGACGGGCGTTCCGTGATTCCCTCGAAGGCGTGGATTAACACGTTCATCGAAATCCCGAAACTCGACAAGCCCCTGAAGGACGGCGAATTCCGTTTCGACGTTGCGGGCGGCAGCTTCGAAGCGTACATTGCGGCAGTCGAAATTTCCGAGCGCGACTCGGGCAGGAAAGTCTATTCGCTCAACCCGACGGGCGACGACCGCGCGAAAATAGTCTCCGACGCGTCGAAATCGAAGCTCGCATTCGACAAAGCCTCCGACGGCACTCCGATTCTCGAAGTGAAGTCAACGGGCGGCGTAAACCTCGCCCTCAAAGGGCTCAACCTCGACGCGGGCAAAGTCTACCGCATCGACATCAAAATCAGGGGCAACAAGAGTTTCGGTTTCAGGGGCTACGTGGCAAAAGACGGCAAATTCATCGAGCCGCAACTGCGCTCGATGGTCGGCGAGCAGACAAAGGTAGCGAAAGACGCGGGCGTGGACATCGTAACCTTTCCAGTCCAAATGGCGGATTTAATGCCCGAAGACGGCAAGGATTACAATTTCCGCAACCTCAAACGCGCCCTCGACGAAATCGTCGCGGCAAACCCGAACGCGAAAATCCTGCTGCGCATACGTTTCTATCCGCCAGACTGGTGGTGCGCGAAATATCCCGACGACGTTATGACCACTTCCGAAGGCAACAAGTGCGGATTCCCCTGCGTGTCGTCGAAACGCTACAGGGACGAGTGCGTGAAAGTGCTGTCGATGTTCATCGACTACTGCGAGCAGAACTACAACAAGAACATCGTTGGCTACCACCCCGGCGGCGGTAATTCGTGCGAATGGTTCTACGGCAATTCGTGGTCCACACAACACTACGGCTACAACAAGACGGCGGTCGATGCGTGGAAAAAATGGGTCGGCAAAAAGTACAAGACAAACGAAGCCCTGCAAAAGGCGTGGAACGACCCCGCCGCAAGGCTCGACAAAGTGGAAGTTCCCACGAAAGGGGAACGCGACGCCGCGCTCTACCTAATCAACCCCAAGACGCAGGAAAAACTCGCCGACTACAACTACTTCCTCCAAGACGAAATGGTCGATATGGTCGAACTGCTCGGCAGGACAATCCGCCAAAAAGTGCCCAACAAACTTTCGGCCCTGTTCTACGGCTACGCCTGCGAATTCGGCGGACTCCACAAGGGGCCCGCGAACACGGGGCACTACGCGCTTTGGAAAATCGCGAACTCGCCCAACTTCGACCTGCTAAGCGGCCCCGTCTCGTACGCCGACAGGGAACTCGGCGAACCGAGCTACTCGATGGGCGCGGTCGAAACAATCACCCGCTGCGGCAAAATCTGGTTCGACGAAGACGACATCCGCACGCACCGCACGCCGCCCACTCAGCAGCGCGTGGGCGACATCGGCTCGGAGTTGACAAACTTGCGCGACACCGAAAGCGTAATGCAGCGCGACTTGGCGCGTCAGGCAATACGCAACAACGGCTGCTGGTGGATGGATTTGTCCGGCACGGGCTGGTACGACGACCCCGAGCTTTGGAAGCTTATGACCGCCGCCGACAAGTTCGAGCGCGATATGATTGAAAACCCCGTAGCCTACGACCCCGAAATAGCCGTCATAATCGACGAACAGTCGGTCTACTACGGCGGCGCGAACAACACGGCGAAATCCACAACCGTAATTCTGCGCACAATGCGCAGGGAAATCGGCAGAGTCGCCGCGCCCTACGGAATGTACCTATTCGACGACTTCGCAAAGGGCAAAAAAATGTCGCCCAAACTTGCAATCTTCCCCACGCAATACGCGATGACCGCAAGGGAACGCAATGTTTTGCGGGAAAAGACAAAGGACATCGGCGCAATCTTCGTCTGGGCTCCCGCGTATATCGACCTCGAGAAAAACAAGTTCTCGCGCGGCGCAATCGAAGCCGCAACGGGCTTCGAAGTCGAGCGGATAAAGGACGACATAAGCGCGCGCGTAATGCCGACCGACGAAGGCAGGGCAATCGGACTCGGCGACATCTTCGGCTACAAAGACAAGGTAAAGCCCCTCTTCTCGCCCAAGCTCAGGGACGGCGACAAGGTGCTTGCCGTCTACGAAAACGATATGCCCGCGATTGTCCTGCGCGGGAAACACCTGTTCTGCGGTGTTTCGCAAATTCCGCGCGAGCTCTATCTGCATATGGCGAAAATCTCGGGCGTGCACGTCTACACCGACACACCCGCCTCGGTATTTGCAAGCGGCGCGTACATCTCCGTAACCGCCCTGCGCGAAACCGACCTGTCGAAGCCGCTTGCGCTCGACATTCCGTCCGAAAAGGAGATTTTCGACGCGCTCACGGGCGAAAAACTCGGCAAAGCCCCAAAGCTCGAGCTGAAAATGAAAGTCGGCGACAACCGCATTCTCAGGCTCGGCAAGGGCAATTCGGAGTTCGCCAAGTAGCCTGCGCCGACCCGATCGAACCGTGCACAAAGACCGTCCGATTATTTCGGGCGGTTTTTTATTGACCTTGATTTACGCCAAAATTAAACGTTCCCCTATGGTATCTGCATTTAAAAAAATCGTATTTTCAGTGTCCGCCGCCGTTGCGCTGTGCGGATGTTGTAAAACATCCGACGGGCACACATACAGGGTCGAGGACATCGGAGGCGTACCGCGTCTTACGATAGACGGCGAACCCCAGCGGGCGCGTATGCTCTACGTTTCGCCGACATATTTCCTTCTCGGCTCGCCCGTTAGGCGCACGGCGTTCGACTACGACTGGTGCGAGACTTTCTTCGAAATACAGCCGCTTGAAAAACCGCTCGAAAACGGCTCGCTTAAACTCACATTCCGAAAGGGAATTAGCAAGACTTTCGACATCTCAAAATTCGAAATTCTCGAAGCGCAGGGCGGCAAAAAAGTCTGCGACTTCTGCAACGGCAAAACGCGCTCGGAGAACGCCGAAGTTCCGCTGAAAATCGGGCAAATCAACCTCGAGGCGGGGAAAAAATACCGCGTAAACCTGACGATAAAGTCCGACAAAACAGCCGACTACACTCTGGAATTTTTCGACAAAAACGGCAGGTTCGTCGCCCCCCAGACGCGCTCGTATGTCGGGCTGCAAACCGAAGTGGCGAAAAACGCGGGCGTGGACATGATTACCTTTCCCGTCCAAGCCGCCGACTTCTTCGCCGAAGGCGACATCAAGCCGAACTACGAAAACCTGCGCGGTGCGCTCGACGAAATAGTTGCGGCAAATCCGAACGCAAAAATCCTCGTGCGCATCCGTTTTTATCCGCCGCAGTGGTGGATGAAAAAATACAAAGACGACGTTATGACATCGTCGGAGGGCAAACAAAACAACTTCGCCTCACCCTCGTCCGAACGCTTCCGCGCCGACTGCGAAAAGGCGTTAAACCTCGTAATCGACTTCTGCGAGAAAAACTACGGCAAAAACATCATGGGCTACCATCCGGGGGGCGGCGGCTCGTCGGAATGGTACTACGGCAACGCGTGGGGACCCCGCTGGTTCGGCTACGGCGTCGCCGAAAAGGCTGCGTGGAAGAATTGGCTGGCGAAAAAATACGAAACCGACCAAGCCCTGCAAAATGCGTGGAACAATCCGAACGCTTCGCTTTCGACCGTCGAGGTGCCGCGCCCCGAACGCCGCGCCCTTTCAAAATACGTGCTCGACCCCGCCTCGATGCGCGACATCGCCGACTTCAACCTGTTCCTGCAGGACGAAATGCTCGGAATCATCGAACGTCTCGCCGCGGCGATAAAGCGCAAGGTCCCCGACAAAATCTGCGCGTTCTTCTACGGCTATGTCTGCGACTACGCGGGCAGCTACCGCAAAGGTCCGTCTACCACGGGGCACTACGCGCTCGAAAAACTTCTGCGTTCGCCGAACATCGACATCCTCAGCGGTCCGACGACCTACACGGAGCGCGACCTCGGCGACGGAAGCACCGTTATGACCGTCGGCGAAACGGTAACGCGCGCGGGCAAAATCTGGTTCAGCGAAGACGACATCCGCACGCACCGCACGCCAGCCTCGCAGCAGAAAGTCTCCGCGTTAAACAGGGAGATAAAAACGCTCGAACAGAGCAGGCTCGTGCTCGGGCGCGACTTGGCGCAGCAGGCAATCCGCAATTTCGGCTGTTGGTGGATGGATTTGGCGGGAACCGGATGGTACGACGATCCCGCGATGTGGGAGACGATGAAACAGTTTGCGCCCGTCGAACGCGATATGACGAAAAACCCCGTAAAATACCAGCCGCCGATAGCGGTAATCGGCGACGAGCGTTCGATGGTATTTGTGGGCGTCGACGGAACTTCGCGCAAGACCTCCGAAATTTTCTCGCGGTCGCGCTTCGACCTCAACAGGCTCGCAACGCCGTTCGGACACTACCTGCTAAACGACGTTCTCTTCGGCAAGCCCACAAAGGCGAAGCTGCTCGTGTTCGCGACCGCCTACGCGCTCGACGCAAAACAGCAGAAGGCGATGCGCAAAAAATCGAAAAACCGCGCCGCAATCTTCGTCTGGATTCCCTCCTATATCGACGCGGACAAAATGGAGTTCTCGGCGGAGGCGGTAAAGCGCGCGACGGGCTTCGATGTCGCACAAATGCCCGCAGGGACGAAGGCAAATGTCGTTCCGACGGCGGATGGCGAAAACATCGGCTTGACGAAATTCGGATTCGACGAAGCCGTAAAACCGCTCCTTTCGCCCGCAGTAAAAGACGGCGACAAAATCCTCGCGACCTACGAAAACGGCTCGCCCGCGGTTGTCCTGCGCGGCAGACATTTGTTCTGCGGCGTTTCGCAAATTCCGCCGCCGCTATACAGGTATATGATTAAAATTTCGGGCGCGCATATGTATTCGCAGCAACCGCTTTGCGTGTACGCAAGCGGCGCCTACATCTCGGTTACGTGCATCGACAAAATCGAAACGCCGCACGACATCGAGCTCGACATTCCGTCCGACAGGGAAGTTTTCGACGCGCTCACGGGCGAAAAACTCGGCAAAGCCCCGAAACTCGTCCTCAAAATGAAAAGCGGCGACTTCCGCCTGCTCAGGCTCGGCAACGGCAACGCCGACTTCGCAAAAAAACCGAAAGACTGATTCTAAAAACCGCAACTGGGCGGGCGAACGGTTCGCCTATTTACGGCTCGACCGACCCCGCCGCAAATCGAAAAATCGCAGACATATGACAACATTCGAGAAAATCTCCACATACGCATTCGCGGCGTTCGCGCTCCTTGCCGCCGGTTGCAACGCCCCCGAACGGCAAGCCGCGCCGAAGGAACGCGTGCTTCTTGCCGAAAACGGCACAATCCACAGGTTTTTCGACACATCGCCGATTAGCCCGTCGGGCAAATACGCAGCCCTCTTCCGCCTACCCTACGAAAACAAAAAGCCGCAGGCTGGCGACGCGGGCGACGTAATCGTGGTGGAACTTGCAAGCGGACGCGAAATTTTTTCGACGAAATCGCGCGGATGGGAGACGCAGATGGGCGCGAATGTCCAATGGGGCGCGACCGACGCGGAACTTTTCTACAACGATGTCGATACCGAAACGTGGGACGGATTCGCCGTGAAGCTCGACTTCAAAACGGGCAAAAAAACGCGGCTTGCGGGAACGGTTTTTATGGTCTCGCCCGACGGCAAAAAACTGGTCTCGCACAATCTTAAAAAATCGCGCTTCGCGCAGGTCGGCTACGGCGTAATCGTGCCCGATGCGTTCGCCAAGCGCAATGTCGGAATCGTAGACGGCGATGGAATTTTCGTAACCGATGTCGAATCGAACAAGTGCAGACTCATAGCGTCAATCCGCGACATCTACGAAAAATCCGTCCCGTCGATAAAAATTCCGAACCCCGAAAAGTTCGAATACTACTGCTTTCAGGCGAAGTGGAATCCGCAGGGCACGCGCATTTTGGCGACAATCCAGTGGACCCCCCGCAACGGCGGCAAACGGCGAAGGGCGGTCGTAACGATGAAGCCCGACGGCTCCGAAATCCGCACCGCGATCACCCCCGAACAGTGGGCAAAGGGCGGGCACCACATCAATTGGATGCCCGACGGCGAAAATATGTCTATGAACCTGAACATCGACGGGAAAAAGGGGCTTGAAATAATTTCGGTAAAATACGACGGAAGCGGGCTGAAACAGGTCTATCCCGTCGGCTCGGGACATCCGTCGTACCATCCGCGCGGGCTGCCGTTTATCCTCACCGACGCGTACGCGGGCGAAATGAACCTGCCCGACGGACGTTCGCCGCTGCGCCTGATAAACGTCGGGAAACAAAGCGAAGCCGTGGTGGCGAAAACCGCCCTGCCGCCGTTCAAGAAGAACCCCGAGTTCCGCGTGGACGCGCACCCCGTCTGGGTCTTCGGCGGCGACTGCGCCGTCTACAACGACACAAAGGACGGCAAACGCTGCGTCTATTTGCTCGACCTGCGTAAATATTTGAAGTAGTTTCGCCGCAGTTTGAACTTCAAATTGCAATGGCAGACAGACGCAAAAAACTTCTTCTATTTTCATCGGTTTTCGCAGCGGCAACGCTTTCGGCGTTCAACAAGATAGACTACAAACAGCCCGAAACGACCGAAGTTTCGGGAGTCTACCGCAATGCGGACGGCTCGGAAACGCCGTTCAAAATGCGCCTCGGCGAACCGCGCGTAATCGTGCGCGGAATGCCGTTCGAAAAAAACCGTTGGGGCGCGTACCAATTCCCGCGCCCGTACAATCTGGGCGACAGGTTGCTTGTAGCCGTTCACGTCTCAAAGGACGACATTAAATCGTTCGGCGCACCGAACCGCTGGTTCGAAAGCCGCGACAACGGCAAAACCTGGCGCGAAATGGATGCCGCCCGCAACGCCGAATGCGGGCAGCTTCTGGCAAACGGCGACAGAATCTACTTCCCGCCCGAATCGGGTGTCAGCGTGGCGAACTACAAGCAGATGCCGCAGAAACTCAACACGCCCGACTACGATTTCACCAAGCCCGCTCCAGAAGGCACGCTGCCCATTCCCGACGGGATGAAAGCCGACTGGTCCGGAAGAATCGTAATCAGAGCCTACAACGCCGACAGGCTTCCGCCGAGCCTCGCAAAAAAGCGGTGGCTTGCGTACCGCATTCCCGCGGGCAAAACCGAACCCGTCAAAGAATACTCAGATGTCGACTGGAAATGCCTCACGCGCGTCGTGCACAGCGGTCACGGATTCGACGATATTTTGAAACCCATTTTCCCGCGCGGCAATATGAAGCTCGCCCCCGACGGCTCGCTCTGGATTTCCGCATTTTCGGGCGAAGGGCACGTCAACCCCGACACGGGCAAATACAGCCCGTACTATTCCGCCGAAATCTTCCGCTCCGACGATTTCGGCAAAAGTTTCAAGCAGGTCGCCCATATGGAATACCCTGCCGACGGCGGCGAATTCCCCTACGATTCGGGCGGATTCAGCGACAGCGATTTTGAATTTATGCCCGACGGCTCGATAGTGTGGTTTATGCGCACGCAGTGGTTCAACTACACGGGTTGGGAGTGGTCGCCGATGTATTTCAGCCGCTCGACCGACGGCGGCAAAACGTGGTCGAAGCCCGAAAAATTCGCGGATGTCGGCGTGCTGCCGCGCTTGGCGAAACTCGAATGCGGCATTACGGTTTTATGCTACGCCCGACCGGGGACATTTATTCAGGCGAGCGAAAACGACTCGGGCACAAAATGGACAAAACCCATCGTGATGATGACGCCGAACGACCGCAGCGGATTGGCGAACGTAAAACAAACGGAAAAGGCGTTCATCGACTGGGCGGGCTCGTGCAACAACCCCGAAGTCGTCGCCATTTCGAAGAACAAGGCATTGATATTTTACAGCGATTTCTACTATCCAGACTCCGACGGAATAAAGAAAAAGACAATTCTCTGCCGCGAAATATCAATAGAGAAATAAAATAAATCCGCAAATACGACAACGCGGCGGAAATAAACCGCGTTGTCGTATTTTTGTTTTACAAGAAAACCGCCCAATCTACACGGACTACGCGGAAGCCCACACTGTGGTATCCCTGCGCGGGATTGCGCCCGACACCCTTAAGCTCGGTACGGCACTCCGTCCGCTTCGAGTCGAACGCGCCGCCGTTGACGTCGGTTGCGCAAAAAGCGAAGCTTGCGGCGAAAACCGCAGCCGTCAAAACGAGAACTTTTCCGATATTTATTTTTATTTTATTTCTCCGAGGGCTTGGAGTTTGGAATCAAGAAAAACGCGTTTGTCAGTTCAAATGAAAATCGGTGAAATTTGTTGCAAAAAATTTTCGGCGCGGCGGCACTGGTGTTGGCGCACGCCAGAAAGCGCAGATAGTCGGGAAATTTTCCGAAACGCAAACGGTTGCCGTATCGCGGCAGCCGTTTTTTTACGACACAAGAACAAGCCCCCCGATATAGCGATATAATAGGCTCGACAACAAGCGCGAAAATTTCGACAATTTTCAAAGACATCACGCACTGAAATTTACTGCTAAAAAATGAACTCCATCAAAAAATTCCGCATCGCAGCCAAGCTGCTCACGCTTCTTTGCGCCCTATTGACAACCGCATGCGCGTCGCAAGACGCGGCGGACTCAACCGCGCCGAAAAAACAAAACTACGACATCGCCGCCTACTATTGGCCCGCCTACCACCCCGAACCGCGCTGGGCGGAACTGGGCGTTTTCGGCGACGGCAAGGGCGAATGGCAAAACGTCTACGAGGCAAAGCCCAAACACAAGGGACACGACCAACCGCGCGTTCCGCTGCTCGGATACGAAGACGAATCAGACCCCGCCGTGATGGCAAAGAAAATCGACATTGCAACATCGCACGGCGTAAACGTGATGATTTTCGACTGGTACTGGTTCGAAGACAAGCCCTTCCTCGAAAACGCCCTCGACCGCGGTTTTCTCGGCGCGTCCAACAGCGACAAAATGAAATTCTACCTGATGTGGGCAAACCACGACGTCAACCTGACGTGGAACAACAAGGTAGCCAAGAAAAGCGAAAAAGTGTTCTGGCGCGGCGGGGTTTCGTACGAGGTCTTCACACACATCGCCGACAGGGTTGTCGCAAAATATTTCAAGCAGCCCAACTACTACAAAATCGACGGCAAACCCGTATTCTCGATTTACGAAATCAACACGTTCATCAAAGGAATCGGCGGAGTCGAAAACGCTAAAAAAGCGCTCAACTACCTGCGCAAAAAAGCGGACGAAGCGGGCACGGGCGTACACATCCAGACGATGGCGTGGAATCTGCCGCGCGGCTTGAAGGGAATCCCAGGAGACCCCGTACCGACCTCCGACAAAATCTCGACATTCCTGGGAATCGACAGCTACACAAGCTACCAGTGGGTACACTACAAAGCCCCCAAGGGCGAACACAAAGACTGGATGAACTTCAACATCGCCAACTGGGACAAGCTCGCCGCAAGC
>CASFDK010000030.1 GCA_949293415.1 uncultured Verrucomicrobiota bacterium
CCGCAACCGAAAAGTCTTGACCAACTCTTACCGTCCTGAGTATCTTATAACCCTTGATTAACACATTGGGCATTGTAGAACATTTTTTATTCTCTTTGCCCTCTTTTTTTCCCACCATTCCACAACCTTTGACGTAGAGCGCAGTTCGAAAAAATCTGCAAATCCAACGGCGTTTCGTGCAAACTAATACGCGGGAAATACGATATTTCCTCCTGCCTAAAAATAGGGCGGGACACCCGCGTTTGCCCATTGGCGCGGAAAATAAAAAAGGAGACCGCCGATTTAGACAGTCTCCTTTTTTTGTACCGGACGGGGAAATATCTCGGGAGGGTTATAAATCGAAAACGAGACGGAAAAATTCCCTCCGCAAAGCAACTTTTTTTGCTTTTACCGTTAGAGCGACAGGGTTTCTATCGACTTGAATGTCGCCGCTTCGTCGGCGAGTTCCGCCACCGATTTGTCTATTTGCTCTCTGGCGAAACCGTTTATTTGCAGACCCTGCACTATCTCTATGTTTTTGCCGTCGCTGCGGACGGGCATCGAGGTTATCAACCCTTTTTGCGTTCCGTACGAGCCGTCGGAACAGACTGCAACGCTGTGGAAATCGCCCGCTGGGGTCGGCGTTATTATCGATTTTACGGTGTCGACTATTGCGCTCGCCGCGCTCGCCGCGCTCGAGGCTCCGCGTTCCTCTATCACCGCCGCGCCCCTGTTGCGGACGGTTTTAATGAAATCGTCTTTCAGCCACTGTTCGTCGCCGATTACTTCAAGGGCGGGCTTTCCGCAAATTTTGGCGTTGTAGAAATCGGGGAACTGCGTGTTCGAGTGGTTGCCCCAAACGCACATATTCGTTACGTCGCCCACGCGCACGCCCGCCTTCTTTGCAAGCTGCGCTTTTGCGCGGTTTTCGTCGAGCCTTGTCAGGGCGAACCAGCGGTCGGTCGGCACGCCTGCGGCGTTGTTCATTGCAATCCACGCGTTTGTATTGCAGGGGTTGCCGACAACCAACACGCGCACGTCGTCCGCCGCATTTTTTGCTATGCTTGCGCCCTGACCAATGAACATTCTGCCGTTCATTTCTAGCAGGTCCGCGCGTTCCATACCCTTTTTGCGCGGAGCGCAACCGAGCATTATAATCCAGTTTGCGCCGTCGAAGCCCTCGTCGAGGTCGGTCGTGGAACGCATTGAATTGAGTGTGTCGTAGGCGCAGTCTTCAAGTTCCATCGCAAGCCCGACGCGCATGGAACCCGCTCCGGGGTATACGCCGAGCATCATCAAATCGACGGGTTGGTCTTCGCCAAACATTCCACCGTTTGCGATTTTAAATAACAACGAGTAGCCGATATGGCCTGTAGAACCCGTAACGGTAACTTTAATCGGTTTCTTCATCTTTTTACGTGTCTGTCCGCTCCATAATCGACCGCGGTAGCGGCTTGTCAATCTTAATAAATTTCGCGGCGTACGCCAAGATTCTCTTTGATTTTTCCCCGCGGTTTTGCGATAGTGTGCGCGTACATTTCAATTTAAATTTTCACGATATGAATCAGGATCACATCATTAAAATTGCGGAGGAATCGAACATCCCCATCGGAGGAGTCGGGGCGGTCGCCAAATTGCTCGAAGAGGGCGCGACAGTGCCGTTCATCGCGCGCTACAGAAAAGAGGCTACGGGTTCGCTCGACGAAGTTGCCATCACGAAAATCCGCGACGACTTGGAACGTCTTGCCGCCCTCGACGACCGACGCGCAGCCGTCAAAAAGTCGCTCGAGGAGCGCAAACTTTTGACCGCCGAACTTTCCGCCGCCCTCGATGCCGCCGAGACTCTCGCACGAATCGAAGACATTTACCAGCCCTTCAAACCGAAACGCCGCACGCGCGCGACAATCGCCAAGGAACGCGGGCTTGAGCCGCTTTCGCAGTTCCTTATGGACAATCAGGATGCCGACTGCGCCGCGAAAGCGGCCGAGTTTGTCGATGCCGAAAAGGAGATTGCCGACGCGGAAGCCGCGTTGGCGGGCGCGCGCGACATCATAGCCGAAAATATTGCCGACGACGCGCAGGCGCGCGCCGCTGTACGTTCGTATTTCGAGAGCGAGTCCGACATGTCGTCGAAAGTTATGTTCGGCAAGGAACAGGAGGGCGCGAAGTACCGCGACTACTTCCAGTGGTCGGAAAAGGCGAAGGACGCGCCGAGCCACAGAATTCTCGCCGTCCGCCGCGGCGAAGCGGAGGGCTTCCTCATTATGCGCATAATTCCCGAGGACGCCTCGGGGGCGGTTTCGATTCTCAAGAAACTTTTCGTAAAGGGCAGCGGCGAATCCGCAAAACAGGTTGCCCTTGCTGCGGAGGATTCGTACAACCGTCTGCTCGCATCCACTTCCGAAACGTATATGCGCCTTGAGGTCAAGAAGCGCGCCGACGAGGAGGCTGTAAAGATTTTTGCGAACAATCTGCGCGAACTTTTGATGGCATCGCCCCTCGGACGCAAAAACGTTATGGCAATCGACCCCGGATTCCGCACGGGTTGCAAAGTCGTGTGCCTGAACAGGCAGGGCGATCTTCTCCACAACGACGTAATCTATCCCGAACAGGGCGCGATGAAGCTCGAGGACGCAAAGTTGAAAATTCTCGGCTACTGCAAGCGTTTCGAAATCGAGGCAATCGCAATCGGCAACGGCACGGCGGGGCGCGAGACCGAAGCGTTCGTCCGCTCGCTCGGTCTTCCTCCGACGATTCCCGTGGTGATGGTCAACGAGAGCGGGGCTTCGATTTATTCGGCGTCGGAAGTCGCGCGAGAGGAGTTTCCGAACTACGATATCACCGTGCGCGGCGCGGTCTCAATCGGCAGGCGTCTGATGGATCCGCTTGCGGAGCTCGTGAAAATAGATCCGCAGTCAATCGGCGTGGGGCAGTACCAGCACGACGTGAACCAGACAATGCTAAAGCGTTCGCTGGACGACACGGTTGTAAGCTGCGTAAACAGCGTCGGCGTCGAGGTGAACACGGCGAGCAAGCAGCTGCTCTCCTACGTTTCGGGCTTGAACAGCACGACGGCGGCGAACATCGTTGAATACCGCAACGCGAACGGACCGTTCAAGTCGCGCCGCGAACTTTTGAAGGTCAAGGGGCTGGGCGCGAAAACATTCGAACAGGCTGCGGGCTTTTTGCGAATCCGCGGCGGCGACAACCCGCTTGACGCAAGCGCGGTTCATCCCGAACGCTACGCTGTCGTGGAAAAAATGGCGGCCGACTTGGACACCGACGTTGCGACGCTCTTACGCGATCCGTCCGTCCGCGCGAAAATCGATTTGAAGAAATACGTCGACGGCGAACTCGGTATGCCGACCCTCAAGGACATCATGCAGGAACTCGGCAAACCCGGTCGCGACCCGCGCGAAAAATTCGAGGCGTTCTCGTTCGCCGAGGGCGTGAATAAAATCGAGGACCTGCAGGAGGGAATGCGTCTCCCCGGAATCGTCACCAACGTAACCGCATTCGGCGCGTTCGTCGATATCGGAGTACACCAAGACGGGCTCGTCCACATCAGCGAGCTTTCAGATACCTTCGTGAAAGACCCGCACGAAGTCGTCAAACCGCAACAAAAAGTGAACGTGTGCGTAATGGAAGTTGATTTGGCGCGAAAGAGAATCGGGCTTTCGATGAAGAGCAATCCGCAGAAGAGGGCGAAAAGCGCGGGCGAGTCGGCTGCGCGCGGCGCACAGCGGGGCGGTAGAAGCGGCAACGGTTTCCAACCGCGCCGCTCCAACCAACCGTTCGGCAATTCATTCGGGGACGCGTTCTCGAATCTGAAATTCTAACGACGGATTTTTACGGATACGCAAAATGCGGCGACTTCGGTTGCCGCATTTTGCGTGTAAAATTGCCCGCGCCGATTTTCCCGCCCGCGGAATTTTCCGCGATTTACCGCCTGCCGCGCAGGGCTTCGTAGAGGAAAATGGATGCCGCCACGTTTACGTTCATACTGTCGGAGATTCCGTGCATGGGGATTTTCACTTTTTCGTCGAGAAATCCGTTCCACTCTTCGCCCAGTCCCGTCGATTCCGCGCCCACGACGATAGCGCACGGAGTAGACATATCGGTTTGCCAGAGGAATTTTTCCGCCCTCAAATGCGCCCCTACCGTCTTGATTTTCCGCGCCTTAAGCCACGCGCAAAGTTCGTTGGGTGTGGATTGCGCAACGCGTACCGAGAACAACGCGCCCTGTGACGACCTCACCACGGCGGGGTTGAAAATGTCGCCCACGGGGTTTGTAAGCACCACCGCCGCCGCGCCGAGCGAGTCCGCGCTGCGCAGCAACGCCCCCAGATTCCCCGGCTTTTCGATTGAGTCGGCAACGAGTAAAACGGGATTCTCCACGCCCGAAATGTCGATGTCGGCAAGCGAGCAGCTCCACTGTTTTACGACGCCCAAAAGCCCGTCGCAGCCCTCGCGGTTCGAGACCTTTTCGAATGCGCCCTCGGACAGGCGGCAGAGGGGAATTTTTTCCCCGTCGCGGATTTTTTCGACAAAAGCCGAATGCTCGGGGCTTTTGAAAAACTCGGGGCAGAAGTAGATTTCCTCCGCGCCGACAAGTTCGACGCACCGCGAGAGCTCGCGCAGTCCTTCGACCGCGAAAAGCCCCGTTTTGCGGCGGCCCGCCCTGTCGCGTAGCTTCAGCAAAAGTTTCACGCGCGGATTCTGTCTGCTCTGTATAAATTCTTCCGACATGTTTTTATTGTTGCCCTTACACGAAAACATAAAAAACTGTCATTACAACTTTTTTTATGGACAAACAACAGACAGCTCCCAAAAACTTCGTGCCAACGCCTTTCGCCTACCGCCAGATTGTCGAACTGGAAATAGACGACCTCAACAACCTCGGCGTCGGCGTCGGACGAATCGACGGCTGGGTAGTGATGGTGCCGTTCGCCCTCGGTGGCGAGCGCGTGAAGGCACGCGTATACCGCAACCGCAAGAATTTTTCGGAGGCCGATTTGGTCGAAGTTGTGCGCCCGTCGCCCGACCGCGTAAAGCCGCTGTGTCCGCTTTTCGGCACTTGCGGCGGCTGCCAGTATCAGCATTTGACGTATTCGGCGCAGCTCGAATGGAAGCGCAAGCAGGTTCGCGATTTGGTAAAGCGCATCGGCGGAATCGAATTCGAAGTCTCGCCGACGCATCCGTCGCCCGTCCAGTACGGATACCGCTCCAAGCTTACCCCGCACTACGAAAGACCGCGCGGCGGCGATATGCCCGTGGGCTTCGTTATGCAGGGCAGGCGCAGCAGCCTTGTCGACGTTCCGCAATGCCCGATTGCATCAAAAGCCATCAACGAAGCCTTGCCCGCCGCCCGCGAACGGATCAAAAAAAGCAACCCGCGCCGCGGCGGAACGCTGCTTTTGCGCGACTGCGCCGAGGGGGTTTGCCAAGATAACACCGCAATCCGCACCGAGAGGGTCGGCGGAATATCCTACCAGTTTTGCGCGGGCGAATTTTTCCAGAACAATCCGCACATTTTGCCCGAGCTTGTACAGTACGCAATCGAACAGGCGAAGGGCGCGCGAAATTTGGTCGATGCGTACTGCGGCGTGGGCGTGTTCGCGCTCGCGGCGGCGAAGGATTTCGAAAATGTCGCGGGCGTGGAAATCAGCTCGAAGGCGATAGTCTGCGCCAACGCAAACGCCAAAATAAACAACATCAAAAACTGCGAATTTCTTATCGGCAAGGCCGAGACCATTTTCGACGGCGTTGCGAAAAAATTCGACGGTGCGGAAACGTCGGTGATAATCGATCCGCCGCGGGCGGGTTGCGACACCGCGTTTCTGGAGCAGCTTACGGTATTCGCGCCCGAGCGCATTGTGTATGTATCGTGCGGACCCGACACGCAGGCGCGCGACTTGGCGTATCTTACAACCCACGGCTACAAGCTCGAACGTCTGCAGCCCTTCGACCTTTTCCCGCAGACACGCCACATCGAGAGCGTCGCCACGCTTTCGAAAATCGGATAGACAACAGGAATATTTGAGAGGATTAACGGGATGAAAAAATGTTTGATATCGTTGTTATGCGCGCTGTCGATATTTGCCGTTTCGGCATGCGTATCGCGGGAACCTTCGGCTAAGCTCTCGATTGTTTCGAAGGACGGCGCGAAGCTCTACGAGTTTTCGGTCGGGAACTCGACGTTTCTGCTAAATCCCGAGGAGGGCGCGCAGGTATTGTCGTGGAACTACAAGCGCGCGGACGGTTCTGTTAGAAAGGTTATTTATTGGCCGGACGGCGTTGTGCGCGGAAGCTTCGGCACGGAGCCGTCGGTTTACGGCGGTGCGCCCGTTTTCTTCCCGTTTTGCGGGATGTCGCACGACGGTCAAAAGCCGAATTTTTGGAAATCGCCCGACGGTAAAATTCTGCCGATGCGCAAATTCGGATTCGCCGACAACGGCAGATTCGAAATCGTTTCTGTTTCCGATAGCGACGTTCTTCTGAAGTTCGCCGAGAACGACTACAGCAAAAAGGCGTATCCGTTCAAATACGACTTTTTCGTCTACTACAAATTTCGCGGCGATTCGTACAGGGTCGAATTCCGTCTCGTCAACAAAGGCGAAATCGCGATTCCGTGGGGAGTCGGCTACCACCCGTTTTTTGCGATGCCGTGGATCGACGGCACAAAACATTCGGACTACCGCCAAATTATCGATTGTGCCGCGGCGTATTTGGTGCTAAACAACGACGGACTGCTGCGTCCCGTGGCGTTCGACTCGATGTCGTTCGGCGAAAAATCCACTGCGCGGATACACTCGTCATTGCGTTCGCCGCTCGTTAGCGTTGTTTGTTCGAAAAGCGACGAGAAGATCTCTCTGCTTCTCAACGACGGCAAGTTGGATCCGCGTTATTGTATCGTAAACTGGGGCATCCCCGACGAAACGCCGTTTTGGGCGGTCGAATTTTGGGGCGTTCCGCCTTTCGCCGCAGGCAGAAACGCGCCCACGGTCGCGCCGAAGTCAACAGAAGTTTGCTCGCTTGAAATAAGTCTTTGAATCGATTTTTTCGTTCAAAGTTGAATTTTGTGTTTGCATTTAAAACGATGTTTTGCAATCGTTTCTCCGTTAAGAGGCGGACGGTTGTGCTTCTGTGTGAAGGTGCGCATTGACCGCCTGATTTTTAATGGGTTAAAATCTAAACTATTATTCGGTTCTTATGGGAAAAAAATCATCAGTGAAACTCGCCGTAGCCGCGCTACTGTTTTCGGCTTCGGTGGCATCGGCTATGAGCGATGTCGCGCAGCTTGTCATAGAGCGTAAAAACGGAAAAGTAACCGAAGAAACCGTGAAAATGGAGCGGATTTCGAAAAATACGCTGCGTCTCAAGATTCCGTATGCAAAGTATTCGACTTGGTTTTGGGACGACGTAAAACACATCGACGTCATAACCGAAGACTCCACCGCCCAGAAAGGCGACGACGGCTATTGGATTATGGCGGAAGGTCTGATGGGCTCGTTCAAGGCAGACAACGGTTCGTACTCGCTCAGAAAAAACCGTCTGCCCATTTACGGGGTAAAGAAGGGAAATGAGGCTTTTGTAGGAATCGTAAAGGGTCTGCAATACGAGTATTCGATGAATGTCGACGTGCGTTCGGGGCTGTACAAAGTCTTTCCGCGTTTCCACATCGCCGAAATCGGGATGCCGATATACGAGGATATCGTAATTGACTACACATATTTCAAGGGCAAAAAGGCCAACTATTCGTCGATGGGCAAGGCGTACCGCAAGTACCAGCTTGAACGCGGCGAAGTTCTGCCGCTCAGGGAGCGCATAAAGGGCAACCCGCGCCTGAAATACTCGGTCGACGCAATTTACCTGAAGTTCTCGATGGCGACATTTATGCGCAAGGACGAGACAAAGCTCAACCGCGGCTATCACTGGAAGGATGTGGACGAGCCGAACATCCAAAAATTGCGCGACTACGACAATATGATGGAATCGCTGAAGACTCTCAAAAAAATGGGGATCGAAAAGGCGGACATAATTTTGACAAACTGGAATTGGCGGTCGAACGGCAGATGCCCGATATACGGCGTAGCCGAGCCCGAACTGGGCGGAAACGCGAAATGCCGCCAGCTTACCGCGCTCGGAAAGGAATTGGGCTTTCAGGTTGCCCCGCATATTTTGCATACCGAAAACTACACTATTTCGCCCGCATTCGACAAAAACGATCTCGCGCTTCAGCTCGACGGCTCGTACATCCACTACGACGGCATGGGCGGCGAGGCGTACCGCCCCTGTTTTAAGCAGGTCTATTATAAGCAGGTTCTCGAAAATTATACGAAGATGCAGCAGCTGGGCTTCAACGGTCCGCTCCACATCGACGTGACGAGCGCGATTACGCCATATCCGTGTTTCGATCTCTCGCATCCGATAACCCGCAAGGAGTGCGCGTACTATATGAACCAAATCGGGCTGCTTTCGCGGGCTTTCTTCGGCGGCTTTACTTCGGAGAGCGGCTGCGACCACGTTGCGAACACGCTCGACTTCATTTTGTATGCCGCGTGGATGCCCGAAAAGGTAATGAAAAAGAATGTTCCGCTTGCCGACAGAATCGCGCCGCTTTGGCAGATTGCGTACCACGGAATCATAATGAGCAATCCGTTCTTCACGACAATCGGCTACAATATGCGCGAGCCCGCCGCCGCCGCGTGGCCGCTTATGAACACCGACAAAAATGCCAAGCAGCTCAGACTGAAATTTATGGAATTCGGCGGAAGACTCTCGTATTACGGCGACCTCACAAAAGACAGTACGTTCGCCAAGGTCAAAGAGGCGTACGACGAATACCAAAACGTAAAATATCTGCAACTTGAATATATGGACTTCCACGACGAAATCGCGCCCGAGGTATTCCTCACCGTTTATTCCGACGGAAGCAGAATCGTTACCAACTATTCCAAGAAGCCGTTTGTATACAACGGTCAAACGGTTGCAGCCGAAGACTACAAGCTTTTGAAACCGCAAATGTAGGACATAGCAGTCCGCACAGCATGGGGATTGTTCCGCAAAGTCGGGGCAGTCCCTTTTTTATTTTTCGGCGAAAACGCGGCGGATTATTTCAATAAGCTTGCAAGCGGAATGTATTTGAAAATATTTCAACCGATATGGAATTTTTCAAAAACATTCTATCAAAACTCTTCGGCGGTAAACGCCAGAAAGTCGTAAAATCGCATATCGACCCGAATTGGGAGAAGTGGGGCGAACGCTCCTACTACTACGGAATGGACAAAAACAAAGCTCCCGTGCCGATTCACTTCGACGCGTCGATTTCAACGAATTCGACCATTATGGTGCGCGGCGGCGAGAGTGCCGAAAAGAAGCGTTGGGGACTTCACGTTTTGGAGGCGTACGCAAACGACGACAAGTCGCGCATAACGCTGATATTGAACAAGCACATAGAGGAGGGCAGACCCGTCGCAGAACTCTACTATTATGCGGCGGTCTACGGCGAGGGCTTCGACGCGTACAATTGGTTCAGGGTCGGTTCCGACGTTCCGTACCACTCGTGCCTTTTCGGTCGCGACAGGGCGATAATGTACGCAAATGTCGAATTCAAAAACCTGCTCTCGCTCGACAATATCGGCGCGGATGATCTGCTCGACGAAAAGCCAGAGGAGAATTTGGACAACTACCCGTTGCCGCGCGAAAATTTCAAGTCGGATATGGACCACAAACACGCGCGGATGGGCTTGTACTATACCGAAGAGGCTAAATTCCAGCGCAAACAAAACATCAAAAACGCCAAAAACGGCTCGATGTTCTACGACAAAGACAACGACATTGTTGTCGTGAAAGCGGGAGGCAAATGGCGCAAAGTGGTGACCGAAGACCTGCCAGAGGGCGTTTCGTACGACTTCTGATATCGCGAAATTTGGCGGACGGAACGGGACTGACCGCCGCACGCGCGGATTCTCCGCAAAAAATTTTCAATAAGCTTGCAAGGCTTGCGGGGGCGGGGTTATCCTTGCCCCGCAAATGAAAATCGGAGTAGGGCAAATTGACACGCGCGTGGGCGATTTCGAAGGCAACGCGCAAAAGATTCTTTCCGCGTGCGAGACATTCGTCCGCGACGGTGCGGATTTCGCGGTTTTCCCCGAGTCGGCGATATCGGGGTATCCCATAAAAGACCTAGTCTTCTACGGGAAGTTCGTCGACCAAGCGCAGTCGGTTCTCGCCGCGCTCGCCCCGAAACTTCCGCTCCCCGCGCTCGTGGGGTGTCCGCGCAGATGCGGCGGTTCGATAGGCTTTTCAAACTCGGCTTATTGGATTGAAAACGGCAAAATCGCCGCCGTCTGCGACAAGCACCTTCTGCCTAACTACGGCGCGCTCAACGACGCCCGCAACTTCGATTCGGGGCGCGATTTCTGCATTGTCGATTTCAAGGGCAAACGCATCGGCATTACCATTTGCGAAGATATTTGGACGCTTCCGACAATCCCCACCGCCTCGCGCTACGAGTACTATCCGAAGCCGCTCGACTACTTTGCTTCGCTCAATTCGCCCACCACTCCGCAGGCGAAGAAAATCGACCTTCTCGTAAACATTTCCGCAAGCGTTTTCTCGAGCCAGAACGACACCGTGCGCCACGCGGGAGGGCTGCTTTGCGAGGTCTCAAAAACCGTCGGCGCGCCGCTTCTCTGGTGCAATCTGGTAGGCGGAAACGACGAAATTATTTTCGCGGGCGGCAGCATGTATGTGGACGCAACTGGCGTTTCGCCGAAATCTCAGTGCCTTGAAAAATTCGCCCAGTGCTGCAGGGTTGTCGATACCGAAAAGGTCTCGGGCTTCGACGGCGACGCATTCGATTTCGCGGGCGATACCGACATCCGCAAAGCCCTCGTGATGGCTCTGCGCGACTTCATCGAAAAGTGCGGCATAAAGCGCGTGCTCATAGGCTTGAGCGGCGGGATAGACTCGGCTCTCGTGGCGGCTCTGGCTGTCGAGGCACTCGGCAAAGAACGCGTAATCGGCGTTTCAATGCCTTCGAAAATTTCGAGCGAACACAGCAAGGACGATGCGCGCAGGCTCGCCGAAAATCTGGGCATAGAATTCCACACGGTTTCGATTGCCGAAATCGTCGCGGCTACGGAATCGACTCTTGCGCCGCTCTTTGCGGGCAAACCGCGCGACGTTACCGAAGAGAACATACAGTCGCGCTCGCGCGGGCTTGTATTGATGGCAATTTCCAACAAGTTCGGCGCGCTTGTGCTAACCACGGGCAACAAAAGCGAATGCGCCGTAGGCTACTGCACGCTTTACGGCGACACTTGCGGCGGCTTCGCCCCAATTTGCGACCTTTACAAAACCGAAGTCTACCGCATTTCGAAGCTCATCAACAAAGAGGCGGGGCGCGAAATCATCCCGCAAAACACGATAGACAAACCGCCGTCGGCGGAGCTTCGCCCCGACCAGAAAGACGAAGACTCCCTCCCGCCGTACGACCTATTCGACGCTATTTTGCGCCTGCATATCGACCGGTATATGTCGGTTTCCGAAATCGTCGAACGCGGTTTCGACAGGGCGGTCGTCGAAGACGTTGCGCGGAAGGTTGCGGGGGCGGAATACAAGCGCACGCAATACCCGATTGGTCCGAAAATTTCGGCTGTGGCGTATTCCACCGACAGAAAAATCCCCGTGGCGGTTCGCAGGGGCGTTCAATAACATTTGATATTTTGCATCCGAAAATATGAATTCAAAAGAGCTTTTCGAAGAGTCGAAAAAATACATCCCCGGCGGCGTGAACTCGCCGGTGCGCGCGTTCAGGGGCGTTGGCGGCGAGCCGTTCTTCACGCGCTCCGCCCGCGGCGACAAACTTTGCACCGAAGACGGGCGCGAGCTTGTCGATTTTGTCTGCACTTGGGGGCCCGCGCTTTTCGGGCACGACCACCCCGCAATCCGCGCGGCAATCGAAAAGGCTCTCGGCAACGGAACGTCGTTCGGCACGCCTTCGGAGGGCGAGCTTGAAATGGCGAAGCTCATCAACAAAATGATTCCGTGCGCGCAGATGGTCAGGATGACGAACTCGGGCACCGAGGCTACGATGTCGGCAATCCGTCTTGCGCGCGGCTACACAAAGCGCGACAGAATCGTGAAGTTCGCGGGCTGTTATCACGGGCACGTCGACAGCCTGCTCGTAAAGGCTGGCAGCGGCGCGCTGACTTTCGGCAATCCCGATTCAGCGGGCATCCCAGCCGACTTCGCAAAGCTCACAAGCGTTCTGCCCTTCAACGACTGCGCGGCGGTGGACGAGTGCTTCGCAAAATTCGGCGAAGAAATAGCCTGTATAATTCTCGAGCCGTACGCGGCAAATGTGGGTCTTATTCCGCCGAAAGCGGGCTTCCTAAAGCACCTGCGCGAAGTCTGCGACAAATACGGCGCGTTGCTGATTTTCGACGAAGTCATAACGGGCTTCCGCGTCGGCGCGGGCGGCGCACAGGCTCGCGAGGGCATTATGCCCGACCTCTGCGCGCTCGGCAAAATCATCGGCGGCGGGCTGCCTGTGGGCGCATTCTGCGGTCGGCGCGATATTATGGAATACATCGCCCCGCTCGGACCCGTCTATCAGGCGGGCACGCTCAGCGGCAATCCGCTTGCGATGGCGGCGGGCTGCGCCGCGCTCAAAATGATTTTGGAATCCAACCCTTATGCGGAACTCGAACGCAAATCGCAGTTTGTTGTCGATGCAATGCGCGCGGCGGCGGACGAAAGGGGCATCGCGCTTCAAACGCCGAAGGCGGCATCGCTGTTCTCGTTTTTCTTCAATGAAAACGATGTTGTAAATTACGATGTCGCACTGCGTTCCGATACGAAACGCTACGCGCAATTCTTTCGGAACTGCCTCGATGGCGGCGTATATCTTGCTCCGTCGGCGTTCGAAATCTGCTTTATGAGTACCGCGCACACGCAGGACGACCTTGAAAAAGCGGCGGAAATTATGACAAAATCGTTAAAAAAACTCTAATCGACGAGAAAAACGCTTGACCAAATCGGCGTTTTATTTAGCTATATCGCTAAACAGACGGATATTCGGCGCGTTTTTTGTGCGCATTCCGCCCGCTTTTCCCCGAGAAATTTTACCTGCTATGACGAAAAAATTTATCCCCGCTTCATTCCTCGCGCTCGCGTGCGCGTGCGCGTACGGCGCAACGCTAACGGGCGGCACAAGCGACGCAAACGCAACCTCTTTCGGCGACTATTCCGCAGAGAGCGTAACGCTCAATCCGCCGTCCTCGGGTTCGACGGGCTACTTCAACGGCAACAACCAGACGGCGCAAAGCGTAGTCGCGGGCGGCAATGCAAGCGTTTCGGGCGGCTTCAATGTAAATTTCGACGCAGGGATGTACGATTACGCCATCGACGCATCGAATGGGAATCTTACGCTGACAAACGGCACGTATTCCGTGAAATCGGCATTCGAGGGAGACGATATTCTGGTCAACACCGCAAGCGGAAAGACGTTCACGATAGCATCCGACGCAACTTTCAACTCCAATACCGACGATATTTTGATATTTCAGGGCGGCGGAGAGTATAGTATTGCGGGTACGCTCAATGCAAACACTTTCGACCTGCGTGGTTCGACCTTGACCCAGACGGGGAAGGTTACTGTTGACACATTTAATCTTTCAAACAGAAGCGGAAACTCGGCGACAAAGTATACAGTCAAGTCGGGCGGAGAGCTTTATACCGATTCAATTTCGCTGAGGGGCACTTATGCTGAATATACCCTTCGCATAGAAGGTTATCTGAAGAATTCGGGCGTACTTGAAGTCGGTGCGCAATACAATAACAGCTCAACTCAGGCACTGGCGGTCACGGGGACTGTCGATACAAACACGCTTCACAATGCGGGCGCGCTCGTGGATATCAACGGCACTCTGAATGTAAACGAACTTACCGTCAATACTACCGCAACAACTTCAAAATTTAATATTTGGGGTAATGGTGTTGTAAATATTAACGGCAATTCCAGCATTACGGAAATAGACCACCGCGGCGTTTTGAACATCAACGCGGGCACTACACGCATTCATAAAGGCGACGGACTTACGCTGTTTGGCGGCAAATTAAACGTCAAAAAGGGGGCAACGCTTGAAGTTGCATCGTATACGCAAACGGGCAATCCCTACGCGATGGTAATCGGAAACGGCGAACGCGCGAGCGAAATCTATGTTCAATCGGGCGGTCTCATCGACCTTACAAAAGCTTCCGGCGGAAACGACCTTTCCATCGGCGCTTATGGGTCGGGTGCAGAACTGACTGTCAAGGCCGATAAAGAACACGCGATTTATCTTAATAAAATCTGCGTAAGAGATTTTGCCGCAGAACTTACAATCAATTCGAAAAACATTTTCCGTTCGAAAAGTGTTACGACCGGCGAAGAGGGCTACAACATAATGTTTTTGATGGGTGCCGCCTCCAAGATGGTGATGAACGTCAACGCGGAAGTTCACTTTGGCAATCTGACGTATCAAAATTCGGGCGCGTTGCTTACCGTAAATATGGGCAAGGCTTCCGATGTATATTTGAGCTTTAACGATGTCGAACTTATGGGCACGAATATTATCGCAAATATCGTTTTCAACGACTTCAACAACAACCGCATTTACTTCGAGTCGATGGATGAAATTCACGATTATGTGAATATTCGAGGTACGGGTATAGACGGTACGACGCTCACAAAAGACGATTTCTACCTTGTTGCGGGCAATTTCAACGGCAAGGACGTCTACTGGCTGCATTCCGACTTGGTTGTGCCCGAACCCGCCGAATGGGCGGCGATATTCGGCGCAATCGCGCTCGGCTTAGCCGCGCGGAAACGCCGCCGCAGGGCATAAGCTTCAAAACATTTTCGAAACGCCGATTCCATACAGGATTCGGCGTTTTTTGTTGACGAACAGACGGTTTTTCGGCATTCTTTATCCGATAAAACTTTGACGAAACACACAGGAGGAATATGAAGAAAATATTGTTGTTGGCAGCGGGAATAGCCGTTTTGTTGTCGCCGATTTTCGCGCAGCAGGGCGCGAAAACAATGCCGTGGGAGCGCAAAAACAATCCCGAGCAAAAGGGCGAAGCCCCGCTTTCCGAAAAGCTCAGGAAACTTTGGGCCGACCCCGTTTTGCAGGAGAAAATCGCCCTCGGAATCGAAAACAACCGCAAGGGTGATTTCTATCTGAACTTCGTCGACGCAAAAAAGCGCGACGTCAAAGTCGAAAACCTGAAGGTCGAAATGCTCAAGCACGACTTCCTCTTCGGTGCGCAAATCTTCCTATTGGGCGGCTTCAAGACGGAGGAGGAAAACCGCCTTTACGAAAAGCGTTTCCTCGAGCTTTTCAATTTCGCCACAGTCCCGTTTTACTGGAAGGCATACGAGCAGAAGGACGGCGTATTCCAGTTCGAAAAGGACGTTTCCGCACAGGGCGTGGAGCACCTCTCCCGCCGTCCGTCGCAGGATGCGATTGCGGAATTTTGCAAGAAGAACGGTCTGAAGATGAAAGGGCACACGCTTGCGTGGTACATCAACAACCACGCTTTGCCGACGTGGATGCCGCGAGAGGAAAAGACCATCGAAAAGTATATGTGCCGCTACATCGACAAGGTTGCCGAACGGTACGGTTGGGACATCAACATTTGGGATGTTGCTAACGAGTCGTCGGACACGCAGGACCACTACAAGTCGCCCAACTACTTCCCAAAAGACCACGTCTTCACGGCGTTCAAGGAGTCGGAGCGCGCATTCCCGCGCAATACCGATTTTATTATGAACTACACAACGCCCGTGTGGATGAGGGTCGCCCGTTACCACGAATACGCGACCGACTACCTGCTTACGTCCGACATTATCAACCGCGGCGGCAAGCTCGACATCGTTGGGCTGCAGCTACACTACTTCAAGAAGCCCGACCGCAACGCGCTGATGGCGGGCGAGGCGTGGACGCCCGACGAACTCTTCGACGTGCTCGACACCTTCGCGCGACTCGACCGCCCGATTCACATCACCGAAATAAGTTTCCCCTGTATGGGCGAGGGCAAAGTCGGCGAGGAAAAGCAGGCGTTCCTGTTCGAGAATTTCTACAAGTTGTGGTTTAGCCATCCGAAGGTTGAGGCAATTACATATTGGCACTTTGTAGACGGCACGGCGGGCAGCGAAAACGTTTTCAACAGCGGAATCCTGCGCGGCGACTTCTCGAAAAAACCCGCCTACGACGTGCTCGACAACCTGATAAACAAACAGTGGCGCACGAACCTTTCGTTCGAAAATTCCGCGAGCCAGTTCCACTTCCGCTGCTTCTACGGAACGTACAAAATCGCGTTCGAGCACGGCGGCAAGAAGTTCGAAAGGACGGTTGTGCTGAACAAAAACACGCGCAAACACTCGTACATTACGGTAGAGTAGGTTTGTTTTTCCTCCGAAAATCCTCCGCGAAACGGGCGGGGGATTTTTTGTTTCCCGCGTTTGCGGCGTTTGTATTTGACAACTCGGACGGCTTAAATAGTCTGTCCGCCAATTAGAATTCGACATTTAAAAGGAGTCGCCACGGTGAATTTTTCCGAATTAAAAAAGTACAGTTTTTTCAGGCTTCCGCCCGAAGCGTTGTTTTCGGCGGTCTTGATTGCGGCAATGCTCGCCATTGAAACGCTTTCGCTAAAATACATCTGGGCGACTCGCGTAGACTATTCGTTCGGCTACATTATGCCGCTTTTCTGCGTGTACGTCATTTTCGACAGATGGAACGACATTTTCGGGTACTTTCAAAAAGAGCCCGACTGTCGCGAAAGCTTGTTCGTGCGCGTTATTGCGAACTTCTTTTTCGGCTCGATGCTCGTCTGCGGGCTTGTCGTCTTTCTGATTTTCGCGATAATCAAGGGCGTTTCGAAC
Source organism: uncultured Verrucomicrobiota bacterium (assembly GCA_949293415.1). GTDB lineage: Bacteria > Verrucomicrobiota > Verrucomicrobiia > Opitutales > Intestinicryptomonadaceae > Merdousia. Next base: position 16,922 of record CASFDK010000030.1, read on the forward strand.
AACCTCGCATCGTCCTCGGTCTTCCCGATGACCTTCGGCTTTTCGTTCCTTTTCTTCGCGATGACCTATTTCGCGGCGGCGAAAAACTCGGCGGGCGGGAAAATGGGAGTCCGCCAGAGAATCGCCTTTGCTCTGCTCTTTACGTTCCCCGCGTTCGGATGGATTATCTCCGCGCCTATGTTCCAGTCGCTCGAGTCGTTTGTGAGCCTTGTGCTGCTTTCGAAAGTGTCGGTTGTCGTGCTTAACATAATGGACGCGTTCGGATTTGTCGTAGAGCTCAAAGGCAATTCGCTTTGTTTCCCGAACGGCAGCGTGGGCGTTGCCGACGCGTGCAGCGGGATTCGTTCGCTGACCGCCTGTCTGTTCGCGGGATCGTTCTTGTCGGCGGTGTTTCTGGACAAGTTCTGGAAGAAAATCCTGATGGTCGGGACGTCGATGTGCTTTGCGTTTTTCAACAACATCCTGAGGGCGTTGTTCCTTTCGATTTGGGCGTACCAGAACGGACCCGAGTCCATATCGGGTTTCGTGCACGACGCCGCGGGCTACTTCGTGCTCGGCGCGACGGTCGTGGGGCTTCTGCTTTTGCTGCCGATATTCCAGCTTAGCGCAGTTCCGAAAGAATTCAGAAATTTGCCCGAAAACGGCGGAAAAAAATCGGACGACCCGCAATAGGATTGACCGAAATTTCTTTGGAAACTGCCGCATATCGCGGCGCATCGGCTACGAATTTTTTACGGCAAGCCGCCTTAGCGTGCGGTGGTATGTCATAATGGCGGCGGCGATTGTCTCGGCGATTTTCTGGCGGTACGCCGCCGTGGCGAGATTTCTGCATTCGGCATTGTTCGAAATGAAGCCGCATTCCACAAGCGTTGCGGGCATTGTGGGCGACTTTAGCACCGCGAAGCGCGCGCGTTTCACGCCGCGGTCGTTCGAGCGCGTCGAGTAGTGCAGGGCGCGTTGGATGTAATACGCCAGAAGTTGGTTCCAACCGTCGTTTTGGTGTCCATTGTAGGCTACGTGGTCGGAGCGCGATATGGTTGCGCTTGTGGTCGACGGCATCGAACGCGGGGTCAGCGCGAAGGTTTCTATTCCCGAAATCGAGGGCGAAGCCGCGTTGCAGTGCACGCTTACGAAGAGGTCGGCGCGGCGTGCGTTCGCCTTTTTCGGGCGGTCGTCAAGCTCTATAAATTCGTCGGTCGTGCGCGAGAACGACACCCTGTAGCCGTTCTTTTTCAGCTCGCGCCCGAGCCGCATCGCGATATCGAGGTTCACCGCCTTTTCGGAAAGCTTGTACGCCTTGTTGTACGCGCCCCTGTCCTTGCCGCCGTGCCCCGCGTCGATGAAAATGTGGAAGAGCTTGCGCGGCGTGCCGTTGTTTTGCGGGAACAGAATCGGTATGACAGACTTGAAATAATCGCGCTTTGCGATGTACAGCATTCGCTTTTGCGCCACGACGGGGTGTCCGAGCCAGACGGTGATTCCGTTCAAGTCCATCGCCCGCGAATTTACGCCGAAAGTCATCCGCGATGTTTTGCTGAAAATCGACTGCGATTTTCCCGCGATATTCGTGCGGTAGCGCATACCGCACAGCTGGGCGATTTTCGATATGGGCAGATATTCTATACCCTTAACCGTCAATGCGAAAGCGTCGGAACAGGCGAAAGCCGCTCCGAGCAATGCAACGAGGAAATCGCGGCGGGAGAGCGGCATTTTATTCGTCGGAATCGGAGTCGTCGTCGCCGACTTCCTCGTTTTCTCCCGAGTATTTGAGTTTGCGCTGATTTTGCGGAACGGGCGACATCGACACACCGATGTTGCGTCCCATAAGCTTGGGTTCCGAATCCGCGTGTCCCATATGGCTGAGTTCGGCGATTGCGCGGTTCACCGCTTCGAACGCCTTGTCCTTAAATTCCATCTCGCGCCCGCGCATCATCAGCGTGATTTTGAGCTTGTTGCCTTGGAAGAGGAACTTTTCCGCCGAGCGGATTTTCGTCATAAAGTCGTTCTGCTCAATCATCGGACGGAGCTTGATTTCCTTGACCTTGGGGGCAACTGTTTTGTGCGACTTCTGCTTTTTGGCTTCTTCGTACATATATTTGCCGTAGTCGAGAATGCGGCAAACCGGCGGTTCTGCGTTGGGGGAAACTTCGAGCAGGTCGAGCCCCGCGCGGCGTGCGATTGCCAGTGCATCGTAGGGCGGCATTATGCCGAGCATCGCGCCGTCGGGACCGATTACTCTGATTTTCGGCGCTCTGATTCTTTCGTTTCTTCTCGGACCGAAGTTCTTGCCGCCTTTAAAGTTGCGTCTGTCTCCGCCTCTGTAGGGAATGTTTGTTGCCATTAATTTATATTTATATATTATCTATTTGCAGGTTTTGTATAAAACAGCATCCGCAAAAAAGTTCAACCATAAATTTCGCTATTCCGATTTTATGCGTTCGACTTTTGCGCCGAGGTCGGCGAGCTTTTTGTCGATTGAATCGTATCCGCGGTCGAGGTGGTAGATGCGGCTGATTAGCGTTTCGCCCTTTGCGGCAAGGGCGGCTATCACAAGAGCCGCGCTCGCGCGAAGGTCCGACGCCATCACGGGTGCGCCCGAAAGTTTCGTCTTCCCGCTGATGATTGCGCTCGGGCCCTCGCGCACGATGTTCGCCCCCATTCGGCAGAGTTCGGGGACGTGCATAAAACGTTCGGGATAGATGCGTTCGGTCAAAACCGATATGCCTTCAGCCTGCGTCATAAGGGCGCAGAGCTGCGCCTGCAGGTCGGTGGGGAAACCGGGATAGGGAAGGGTTGTGCATTCAATCGGTTTGAGCTTTGCCTTTGTCGCGTCGACGTATATCGACGACGGGCTTTTTATTTCGAACGGGCATTCCGCGCGCTCGAGAACGTCGAGGAACGATCCGAGATGTTTTTTCCGCGCGCCCTTGATGAGCACTTTGCCCTTTGCCGCCGCAGCGAGGGCAATCCACGTGCCCGCTTCGATACGGTCGGGCAGAACCGAATGTTCGACGCCGCCGAGCTTCGGCACGCCCGTAATCGTAACCGTGGGCGAGCCCGCGCCGTCGATAATCGCGCCCATATTCGAGAGCATTTTGCACATGTCGGCAACTTCGGGTTCGCAGGCGGCGTTTTCGATAATCGTAGTTCCGGGGGTGAGAACCGCCGCCATTATGATGTTCGCCGTGCCCGTAACGGTGCTGCCGAAACGTCCGCCCAGATACATTTGCGCCCCGCGGATTTTCCGCGCGTCGACGCAGATGAAGCCCCTGTCGATTTCGACATTGCAGCCGAGCGCGCGCAGCCCCTTGATGTGCAGGTCTACGGGTCTTGCCCCGATTACGCAGCCCCCCGGAAGCGAGACTTCCGCCTTGCGCAGACGCGCTGTGAGGGGACCGAGCAGGCATATGCTCGCCCGCATTTTGCGTACGAGCTCGTAGGGAGCGACGTGCGAAATGTTCTTAGCCTGAATTTCCCAGACGCCCTTGGAGGGGTTCGAGACTTCCGCGCCCATCGCCGCGACGATTTCAGCCATAAAGCGCACGTCGCTAAGGTCGGGGACGTTTTTTAGAACGCATTTTTGGTCGGTCAGCAGGGTCGCCGCAAAGATGGGCAGACAGGCGTTTTTTGCTCCGGCAACGCAGACTTCGCCTTCGAGCCGTGAGCCGCCTTTAATCAAGAGTGAATCCATAGTTGAATCGATGTATTTTGGAAATGTTTTCTTCCGCGTTTGCGAATGTTCGAATGATTTTTGCAAACGCCGATTTTTGCAAGTACAAAATGCAAAAACCGCGCCGTTTTCGGTCGGAATTTTTGTTGACTTGCGTTCGGGGCGCGAAAATATCGCCCCTATGAAACGACGATACATTTCTTTTGTCGCGGCGGTTTTGCTTTGCGGTTGCGCGTGCGTGGAAACGCCCGAGCCTGCCGAATTTACCGTTGCGAGCTTTAACGTGGGCTTTTGCAAAGACCCGTCCGACGTGCGCAGATGGGACGCCCGCAAGAATCTGATAATGCCGCTTGTCGAGTTCCACGGCTTCGACATCGTCGGAATGCAGGAACCGATGGGTTTTCAGGTCGACTACCTTGCCGCGCAGTCCGACAAATACGCCGTTGCGGGGCAGATTGTCCGCAATCTCACCCTTGCCGAAGTTTCGGAAAAATCCGCGGCGAAAAACATAGACAATATGCTGCGCAATATGAACAACCCCATTTTCTACAGGCGCGACAAATTCGAGCTTCTCGATTCGGGCAAGTTCTACTTTTCCGAAACGCCCGACAAAGCCGAACGCGGTTTCGGCGGGCAGTTCGACTCAATACGTTCGTGCGTTTGGGCGAAATTCCGCCACATAGAATCGGGGCGCGAATTCCATTTCTTCAACATCCATCTTTGCGTGGAAAAATACGCAAAATGGCACAAGCCCGCCGCGGAACTGCTCGTGAAGAAAATCCGCGAAATCGCAAAAGGCGGCACGTTTTTCGTCTCGGGCGACTTCAACGAAACGCGCAGTCAACCCGCATCGCTCGTTATGCGCGGAAGTTCTATCGCAAAGGATGCCCGCGAAAATTCGCTTTCAAAACCCTACGGCACGACGCGCTCGACGTTCAACAACTACAAAAACGTTTCCGAGGGCGATATGCCAATCGATTTTATCTACGTCTCAAACGATGTCGCCGTTCTGAATTTCGGCACGTATACCGACCACGTCGACGGGCTTGTTCCGTCCGACCACTACCCGATTTCCGCGAGAATCGTATTGAGATAGAAGCTCGGCAGAACTTCGCCGCGCTTGCGGATTCCGCCCGATTTTGCGTTTCGGGCGGACTTTTTTGTCCATTTTTGTAAACTTTCTCAAAAAGTTCGTATTTTGAGCAAAAAAACTTTGAAAAATTTTTTCCACCCGCCATAACGAATGGTTTTTAAATTTCAGAAAGGCGCGGAAAATTTGCTTCGCGTCTGAATGTGTAAGAAGAAAGATCGAAATAATTAGTATGTCGAATATCAGCAGAGAAGCCGCGCTCGAGTACCACAGCAGGGAAAAACGCGGAAAGATTGAAATAGTGCCAACAAAGCCCCATTCCACACAGGACGACCTGTCTATGGCGTACACCCCGGGGGTTGCGGAACCGTGTCTTGAAATCAAGAAAAATCCCGAAGATGCCTACAAATACACGGGCAAGGGGAATTTGGTAGCGGTAATTTCGAACGGCACGGCGGTCTTGGGGCTTGGCAACATAGGCGCGGTTGCCGGCAAGCCCGTAATGGAGGGCAAGGCTCTGCTTTTCAAAATCTTCTCGGGGCTCGATTCTTTCGATATCGAAGTGAACGAAACAGATGTCGACAAGTTTGTCGAAACGGTCAAGGCAATTTCGCCCACATTCGGCGGTATAAACCTCGAGGACATCAAAGCCCCCGAATGCTTCGAAATCGAGCGCAGGCTCAAGGAAGGGCTCGACATTCCCGTTATGCACGACGACCAGCACGGAACGTCGATTATCACGGGTGCCGCGCTGCTGAACGCGCTCGAAATTGCGGGCAAGGAACCGCAGAACGTAAAGGTTGCCGTAAGCGGCGCGGGTTCGGCGGCGATTTGCTGCGCGAAAATGTACATTTCCCTCGGCGTAAAACGCGAAAACATCTTTATGTGCGACTCCAAGGGCGTGATTTCAACATCCCGCACCGACCTCAACGAAATGAAGAAATTCTTTGCCCTCGATACCGACGCCAAGACGCTCGCCGACGCGGTGAAGGGTGCGGACGTGTTCCTCGGCTTGTCGAAGGCGGATATTCTTACGCCCGAGATGCTGCTTTCGATGAACGAAAATCCCGTCGTTTTCGCGCTCGCAAACCCTCGCCCCGAGATTTCCTACGAGCTTGCGACGGCTACCCGAAAGGACATCATTTTCGCAACAGGACGTTCCGACTATCCCAACCAAGTCAACAATGTTCTCGGTTTTCCGTACATTTTCAGGGGCGCGCTCGACACCGCTTCGAAATGCATCAACGAGGAGATGAAGCTTGCCGCAGTGTACGCGCTCGCCGAGCTTGCCCACGAGCCCGCAACCGAAGAGGTCAAAAAAATCTTTGCGGGCGAAAATCTCGTCTTCGGCAGAAGCTACATTTTGCCCAAGCCGTTCGACAGGCGTTTGATTGTGAAAGTCTCGGCAGCGGTCGCAAAGGCGGCGATGGAAAGCGGAGCGGCACGCCAGCCGATATCCGACTGGCAGGCGTACGAAAAACGCCTCGCAAGCCTCGTTAAATAGCGCATTTTTTTTGCGAAACACTTTGCGGAAGCGGTCTTCGGGCTGCTTCCGCGGTCTTCGGGTTTTTGCAACTCGGGGCGGCGTTTGAGGCAACCGCCGCGCTCAACGGGCTTTCGGAAAATCCGTGTCCGGTTTTGTCGCTTTTACCCGCGGGGTATGCGGTATTGGGCTTTGCGCCGTATTGTAACAAGTCCGCCGCCGTAAAATCGCGGCGGCGGCGTAGGGGCGGGGACGAAATGTTTCCCGCTCCCGCGTCGAAATCGCTCGGCGGAAATTTTTGCGCAAAAAACAAAAATCGCTTGACGCGCGGGGAAAATGCGTTTTGATAAAAAGCATATCATCTGATGATATGACGACAAAAACACAACGGATTTCTGGCGGGCGCACTCCCAAGACGGGGGCGGCTGGTGTTTTTGCCGCGCCGAAAACGGGCGGCGTTGCGAAGGTCGAAAAAAAGTCGCTCTCCGACGAAGTTTCCGAGCAGATACGCAACCGCATAGCTTCGGGCGAAATGCCCGTGGGCGCAAAACTGCCCGTCGAGAAAGAGCTGTCCGATATGTACGGAGTGGGGCGTTCGACAATCCGCGAGGCGGTCAGCGTGCTTTCGAACATCGGGATGCTGCGCGTTATGCAGGGCAAGGGCACTTTCGTTGTCTCGCAGCGAGCAACGAACGAACCGATAGCCCAGCGTCTCAAACGTGCCCAGAGCTGCGACCTCGACGAAATCCGCCAGATACTCGAAATGAAAATCGCTGAAAAGGCGGCACTCAAACGCACCAAGTCGGACATAAAAAACATACGCGCAATGCTCGCGGAAATCGAGGCGGCAAACGCCTCCGCTGATTTGGAAAGGGCGATAGACGCCGACATAAAATTCCACACGGCAATCGCCGCCGCATCGCACAACGAAATTCTTCTCGAGTTCTACGAACTCGCATCCGAGCACCTGCGCAAGTGGTACGCAAAAATCTACAAGTCGGCGGCGATTTTCGCTTCGGCGTTCGATTTGCATTGCAAACTTGTCGAGCGCATACAAGAACAGAACGCAGTCGGGGCGTGGAATGTGGCGGAGGAAATCATAAAGCACGGCAGGGCTTGACACTTTTTTATTATCAACAACAAAAAACACGAAAGGAAAAAAACAATGGCAAATTATTTCAATACATTGCCTCTCAGGGAAAAACTCAGACAGCTCAATCAGGCACAACTGATGGAGCGTTCGGAATTCGACGGCGGCGTCGAAGCGCTCAAGGGCAAGAAAATCGTAATCGTAGGCTGCGGCGCACAGGGGCTCAATCAGGGCTTGAATCTGCGCGACAGCGGCTTGGACATCTCGTATGCACTCCGCCAGTCGGCAATCGACGAAAAGAGGGCTTCATGGAAGAACGCAACGGGCAATAATTTCAAAGTCGGCACTTACGAAGAACTCATTCCGTCAGCCGACCTCGTAATCAACCTTACGCCCGACAAGCAGCACACCAACGTCATCTCGGCGGTTATGCCGTTGATGAAGCAGGGTTCGGCTCTCTCGTACTCGCACGGCTTCAACATCGTTGAAGAGGGAATGCAGATCCGCAAGGACATCACCGTTATAATGGTTGCTCCGAAGGGTCCCGGCACCGAAGTCAGGGCCGAATATCTCAGAGGCTTCGGCGTTCCCACACTCGCGGCTGTACACCCCGAAAACGACCCCGAAGGCAAGGGCTGGGCATACGCAAAAGCGTACTGCGTAGGTCTGGGCGCGAACAAGGCGGGCGTTCTGAAGTCGTCGTTCGTCGCCGAAGTCAAGTCGGACCTTATGGGCGAACAGACAATTCTCTGCGGTCTGCTCCAAACAGCCACGATTCTCTGCTTCGACAAAATGGTCGAAAACGGTATCGATGCCGGCTATGCCGCAAAGCTCGGTCAGTACGGCATTGAAGTCATCACCGAAGCCCTCAAACACGGCGGCATCACGGGCATGCTCGACAGACTCTCGAACCCCGCGAAAATCAGGGCGTACACGCTCGCGCAGGAACTGAAGGACATTATGCGTCCGCTCTTCCGCAAACACCAAGACGACATTATGTCGGGCGAATTCAGCTCCACAATGATGGAAGACTGGAAAAACGGCGACGCAAAGCTTCTGAAATGGCGCGAAGAAACGGGCAAAACCGCCTTCGAAAACACGCCCGCAGGCGATATGAAGATTTCCGAACAGGAATACTTCGACAACTACCTGCTCCTTTCTGCGTTCGTAACGGCGGGTATCGAATTGGCATTCGAAACAATGTGCGAAGCGGGCATCCAGCCCCCGTCGGCATACTACGAATCGCTGCACGAAACTCCGCTTATCGCCAACACGATTGCGCGCAAGAAGCTCTACGAAATGAACCGCGTCATCTCCGACACCGCCGAATACGGCAACTATCTTTTCTACAACGCCTGCAAGCCCCTGTTGGCGGACTTTATGAAAAAGATTACGCCCGATCTCTGCGGCAAGAACTTCAACGAGGGCAAGGACGGCTCGGTCGACAATATAACGCTTGTGCGCGTCAACGAAGCAATCCGCAACCACCCCGTGGAAATTGTCGGCATCAAGCTGCGCAAGTATATGACGGCAATGCGCCCCATCAAGACCCTTTAATGGGGCTTTTGACGGCGACTCCCGAAACCGTTCGCCGCTTGTAGCGGGCGGTTTCGATGTTTTCGACAGGCTCGGCTCGTATCGGGCTTGACAAACTCGCGGCGGGGGCGGAAACCTCCGCCGCAATTTTTTTGAAAATTAAAACTATGGAACTTGTATCGGTAAAATCATTAAATGTTGCCTTCGGAGCGAAGACCGTTTTCGACGGGCTTGACTGGAGCGTTTCAAAAGGCGAAAACTGGGCTATCTCGGGCGAAAGCGGCTCGGGGAAAACGTGCCTGCTCAAGGCTTTGGCGGGAAAAATCGAACACGGCGGAACTGTCGAAATAAACTTCGCCGAAACATCCGCTCCGAAAGAGGCTCTCTATGTAGAAAACTGGTACAAGTTCGTAAATCTCGAGGGCGACAGAAATTTCTACTACCAACAACGCTACAACTACCACGCCGAACACGACACCCTTACGGTCTTCGCCGAGCTCGAAAAATTCGGCGGGGAGCGCGGCTTGGACATCGCGAAGCTCGAGCCGATTCTCGCGGGGTTCGGTTTCGAAAAATGCCGCCAAACGCAGCTTATCGAGCTTTCGAGCGGCGAACACAAAAAGCTGCAACTCGTGCGCGCACTCTGGCTCAAACCGCAGATACTTTTGCTCGACGATCCATACACGGGCTTGGACGCGAAATCGCGCGCGGCACTCAACGATATTTTGGATTCCGAAGCCGCCGACGGCACTACCGTAATCATCGTCACCAACGATACCGAGCTGCCGAAGTCGGTGAACAAGTTCGCGAAAATTTCGGACGGAAAAATTCTGCCGACCGATCGCCCCGAAAGCGTGTGTGCGGCGGAAATCGTCCACAAACCCGTGCCCGCCTTCCTCAAGGCAAGCCCCGAAATTCCGTCTCAGGTGTTCATCCAAGCGCGCAACGTCAGCGTCAAATACGGCGAAAAAACGATTCTCGACAACGTTTCGTGGACGGTCAGGGCGGGCGAAAAATGGCTGCTTCAAGGACACAACGGCTCGGGAAAATCGACATTACTCAGCCTCGTCTGCGGCGACAACCCTCAGGCGTACGGCAACGACATCGAACTTTTCGGCAAGCCGCGCGGCAGCGGCGAAAGCATTTGGGACATCAAAAAGAAAATGGGCATAATCTCGCCCGAAATGCACTGGTACTTCGACCAAAACGCAACGGTCTGGAACTCGGTCGCCTCGGGGCTGCTCGACACGATGGGATGGTTCTTGGATGTAAGCTTTTCCGACGCGCAGAAAATCGACCAGACCCTGGAATTTTTCGACCTCAAAGCCGACAGGGACACGCTTCTTACATCGCTTCCGCTCGGCAAACAGCGGCTTGCGCTGCTTGCGCGCACCGTTGTGAAAAATCCGCCGCTTCTGATTCTCGACGAACCGTGTCAGGGGCTCGACGCGGCGCAGAGAAACCGCTTCAACGCCGCCATCGACGACCTCGGCGAATACGGCAAAACAATAATCTATGTCGGACACTATGAAACGCGGTTGCCGAAATGCCTGAACCACAAGCTCGAGCTTGAAAAGGGCAGGGTGCTTTCGGTTCAATAACCCGCGCGGGAAGTGTGCCACGCAGGTTAGCTGCGACGCCGAATGCCCCTATTGCGGCTTTCGTACTCCGAAGCGGCAGGTTTCCGAAATTCGGCAGTTATCCACGTTGACCGTCCGAACCGCGTTTGTCCATGGGGAATTTTTCCCCCTTAGCAGAAGTCGGCAGGCGTCGAACGAAATGTCTTTTGCGTGCAGGACAATCAGCGCGTCTGACGTGCATTTAACTTTGCGCCAGTCGTCCATGGTCTTTATCGGGACAGGGTTTTTGCAAATCAGCGAACCGCCCGACATGACGAAGTCGCAGTTTTTGAAAGCGACGCCGAATATATTTTTATGCAGGTTCGCCGCAATTATGCTCGTTCTTGTGCCCGAAAACACGCAATTCGAAAACGCGACATTTCCGATTGACGAAGTTCCGCCCGCCTTGCCCCAGTTAAAGCTGTCGGACATCATGTTGAGCGGTCGGGACGCGTAGACGGATACATTCGAAATATTGATGTCGGAGATGTCAACCCCGCCGTTCGAATGGTACGCGCCTATGAATGAAATGCCCTGAAACGATTTCTTTATCACGACGTTGTTGATTGAACAGCGTCTGATTGCCCCCGTGCCGACACCTATTCTAATGCCGTTGCAGGTGGACTGCAACACGCAGTTTGAAACGACCACATCTTCGCAGGCGGCATTTTTGTTTTTCAGGCGCGACGTTCCCGCCCGTAGTGTCAGGGCGTCGTCCTCCGTCTCGATTATGCAGTCGCTGACGACAACGTTGCTGCAAGAGTCTATGTCTATGCCATCGTTGTTGTGTCCGCGAGGGTCGTTTTTTATCAGCAGGCGCGTGATGAAAACGTTTTTGCAGCCGTGGAAAAACGACGTCCAAAACGGGGCGTTCAAAAGCCTGACGTCGCGGACGGAGACGTTTTCCGACTCGCAGAAAAACAGCATTTGCGCGGGACGCCACTTGGGGTATTTGAATTTCGAGGGGTATTTCAGCTCTTTGTTTCCCTCGACCTGAAACCAGAAGTCAAGCCCGCTTCCGTCTATTTCGCCGCCGCCGAAAATCGACACGTTTTTCACTTCGACCGCGGAAATCAAATGCGCCCCCGACGCGTGCTCCTTTTTTATGGCGCTGTTTTGCGGACAGTAGTCGTCGGCGTTGTAGGCGGAAGGGTCTGTCGTAGCTTTGAGGGTTGCCGACGGCAGGATTTCAAGACCTACGTTGTCTTTAAGGTAAATTGTGCCAGAAATGAATTTTCCGCCTTCGAGCCTTACGACGCCTCCGCCGTCTTTAGCCGCGGCGTCAACCGCTTTTTGTATCGCCGAAGTGTCGATTGAAACGCCGTCGCCTTTCGCGCCGAAATTTCTGCAATTATAGACTCCGCCCGCCGCGAAAATCGAGTTCGCTGCAAAGGCAAAGAGGCAAAGCCCGATAAATTTGTCGTGCGCCATAAAGCTGTCCAAACGTTAAAAGGTTTTTGTTTTGCGCTCAAAAACAAACAGCGCGGCAATATAAAACGCACCCCCGAACGGATTCGAACCGTTGTCGCCTGAATGAGGTTCAGGAGTCCTAACCACTAGACGAAGGGGGCAGCTCAGAAACAAAACCCGCATTATCCGCCTACGCGGGCGGAAATGTCAAGTGTTTTGTTCCGAATGTGTCCGATTTTCGCGCGGAGTGTATTTTTATCGGCTTGCATTGCGAACATTTGCGCTTTTGACTTGTCGAAATTTTTTATGAACCGGCTA
>CASFDK010000031.1 GCA_949293415.1 uncultured Verrucomicrobiota bacterium
ACCACAGTATTTCGAATACGATTATCTCCCTGCAAAAAAAAAGCCGTTTATCCTCGGATGAGCGGCTTTTACATCTTGACACAAAACTTGTTATGACTCCAAAGCGGTTTCCGCTTCGACGGTTTCCGATTTTTCGGGAGAGTCGGACTTTTCGGAAGTCGCGGAATTTGTCGCCGTCCGCGCTTTAGCCGCCTTCTCCGCCTGTTCACGTTCCCACTGATCCCTGTTTGTGGGCACAAACGAGCCGTCCAAAATCTTATAGACATCCGCGCCGTCTATCGTTTCGCGGATGAGAAGTTCGTTCGCGATGGCATCGAGCTTTTGGCGGTTTTCGGATACAATCTTGCGGGCGCGTTCAAGCTGTCCGTCGATGATTGTCATTACGCGTTCGTCGATTTCCTGCGCCGTGCGTTCGCTGACCCGTTCCTCGCGGGCGATTTCGCGCCCGAGAAAAATGTGGTCCTGATTTTCGCCGAACGAAATGGGTCCCAAATCGCTCATACCCCAGTCGCAGACCATTTTGCGGGCGAGTTTCGTCGCCTGTTTAATGTCCGCCGCCGCGCCGTTTGTTATGTCGCCCATGACGAGCTCTTCGGCGGCGCGCCCGCCCAGACTCGTGCAGATGTTGTTGAGCAGCGAACTTTTGCTTTCGGTACGGATGTCTTTTGCGGGAATGAACATCGTCGAGCCGAGGCTCTGCCCGCGCGGGATAATCGTAACCTTGTGGACGGGCAGCTTGCCGTCGTCGATTGCCGCCTGAATGAGCGCGTGCCCCGCTTCGTGGTAGGCGGTAAGACGTTTTTCGTCGTCGTCCATAAGTTTTTTGCGTTCGCGCCCGAAGAAGATTTTGTCGCGCGCTTCGTCGATGTCGCTTTCGAAGACGGTTTTTTCGCCGTTGCGGGCGGCGACAATCGCGCTTTCGTTGAGCAAATTCGCCAAATCCGCGCCCGAACATCCGGGGGTCATACGCGCTATTTTCGAAAGGTCTACACTGTCGGAAAGCTTTATTTTCTTGGCGTGGATTTTAAGAATCTCCTCGCGCCCCTTTACGTCGGGCAAGTCGATGACAACTTGGCGGTCGAAGCGGCCGGGGCGCAGAAGCGCGTTGTCGAGAACGTCGGGGCGGTTCGTTGCGGCAATGATTATAATGCCCGTATGCGCGTCGAAGCCGTCCATTTCCACGAGAAGCGAATTGAGCGTCTGCTCGCGTTCGTCGTTGCCGCCGCCAAGCCCCGCTCCGCGCTGGCGTCCTACGGCGTCGATTTCGTCGATGAACACAAGACACGGCGCGGACTTCCTCGCCTGCTCGAACATATCGCGAACGCGCGCCGCGCCCACGCCTACGAACATTTCGACGAAGTCCGAACCGCTTATTGAATAAAACGGAACGTCTGCCTCGCCCGCAACCGCGCGCGCCAAAAGCGTCTTGCCCGTTCCGGGAGGACCGACCATCAGAATGCCCTTGGGAATGCGCGCGCCGATTTCGTTGAAACGCTGCGGATTTTTCAGGAATTCGACAATCTCGGAAACCTCCTCCTTCGACTCGTCACAGCCCGCAACGTCGTCGAAAGTCACCCTGTCCTTGTCGGGGGTGAGCAGACGCGCCCTGCTCTTGCCGAACGACATCGCCCCCCTGCCCGAAGCCCTCATCTGGCGCATAAACAGAAAATACAGCAGCCCCACAATGAGCACAAACGGCAGAACGGAAGCGAGCATATTGCTCCAGAAAGTGTTCGCGGGCGTTTCCTTTATTTCCCACGGCGAAGCGGGGTCGGAAAGCTTTTTATACATATCGTCGGTTATGCGTCCGTTGAAGACAAACGGCAGCGTGCGCGGCTCGTCGGCGGCGGCCCCCTCGCGCCCGAACATCGGGTTTTTGATTTTGCCCTCCACGGCGTACCAATCTTTGCCCGCTGCGGGATCGTTGCGCAGCGACAGCGAAACGAGCGAGTCGTTTTCGACCGCCTGCATCAACTTGCGGACGTCGAAATCCTGAGTGCGTCCCGCCGCCGCGCCGCGCGGCAGCGACACCAAAAACACGACCGCGCAAACAATCAACAGCCACACGAAATACGGCTTGTTCGGCAGTTTGGGAAAAGCTGAATTTTTGTCTTTATTGTCCATCTTAAAAATTTGCAGTTAATAGCCCTCCGGCGAAAAGGTCAATTCTAATGCCTCGCCAGCGCCGCCTATTTTGTATTTCCGCGCGGGAGCGAGAGTCGGAATCCAGAGAATTTCGCCCGCATTGTTACAGACAGCGGGCAGAGTTTTTCGTTTCGCGGGCGGCGTTTTTTTGGCGCAAAAAAGTTCGCCGATTTTCTTCGGACCGCCACAGCCGACGGGTGCGTACATATCGCCGCAACGGCGCGTCCTTGCGACGAGAGAACAACCGTTCACGCCGAACGCCGACACGTCGAGATACGCGCGCTTGGAGTCGTCGTTTCCGCGGAGCGATTCAACCGCCGCATCGTCGAGAAACACCCTGCGCACGCAAATCCGCGACGAGTCGGGCAACACATTTTCGCCGAGAGAAAGCGCGCATTCGAAAGCCTCGACGCGTTTTTCGAAGCGCGCCCGCAACGCCGATTCCGCCGAATCGAAGACCAGAAAGCCCGCGCCCGCGCGGAGCGAAAAATCCGCGCCGCGCAGAATTTTTTCGACCGCCTCGTCCGTTCCGCCCGAACGGAACGAAAGCCCGTTCGCCGCCACGAATTTTTCAACCGCCCTGCGCGCGAACGCCGCATACGAGCGCAAGAGCGGCGAAAGCACCGCCCGCGACATGTCCGCCCACGCCCCGTTTTCGCGCGAAAATTCAGAGTCGAAAATTCCACCGAGCGCGGTCGAGTCTTCGAAAAGCAGCCTGCGCGTACGCAACACGCACGCGTCCAAATCGGTCGGCACGGCGTTGCGCAGTTCGGGCAGAACAACGTTGCGGATTCTATTTCTGAAATAGTCCGTACCCGCGTTCGATTCGTCCTCGCGCCACGCGATGTGTGCGGAGGCAAGCGCGGAGGTAATCCGCGTTTTTTTCAAACGCAAAAGCGGGCGCAAAAACTCCGCACCGCGCAGACTCGAAACCGCGCGCGGCGAACAAAGACCGTCAAGCCCCGCCCCGCGCGATATGCGCATGAGCAAAGACTCGAGCGCGTCGCCGCAGTGGTGACCCTGCGCGATTGCGTCAAGCTTGAGCCTGCGCGAAGCGTCGGCGAAAAAATCGAGCCGCAACTTGCGCAGGGAATTTTCCGAAATCTTTTCGGGCGACTTGTCGGGTCGACCGCAGACAAAACGAAGCCCCATCCGAGCGCACTCCGACTCAACATACCGCTCGTCGAGCTCCGCCGCCGCCCGTACCTTGTGGTTGAAGTGCAGCACGAACAGATTTTGCGGCTTTCCCGAAAAGAGCCAAACAAGGCAATGCAGAAGAAACACCGAATCCGCCCCGCCCGAACACGCAACGCCGACGCGCCCGCCGTCCGAAAGAATCGAACGCAAACGCGACCACGCCGAATCCTCGAAATCGAAATCGGCGGAGAAGTTTTTTCCGAATGAAATCCGTTCAACCATTTTGTAAAAGCGACACAATCATTATCGACGCAACGAAAACCGGTGCAAGCGCGAAACGCAAAAACACGCTCCGCGAATCGGCGAAAAATGCGGACAAAAACAGGAAGCCGAAAACCGCCGCATACGCAAGAGTCGGGCTCGGCATTCTGAAATCCACGCGCCCGCCAAACGCATGCGCCGCAAAAGAGGCGCATTCCGACATCGCGCCGACAATAGAGGCGGCGGCGCAATTCAAGCCTCCCGCCAGAAACGCGGGCAACACAAACCCGATAAATCCAAGCCCCACCGCAAGCCCCGCCCCGCTCACGAAAAGCGGCGAGTACAAAACCGACAGCGGCGCAAAGTACGAAAAGAAATACGCGCCAAGCGGCGCGCTCGCAAACATCGCCCCCAACGATATACAAAAGCCGCCGACAAAATACGCCTTCAAGCAAGCCGCAACACGAAAGCGCAAAGTGTCGGGCGCGGGCAATCCCGACGAAGTTACCCGCATCACATAGGAATAAAGCGGAAGCGAATAGACGAAAATCGAAGCGACAATCGCATAAGAAAGGCAAAAGCCCGCATCAAAAATAATCGGCGGCGACACCGCGACCGCAACCGCAGCCGCCACAACCAACGCGCCGAAAGCCCCCGTTCCGCGCGAAAATGCAAGCGCAAGCCACATCAGCGCAATCATCCCGAACGCCCTCATCGCCGACGGGCGCGAACCGCACGCGCAAACATACAAATACAAAACCGACAGCGCAACAAACGGCTGAATCCGCCAGTCGAGCCGCAAAAGCGAAAGCGCGCCGAAGAGCACCGCCGCTGCAAAACCGATGTGCAGACCGCTTATCGCAAAAACGTGCATCGTGCCCGTGTCGGCAAACGCAAGTTTTTGCTCGGGCGTGAGCAGACTTTTGTCGCCGAGAATCATCGCCTTGTACGTCGCCGCAGACTCGCTTCCGTCGAATGCGCCGAACCAGTACGCCGACAGCGAACGCTCCATATACCCGCGCACCGCCTCGAAAAACGCGTACCGACTCTCGGGTTTTGCCAGACTTGCAGCCCCCGCCGAACGCGCAGAAATTTTGAAGTGAACGCCCTTGTCGCGAAGGTATTTTTCGAACGCACGCCCCTCGGGCTTGGATGCGGAAAATCCGCGCGACTTCGGCTCGTCGGGATACGTTCCCGCAAGGACTCCGCAAACGCGCACGGTTTCCGAAACGGTGAAATTTTTGTTCGGCGCAACCGCATTCCTCCCGTCCGAAATCGTGTACCAAATTTTCCTGCCGACGGTTTTTTCGGCGAAGACCGGCGCGGAAAGAACGGTCGCAGTTCCGTAGCGCGAATCGTTCATTCCGCGCGAAACTTCGTCCAAACGCAGCGTCAACTCGGCATGGCGCGGCGCGAAATTCGGATACGGATTCTCGGGCACTCTAAAATAAAAATACCAAACGCAAAGGGAAAACACTCCGACAAATCGAATCGCCGAAAACGCGCGCTTCGAAAATCCGCGCACGGAAAATCCGCAACACGCGTAAAAAAAACGGAGCGTTACTTCGAGCAAAACCGCCGCCGCCCCGACGCGGAAAAACAGTCCGCAATATCCGCGGAAATCCGACGTGCCCGCGAAAAAAAACGCAACCAACGCCGACGCCAAATACGGCAGAATCGGCGTGAAAAAATGCGCGCGGACGGAACGCCCAATCTCGGACGGCGCGTCCATCACATTTTGACAAGAGAAAGCTCGGAAGTCGAATCCGCCTGCGAATCGAATTCGATTTTCCCGACCGCGCCTTCGTACTTTACATTCCTGAAACAGTCGCGCATCTTCGACGGATTAAAACGCGCCTTGCGCAACGCTTGAGCAAGCAACACAATACTGTCGTAACCGTACGCCGACTTCCACGTCGGCGCAACACCGAACCTGCTTTTGTACGCCGCGGCAAACCCGACCGATTCCGCACCGTATACTTTCCCCAGCTCGAACGCCGTCTTCACGCGATAGAGCGAAACGCCCGACGGCGCGGGAAAATCTCCGCCGTTGAAACCGCAATTTGCGACAACAGTCCCGCCATAGCCCGCGCGTGAAAGGGAATCGGCAAAAGCGGGCAGCTCCGCGCCGTAGCCCACGTAGAAAACGTAGTCCGCATTCAGCCGCATAATCTGCGAGGAGAAAATGTCGAATCTGCTTTCGCCGACTCCGAAAACGTCGCGGTAAAGCTTTGTTTTTTCGCGGCGCAAATCGAACGAGAGATAGTCGCCGTCCGCCTTGCCGAAGAAATTGTCCACATTCATCACCACAAGCTGCACGTTGCCGCCATCGGGACGCTTCACAGCGGACGCCATCAAATCGCCAACCTGCGCGCCGTTGACGAATATGCGCGTGCAGTTCGGCATATCCAATGTCATCGGCGGATACTGGCACATAAAATTCACGAAAACGTCGCCGCACTTGGCGAGGATGTTTTTCTTCGTTATGCACTCCGCGCCGAAACCGACATTGAAAACCTTCACGCCCGAAGAACGCATCGAATCGAATGTCTCCAAAAAAGAACGGCCGTTCTCTTCGGCGTTGCGCACGTCGAGACGCACGGGGATTCCGTCAAGCCCGCCCGAAGCGTTGATTTTTTCGCAGGCGATTTCCATTCCGCGAACGACCTCCTTCGCCGCGTCCGCGCAATTCCCCTCGAGCGGCAACATGACCCCGATTGGATAGGATGCCTCGCGGGCTTTCTCCGAAGAACACCCGACAAAAACAGCACAAAGAAAAAATGCCAAAATCCGAATTTTCATACCCGCCATTCTGACAACAATTCCGATTCAAACAAGTAATAAAAAACAGGATGAAGCCTGTACGCCGTTGCGGAGCGTAGCAAAATGAAAATTCGGTTTCGGGAATCTGCAAAATAAGTTCGAAACAACAAAGCCATTGCGAAGCAATGCGAACTTATACACAAAAGGCGCGACTATAGTCGCGCCGAAGTATCACAACTCCCGAACAAAGTTCGGGCGTCAAGGGCTTCGCCTTTGCCGTAGCCGTGCAGGCTGCAGCCTGCCTATTCCCATTCTATTGTTGCGGGCGGCTTGGAGGAGATGTCCAAGCAGACGCGGTTGACGCCTTTGACCTCATTGATAATGCGGCTGGAAATCTTGGCGAGAACATCGTGCGGAATGTGCGCCCAGTCGGCAGTCATCGCATCCTGACTTTCGACAATGCGCAGGGCAATTACATTGTCGTAAGTGCGCTCGTCGCCCATCACGCCGACAGTCTTGACGGGGAGGAACACGGCAAACGCCTGCCACACATTGTAGTAAAGACCGCTCGCCTTCATTTCCTCGAGCAGAATTGCATCGGCTTCGCGGAGAATGTCGCAACGCTTTTTCGTGATGTCGCCGACAACGCGCACGCCGAGACCCGGACCGGGGAACGGATGACGCCAGAGAACCTCCTTCGACAAACCAAGCTCCTTGCCGAGCGCGCGAACTTCGTCCTTGAAGAGCTCGCGGAGGGGTTCGAGAAGCTTTAGTTTCATATTCTTCGGCAGACCGCCCACATTGTGGTGGCTCTTGATGAGCGAAGCGGGATTGCCCGCAATCGGCACGCTTTCGATAACGTCGGGATAAAGCGTGCCCTGCGCGAGGAAATCGACCTTGCCGATGGACTTTACCGCCTTGTCGAACACTTCGATAAACGTCTTGCCGATAATCTTGCGCTTGCGCTCGGGGTCTTTCACGCCCGCAAGCTTCGAAAGGAAGAGCTTTTCGGCGCGGACAGTCTTCATCCGCATCTTGAAATTGTTCTTGAACAAATCCTCGACCTTCTTGCGCTCGTCCTTGCGGAGCAGCCCGTTGTCGACAAACACGCAGGTGAGCTGGTCGCCAATCGCCCTGTGGATGAGAGCCGCCGCAACCGACGAGTCAACGCCGCCACTAAGCCCGAGAATCACCTTCTTGTCGCCGACCGTTTCGCGAATCTTCAAGACCGCACGGTCTACATAGTCCGACATAGTCCAATCGCCCGTGCAGCCGCAAATTCCGTAGAGGAAGTTCTTGATGATGTCCATACCGCGGGGCGTGTGGGCAACCTCGGGATGGAACTGCATTCCGTAGAAGCGGCGTTTTTTGTCTTCGATGAGCGCGTAGGCGGAATTTTCCGTCGTGCCGACGGGTTTGAAACCCTCGGGCAACTTTTCGATTTTGTCGCCGTGCGAATTCCAGACCTGAAGCGGCGACTCAAGCCCCTTGAGCAGCTCGCTCGAACCCTTGAACGAAAGCTTCCCGAAACCATATTCGCGCTGTTTGCTCGAAACGATTTTGCCGCCGAGCATATGCCCCATAAGCTGCAATCCGTAGCAGATACCGAGAACGGGCACGCCGAGTTCGAAAATCTTCCTGTCGGGACGCGGAGAACCCTTTGCAAGCACGCTTGCGGGGCCGCCCGAAAGGATTATGCCGCAAACGCCCTGTTTTTTGAGAACGTCCGCCTTCGTGTTGAAAGGCATAATTTCGGAGTAAACGCTGCATTCGCGTATGCGGCGCGCAATAACCTGCGTGTACTGCGATCCGAAGTCCAGAACTGCTATCTTTTGATTCATACTATTAGGTGCGGTTGGATTTTGTTAAAATTTAAGCTTGGGATTTTTATATCCGCAATTCGGACACTCCGCCGTATCCCTGCCCGCCGGAGACGTATACACGCTGTCGCAGTACAGGCAATGGAAGGTCGAAGTCTTCGCGATTTTCTCGTAGTCGATGTTCTGCCTGCGCGAGAAAACCCACGCAGCAAAGCCGAACCCCGCAAGCAGCACGGAGACGACGACGGCGAAAAAATCGGGAAAGTCCATTTTGGAATATCGAAAAAGCGCAAACGCGCCTTTTTAGGGCGCGTTTGCAAATGCCGGAGATGTAAAAAGAACTTATTCCTTTGCTTCCGAAGCTTCGGGCTTTGCGGCTTCCGCTTCGTCGGCTTTCTTTGCTACTTTTTTGGTCGCCGCCTTTTTAGTTGCGGCTTTCTTGGTAGCAGCCTTTTTGGTAGCCGTTTTCTTGGCCGCCTTCTTGGCGGGAGCTTTTTCCGCCGACTTCTTGTAGCCTTCGTCGTCGGCTTCGATAAGTTCGATTATCGCCATATTTGCGGCATCGCCCTTTCTGGGAACGAGCTTGTAAATACGCGTATAACCACCCTGTCTGTTGAGGAATTTCGAAACCTTTTCGACAAAGAGGAAGTGGACCGCGCTTTCGTCGCGGAGCTTCGCGAGGGCGTTTCTGCGGAGATGAAGCTTCTTTGCGGAATCTTCGGTCGTAGCCGCCTTCTTTGCGAGAGTGATGACCTTTTCGGCGAAGGGACGGAGAGCCTTTGCATAGCCGAGAGTCGTTTCAATTCTGTCGTGGCGGAAGAGAGCGGACGCGAGCGAAGCCATAAGCGACGCGCGGTGTTCCTTCTTTACGCCCATTTGATGTCTGTGTTTATTATGACGCATTTGTAATACTTTTTATAAATTAGAGTGTGGTTGAATCGATGAGACGCTCGTCGATTTTCATACCCAGAGACAAACCGAGCTGTTCGAGCTTGCTCTTGATTTCGTTGAGCGACTTTTTGCCGAAGTTGCGATACTTGAGCATTTCCTGTTCCGACTTCATCGCCAATTCGCCGACCGTAGTGATGTTTGCGTTGTTGAGGCAGTTTGCCGCACGAACCGAAAGTTCGATTTCGTTTACGCTCATATTAAGGAGCTTTCTGAGGCGGTTCTGCTCTTCGCTTACTTCCTTGCCGACCGTTTCGAATTCGATGTCCTCTTCGTTTACCTTGTCGAACACGTCGATGTGGTGCTTGAGGATTACCGCAGCCTCTTTCAAGGCTTCGTCGGGAGTGATTCTGCCGTCAGTCCAGATTTCGAGCGTGAGCTTGTCGAAATCGGTCATCTGACCTACGCGGGTTGCGTCTACCGAGTACTTCACCAATTCGATGGGGCTGAAGAGCGAGTCCACGGGAATTACGCCGATGGGCTGGTCTTCATACTTGTTTTCGTCGGCGGGTCTCCAACCGCGGCCGCTCGAAATTTCGACTTCCGCAACGAACTTGCGCTTCGCATCGAGCGTGCAGATGACCTGTTCGGGATTGACAATCACGAAATCCGCGTCGGGCTGAATGTCGGCGGCGGTAACTTCGCCCGCCTTCTCGACATTTATCATCAGACGCTTGTTTTCGCGTGCGGTGCTCTTAATCTTGATCTTCTTGAGATTGAGCACGATGTCCGTAACGTCTTCGACAATGCCGTCAACGCTCTGGAACTCGTGGTCAACACCGTCAATCTTGATGGAGCTGATTGCCGCACCTTCGATGGAACTGAGGAGCACGCGGCGCAACGCGTTTCCGATAGTATGACCGAAGCCCGTTTCAAAGGGTTCGGCAACATACTTTCCATAAGTGCTTGTGGCACTTGCTTCGTCTTTGACAAGACGTTTAGGAAGTTCAAACTTTCCGAGTCGTTTAGCCATTGTGGTCTCCGTTTTCTAAATCTGTTAATTACTATCGCGAATAGAATTCAACGATAAGCTGGTCGTTAATCGACTGGTCCATTTCCTCGCGGATCGGAAGGCGGCTGACTGTGCCCTTGAAGGCGTCGGCTTGGCATTCGAGCCACGCGGGTGTCGCGCGAAGCTGCGATTCGTCGATTGCGCGCTGAGCCAGCTGGCGCGACGAAGTGCGGTCGCGAACTTCAACCACGTCGCCGGGTTGGCACGTGAAGCTGGGAATGTCGACCTTCTTGCCGTTGACCTGAACGTGTCCGTGCGTAACGAACTGGCGTGCCGCCGCGCGGCTGCGCGCAAATCCGAGCTGGTAAATCACGTTGTCGAGACGGAGTTCGAGCAAACGCATGAAGATTTCGCCCGTAACGCCGCGCTGTCTTTTTGCGCGTTCGAACGTGAGGCGGAACTGCTTTTCGCTCAAACCGAACATAAAGCGGAGCTTCTGCTTTTCGTTCAAGCCCATCGAGTAGTCCGTTACGCGGCGGCGAAGACGCGGGCCGTGCTGACCGGGGATGTAGGGCTTCTTTTGCATCGCCTTGGTTTCCGCAAAAATCGGCATACCGAAACGACGGTTGATTCTGGTTGTTGGTCCTGTATAACGAGACATTGTAAAATTCTCCTGAAGTTAAGATTATACGCGACGGCGTTTCGGCGCGCGGCAACCGTTGTGGGGGACGGGCGTAACGTCAACAATTGAAGTCACGACAAAGCCCATCGCCTGAAGCGAGCGAATTGCCGAGTCGCGTCCCATACCGGGACCCTTGACGTTGACTGCAACTTCCTTCATACCGTGGCTCATTGCAACCTTGCCTGCGTCCTGCGTAACGACCTGGGCGGCATAAGCCGTGCTCTTGCGCGAACCGCGGAAGCTCATCTTGCCTGCGCTCGACCAGCTGATAACGTTGCCGGCTGCGTCGGTGAAGGAAACTTTCGTGTTATTGAAAGTGGCGTTGATGTGGCATACGCCCGAGTGGACGTTCTTGCTACCCTTAGCCTTGCGAACCTTGATTTCGCCCACTTCCGTTGCGAGCAGATCGCTGGCGGAGGGAGACGAGGGTTTCTGGGGTTCGGCGGCTTGAACTTCGGCTGCCGAAGCTTCGGCTGCTACCGCTTCCTGTTTTTTCTGTTCTTCGCTCATTGAAAAATCTTGATTGTGTTATTATTTCTTGGTTACCACGCCGACAGTCTTGCGTGCGCCCTTGCGGGTACGGGCATTTGTGCTCGTGCGCTGACCGCGTACGGGCAGACCCTTTGCGTGGCGCAGACCGCGATACGATTTGATAGCCGAAAGGCGTTTCAAATTGCCGATGATTTCGCGGCGCAGGTCGCCTTCAAGCTTGTACTGGCGTTGCGCAACAACATTCATAATCTTGTTGATCAACTCTTCGTTGAGTTCGCTTGCGCGCATGGATTCGGGGATTCCGCATTCCTTGCAAATGATTTTTGCGCGCGCGGGACCGATACCATAGATGTACCGGAGCGCGAATTCGACGCGCTTGTTATTGGGAATATCTACTCCTAATAGTCTTGGCATATTTTTTCCGTTGTTAAAAAAGGTTGGTTATAATGACTGATTTTTTCGTTTTGAAAAGTCTTTTTTTTAATAAATTGCGACAAAATCCGAAAATCTTTGAAATCTGCGCTAATCCTGCATTGGGATAGTGAGGATTTCGGGTTCCGCGTCCGTCACGAGCACCGTATGTTCGATATGGCAGCTCGGCTTGCCGTCCGACGTGTAGACCGTCCAGCCGTCCTCGCCAACAAAAATTTCGGGACTTCCCATCGTAATCATAGGTTCGATAGCCAAAGTCATACCCGCCCTCAAAAGCGGACCCGTTCCGGCCTTCCCGTAATTGGGAATCTGCGGCTCTTCGTGCATATGTCGCCCGACGCCGTGCCCCGTGAACTCTTCGACTATTCCGTACCCGCAAGATTCTACATAGGCTTGTATCGCCGCCGATATATCGCCGACCCTGTTGCCCGCTCTTGCCGCCGCTATCCCCCTGTGAAGGGCGATATCGGTTGCCTCAACCAGCTTGCGCGTTTCGGGCGCGACTTCGCCGATGAAGACCGTACGAGTGTTGTCTCCTACAAATCCCTGATAGACCACGCTAACGTCCATGCTTACTATGTCGCCCGAGTTCAGGATTCTATCGGCAGATCCGATGCCGTGAATCACCTGATCGTTGACCGAGATACAAACGTACCCCGGATACCTCGAATCGGGACCCCTGTAGTGATAACAGGCACTCCGACACGAAAGTTCCGACATAATTTTCTTCGCCGCCATATCGATATCCAATGTCGATACACCCTCGCGCGCGACTTTGCAAAGTCTGTCGAGCACGGTTGCGGCAACGCTGCAGGCTTTGCGCATTACCTTCAAATCTCTTTCGGATTTAATCGGTATCATACGCAATCTATCTGTTTGTTGGTTTC
Organism: uncultured Verrucomicrobiota bacterium; assembly: GCA_949293415.1. Lineage (GTDB taxonomy): Bacteria > Verrucomicrobiota > Verrucomicrobiia > Opitutales > Intestinicryptomonadaceae > Merdousia. Next base: position 12,520 of record CASFDK010000031.1, read on the forward strand.
ATTAAAAGAACGAAGTGCAACTTTCATTCCAATCCGCAATGCCGAATCAGAGGAAGTTGCGGAGCACCCAAGCCGCCAAGCCGATGAAGAAAATCACCAGCAGGGGCGTCCAGAGTGCCCAAAGGTTTTTGATTTCGCTCGTGTCGAGCATTTGGCGCGTCTGACCGACACTGCGCCCGCGAATGCGACCCTTTTTCAGGAAGCCGTCGTAGTGGCGTTGGAGCAGATACGTTTCAATCTGGCGCATCGTGTCGAGAGAAACGCCCACCGCGATGAGCGCGCCTGTACCTCCGAAGAAGTACGCAATCTTTTGGGGAATACCCCAGTAAGACATCAAAATGTGGGGCAAAACCGCGATAATCACGAGGAACGCCGCACCCGCAAAAGTAAGGCGGGTCATAACGTAGTCGAGGAATTTTGCCGTGGGCTCTCCGGGGCGAACACCGGGGATGTAGCCGCTGTTGCGCTTGAGCTCGTCGGAGATTTGGAGAGGCTTGAACATAATCGACACCCAGAAATAGCTGAATACGAATACGAGCGAGCCGTAAATCAAATTGTATGTGGAAAGGTTGAACTGACCGAAAATCTGTTGAGGGAAGAGCAGCAGCGCACTCGCAAAGATGATGGGCATAACGCCCGCGTAGTTAACCTTCAGGGGCAGGTACGAGCTTTGACCGCCCATCAACCTTCTGCCCACAACGCGCTTTGCGTACTGGACTGGGATTTTGCGAACAGCCTGCAAAATCATAATGATTGCCGCCGTTACGACCAAAAGGAATACGAACATAGCAACCGCCTGCGGAACACCGATGCTTGCGCTTTCCGCGCCGACCGCCCTGTCGAAAATCATATGGTACGCCTGCGAGCACGCACCGGGGAGCGTGTCGATAATACCGACCGTGATGATGAGCGATACGCCGTTGCCTACGCCGCGTTGCGTGATTTGTTCGCCGAGCCAGGTAAGAATCATACACCCCGCCGTCATCAGAATCACGCTGACGACAAAGAATACGGGAATATTGCTTGCCACGATAATCGAACCCCACTGTGCGGTATCGAAGCCCGAGAAGAATGTTCCAGGGGAATAGACAAGCGCGTATGTAATCATCGACCCCTGTATCACGCCGATGAGCAGTGTCAAATAGCGTGTATACTGGGCGATTTTCTGGCGACCCGTGTCGCCCTCCTGCATAAGGCGCGCCAAGCTCGGCATAACTGCGCCCATAAGCTGGAGAATAATGGAGGCGCTGATGTACGGCATAATACCGAGCGCGAAAATCGCGCCGTTTACCATTGCGCCACCAGTGAACATATTATACAGACCGGCAAGACCGCCGCCGTCGCTCGACGCCGATGCATAGAAATTCTGCAGCGGCGACGGGTCGACACCCGGCAACGGGATACCCGCGCCGACGCGAGCAATAAAAATAAGCCCCAGCGTCAGAAAAATTCTCTGGCGCAGTTCGGGGATTTTAAAGCAGTTTGTGAAAGCGGCAAACATTTCCTACCTGTCTGTAATAATAATTATTTTGAAGCTTCCTCGGCGACGGGTGCAACCACAACGGCCTTACCGCCCGCAGCTTCGATTTTCTTGATTGCAGATTCCGAGAACTTGTCGGCCTTGACTACGATTTTCTTCGTCAATTCGCCGTTGCCCAAAATCTTTACGAGCGGATCGCTTGCGCGAACCAGACCCGCTACAACCAAGTCGTCGCGCGTGATTTCTTCGAGACCAAGCTCTTCGAGTGCGCCTACGTTTACCGTAGCGTATTCCACTCTGAACTTGAAATTGTTGAAACCGCGGTGCGGCAGCTTGCGGTACAAAGGCATTTGACCGCCTTCGAAACCGGGGCGGACGTGTCCGCCGCTGCGAGCCTTTGCGCCTTTATGACCGCGACCCGACGTTTTGCCGTGTCCGCTGCCGACGCCGCAACCGCGGCGTTTGCTTGCGTGTTTGGCTCCTTGGGGATGTGTGAGAGCGTGCAATTTCATTTTCTAAACTCCTTCGATTAGCTTCTCTGTGCCGCGATAGCTTCCGCCGTGCGGAGCTGGAAGAGCGCGTCGAGAGTTGCGTTTACCATTGCCATATCGTTGTTCGAACCGAGCGACTTGCTCAGAACGTCCTTGATACCGACCGCTTCGAGAACGGCGCGAACGCCGCCGCCTGCGATAACACCCGTACCGGGGGATGCAGGGCGGAGCAGTACGATACCGCCGTCGAATTCGCCGCGAACATCGTGGGGAATTGTGTTGTCCTTGAGGCTGACGGGCTTCATGACCTTGCGGGCTCTTTCCGACGCCTTCTTGATCGCGTCCGGAACTTCCTTCGCCTTGCCGTAGCCCAGACCTACGTTGCCCTTACCGTCGCCGATAACGACCAACGCCGAGAATGTGAAACGACGTCCGCCCTTTACGACCTTCGCGCAACGGTTGATGTGGACAACCTTTTCGATAAGCTCGGGACCGGCGTCTTTTTCGGCTTCAACTTTTTTGTTTTTAAATTCTCTGCTCATTTTATAGCTTGATTAGAAGTTAATACCGGCCGAACGCACTGCGTCCGCAAACGTCTTTACGCATCCGTGATAGCGGCGCGAGCCTCTGTCGAACACGACAGCCGCAACGCCGATACCCTTGAGCTTTTCGCCGAATTTTTCGCCGACAAGCTTTGCGCCCGCGACATTCGGAAGTACCTTCTCGCCCTTGAGTTCCTTGCCCGTCGTGCAAAGCGCGGCAAGAGTCTTGCCCGCTTTGTCGTCGATGCACTGAACGTAGATGTGCTTGTTCGAGAAGCACACCGATAGTCTCGGACGTTCCGCCGTGCCCTTCACCTTGCGGCGAACTCTCCAGCGACGTTTCTGTTCCAAAATTTTCTTTGTTTCCAATTTCATATTCGTATCCTTTCAGTGCCGCGAGATTACGCAGTCTTCTTGCCTTCCTTGCGACGGACGAATTCTCCGTGGATTCTGACACCCTTGCCCTTGTAGGGTTCGACGGGATAGAAGTGCTTGAGATCGCTAGCGACCTGACCGACCATGTGCTTGCTTGCACCCGAAACCGTTACGAGCGGATTCTTGTCGTTCGTTTCGCCGATTACAACCGTGATGCCTTCGGGAAGCTCGTAAATGCAGGGGTGCGCATAGCCGAGCGACAAAGTAAGAACCTTGCCCTTGAGTTCGGCTTTGAAACCTACGCCCTTGATTTCGAGAACCTTCTGATAGCCTTCGACAACGCCCTTAACCATAGCTGCGATGATGCTGCGCGCCGTGCCGTGCATTGCGTTCGATTGACGCGATGCCGATGCGGGCGTAACGTGGATTTCGTCGCCTTCGAGCTTGATGTCAACTGCAGTACCGAAGTTCTGGCTGAGTTTGCCTTTTGCGCCTTCCAAAGAGACTGTGTTGTCCGCAACCGACGCTTTCACGCCTGCGGGAATTTTTACGGGAAGTTTACCAATTCTGCTCATACGTCTTCCTTACCAAACCTTGCAGAGGATTTCGCCGCCGACCTTCTGCGCGCGGCAGTCGGCATCTTTCAGAACGCCCTTAGAGGTCGTCAAGATGGAGATGCCCATACCGTTGAGAACGCGGGGAATGTTGCGGTATTCGTAATACATACGGCAGCCGGGGGTGCTGACACGGGTGATACCCGTCAGAGCCGAAACGCCGCCCATATATTTCATATTGATTGTGATAACCTTCTGAGCCTTTTCGCCCGACACTTCAAACGAGGCGATGTAGCCTTCGTCCTTGAGTATCGCCGCGATGCCTTCGCGGATTTTCGACCACTGTGCTGTGCAAGTATCCTTGCCCGCCGTGCTCGCGTTGCGGACGATTGTCAAAAAGTCGCCAATACTGTCGTGAGTTGCCATATTATTTTTCCTTTCGCATTACCACGATGATTTTGTAACGCCGGGCAGCTTGCCGTCGAGAGCCAACTCGCGGAAAGTTATGCGCGACAGACCGAACTTGCGGATGATACCGCGCGGACGACCGGTGATGGAACAACGATTGCGGATGCGGATCTTCGAAGCGTTGCGCGGAATCTTGCAGAGTTTGCGCTGAGCCGCGAAGAAGTCTTCGTCGGAAGTCTTCGGGTCGTTGAGGATTTTCTTGAGTTCCGCTTTCTTTGCGGCGTACTTAGCCGTGAGCTTTTGACGCTTCAAATTGCGCTCTATGGATGATTTCTTTGCCATATCTTTACCGTTTGCGGGTTATTTGTTGGCAGCGGCGGCTGCGGCTGCTTGTTCGGCGGCCGTCTTGCGGAAGGGCATGCCCAGAAGCTTCAGGAGCTCCCTACCCGACTTGTCGTCCTTTGCCGTCGTTACGATTGTAATATCCATACCGATGTTCTTGCGGCCGGGGTCGACCGTAACTTCGGGGAAAATTGTGTGGTCTACAACGCCGTAGCTGTAGTTGCCCGCACCGTCAAAACGGTTGCCTACGCCGCGGAAGTCGCGGATGGAGGGCAATACGATTGCGATGAACTTGTAGAGAAAATCCCACATCGCCGCGCCGCGCAATGTAACCTTTACGCCGTTGGGCTGACCGGCACGCAACTTGAAGTTTGCAATGCTCTTGCCCGCCTTCGTTACGACGGGCTGCTGACCCGTAATCTTGGCGATTTCCTTTACCACTTCGGGTACCCATTCCTTCGGAGCTTCGCTTCGGATTGCCGAATTGATCACGATCTTCTCGAGATTGGGCACTACGTGGGGATTTTCGAGTCCGAGCGATTTCTTAAGCTCGGGCACGACCTTCTCCTGATATATTTTCTTTAATACTGGTGTGCTCATTTTCTTTTTCTATTTATCCGCTGATTACGCTTTTTTTTGCGATTTTTTCGCATCAAAACGCCCAGCCGGCATTACGTTGGAAATATGAATCGAAGCTTCGCGTTCGACGATTGCGCCTTCGGGATTCTTTTCGCTCTTGCGTTCGTGGTGTTTGCGGAGGTTTGCGCCTTCGACAATCACGCGTTCTTTCTTGGGGTCAACCAGCAAAATCTTGCCGCGTTTGCCTTTGGAAGAACCCGCGATTACTACCACTTCGTCGCCTTTTTTTACAAAACTTTTTGCCATATTACAGAACCTCCGGTGCCAGAGATATGATTTTCATGAAGTTCTTTGCGCGAAGTTCGCGGGCGACCGGTCCGAAAATACGGGTGCCTTTCGGATTGCCGCTGCCGTCGAGAATTACGCAAGCGTTTGTGTCGAAACGGAGATACGAACCGTCCGCGCGGCGGATTGGGGCTTTCGTCCTTACGACGACGGCCTTGGCGACCGTACCCTTCTTTACCGCGGCGTCCGGAGTCGAGGTCTTAACCGCAACGACGATTATGTCGCCGACCTTCGCCGTGCGGCTGTGCTGCCCCAAACGGCGGATCATCGCGACTTCCTTGGCGCCGGTGTTGTCGGCGACCACGAGCCTTGTCTGCATTTGTATCATTGTGCCTGTCTCCTTATTCTGCCGAGGCTACCACGGGAGCCTTTTCGATTATGCGGACTACGCGGAATCTCTTCAGCTTGCTGATGGGACGCGTTTCCATCACTTCAACCTTGTCGCCGAGTGCGCATTCGTTCTTTTCGTCGTGCACGTGGATGACCGTCTTGCGGCGGATTTCCTTGCCGTACAACGAATGCGGTACCTTGTAGAAATAGGTGAGCTTTATGCTTTTGTCTCCGGAGCAGGATGTTACAACGCCCACAAGACTTCTGCGTGACTTTCTTGTATTTTCCGACATATTATAGTCCTTTATTTCTTCTGGGTCTTGATTGTTTCGCAACGTGCAATGTCGCGACGCAGCTGCTTGATGCGAGCCGGATTTTCAACTTGTCCCGTTCCCTTGCGAACGTTGAGGTTCAAGAGCTCTTCGCGCATATCGCGAAGTTTCTTCGAAAGCTCTTCCGCCGAAAGTTCTTTAATTTCTTTTGTCTTCATACTGTGAAGTCTCCCAATTATAGAATTTCAACGCCTTCGCGAACTACAAATCTGCATTTGAACGGAAGTTTTCCGTCCGCAAGTCTGAGTGCTTCGCGTGCCATACTGGCGGGAACGCCCGATACTTCGAACAGAACGCTGCCGGGCTTGATGATTGCGCACCAGAATTCCACGCCGCCCTTACCTTTACCCATACGGGTTTCAGCGGGTTTCTTTGTTACGCTCTTCTGGGGGAACACCCTCATCCAAACCTTGCCGCGACGTTTGAAGTGTCTGTTGATTGCAACACGAGCCGCTTCGAGCTGCGCCGCCGAGCATTTGCCGCGTTCGAGAGCCTGAATTGCGTAATCGCCGAAATCAATGCTGTCGCCGCCCTTTGCCATACCGCGGTTGCGCCCTTTTTGGACTTTGCGGTACTTAGTTTTTGCTGGAAGAATATTTGCCATATTGTTGCGTCTCCCTTATTACATATTGTCTTCGTTTTTCAAGCACAACCAGCACTTGACGCCGATTTTTCCGTAAACCGTGTTGGCTTCGGTGAAACCGTAGTCGATGTTTTCGCGCAGTGTGTGCAGCGGGATACGTCCCTTTCTCTGCCATTCGGTGCGTGCGATTTCCGCGCCGCCCAAACGACCCGAGCACTGAATCTTGATGCCGTCGGCACCCATGTTCATCGAAGCCATAATCGCCTTCTTGATTGCGCGGCGGAACGAAATGCGGCGTTCCAGCTGGAGCGCAACGCTTTCGGCGACCAAGTATGCAACCAAGTCGGGCTTCTTGACTTCCTGAATGTCCACGATTACGTCTTTGCCGAGATATTTCGACAGATCCGCTTTCAGTGTTTCGAGAGCCGCGCCCTTCTGACCGATTACCACACCGGGACGAGCCGTGTAGATTTTCACGCGAATGCGCTGACCTGCGCGTTCGATGAAGATACGGGGAACCGATGCGCCCTTGAGCTTTTCGCGGAGAAATTCGCGGATGCGGTAGTCTTCGTTGACGGCAGCTGCATAATCGCCCTTATTCGCGAACCAACGCGACTCCCAGTCGCGGCGGACGGCGAGACGGAAACCTTTAGGATTTACTTTCTGACCCATTGTTGTGCCTTATTTAGTGTTCTCGTCTGAAAGGACGATCGAGATGTGTGAAGTTCTCTTGCGAATCGGATGCGCGCTGCCGCGTGCAACCGGACGGAAACGCTTGAACGCCACGCCCTGATTTACGATTGCGCTTTTGATTGTAAGATTCGCAGCCGAAAGACCGTTGTTGTTTTCGGCGTTTGCTATCGCGCTGGCGAGCGTCTTTGCGACGAGCTTTGCGCTTTTACGGGGAACGAGTTTCAGAATTTCCAACGCTTCTGCGGCATTGAGACCCTGAATCTCGCGGGATATTTCGCGCACCTTTTTGTCTGACATGCGCGCAAACTTTGTTAAAGCTTTGACTTCCATTGTTGTCTTTCTGTGTTAGTTTGCCGGTGTTATGTAAACGGCGTCTCCCTTTTCGATTTTGATGTCCGAGGTTATCGTCGCCACTGCCGTTGTCTTGTCGGAATCTACAATCACGACGTCTCCGACGTGCTGCTTGTCCCGATAGACCCTGCAGATTGCCCCAGTGAGGAGGTTGCTCTGCGAGCCGGTGTCGATTTTAACCAATCCCAAATCGTCGCGCACTTCCAAGACTTTGTTTACCCTTTGAAGGTATGTCGTCTTTAGCACCCATTCGGGAGATTCGGCAAAGATTGATTGTCCAACGGTTGCAACCGCGCAAACAAGCAAAACTTTGCCGAAGTTTATCATATTACATAGCTGCCTTCTTGGTGTGCGGGTTGTGTCCTTTGAACGTGCGGGTCGGCGAGAATTCGCCGAGCTTGTGTCCTACCATGTTTTCCGTAACATAGACTGCCACAAACTTTTTGCCGTTGTGAACGTTAAAATTCAATCCGATGAAATCGGGAGTAATCATAGAACGTCTCGACCAAGTTTGAATCGGCTTGTGCGAGTTCGTTTTCTGCGCTTCGTCGATTTTGTCTTGGAGGCTCGGATCTACGAAAGGTCCTTTTTTAATTGAACGTGCCATTTCTGATTTCTCCTACTATTTCTTGGTTTTCTTGCCGTTGCGACGGAGGATAATCATCGAATTCGACGGCTTGCTCTTCGTGCGTGTCGGATAGCCCTTTGCCAGCTGACCCCACGGCGATACGGGATGTCCGCCGCCGGAAGTGCGACCTTCGCCACCGCCCATCGGGTGGTCTACAGGGTTCATTACAACACCGCGAACTCTCGGACGCTTGCCCATCCAGCGAACACGGCCAGCTTTGCCCAAACTCTGGTTCTGGTGTTCGAGGTTGCCGACTACGCCGATTACCGCGCGGCATTCCGCGTTTATCAAACGGATTTCGCCGCTGGGCATCTTTACCGTCGCCATATCGCCTTCGACCGCCACGAGTTGCGCGCCCGCGCCTGCGCCTCTTGCGATTTGCGCGCCCTTGTTGGGCTGCATTTCAACGCAGAAAATTTTCTGCGCCGGAGGAATGAACTTGAGCGGCATGCACGCGCCGACGGGGAATTCGTCGGGACGCTTCGAATGTGTCATGACCGTGTCGCCCTTCTTCATCCCGTCGGGAGCGATGATGTAGCGCTTTGTCTTTTCTTCGTTCTGGTATTGAACGAGGGCGATGTACGCCGTGCGGTACGGGTCGTATTCGATTGCCATAACCGTTGCGGGTACGTCGATGATGTCGCGCTTGAAGTCTACGATACGGTACAACTTCTTGTGACCGCCGCCGCGACGACGCGATGTGATGCGACCGTAGCAGTTGCGACCTCTGGAGCGGTGGTTGCTTTCGGTCAACGAGCGTTCGGGACGCTTGTTGTCAACCTCGTTGCGACCGAGTTCCAAAAATCTCTGCGCGGGTGTCAAAGGTCTTCTTTTAATAATAGCCATTGTATGCTTCTCCTGACTTACGCAATTTGAATGGTGTCGCCCGCCTTGAGCGTTACGATCGCCTTTTTCATTTTACCCTTGACGCCAGGATTGTTGCGGCTCATGCGCGAGACCTTAACTTTGCCCTTGGCGTTGATTACGTTTACGCGCACAACCTTTACCTTGAAAAGCTGTTCGACTGCGTCGGCGATTGCCTCTGCGTTTGCGTCGTCGGCAACAGTAAACGTGTACTGGTTTGCGACCTGCAAATTAACAGCCTTTTCCGTTACGCGGAAACCCTTGATAATTTTGTCTGCCTGTACCATTGTGGATTACCTTTCGTCCTTATTGATGCGGGCAAGAACAGTGTCGAGACCCTTGCGGGAAACGATTACCGTGTCGAACTGAACGAGGTCGAGCGCGTTGAGCGTTGCGCTTTCGCAGAAGTTCGCGCGGGCGATGTTGCGGCTTGCCAGAATGAAGTCGTCGCCGAATACGTCGTCGACGAGCAGTACCTTGCCGTCTGCCTTGATGTTCGAGAGAACCTTGGCAACAGCCTTCGTCTTCTTTTCGGGAGCTGCAAATTCCTCGATTACGCACAGACCGTTTTCCGAGCATTTGTCGAAGAGAGCGCGGCTGAATGCCAGTGCCTTTGCCTTGCGATTGATTTTCTTCGACCAGTCGCGGGGTTGGGGACCGAATACCACGGCACCGCCGCGGTGAATCGGGCTCTTCATTGTGCCGTGACGCGAACGACCGCCGCCCTTCTGCTTAAAAGGCTTGCGGCATGTGCCGCTTACGTGTCCGTAGTCGAGTGTGGATGCATTGCCCTGACGTGCGTTTGCCTGATATGCAACGATTGTTTCTTTGAGCGCGAACAGACCCTTGTCTCCCTCAAACTGGGGGATGTTTTCGAAATCCTGTTCCGTGAAGCTCGAACCGTCTTTTGTGTAAACTTTAAGTTTCATATTCGCGGCTCCTTATGCTTTCTTTGCTTTCTTTGCGGGACGAACGATTACCAAATCGCCCTTCGCCCCCGGAAGACTGCCCTTAATCAAAAGGATATTCTTGTCTTCCAGAATTTTTACGATGGGGTGGTTCTGCGTAGTGCAGCGAACCTGTCCCATATGACCGGGCATCTTTCTGCCCTTGTAAACGTGACCGGGGGTCTGGCGGCAGCCTACCGAACCGGGACGGCGGTGCATCATGTGCCCGTGTGTTTCGGGCTGACCGTCGAAGTGGTAGCGTTTCATTACGCCTTGGAAGCCGCGACCTTTAGTCGTACCGATGATGTCGACCATTTGACCCTTTGCGAATTTTGCAACTGTCAAAACATCGCCTGCCTTATAGTCGGCGGGATTGTCGACGCGGAACTCGACAAGTTCCGTTACGGGGGCTACGCCCGCTTTTTTTAAGTGCCCGAGTTCCGGTTGATTCATGCGCTGTTCTTTCTGCGCACCGAAGCCGATTTGTACGGCGTCGTAACCGTCGCTCTGAGCCGTTTTTACTTGCGTGACGGGACACGGACCAGCCTCAACGACTGTAACAGCAACAAGGCTGTTGTCCTCGTCGAAAATCTGGGTCATGCCCAGTTTCTTACCGATTAGTATTTCGCTCATAGCTAAGAGGCAGGCGGAAATTTCATCGTCAAGAAAAGCGATCCACCCCCCAACCGAGGGGATTTTTACCGATTTCCCACAACAAAACGCCCTTTTGAGACCTGCTTTAGTTGTTATTGTTTAGTTTAGAAAACTTGTAAAGACGGCTATAGTGCCAATCTTTCAAATACTGTCAATATATTTTTTAGATTATTTTATTTTTTTAACAAATTTCGCGCAAACTTTTCGGTTCTCTCCGCTCGACCGATCGAAATTTGCCGTCTTTCGGTAACAAAATTCGACCCGCCGCCAGCGGCAGATGCTTCAAAAAGTTTGCGCAGGAAAAATTTGTCTATCTGAAAAAATGGACTTCCGTTTCCGAAACCCCCGCGGTCTCTTTGGCGTCGTTTAATACTTCGCTAAAACCGGAGACAAAAAGGCCGGCGCGACGGAAGTTTCCTTCTAGCGCGCCGACTTCCGCAGACTACACGTTAATCGTGATGTCTACGCCCGAGGGAAGGTTGAGCTTCTTAAGCTCGTCAACCGTGTTTGCCGTCGGGTTTACGATGTCGATAAGACGCTTGTGAGTACGGAGCTCAAACTGTTCCATGCTCTTCTTGTCGACGTGTACGGAACGGTTGACCGAGTACTTTTCGATGCGTGTCGGCAACGGAACAGGTCCCGAAACCGTCGCGCCCGTGCGCTTCGCCGTTTCGACGATGTCGCTCGCGCTCTGGTCTATCGTGCGAAAATCGTAGCCCTTGAGTTTTATTCTGATTCTCTGAGTAGCCATAATGCTTTTTCCTTTTAAATATTATCTCTGCGCCTTCTTCGCCGCGCCTTCCTGAACTTGCTTGAGGACCGCAGCGGGAACTTGTTCGAAGTGGCTCGGTTCCATCGAGTACGAAGCTCTGCCGCTCGAGAGCGAACGGATGTCCGTAGCGTAACCGAACATGGTTTCGAGAGGTACGAACGCCTTGATGACCGTTACATTGCCCTTCGATTCCATACCCTGAATCTGTCCGCGACGACGGTTGATGTCGCCCATAACGTCGCCCTGATACTCGTCGGGGGTTGTTACTTCGACCTTCATGATAGGTTCGAGGAGAATCGGGTTTGCATTCTTCATAGCATCCTTGAACGCGAAGATACCCGCCATCTTGAACGCCATTTCCGAAGAGTCGACTTCGTGGAACGAACCGAACACCAGACGAACCTTTACGTCTACTACGGGGTAGCCCGCAACGACGCCGTTTATCATGGCTTCCTTGATACCGTCTTCCGTCGGCTTGATGTATTCCTTCGGGATTACGCCGCCAACGATTTCGTTGACAAATTCGTAGTGCTTGCCCTTTTCGAGCGGTTCGAGAACGATTTCCGCGTGACCGTACTGACCGCGACCGCCGGACTGACGGACGAATTTGCCGACGCCGGGGGCGGATTTTGTAATGGTTTCGCGGTATGCAATCTGCGGCTTGCCCGAGTCTGCTTCAACCTTGAATTCGCGGAACAGACGGTCGCGAATGATGTCGAGGTGGAGTTCGCCCATGCCCGCGATAAGGGTCTGACCCGTTTCCTGATTTGTCGTAACGACGAATGTCGGGTCTTCTTCGGCGAGTCTCTGGAGGGCGATGGAAAGCTTTTCCTGATCGGCCTTCGACTTCGGCTCGATGCTCATTGCGATAACCGGTTCGGGGAATGTCGGAGGTTCAAGACGAACTTCGTGGTCTCTGTCGCAGAGGGTGTCGCCCGTTACGATGTCCTTCGCGCCGATGATTGCGCAAATCGCACCGCTGTATGCCTCTTCGATGTCTTCGCGCTTGTCCGCCTTGATAACGAGCAGACGCGAAATGCGTTCCGTCTTGCGGCTGCGCGGATTGTAAACCTGCATACCCTTCTTAATGCAACCGCTGTAAACGCGGATAAAGACGAGTTTGCCTACGAACGGGTCGCTCCAAAGTTTGAACGCAAGAGCCGTCGGCGGCGCAAAGTCGTCGGAAACGATTTCCAGCGACGGAGTTTCTTCGTCGTCTTCGCCGTACGCCTTAATCGGGGGAACGTCGAGCGGGCTGGGCAGGTAGTCAACAACCGCGTCGAGAAGCATCTGCACGCCCTTGTTCTTGAACGCCGAACCGGGAATGACGCCTACGAATTCGCGCGAGAGGGTCGCCTTGCGGATGCCCAAGCGGAGTTCGTCTTCGCTAAAGTTCGTTTCGCCCTCGAGGAAGCGTTCCATAATAGAGTCGTCGAAGTCCGCGATTGCCTCGATGAGTTCGGAATGGTACTGTTCCGCCTTTTCCTTGTATTCGGCGGGAATGTCGATAACGTTGTACTTAACACCCTGAGGGTCGTTTTCGTCGTACATATACGCCTTCATATTGACGAGGTCGATAAGCCCCTTGAACTTGTCTTCCGCGCCGACGGGGAGGAAGAGCGGATGGGGGTTGCCGTTGAGCTTCGTCTTGATGTCTTCGACCGCGCCGTAGAAGTCGGCTCCGGTTCTATCCATCTTGTTTATGAAGGCGATGCGCGGAACGTTGTACTTGTTCATCTGACGCCAAACCGTTTCCGACTGGGGCTGTACGCCCGCAACCGCGCAGAATACTGCGACCGCTCCGTCGAGAACACGCAGCGAACGTTCCACTTCGGCGGTGAAGTCAACGTGTCCGGGGGTGTCGATAAGGTTGATTTGGTGCTGGATACCCTTGTAGGGACCGTCCTTTGTCACCCAGTTGCACGAAATAGCCGACGATGTAATGGTGATACCGCGTTCGCGTTCCTGTTCCATCCAGTCCGTGACGGCAGTACCTTCGTGGACTTCGCCGATTTTGTGGACTACGCCGCTATAGAACAAAATACGTTCGGAGCAAGTCGTCTTGCCTGCGTCGATGTGCGCCGATATACCGATGTTTCTGGTATATTCCAACGGCTTCGTTCTATTGGGAGAATTTTTTTCTGAAAGTGCCATATTTGTGGTCTTCTATCGGTTCGGATTACCAGCGGAGGTGCGCGAAAGCCCTGTTGGACTGCGCCATCTTGTGAACGTCTTCGCGCTTCTTTACGACAGTACCCGTGCCGTTGTATGCATCTACCAATTCGGCCGCGAGAGCGTCCGCCATCGGCAGACCTTTGCGGTTGCCCGCAGCTTCGATGAGCCAACGGAAAGCGAGCGTCTGCTGGCGGTCGAACGAAACTTCGACGGGAACTTGGTATGTAGCACCGCCTACGCGACGGCTCTTGACTTCGAGTTTGGGACGGACATTTTCGAGTGCGCCCAGAAGCAGGTCGATGGGATCGCCCTTTTCGAGCTTTTCGCTCACCTTTTCGATTGCGCCGTAAACAATGCGTTCGGCGACAGTCTTTTTGCCGTTCTTCATCACCATGTTGATAAGGTGGCTGACGAGGGGGCTCTTATAACGCGAATCCGGAATACGTTCTCTTTTTTCAGCTCTGTGTCTGCGTGACATATTTTTGCCTTCTTTAAATTTTCAATTATGCCTTCTTGGCCTTCGGGCGTTTGACACCGTACTTCGAACGGCTGCGGCGACGTTTTTCAACGCCCATGCAGTCAAGAGTACCGCGGACGATGTGGTAACGAACACCGGGCAAGTCCTTGACACGACCGCCGCGAACCAGAACAACGCTGTGTTCCTGCAACGAGTGGCCTTCGTCGGGGATGTAGGCGATTACTTCGTAGCCCGAAGTAAGACGCACTTTTGCGACTTTACGAATAGCCGAATTCGGCTTTTTAGGTGTGCGGGTCATAACCTGCACGCACACGCCGCGACGAAACGGATTCGACTTGAGTGCCGGAGCCTTTGTCTTCGCTTTTACAAGGCTGCGCGGCTTGCGAACTAACTGATTAATTGTAGGCATATTTTGTGTCTTTTTAAAGAGAAAGATGCTGAAAAGTATATATCACTTTCCCTTTGGCAAGTTTTTTATTTAGTTTTTTTTATTTTTTACGCCTTGCGCGACGCCTGTACAACGTCTCCGTCGCCCCGCAATGCTTTGTCTGTCTTGTTTGAGCCGACCCGACCCGCGTCTCGGAGAACCTCTCCCCCTGCCCGCGAATCGGATTACTTTCGTGGATTTTCGTCTTCGCGCCGTTAGACGTATTTGTCTCTACGCCTCGTTCGGTGCCGCGCAAAAACTTAATCATCGAAGGACGCCGACGTTATTGTGCGTCGGCCTCCGAAGGTGTTTCCGCATCGAAACCGACGGGCTTGGCCATGGGCTCGCCCACCGCCGTGACCTTCAGTTTGCGGTACGCGGCAAGCCCCGTACCTGCGGGAATCAAATTACCCATAATCACATTTTCCTTGAAGCCCGAGAGGTCGTCGCGCTTGCCGAGCGTTGCGGCTTCGGTCAGAACTCTCGTAGTTTCCTGGAAGGAGGCTGCGCTTATGAAGCTTTCCGTTTCCAAGCTCGCCTTCGTGATACCCAAGAGAATCGGCTCTGCGGTCGCGGCTTTACCGCCCGCGGCGACGATGTTCTCGTTGGTTTCCTTAAATTCGTAGCGGTCTACCTGCTGACCCCAGAAGTAGTCGGAGTCGCCGGGGTCTGTTATGCGCACCTTGCGCAGCATTCTCGAAGCGATAACTTCGATGTGCTTGTCGTTAATTGTAACGCCCTGCGAGCGGTAAACCTTTTGGATTTCCCTGATGATGTATTCCTGCACTTCGTCCGCGCCCATAACTTCGAGAACTTCGCTCGGGTCTACGCCGCCTTCGGTAAGGGGCTGACCGCGCTTTACTTCGTCGTCGGGCTGTACGATGATGCGCTTGTTGGCGGGAATGAGGTGTTCCTCGATTGTCGCGTCGTCGCCTTCCTGCCATCCCTTCGGAACTATGCGCAGAATCGTCTTCTTGCGGCGCGTGCCGCCGATCTTTACGATACCGTACGAACGCGCGATTTCCGCGGCATCCTTGGGTCTGCGAGCTTCGAACAATTCCGCAACGCGCGGCAGACCGCCCGTGATGTCCTGCGTTTTTGCGGCGGAACGCGGGGTTTTCGCCATAATCATACCGGGGGCGATTTCGTCGCCTTCTGCAACGATGACCTGCGCGCCCGTCGGGATGGCTTGGAACGCCTTGACCTTCTTCGTCTTCTTGTCGATGATGTTGATGGTCGGGTTGAGGTCTTCCTTGTGGTCGGAAATGATGATTGTGGTACGCCCCGTCGAGGGGTCGAAGTCGGAACGGTATGTCAAACCGTCAATCAAGTCCTTGAACTGGACGATACCGGATTCGCTTGCCATAATCGGGATGTTGTGCGGGTCCCAACGCGCAAGGAGCGTGCCCTTCTTGACGTGCTGACCTTCTTCCGCGGTGATGAGTGCACCAGCCGCCAGAGTGTAGTCTTCGAGAACGTTGCCCTCTTCGCCGACAATCTTCATATGTGCGGTTTTGTTGAGGACTACGCTTACCTTGATTTCGTTGCCGTCGGCATCGACCTGCGGAAGCGAAACGCACGTGATATCTTCGTAATGGATTGTGCCGTCGTTGCGCGCCGTAAGTTCGGGAGCTTTGACCGCCTGTGCAACGCCGCCGACGTGGAAGGTTCTCATCGTAAGCTGCGTACCGGGCTCGCCGATGGACTGCGCCGCGATGATGCCGACCGCCGTGCCGCGCTCTACAAGCTTCTGCGAAGACGGGTCGATGCCGTACGCCTTTGCGGGGATTGCATTGCGCTTGAGGTGCGTGAGCGGGCTCATAATCTTTACGCGCTCGATACCGAGTGCGCCGATGCGCTTTGCCATTGCCTCGGTGATGAGTTCGCCGCTGTGGACTACGATTTCCGACGGGTTCGTCGGGTTCTTTACGTCGTCCGACGAGCAGCGGCCGACGATGCGGTCGAACAGAGACACAATTTCGTCGTCGCCGTCGTAGATTGCCTGTTTCCAAATACCCGCGCGGTTGCCGTCGTCCTCTTCCGTGATGATAACGTCCATTGCAACATCGCAGAGTTTTCTGGTCATATAGCCCGCGTCCGCCGTTTTAAGAGCGGTGTCGGCAAGACCCTTGCGCGCGCCGTGCGTGGAAATGAAGTATTCGTGTACGCTCAGACCTTCGCGGAAGGACGAGAGAATCGGACGTTCGATAATTTCGCCGTTGGGCTTTGCCATAAGACCGCGCGCGCCGCAGAGCTGGCGAACCTGAGCCTTGTTGCCTCGGGCTCCCGAATCCATCAAAACGTAAACGGGGTTGATGTGCTGGCGGCCGAATGTCTTTTCGGGAACACGCGCGAGGTTTTCGAACGCCTTCTTCGCGATTTCGTCGGTCGCAACGTTCCAAACGTCTATGACCTTGTTCGAGCGTTCGCCTTTTGTAATCGTACCCTTGTGGTATTCGTTTTCGATGACCTTGATTTTCGCGCGGGCTTCGGCGATAATCGACTTCTTTTCGGCGGGAATGTCCATGTCGCCGATACCGATTGAAATACCCGCCAATGTAGCCGTGCGGAAACCGAGTTTCTTCATCCTGTCGAGTACGGGCGCGCTTTCGCTGCGGCCGCAAATCTTAAACGTATTCAAGATGAGGTCGCCGAGTTTGCCCTTCGGAACTACGAAATTTACGAAGCCCATTTTTTCGGGCCAAATTGTGTTGAAGATGACGCGTCCGGGAGTGGTGCGGATGATTTTCTTTGTCTTGTCGCCGAAAATCGTGTCTTTGCCGTAGTCTGGGTTGACGTAGTCAATCCAGTCATGCCAGTGGAGCATACCTTCCGCCTGCGCTCCTTCGACTTCGCGGAGGGACGCAAGAAGGGGAACGCGGTCGCCCTTTTCCTTCTTCAGGCTCGGTTCGTATGTGAGGTAGTAGCAACCCAACACGATGTCCTGCGAAGGAGTCAAAATAGGTTTGCCCGATGAGGGCGAGAAAATGTTGTTGCTTGCAAGCATCAGGAGTTTTGCCTCCAAGATTGCCTCGAGCGAAAGGGGAACGTGCACCGCCATTTGGTCGCCGTCGAAGTCCGCATTGTACGCCGCACAAACGAGCGGGTGCAGGCGGATTGCATCGCCTTCGATGAGAACGGGCTCGAACGCCTGAATCGAAAGTCTGTGGAGCGTCGGAGCGCGGTTGAGCATAACGGGGTGCCCCTCGGTTACCTCTTCCAGAATATCCCAAACTTCGGGCGACTTCTTTTCAATCATCTTGCGCGCGCTGCGGACGGTGTGGACGAAACCCAGTTCCTTTAAGCGGCGGATAATGAAAGGTTCGAACAGTGTAAGAGCCATTTTCTTCGGCAGACCGCACTGGTTGAGCTTGAGGTCGGGACCGATGACGATAACCGAACGCCCTGAATAGTCTACGCGCTTACCGAGCAGGTTCTGACGGAAACGACCCTGTTTGCCCTTGAGCATATCCGAAATGCTCTTGAGCGGTCTGTTGCCCGCGCCCGTTACGGGACGGCCGTGGCGGCCGTTGTCGAACAGCGCGTCGATGGACTCCTGCAACATTCTCTTTTCGTTGTGAATGATGACATCGGGAGTGCGCATCTGCATAAGGCTGCGCAGACGGTTGTTGCGGTTGATTACGCGGCGGTAAAGGTCGTTGAGGTCGCTGGTTGCAAATCTGCCGCCCTCGAGGGGGACGAGAGGTCTGAGGTCCGGCGGAATGACGGGCAGGACTTCGAGAATCATCCATTCGGGGCGCGAATTGCTCTGAATGAAGCCCTGAACGAGCTTCAAACGCTTCGAAAGCTTCTTTTTAATCTGCTTCGAGCGCGTCGACTGCATTTGTTCGACGAGTTCAACTTCGAGCTTTTCCAAGTCGATTTTTGCGAGCAGATCGCGGATGGCCTCCGCGCCCATTTTTGCGACAAATTCGCTGCCCGCGTCGATTTCGGCTTGGTAATCTTCCTCGGTGAGGAACTGCTTGAATGTAAGCGACGTGTTCATCGGGTCGATGACGACGTAGCGTTCGTAGTAAATTACGCTTTCGAGGGCTTTCGAAGTCATATCGAGCATCAAGCTGAGTCTGCTCGGCATACTTTTCAAAAACCAGATGTGGGCTACGGGAACTGCAAGTTCGATGTGTCCCATTCTTTCGCGGCGCACGCGGCTTGTCGTTACTTCAACACCGCAACGGTCGCAAACCTGATCCTTAAAGCGGATGCGTTTGTACTTGCCGCAAGCGCACTCGTAGTCGCGCACCGGACCGAAAATTCTCTGACAGAACAAACCGCCGGGTTCGGGCTTGAACGTGCGGTAGTTGATTGTTTCGGGGTTCTTGACCTCGCCGTGCGACCACGAACGAATCGTATCGGGAGACGCAAGACCAATCGAAACGGAGTCGAAACCCGCATCGCTGTCGAAACCGAGAATTTCACGCGCTTGTTGGCTTGTATTGTTTTCGTCCATATAAAATTCCTTGATTTTTAAAGGGGGGTTAAAAAAGCGTCGGATTATATTTCTATGTCGTCGCTGTTTTCCGCTTTGATGTTCAAGCACAGACCCTGCATTTCCTTCATCAATACGTTGAAGGACTGCGGCGTACCCGCCTGCAACGAGCTGTCGCCCTTTACGAGCTGCTCGTAAATGCGCGTTCTGCCCTGCACGTCGTCGGACTTTACCGTGAGCAATTCCTGCAGCGTGTAAGCCGCGCCGTAAGCTTCGAGTGCCCAAACTTCCATTTCGCCGAAACGCTGACCGCCGTATTGAGCCTTGCCGCCCAACGGCTGTTGAGTAATAAGGCTGTACGGACCTACCGCACGGGCGTGGATCTTGTCGGCAACCAAGTGGTTGAGCTTCATCATATAGATGTACCCGACAACGACCGGCTGGTCGAAGTAGTCGCCCGTCAGACCGTCGATGAGGCGAACCTTGCCGCTTTCGGGCATACCCGTGTTCTTGAGGTATGTGCGGATATCCTTTTCGCTGATACCGTCGAAAATCGGGGTGGCAATCTTGATTCCGAGTTTTTTGCAAGCCCAGCCCAAGTGCGTTTCCAAGACCTGACCTACGTTCATTCGGGACGGAACACCCATCGGGTTCAAGCAGATTTCAACGGGCGTGCCGTCGGGCAGATAGGGCATATCCTCTTCGGGAACGATGCGGGCAACGATACCCTTGTTGCCGTGGCGGCCTGCCATCTTGTCGCCAACCTGAATCTTGCGCTTTGTGGCGATGTAAACTTTTACGTTCTTGATGACGTTCTGGTCGGAGCCGTCGCCGCTTTCGATTGAAGCGACCTTGCGGGCGCATTCGGCTTCGATTTCGGCAAACTTGCTCTGGAAGCCTTCGATGATTCCGAAAATCTTGTTGCGAACCGGCGATGGATCGATGTCGATGTTCTTCGAAACGGAAGCCAAGCGGCGCAAAAGCGTCTTGGTGATTTTTCTGTTCTGCGGAATGATGACTTCGCCAGTTTCCGAGTTGCGTACGTCGAGCGGAATTTTTTCGCCCAAGAGTACGTTCGAAAGAGCTTCGGTGAGCTCATCGCGGAGGGCGTCGCTCTGTGCACGGTGCTCTTCCTTGATTTTGCGGGTGCGACGGCGCATGTCGCTTTCGCTGAGCTTTTCGCCTTCGCCGTCGACTTTCGTCGAAACCTTGACATCCATAATGATGCCCTTTACGCCCGAGGGAACGATGAGCGACGAGTCCTTAACGTCGGATGCCTTTTCGCCGAAGATTGCGCGGAGCAGTTTTTCCTCGGGCGCAAGTTCCGTTTCGCTCTTCGGGGTGATTTTACCCACGAGGATGTCGCCCGCCTTCACTTCCGCTCCGATGCGGATTACGCCGTTGCGGTCGAGGTTCTTGAGCGCGTCTTCGCCGACATTGGGAATGTCTCGCGTTATTTCTTCGGGCCCGAGCTTTGTGTCGCGCGCCGTTACTTCGTATTCTTCGATGTGCACCGAGGTGAAAACATCGTTCTTGATGAGCTTTTCCGAGAGCAGAATTGCGTCTTCGAAGTTGTATCCGTTCCAAGGCATAAATGCCACCAAAACGTTCTTGCCGAGTGCCAATTCGCCGTCTTCGGTTGCCGCGCCGTCCGCCAGAACCGTACCGACCTTCACCTTTTGACCGTGTTTTACAACGGGCTTTTGCGTGAAGCATGTGCACGCGTTCGAGCGCATAAATTTGCGCATTTCGTAAACGAAAATCTTCTTGTCGGGATCGCTCTTAAGCTTGCCCTGAACTTTTTTGGGCATTTCGCCGTCGGGCGTTACCACGACCCGCTTTGCGTCGACGCTTGCCACGATACCGTCGGATTCCGAAAGAACTACCGTGCGCGAGTCTGTCGCGACTCTGCCTTCGATGCCCGTGCCCACGAACGGAGCTTGGGTTTTCAAAAGCGGCACGCCCTGACGTTGCATGTTCGAACCCATCAACGCGCGGTTTGCGTCGTCGTGTTCGAGGAACGGGATAAGACCCGCCGCAACCGATACGAGCTGTTTCGGGCTTACGTCCATATAGTCGACATCCTTCGGGTCGACTTCCGAAACTTCGTCGAAGTTTCTTGCGATTACCCTGCCGACAAGCTTGCCGTCCTTGATTTCGCTGCTCGCCTGCGCGATTGTCTTGCCCTCTTCTTCGTCCGCCGAAAGGTATTCGATTTTGTCGAGAACCTTGCCGTTTTCCACTTTGCGGTAGGGCGTTTCGATAAAGCCGAACTCGTTGATTTTCGCGTAGCACGAAAGCGAGTTGATAAGACCGATATTCGGACCTTCAGGCGTTTCAATCGGACAAATTCTGCCGTAGTGCGTTGCATGGACGTCTCGGACTTCGAAGCCCGCGCGTTCGCGGCTCAAACCGCCCTGACCGAGAGCCGAAAGACGGCGTTTGTGGGTCAGTTCCGAAAGCGGATTGATTTGGTCCATAAACTGCGAGAGCTGGTTTCTCGCGAAGAAGTCGCGGATAACCGTGGTCATCGCCTTCGTGTTTACGAGACGCTGGATTGTAAGCGATTCCACGTTCTGTTCCGACGCGTTCATACGTTCGCGGATAATCTTTTCGGTACGGGCAAGACCCGCCCTGCACTGGTTGGCGAGCAATTCGCCCGCGGTTCTTACACGGCGGCTGCTCAAATTGTCGATATCGTCGATGATACCCTGACCCTTCTTGAGCTTGCAGAGATATTTCGTGCCTGCAACGATGTCTTCGCTTGTGAGAATGCGGGTTTCGAGCGGCGTATTCAGCCCCAGTTTTTGGTTGATTTTGAATCTGCCGACTCTGCCCAAGTCGTAACGCTTTGGATCTTTGAGTGTGCGGCGGATGAGTGCGCGCGCGTTTTCGACGTTTACGGGTTCGCCGGGGCGCAACTGCGTGTAGATGTACTTCAACGCGCCCTCTTCGTTCTTTGTCTTGTCCTTCTTGATTGCGCGGACGATTGCGCCGTCGTCGACCGTGGTGTCGATGACTTTAAATTCTTCGATGTTTGCCGCCTTGAACTTCTGAATCGCCATTGTCGTGAGCGTTTCGTACTGTTTGAGAAGCACGATGCCCTTGTCGGGGTCGGTTACAGGTTCGGCGAGAACGTATTGCGAGATGTTTTCCATCTGCAATGCGCGTTTTACCGACATATCTTCGACTTCGTAGAAAAGCTTGACGATTTCGGGGTCGGAGCTGTGTCCGAGTGCGCGCAACAGTGTTGTGATAAGGAACTTCCTGCGGCGGCGGCGGCGGTCGATATAAACGTAAAGCAGGTCGTTTTGGTCGAACTGCACTTCAACCCATGTGCCGCGGTCGGGGATGAGACGGAAAGAATAGAGTATCTTGTCGGAGCTGTGCATTGTCTCTTCAAAACAAATGCCGGGGCTGCGGTGCAATTGGCTGACAACCACGCGTTCGGCGCCGTTTACGATAAAACTGCCGCTCTTGGTCATCATGTTGATGTCGCCCATGAAAATTGTGTCTTCTTTGGTGGAGTCGCCGGAAACAAGGCGGAACTTCACGTGAAGGGCTACGGAGTATGTGGTGCTTTCCTTTATGCACTCCACTTCCGTCTGCTTAGGACCTACGAGTTCGTAGGATACATACTCAAGCTTGTGTTTTCCGTCGTAGCTTTCTATCGGGAATATCTCGCTGAAGACAGCGTGCAAACCCACCATTCTTCTCTTCGCGGGGGGTACGTCTTTTTGGAGAAAATCAGCATATGAATTAAGCTGATTCTCAATGAGATTGGGAAGCGGTATTACTTCCTTGAGTTTTCCAAAGTTTATTCGCTCGGACATATTCTTGAGATTTGATTTGGGTTCGCCCTCTGCAAAATCCGCCCCCGCAATATCGCGCTATCGGACGCGGATTCAAAAGAACTTGCATATCCCCTTTCTTTTGCGCTTCGGGATATTTTAAGCGGAAAAAGCGGACAGCCGCGATGCCGATATTACTCGGCACCGCGGGCTCTCCGCGAAAAGTATACTTGAAGGTTCAAGCGTATTACTTGACTTCGACTTCGGCACCCGCGTCCTTGAGCTTCTTAGCCAATTCTGCGGATTCGTCCTTATTGACGCCTTCCTTGATTGTCTTCGGAGCGCCTTCGACGAGAGCCTTAGCTTCAGCCAAGCCCAAGCCTGTGATTGCACGGACTTCCTTAATGACCGCAATCTTCTTGGAGGGGTCAACCGCTTTGAGGATAACGTCGAACGAGTCCTTTTCTTCGACTGCCGCCGCGCCGCCGTTGCCGGCTACTACTGCTACGGGAGCAGCTGCGCTTACGCCCCATTTTTCTTCGAGCTCCTTGACAAGAGCCGCCGCGTCAACGACTGTGAGTGCGCTGAGCCATTCGATAACCTGATCTTTTGTGATGTCTGCCATTTTTATTTTCTCCTTTGAACTCTTGGCATTCCTCGCGGAATAATTAAGAGGTTTCTCCCCCCAAGGGTGTTCTTTAGTTGTTTGTTTTTGCGTCCGCCGAATATGCAAACCTATGCGGCGGACAAAATTGTTTTTTCTTCAAATTCGGGACGTATCCGAAACCGAATGCGCCCCGAGTGCGACTCAAAACTACGCCTGCGCTTCCGCTTCTGCAGGTGCGCCGCCTTCCTTCTCGAGCTTGCAGAATATGACGCGAACCATCTGGCTTGCGGGCGTATTGAGCAACGAGAGGAACTTTGCGCGGAGTTCGGGAAGGCTCGGGAGGCTACCGAGGTATTCGACCTCTTCCTTCGACATAACCTTCTCGCCCATAATACCGAGCTTGATTGTCGAGTTTTCGCGGGTCTTGAAGAACGTCGAAACGGCCTTTGCAACCGCAGCCGGATCTTCTCCGCCCGTGATTACGCCGGTCTGGCCTTCGAGAACTGCGTCCATCGACGGCAGGTTAAGTTCCTTTGCCGCGATTTTGATAATCGAATTCTTTGCAACGTGGTATTCCGCACCGACCGCCGCAAGAGCTTTGCGCAACTCGGCAGCATCCGCCACTTTTACGCCCGTGAAGCTGACGAGGAAAACGTGCCCCGCCGACGACAGGCGATTGCGAGCTTCTTCTACGAGAAATTTCTTTTCGGGTCTCATTGTGAAAAACTCTCCTTATTGTGCAACTGCAACTTCGCTCAGCGCAATCTTAACGCTGGGGCTCATTGTCGAGCTGATTGCGATTGAATTGATGAACTTGCCCTTGATGACTTCGGGGCGCGCCGCTACAACGCTGTCGAGAACAACCTTTGCGTTTTCCGCGAGCTTGTCCGCCGCAAAGCTGCGCTTGCCGACTACAACGCTCATGTTCGAAGTTTTGTCCATCTTGAATTCTACACGACCCGCTTTGACTTCCTTGATAGCCGCGGCAACGTCGTCCGTTACCGTGCCGCTCTTGGGATTGGGCATCAAACCCTTCGGACCGAGAACGCGGGCAACCTTGCGGACTTCCTTCATCGCCGATGTCGTCGAAATTGCGACGTCGAAATCGAGGAATCCTTCGGAAACTTCCTTGATGAGGTCTTCAAAACCCGCCTTGTCTGCGCCTGCCGCCAGAGCCGCTTCGGGATTTTCCGTGAAGACGATTACTCTGACTTTTTTGCCGCTGCCATTGGGCAGACGAACCGTTCCGCGCACCATTTGCGTGCTCTGTTTGGGATCGACATTCAGGCGGAAGGAAAGTTCCACCGTTTCGTCGAACGCAGCTTTCGGCATTGCCTGCAGCGCGTCTACGGCTTCCTTCAACGAGAGTGCCGCTTTCGGCGCGGCTTCAGCCGCTTTCTGGTATCTTTTGCTTCTTTTAACCATGACTTTTTCTTTTGTCTCCTGCTTTTTTGCAGTGCGGTTTGTTATTGTTGTCTTACGAATTTCGCGTCCGCCCCATTCGAGACCGACGCGAAAGTTCGGAATAAAAGATTAGTCCACAACGTCGATACCCATCGAACGTGCCGTGCCTTCGATAATCTTGGCAGCCTGTTCGGGGCTTGTAGCGTTGAGATCCTTTTCCTTAATTTTGACGATTTCCTTAATCTGTGCGCGCGTTACCTTGCCGACCTTGTCGACATTGGGCTTTGCGCTCGCCGTTTCGATCTTCGCAGCCTTCTTGAGCAGAACTGCCGCCGGCGGGGACTTGAGGACAAACGTGAACGACTTGTCCTGATAAACGGAGATAACTACGGGCAGAATCATACCCGCTTGGTCCTTCGTCTTGGCGTTGAATTCCTTACAGAATCCCATAATGTTTACGCCCGCCGCGCCGAGTGCGGGGCCTACGGGAGGAGCCGGATTGGCTGCGCCCGCGGGGAGCTGCAACTTAATTTCTTTTACTACTTTCTTTGCCATTTTGGTTGTCTTTTCTTATAAGAATTTACTACTGCTTGAGGCTGTGCGTAAAATTGTTTTACTCGACGGCGTCCACCCTCGAAACCTGCGAGTATTCAAGCTCAACGGGAGTGAATCTGCCGAACATCGACACGCTTACGCGCAACTTGCCACGCTCCGCATCGACTTCTTCTATCACGCCCGTCGAACCGAGGAAAGGCCCTTCGTTTATCTTTACCGATTCGCCCACATTGAAGACAATCTTCGGTCTTTCCGCGCCTTCGGGCTGGTTCATCTGCGCCTTTATTCTTTCGACTTCGGCGGGGCGCAACGCCACGGGGCGTTCTCCGCCCATAAAATTCAATACACCGTTGATTCCGCGGACGAAATACCACGGTTTTTCCAAAAAGTTTTCGTTGTCGTCGTAAAGCTTTACGCGGACAAATATATAACCGGGGTAAAGTTTGCGGGCACGCGTTATTTTGTTGCCGTTCTTGATTTCGGAAACGCGCTCTTCGGGCATCAAAATGTCTTCCTTTGAAATGTACGCGCCCATATCTTCGACGTCAATCATACGCTTGAGCGTTTCGACGACTTTCTTTTCCATATTGGAGCGCGTCTGAACGGCGTACCACTTGGCTGTACTCTGCGATTCCGATTCCATATTCAGCCCGACTTACTTTCCGCCCTTGACAAACCACGTCAACAAATCGACGACATTGTAAATGGCAAAGTCCGCAAGGGCGACAAACGCTCCGAGCAGACCCAACGCGACAAATACCACTATCACCGAGTTGACAAGTTCGGGTCGAGTTGGCCACGAAGACTTCTTTAACTCGACAACCATTTCCTGATAGAATTGTCTGATTTTGCTGAATGGATTGGTCATTGTTTTTCTTCGGCGAAACCGCCTGTTTTGTGTGCTTTTCCTTGAACAACAGGGAAGGAGGGACTCGAACCCCCAACACACGGTTTTGGAGACCGTTGCTCTACCAATTGAACTACTTCCCTAAATGTCCTTTTTTGTCCGCCCGCACCGCCGTTTAAGCGGAGCGGATTCGGACGGCAAAGCCGAAAGCCGCTAAGCTTTCGGCGTGCGTATGCTTAATTAAGCAATGATTTCCGAGATACGGCCTGCACCGATTGTGCGACCACCTTCGCGGATAGCGAAACGCTGACCTTTTTCCATGGCGATGGGCTTCTGGAGGTCGATTTCGATGGAAAGGTTGTCACCGGGCATAACCATTTCGACACCTTCGGGGAGTTTGCAAACACCCGTAACGTCGGCAGTACCGAAGAAGAACTGCGGGCGGTAGTTGGTGAAGAACGGAGTGTGGCGGCCGCCTTCGTCCTTGGTGAGAACGTAGATTTCAGCCTTTGCCTTCGTGTGGGGAGTAATCGAACCGGGCTTTGCGATAACCTGACCGCGCTGTACCTGATTCTTTTCGATACCACGGAGGAGGAGACCAACGTTGTCGCCCGCCTGACCTTCGTCGAGAAGCTTGCGGAACATTTCAACGCCCGTAACGGTCGTCTTCTTGGTGTCGCCCAGACCGATGATTTCAACTTCGTCGCCGACGTGGATTTTGCCGCGTTCGATACGACCGGTTGCAACAGTACCGCGACCCGTGATCGAGAATACGTCTTCAACCGACATCATAAAGGGCTTGTCGACGGGACGTTCGGGTTCGGGAATTTCAGCATCGATGGCGTCCATGAGCTGGTTGATGCTGTTCACGCCGAATTCAGTACCTTCGAGCGCGCCGAGAGCCGAACCGCGGATAATCGTGGTTTCGTCGCCCGGATACTGGTACTTGTTGAGGAGGTCGCGGACTTCCATTTCAACGAGCTCGAGGAGTTCGGGGTCGTCGAGGAGGTCGCACTTGTTGAGGAAAACGACGATTTTCGGAACGCCGACCTGACGGGCGAGCAGGATGTGTTCGCGAGTCTGGGGCATCGGGCCGTCCGCCGCGCTGACAACGAGGATTGCGCCGTCCATCTGGGCAGCACCCGTGATCATGTTCTTGACGAAGTCCGCGTGTCCAGGGCAGTCAACGTGCGCATAGTGGCGCGTGGGAGTTTCGTACTCGACGTGCGCGACAGCGATAGTAACAGTCTTGGAAGCGTCGCGAACAGTGCCGCCCTTAGCAATGTCCTGATAGGACTTAAATTGAGCCAGGCCCTTGTCCGACTGAACCTTCAAGATTGCGGTCGTGAGTGTAGTTTTACCGTGGTCGATGTGACCGATGGTGCCTACGTTTACGTGTGGTTTCGTTCTGACGAATGATTCTTTCGACATGGTTCTTTCGGTTTTATTTTTTAGGTTTGATTGATGACTTTCAAGAGCGAGCCCCAGAGCGGATTTGAACCGCCGACCCCGTCCTTACCAAGGACGTGCTCTGCCAACTGAGCTACCGGGGCGACACTCAAAAGCCGCCAGTTGTCTGGCGTTTTTTAATTTGAAAGGGACAAGTTATGAATCGACCATCCCAGCTCGTCAACACTTTTTTTAAAAAAAGTAAAAAAAGCAGGCTGCAGCCTGCACGGCTACGGAACTTCGGGCGCGAGCCGCGCCAGTCGTCGGAACTGCGTTCCTTCTTGTGATATCGCGGCGCGGCTACAGCCGCGCCTTTCCCCGACAAGCTCGTATTGCCTGCGGCAATAACTATCCTACCGTAAAAATCCGCAGACAAAGCAAAATCACTACCCCAAACCACCCACACTACTAAAGGATACCTAAAAAGCAGGCTGCA
>CASFDK010000032.1 GCA_949293415.1 uncultured Verrucomicrobiota bacterium
AAATTTTCATTTTTTCAAAAAAAAGTTTTTCGACTTCCAAAGAACTTTCCTTTCCCCTTTCAACTCGTCGCCCCTTCCGAAGCCGCTCGTTTGAATTTGAAAAGGCTACCCATTAAGGCGATTCCGTTTGCTTCTGTCAATATCTTTTTTCAAGTTTTTTTTCAGAAGCGGCGGATTTTTTCAAACCCGCTTTAAGGTCAATTCTCATATTGGCGATAGACTCGCATTATGAAAATTGTGATTCGCATCATCGTATATTCTTTCCAAAATGCAAGCACTTTTTTAGAAAATTTTTTGTATCGCGCCAGAAGGTTTGACGTAAGCGTGCCACACGTTTGACCATTTTTGTGATTTTTCGCCTTGCGGAAGCCCCTGTTGCAAATCGGTTGCGTGGGGGCTGCATTGTCTTTGCGGAGTGTTTGCAAGGTCGGGGTTGTGGGGGCGTTTTTGCGGCGTTTTCTAAGTTGTTGGGCGTTTCTTGGAAAATGCCGTTTTGTTTTTCTAAGTTTGCCCCTATTCCGCCGTTGATCGCCGCCTATCTTGCGCGGCATTTCTTCACCGTCTTTTTATAAAGTGTGCCGACCTGCGTTATTTCGGGTTCTAACAGGCACACGAGAGTTCCGTCGGCTTTCCACGTCTGCCACTGGGTGTAGCTCGGGGTTGTCGCGCTGTTGATTTCTTGGCTTTCGTTATTGCCTGCCATTATTTTTAGTTTGTCGTCGATATTCGGAAAGCTCGTGTGGTAGCTGATGAAGTTTGTCGTCGGCACTTGTTGGTTGCCCTGTTCGCGCACGGTAAATGTCCGCGTCGCCGTTCCCGCGCGGATTCCGTATTGTTGGATGACCGCCTGAGAACCCTGCGTTGTCCCGCTCGAAGGCACGTTCCAACTGATGTCCGTGCAATAGCACGTGCGCTTACCGCCCTCCGTGCGAACCTCCGAAACTTGGCTTAGCTGCATTCCGTAGCAAGCGTACAGATTGCCCGAGGCCCGGGCTTGGACAAACAAGTCCAACCAGTCGCCTACATTGAACGCACCGTCGTTGTCGTCGAAACGTATCTTGCCGAGACTGTAGTAGAATGTGACGCTTTTGACGACCTTTCCGTCCGCCGAAGTGTCGCGCAGCGTCGGGAACTGCACGACTTCGCCCGAATATGTGTTGAACGTCTCGTCCGGGGCGTAGCCGTAGACTTCGGTCACCTTGTAGATGTCCTGAAACGCCGTCTGCGGCTCGATTTTCTCGTCGATAACCTTGTAGGCGATGGCGGCAATCGCCTCTTTGTCGATTGCGTCGCGGAAGATTTCGTTGCCCGAATACGACTTCATCGAAACGTCCAACGCCGCCCCGATGCGCGAGGCGAACCTGTCGCGCGTGATGTAGTAGTCGAGCTCGAGCCAGAAGATGTCCTTGCGCCCGCCGTACTGCTCGAACTCGAAGACGCGGCGGAAAAGGTCGTCGTAGCAGCGGTTGTCGAAAACGTCGTCCCTCATTTATTTGTTCTCCTTTTTTGTGGCGGTCGCCGCCGTGTTGTTTTTGATGTCTTTCAGGGCTTCGAGGCAGTCGTTCAGAGCCTTGGTCATTTTCTCGATATTGTCGGTATCCTTTTTCGGGTCGCCGCCTTTGTCGCCGTCCGTGCCGCGCTTTTGAAGCTCCTGCCCGAGCGCGGCGTCGGCGGTCTGCGGCTGGATCGTCTGCTTTTGGCGGTTCGAGCGCGACGGGGAGGCACTTTGTGCCTCGTCTGCGGTTTTCGAGATTCCTTTCGGCACAGCTCCCGCCATTTTCCGCGCCGCCTCCGACGCGCCGCCAAGGTAGCTTTGCGCCTGTCCAGACAGCCGTTTTGCCGCCGCGCTTTGTCTGCCCGCCTTTCTGTCCTCAGCCTCGCCCTTGTTTGCGTCGCGGAAAGCCGTCCAGCTTTGCCCCGACTTCGAACCGCCCGCCGCCTTCCACTGGTCGTACAAATCCGCATATTTGGCGGAAACCGTCGCGGGACGTTTTCGTCCGCCCGTCGAACTTCCGCCCGTTCCTCCGCCGGAGCTTCCGCCGCTTTCGTAGCCCGCGCCGCCCGCGCCCGCCGAGCCTCCCTGTCGGGCGGTACGATAGACGTTCGTTTGTCGCATTGTGGCGGCGAGTTTCTTTTTGTCTTCGTCGGAAACGCCCTGCAAGCCCGCGAGACTTCGTTTGATGTCGCGTTCCTCCGCAAGTGCCTGAGCCTCCTTCATCCGCCCCTGCGCTTTGAGCTGCTCGATTTTGTTCGCCAGAATGATGTCCTCTATTTTCGCCTGCGCGTCCTTGGCGAGGTTCTGCCGCTCGGCTTCGTCGCTGATAGACTTTTCGAGGTTGTAGCGTTCCCGCGCCTGCGCGTTGGCGGAATTTTGCAGGTTTACAAGCTCGTCGCGGCTCATGCCCTCGCGGCGTGCGTTTTCGAAGATTTCGGAGGCAAGCTGCGCGACGCGCTGCGAGCCTTCAAGCTCTTTTGCGAGCGTTTCGTTGCCCGAAGCCCTCGCGCGGAGAATGTCCATTTCCAAGCTCTGCTGGCGCGTCTTCGAAGCCGCAGTTTCCGCCGCAAGCCACTTTTCCGCGTCGGCTTTTTCCCTCTCGACTTTCAGCGTCGCTTCCGCCGAAGCGTAGGCGCGTTTTTTAAGGTCGGCATAGTCGCCCTCGGTCTTTACCGTGTCTTTCAGCGAATTGATGTGCTGCTTCGCAAACTCGGCGCGGCGCAAATCCTGCGCGACCGATTCCGACAGGCTTTGCAGACGCTTTTCTTCCTCCGAATCGCCGCGATTCTTCGCGTCGGCAATTTGGATTTCAAGCGACAGTTTCCGCGAAAGCAACTGCAACATCTCGGCGGTTCTTTCATTTTCGCCGTTTTTCAAAACCTGTTCGGCTTCGGCTTTGCCGAGCTCCAAAATCTCCCGCCGCGCCTGCGCAAGGCGGTTTGCCTTTGCCGCGCGTTCCGAGTCTTTCACCGTTCCGCCGTTGAACGCCGCTTTGATGTCGGCAATTTCGCGCTCGGTGTCGGCGTACTTTTGGCGAATTTGCCGCAGGGCTTCCGTGCCGTCGGTCGCCGCCCGCAGTTTTGCCTCGCTTTCGGCGAGAATCGCGTTCGACCGTTCGACGGCCGCCGCGTGCTGTTTCGCCGCAGTCGCCGCCAAATTCTCGGCGGGCGCAAGCGCGGCAAGAAGCCCTTTGAGCGATTTTATTTTTTCGTCGTAGTTGTTGAGTTGCGATCTGGCGTTGGGGTCTATGTATCCCGATATGCCGCCCATCGAGCCGGTATTTGCGTTGCGGAGGTTTGCCCGCTCGTATTCATTGCGCTCTTTGGCGAGCTTGGCGATTTCGGCGGCAACCTCCGCCGCGCGTCTCTTGTTGCCGTCGAGCGTAATGCCCCATTGTTTGAGATACGCCACTTCTTCGTCGATTGCGGCGCGGTATTGTGCCGAAGCCTCGATGCTTTTTTTGTAGGCTTCCCGCGACTTTTCGGCAAAGTACGAGTACGCGGAGGCAAGCCCCATCACCGCCGCCGTCGCAAGCCCCGCGACCGCCCCCCACGGCGTTGCTTTCAACGCCGCCGAGAGCGTTTTTGTGGCAAGCGTTGTGCCGTTTATCGAGAGCGAAACAAGCCTGAACATTCGCGATACGCCCGCCAACCCGCCGATTCTCGAAAACGTAAGGGCGATTGCAAGCCCCGCGAGAGCCTCGGTAAGGAGCGTTGCAAAGCCCTTGTTGTCGGCGAGCACACCGCACATTCCTTTCAGGAGGTCAGCCACGTCCGCCGCAGCGGGGGCAAACTGTCCGCCGACGGTTTCGGCGAGGTCGCCCCACGCGTTGGCGAGTTGTTTGAGCTTGCCGACGCTTGTTTCGGCTTCGGCTTTCGCCTGAGCGAAGCCCGAAGACGAAAGTTTTTGTACCATTGCAAGCTTTTCCTCCTCCGTCTTGCACTTGGAAAGCGCGGGGATATATTCCTGCAACGCGGTTGTCTTGCCCTGCATTGCCGCCGATGCGGCTTTGACCGCCGTCATAACGTCCATTTTCAGGGCGGCGGAAAGCCCGATTGCCGAGCGTATAACACCCTGCATTTGTTCCGCCGAAATGCCCATTGAAGCCGCCATTGCCTGCATCGCAATCACCTG
>CASFDK010000033.1 GCA_949293415.1 uncultured Verrucomicrobiota bacterium
GGGGGCGCGTTGCAGACGACGGGCAATCCGATGTTCGGCGTGCTCGACCAGTCGCACTGTATGACGCTCGAACTCGACGAAGACTTCAAATTCTCCACGCACAGTGCGATGTCGCTCAATTTCACGGGCGACAACCAGTACAACTCGGGCTACTACGGAATCGGCTTGACTCTCGGCCGTAACGGAAAGTTTCTGCTCCGCGCAGGAAACGGCTCGCGCGACGGCGGCTATTTCGGAAACGCGCCGTTTCTCAACAACGTCTTCGGCGGCACCGACCCCAACACAATGCCCGCGGGCAAATACGCCTTCTGCCTCTGTATGCACTTCGACGCAACCGACCCCACCGCCTCCACCGCAAAAATCTACGTCAACGGCGCGAAGAAGTGGGACTTCACCTACCCGACGACGCTCGACGAAAACAGCACATCCGTCCCGCTCCAGACATCGACCATTGCTTGGGCAGAAAACTCCAAGCTCGGATTTTTCGACACCACCAACTACCACAAAACCGATTCGACCAACTTCGGCTACGGACACTTCGAGGGCAAGGCGAGCCGCTTTGCCGTCTTCAATTTCGATATGTCGGCTTCCGACGCTCCGTATACGCCTGGCGACTATTACAACGGCAGGGCAATACCTGTTGCGCTTCAAAGTTCGACCGCCGAAAAGCGGTGCATAGTGGCTTCCGCCGACTATTCGTTCGGGGGCAAGGTGCGCGACATCTCGGGCAACGAAAACCATCTGACCGTTTTCGGCGACGTAAAAGGCGACAAGGACGAAGCCGTAAGGCAAATGTACAACGCCTTTAGCGCGGCGTACACGGCGGAGAATGCAACTTCATAAAAAGGACAATATGAAAATAAACCTGACAACAAATATCAACGGGGCTTCGCAGAGTGTCGAAGCCGAAATCAAGGGCGTGAACGTGTACATCGAGACCGCGTTCGGTCGCAGTGTAATTCAACTGAAGGAAAGGGACGGGCTTGCGGCAATAGAGTCGTACGCCGAGGTCATACAGGGTATGGCGGACGCATATGCCGCGCTCAAAAATCCGCAGGCAACTGACGACGCTGGCGGAGAAAGTTCGGGCGAATCGGAAAGCGACGCTTCAAGTGCAGTCGGCGAACCTTGGGGCAATGCCGACGCGGGCGGCAGTGCCGAAACTGAAATTTCGAATCAATAACAGAAAGGGTAAATTATGGCTAACGAAACAGAAGTGAAATCTGAAAAGAAAACGTGGAAAGAGACGCTCGGCGCGTTCCTTTCGAAAAAGGGCGCGGCGATTGGCGCGGCTCTTGTGGTGCTCGGCGGCATTTTGCAGGGCGCGACAAGCTGGGTTGACGGCGTTGTGTCGATAATCAAAAGCTTCTTTGGAGCGTAGACGGATATGGTTTCGGCGATAATTCAGTTGCTTGCGGCGATGTTCAGGGCGTTCCCGAGCTTCAAGGAGCTTGTGGAATGCGGCTTGGATATGGCGGCGGCAGCCAATGTCGCCGAAGCCATTGAGCGCAAGCAGAAAAAGGACGCGGCGGTTGACAGGGCTATTGACAAGGGAGTTGGCAATGATTGCGAAGCTGATTAGCGTTTGCGCCGTGGCTTTGTTGCTCGGCGGCTGTGCAATGCACGCGCGATACGACAACGCGCGGCGGCTTATCGACCGCGCGGACTTCGAAGCCGCACGCGTTGCCGCTCCCGAATGGTGCAGAGACGCATTGAAGACTATAAACGAATTGGAATTGGAAATCGAGAGGCGGTAATGGAAGTGGAAATTGCGTCTTTAAAATCGGACGTCGAGCACATCAAGGAGGATACGACCGAAATTAAGCAGTCGATTGCCGCTTTTGTGGCGCAGTCGGCGAAGACCTCCGTCGAAATCGAGTCTTTGCGCGGGCGAATGCGCGAGTGCGAGCACGACATTATTTCGCTCAAGGCGGACAATAAAACACTGAAGGACGGATTTACCCGTCTTCTTGTCTACGCCGCCGCTGCGGCGAGTGGCGCGACACTTACAATCGACAAAATTTTGGGACTTTTCAAATGATTGAACACAGCAAAAACCAAAACGTAGTTGCGGCGAATCTCCAACAGAATCAGTACGGATTGTTGGAGGCTTCGTTCGTTTGCGAGGGTATGCCAGAGTATCCTACCGCGCTTCGGGGCGGCAAATCGTCGAAAGGCGAGCCGTGGACGATTTACGACGACCCGCTGTGTGCGTTCCGCAACGGTGCGCCCGCGCCGAAGTATCCGCCGCAATATTCATATCACAGGTCGAACAGGCAGATTCCCTCTTGGACTTGCAAAAGCGTTTTGTTCGGCGACGGTTCGGCGTATGTTGCGAGCGAACCCGCGCGGGAAATTGCCGACGCGGACAAGCGGCGCATTTTTGCGGCGAGCCTTTCGGACTGGAACTACGGGCTTAAAGTTGTTCAATTTGAGGGCGTGGGGCTTATAGGCGGGAAGCCGATTTATCCGACTGCGCGAAGGTCGGACAAAACTTTATATGAGTTGGCTTCCGACGCGTTTTGGGGCGGGGAAGATACTGCGAAGATTCCGTTCGAGGTGCGGAATACCGACGACGTTTTGGGCGCGGTGTGGAGTGCAAAGAGCATTGTCTTCCGCGACGGTTCGGCTTACGAAAAAGAGGAGGATGCGCGTGCGCTTGCCGAAAAGGACAAGATGAGGATTTTTGCGGCGGAGCTTTCGGACTGGAACTACGGCTTGAAGGTTGTGCGTTTCGACGGCGTGGGGCTTATAGGCGGCAAGCCGATTTTCCCGACGGCGTTGAAGTCGGACAAAAACCTTACGGACAAGCCGCTCGAAGCGTTCTGGGGCGGTTCGCCTACGGTCAATATGCCCTACGAAACCGTGCTCAAGGACGACAATGCGGGCGCGGTGTGGAGTGCAAAGAGCATTGTCTTCCGCGACGGTTCGGCTTATCTGAAAGACGACGACGGCGGCAATGCCGCGCGTTCGAAGATGAGGATATTTTCGGCGCGGGTATTCGACGCGGAGCTTGGCTTGAAGTGTGTGGAATTTCGCGGCGTGGGGCTTGGGGCGGGCAAGCCGGTTTTCCCGACGGCGTTGAAGTCGGGCGAAGTCCTTACTGGCAACCCGCGAGACGCGTTTTTCGGCGGGTCGGCGACTGTAAATCTTCCGTGGAGTGCCGACTATACCGACGATAACGTGGGCGTTGTGTGGACTGCGCGTTCTTATGTGCAAGCCGACGGGAAGCCGATTGGATATGACGAGGCTGTCGTGTTGCGCGAGTATTTTGACATAATCGATTTCCGCTGGGCTGGGTGTCTGGATGTTGACTATGCGGGCGGCGCAATCGAAACGGTCGGCGCGGTGCGCAAGTACAAGGCAAAGATTACCGAGAAGCTCGTGTCGGCGTCGGCGTTGGAATCCGCGCTTGTAGTGCCTTTCCACGTCAGCAACTGGGCGTTCTTCCGCGCGGGCGGATTCGACAAGGATACAAAGAAGTTTGTTGTGGATTCGAAGAGCGTTTCGGGCGCGTTGGCTGGCGCGATTTCGGGCATCGGCGGAACGTACAAGGGAATCAGCATCACGACATCGGTCGGGTACATAGGTTCGAATCCGAGCTACAAAGAATTTGTGAGCGCGATGGCGGCGGGGCAGACGATTGAATGCAGTGTGCGCCGCGCATTTACGGACGCGAGCGGCATTGACTGGTTTGTGGTGAAAACGGTGTTCCTCAAAACGAGCGCGGACGGGACGGTTTCGGGCGATTACGGAGCTTAAATATGGCGGACGACGGGAAAAGTTGGGTTGAAAAGCTGAGCGGGATTTCCGCGCCAAAGGGTGCGGGGTTTTCGAATCCGAATTTGCGCGATTCGGGCAGCTGGGTTTCGGAACAAAGCGGGATTTCCGCGCCCGAAGGGGCGAGGTCTTACTCGGAGCGCGTAGAGCCTACGACCGTTTACGGCGGGATTTTGGAGCTTTCGCGCTCGGCTTACGAGGTGGATTATTCGAGCAGCGATAACAACGGATATGAAGATTATGAAGAACCCGAATATCCTGAGGTTCCGCCCTACGACGATACGGGGTTGCGCGAGCTTATAAACGCCGTAAAAGAAGAAGCCCTTGCCGCCGTCGAAACAGCTAAACAACAATTAAACGAAGCAATCGACGCGGTGTCGGACGCAGCTTCGGACAAGTTTTCGCTAATAGAAGAGCGAATAGGCGCATTGGAAGATTTACCCGAAAAGGTTACGGCACTTGAAAACTCGCTCGGAGAAACAAACCAGTTGCTCGAGTTGCTCGAAGCGGCGGTCGCGGAAATTCAATCCGACATAACGACGAATACGAAGACGGTTGAATGGGTATCGCCGAGCGGCATTGCGGTTTCCGCTACGATATATGCAAAGACCCAAACGAACACGGATTCAACCGCGCCTGTTGAAATCGAAATTTGCGAAAACGGCGTTGTCGGAAGGAAGAAGTTCATCGAAATCAAATGAGCGGTTTGCTTCAGATGGTATATTGCAATCTTCCGTCTTCTGGGACGGGAGTTTTGGGATATTTTTCTATGTGGCTCGAGTCTACGGTCACCTATGAAAAGCAGCCGCATTCGTATTGCGCTTCGTTGTTGGGAGAAGTTGACTGCGGCGAGGATGAAGTTTCAAGCGTCAACGGCGATGTGTATGTAGCAACCGAAGAAGACTGGAACGGCGAGGGTGCGGGAAGCGACCCGTGCGCAACGCCTTGTCGTATCAGTAGTGCAACGGTTAGCGGTGAAGTGTATTTTAAAAATGCGGTTGTCGGGTGGACTTATTATTTTGAAATATTAAAACTTATCACGGGAGTTGACGGAGCAACGCTTTCGCAAACGGTTCAGTCGGGGTCTTTCAAGGCGGAGGCGACGGCGGGAAAACTTGCGTTGAATGTCGGGCTTTCGGTAGCGGATGGACAGGCGGGAGTATTGAGCCTGTCTGTAGGATGCCAATATAACGCGTTTATTTGAATTATGTTTATCCAAAAGGTAAAGTTGGGCGAGCCGATTGTTTCGGTGGTCAGGGCGGGCGCGCAATGGGCTAAGGCGGGCTTTCCGATTGTTTCGGGCGAAGATTTCGAGGAGCGCAAGCGGATTTGTTCGGAATGCGAATTTTGGAACGCCAACGCTTTCGGCGGGCTTGGCAGGTGCGGCAAGTGCGGCTGTTCGGGCGTGAAGTTGCGGTTGGCGACGAGCAAGTGCCCCGTGCGGAAATGGTAAGTTTTTTTGTCTGTTTGAAAAATTTGTGTTAGAATACAAAAAGGAAAGGTTTTGATATGGCAGGTAATAATTGGATGGGCGGTTGGACTGGAAGCGGCGTTGCGTTGCCCGCGCCAGCTTCGGCAAGTTTCGGAAACGGCAGTATGGGCGCGTTCGCCACGGCGAGGCTCGACCGCCCCGACAGGGCTTTGCGCAAAATCGCAATCAAGCAGATGATGGGGCAACAGCTTACGGCGAACGAAATAGACAGGCTTGCGCGGCGGCAGGGAGTGGAGGCTCGCTATGAGGAGGCGGGAAACAATAATTTCGGCAAGATGGATTCGGCGTACGGCAAGGCGGGTGTGCCCGTTATGATGCGCCAGAGGCTCGGTGCGGAGGGTTCGGCTCTCGGCGCGATGGCGGCGCGCTACGGAGAGGACGCCGTGGGCGACGTTCAGCGGCTTGCGCGAGAACGTTTGTTGCGGGAAGAGGAACTCGGAAACCTAAGGCTCGACGAGGCGCGGTTTGCGCAGTCGCACCGCGAAGAGGAATACGAGTGGGCGCGGGCTTTGCGCGAGCGGCAACGGCAAAACTGGAACATCGCCGACCAGAAGCTTGCCGACGACGAAAGCGCGCGCAATGCGTTGATGGCGACGGCGGTCGGAGAATCGCAACTTGCGGAAACGCCGCGTTCGCTTGTAGCGGTGGAGTACAGGAATGTGGACGGTTCGGTAAACCAAAATTCCGTGCTCGAAAACGGTATTGCCGAAGCCGCGCGCGCGGGAAACTTCGGGGCGTATTCGGCGTTGAACGGCGAATTGTTGCGCAGGCAGAACGCCGTACGCAGTGCCGAAGCCGACAGGCGAAAAGCGCGCGAGGGCGATTTGAGGGCACAAAAGCTCAAAGCCGATTTGCAAAAGAGTATAACTTCGAACAAAGTGGAATTTGTCAACGCTCCCGACGGTTCGCTGTTGTACAAATACGGCAACACTGTCGGCAAATTGGGAAATTCAACGGGCGCGAAAAACGGCTTCGAGGAGTATTCGAGCAAGGCGGTTGTCGTGCGCGACAGCGGCGGAAAGGTTATCGAAGTGATTCAGCCGTACATCCAGACCGTCGGCAAGGGCGGCGTTGTCGAGCGCAAGCCGAATCCGCGCTACATAGAATTTTTGAACACCCACGGAAACCCGCCGCCTGCGGACGGCGGGAACGGAACGGCGGGAGAGCCGCCGAAAGACGCGCAGACCAAGCGCGGCGACTTGATGAAGAGGCTCGGACTTTAGTTGTTGTAGTTATTGTGTTCAAGGGGACGCGTTTGCGCCCCCTTTTTTTTGTCGTCCGAATTTTGCGTTTTACGACCGTTGTTTGTGCTATTATAATTCTATGGAAAACAACGGTACACTCGACTTGCAGGCTCGGCGCAACCCGAGCGAAATTTGGAATTACATTAAAAACGACATCGACGCGCGTTTTGCGAAACATCCCGACGTTGTGGACGAAGTTTCGAAGATGTCGGATGAGGATTTCAAGGCGTTCCAAAACGATTTGTTCGCCAAGTATACGGACAACCCGAAGTATTCGGTTGTGGTGGGCGACATACCCGAAAAGCGGACGCGTTGGGATTCGTTCACGTCGTCGTATGTGGACGATACGCCCGCGCCGAAGACGCGCAAGTTACAGTCGCCCGACATCGAGCGCATTTGGCGGGCGTACGGCGAGTACGACAAGGACGCGGACAAGCGCGACGCGGAAACCGCCAAGTATGCCGTGCCGCTCGACAAGCTCGACGGCGGACAGCGCGAAAAGCTTGCGGAAATTGCGGAGGCGGAGGGTTCGCCCATACTGCCCTATTTGAAATTCGACAAACAGTATCTGGAAGACTACAACGCGGCGCGGGACTATTTTGTAAAGGAAGCCCGACGTATGCAGTCGGACGGCGGAAATTGGCGCAACAGTTGGCTCGGCGAAGCCGCAAGGGGGTTCGGCGGGATGATTATCAACCCCGCCAATGCGATTGCGAACGTCTATCGCAGGATGCGCGGAGGCGTGCCCTACGGCAACCCCGACAAACTCGGCGAGGACGACATAAGGGAACGCGCCGTAGACGACGCGCTCGGCGAAGTGTACGGCTACGTTGTCGGCACGAAGGACTTCGACGACATCCGCGAAAACGCGTCCACTGGGCGGAAGATTTCGCGCGGCGTGGGCGAATTGCTCGGCTTCGTCCTGCCGACGACCGAGGGCAAACTTTTCGAAACGGGTGTCGGATTTGCGACGGGGCTCGGAGCGAAAAAGACAATCGGCGGGGCGGCGGCGAAATTTGCGGCGGGCGGTGTTACGGTGTCGCCGACGCATATTGACGTGGGCTCGCCCGTAAATCCGCGAAACGATGTTGCGGAGCAGCTTGCGGCGAACGCCGTCGCGGAGGGCGCAAGTTCGGCGGCGTTCGGGGCGGGGCTCGGCGCGGTCGGTCGCGGGCTTTCGGCGGCGGTGCATTCGCCGCTCAATCCGCTTTACAAAACGGGCGGTATGATTGATTCGAAAGTTGCGGGCGAGTACATTTCGAATCTGTGGAAGCGAATCGAAAACGATGCGCCAGTATCGCCGAAAGAACGGGCGTTCTTCGACTTCGTTATGGACGAGTCTGTTGCGCAGAAGATTCCCGTCGGGGATGTGTTGAGCGGGCGCGTCGCCCCGAAATTCGTCGAGCGGCAGCTCCGCCCGTGGGTTGGCGAAATTCCGATTTTGCGCGGGCTTATGCGGGACAAAAATTCGTATTGGAAGTTCGAGAAAACGGGCATCGACAATGCCGACGTTCGCGGCGAAAAGTTCGACGCGGACGCGTTCAGGCGCGATGCGGAAGATGCGGTTTCGGCGGCTACGCCGCCCGTGCGCGAGGGATTGCGGCTCGGCTACGAGTCGCCAGAGATGTTGGCGCGGCGCGTCGGGGAACAGCCGAAGTTCGATTTGGACGCGCCGTTTTACATAGACGAAGCGCAGAAGCGGTTTGCCGACTCTTCGGAATTTTCCGACTGGGTGCTTGCGGTCGACAGCGGGGCTGCGGCGGAATTTGCCCGCCTTTCCGATTTGCCCGACGCGGCGAAGATTTGGCGCGAGGAGTATTTGCCCGCTTATGCGCAGAAGTACGGCGTGCGTGTGGGCGACGTAAACGCCGTCGTGCGGTCGGGCGACGCTCTGGATGCGGCGCGAGTTCGGAAGATGATTGATTCTATTCCCGACGAGGAGGAATCGCTGAAGTTGGAGGCTATAGGCGACGCCGACATAGAGCAGCTTTCCGACGCGCATTTAGAGTATGCGGCGGAGCGCGGGCAGGCTTGGGCTGCCGACGAGCTTGTACGGCGCGCGGAAGCCGAGAATGCAGCGGGAATCGATTCGGACGACGTGTTTTCGCGGCTCGACTTCGAAGGCGCGAAGTTGCCGACTCCCGAGGCGATGGCGCAGAAAGGCGGTTCGCTTTCGGAGGAGATGAAAGCGGTATATGATTCGTTGCCTGCGGCGTTGAAGAAAAAGTATTTCATCGACGCGAACGTAAAGCTTGACGAGGTTGCGGAAAGCTTGGGATACGAGACCGAGGCGGAGCTTATAAGCGCGCTTTCCGACGCGGCGGGACGGGTTGCGGACGGGTATGCGGTTTCGCGCAGGGCGGGAGTTTTAAAGCCGAAACAAAAAGGGCGGAAGTTCCTTCAAGACTCAGTTCCCGCTAATTGGGAACAGTATGAAACCGAACTTCCGCCTAATGGGTACTCACAATCGGAAAGTATTTCCGAAAGTCAAGGCGGAAATGAATGGAAATTCTCGGATTCCGAAATAGGGGAGC
This sequence comes from uncultured Verrucomicrobiota bacterium, assembly GCA_949293415.1. Taxonomy (GTDB): domain Bacteria; phylum Verrucomicrobiota; class Verrucomicrobiia; order Opitutales; family Intestinicryptomonadaceae; genus Merdousia. The sequence continues at coordinate 9,051 of CASFDK010000033.1, forward strand.
TTGCACGTCAGGCAGAGAACCTTAAATCCCAATGGCTGAACCCCGACGGTTCGCGAAAAAAAGGTTATCTTCGCGCCCCGAACGGAAAAGAAAGCAACCTTACCGAAAAACAATGGCTTGAAGTTCGTACGCCGCTTTTTAAAGAACGCGTCGGCGACTGGGAAACCTTGGCTTTTATCGACGAGGTTGAGCATATGCCTGCAAGTACAATCAAGCTTCACGAATCGTTGGACAAGGCGGGAATCAAGGAGGTCTTTAAAAGTTTTGGCGAAGTCGAAAACAAGCGCGACGGTAGGCTTGTTGTGTTCCCGACTAAATCGGCAGGAAAAATCCATTATCATAAAGGATTTAATACGGGCGAAATAATACGCAACTTTAAATCACTCTTTGAAACGGCAATCCCGATTATTTCTGAAAAAGAAGTTGTCAAAGAGGGGCACAAAGTTCACGGGAATGTAGAATCTTACGAGCACTATATAAACAAGTTTTCGGTAAACGGAAACGAGTATTTTATTAGGTTCACGGTTCCCGTAATTCGCAATAATAAAGGTGCGGGAAATGTTCATTCTTCGGCGATTTCCGAAGTGTCTATATACAAAAACGGGGACTCTACTTTGACACTGATACAAACACCAGGCAGTTCGAGTCCCACTTTTATTGACGGTAAGCTTTGGGATTTCTTAAACTCTGTCAACAAAAAAGATATTTCCATTTCATTGGACGAAAACGGCGAGCCGATTCTCTCAAACAAAAAAGCCGAAGAGGTGCGGGCTCAAAAACAAGCGTCTGGGCAACCCCATTCCGTCTTATCCTCTTCGACTATGCCTAAACAATCGGAAACAGTTTCCCAAAGTCAAGGAAAAAGTCTTCGTTCGTTTGAAAAGCGCGACTTTAAAGGTGTCGAAACCGACGGGTTTATTCCCGCCGCGCAGGTTTCCATCGAAAAGAGCCTTGCCGATGACGCGGCGAACGCCGCAAAGTGGGTTGCTATGACGCCCGAGGAGCGCGTTGCCGAGGCTTGCCCCGACTTTACGGACAAGGCTATAGAGCTTTCAAGGGCGATGGCGCGCAAGAATGCGGGGCATCCGTTGCCGACTTAC
>CASFDK010000034.1 GCA_949293415.1 uncultured Verrucomicrobiota bacterium
AACGTGTTCGATATGCCGTCTTTTGCGTGCTCGAAGGGCAGTTTCGCAACCGAGCAGAGCGAAGCCAGCGCGCCGCTCGAGTCGCGCCCGTGGAACGGATTCGCCCCCGGAGCGAACGGAACGCCCGCCTTTCTGCCGTCGGGCGTGTTGCCCGTCTTTTTGCCGTATACGACGTTCGAAGTGATTGTGAGAATCGACTGTGTTTGGATTGCGTTGCGGTATGTGGGCAGCTTGCGGATTTTGTCCATAAACTGCTTTACCAAGCCCGTGGCTATCGAGTCCACGCGGTCGTCGTTGTTGCCGTACTTGGGGTAGTCGCCCTCGATTTCGAAGTCGACTGCGATTCCGTTTTCGTTGCGAATCGGCTTTACCTTTGCATACTTGATTGCCGAAAGCGAGTCGGTCACAACCGAGAAACCCGCGATGCCGCAGCCGAGCTTGCGCACTGCGTCCCTGTCCATAAACGCCATCTGCGCCTTCTCGTAGTAGTACTTGTCGTGCATATAGTGGATTATGTTCAGCGCGTTTACGTATGTGCGGCTGAGCCAATCCATCATTTTGTCGAGCTTTTGGCACACTTCGTCGTAGTCGAGGTATTCCGAGGTGATGGGCGTCATGCCCTTTGCCACGAGCTGCCCAGTGCGTTCGTCCACACCGCCGTTGATTGCGTAGAGCAACGCCTTTGCGAGGTTTGCGCGCGCGCCGAAGAACTGCATTTCCTTGCCGATAACCATAGGCGATACGCAGCAGGCGATGCCGTAGTCGTCGCCGAAGAGCGGGCGCATAAGGTCGTCGTTTTCGTACTGGATTGCCGAGGTCTTAATCGAGGTTTGCGCGCAGAATTTCTTGAAGCCTTCGGGCAGGTTTGCCGACCAGAGCACCGTGAGGTTCGGCTCGGGCGCGGGACCGAGGTTCGAAAGCGTATGGAGCATTCTGAACGAGTTTTTCGTAACGAATGTTCTGCCGTCGTTGTTCATTCCGCCGAGCGATTCCGTAACCCAGACGGGGTCGCCGCTGAACAGGTCGTTGTATTCGGGCGTACGGAGAAAGCGCACCATGCGGAGCTTGATTACGAAGTCGTCAACGATTTCCTGAACCGCGCTTTCGTCGAGAACGCCGCGAGCCAAGTCGCGCTCCGCGTAGATGTCGAGGAAAGTCGTTACGCGCCCGAGCGACATCGCCGCGCCGTTTTGGTCCTTAACCGCCGCAAGGTACGCAAAATACGTCCACTGGACGGCTTCGCGGAAGTTCGTTGCGGGCTTTGAGATGTCGATTCCGTAGAACGAAGCCATTCTGCGGATTGCCTCGAGCGCGCCGATTTGCTCCGAAAGCTCTTCGCGCTGGCGGATGATTTCCGCGTCCATCATTGCATCGTCCGATTCCGCCTTTTCGCGCTTCTTGTCTTCGACGAGAATGTCGATGCCGTAGAGGGCGAGGCGGCGGTAGTCGCCTATGATTCTGCCGCGTCCGTACGCGTCGGGAAGCCCCGTGATGATTGCCGAGTGGCGCGCCGCCTTGATGTCGGGGGTGTATGCGTCGAACACGCCCTGATTGTGCGTCTTTCTGTATTTCGTGAAGATTTCGCGAACCTGCGGGTCTTCCTTAAGACCGTACGCTTCGCACGACGACTGTATCATTCTGTAGCCGCCGAAAGGCATTATAGCGCGTTTGAGCGGCGCGTCGGTCTGCAGACCCACGATGATTTCCGCGTCTTTGTCGATGTAGCCCGCCTTGTGCGAGTCTATCATCGAGGGCGTGGAAACGTCGGCGTCGAGACAACCGTTCTTCTCGATTTCCTTTTTCATAAGGACGAGAACTTTGTCCCAAATGCCTTTCGTGCGGTCGGTTGCGGGCGCGAGGAACGCGCCGTCGCCCGTGTAGGGCGTGTAGTTTTGCTTGATGAAGTCGATAACATCTACCGACTGCGACCATTTACCGGTTTTGAAGCCGTCCCAAGCGTTGTTTGTACTTTCGATTTTCATAGTGTGCGGTTTTAAATTCTGCGGATTTCGAGCTGTTCGGGGGAGTCCGAAAGCGTTTTTTTTAAGGCGATTTCGTCCGCGTATTCGGGGCGATTTTTTATTTACTTGGTTTGTAGCTTTCGGCTTGGATTTGTAAACCAAAAACCGCCGAAAAAATTCGACAGCCCGATTTTTTTCAAGTTTCATTCGTTTTGCGCGCTTTTTTCTTGTATGGCTTGGGTTTTTTGTCGATTGTTGGTGTGTCTTCGGACGGTTTTTGGTTCCGAAGTCTGATTTTAACGAATCTGAATTTCCATCGTATGAAAAAACTGGTTTCCTTTTTTTGTGCCGCGCTTTTCGCTTGCGGCGTATTCGCGTCGGACGGCGCGGCGGCGAAGCCCGAACGTTTGACGGCGGGCGAATTTTTCGAAAACCCGATAGGCTACAATCTCGACAAGTTGTCGTTTTCGTGGCGGCTGCCCGAAGGCGCGGAGAATGCCAAACAGACGGCTTACCGAATTGCGGCGGGCAAGACGCCGGACGTATTTTCAAGCATTGTCTGGGATAGCGGCAAGGTGTTTTCCGACCAGTCGGTGCACGTTCCGTACGGCGGCAAGGCACTCGATTCGCGCGAGCGCATTTATTGGCGCGTGCGCTTTTGGAACGCCGACGGGAAAGCCTCCGAGTGGTCGGATGTCGCGTTTGCGGAGGCGGGGCTTTTGCGCAATTCAGACTGGCAGGGCAAGTGGATTTTTTCGCCCGAACCGCGCGTCAGATTCGACAGAAAACTCGACAGACCGTCTTTCAAGCAGATTGTTTCAAACGACCACGTTCCGCCCGCGTATTTCCGCAGGGAGACGGAGCTCGGCGGAAAGATTGAGTCGGCGCGTTTGTATGTTGCAAGCAGGGGCGTGTTCCGCTTTTTCGTAAACGGCAAGCGGGTGGGCAACGACTGTTTCGGCACGGGTTGGACGGACTACAACGTCCGCATCCAGACAAACACATACGACATCACGAAAATGCTCCTCTCGGGCAAAAACACGTTCGCCGCAATTCTCGGCGACGGTTGGTTCAGCGGCAGACTCGGCTGGAAGAATACAAAGCGCGGATTTTACGGCGAGCGTCCCGAACTGCTCGCGCAAATCGAAATAACCTTCAGGGACGGTTCGAAAAAGATTGTTGCGACCGATTCTTCTTGGAAATACTCGTACGGCGCGGTCAGGTTTTCGGATATTTACGACGGCGAAATTTACGACGCGCGTCTCGAAATGGACGGTTGGAACGCGAACGGCTTCGACGACTCGCAGTGGAAGACTCCCGCCGAGAAAAACGTGGAGCCCAAGCCGCTTCTCGAGCCGCGCAGAAGCCGCATGGCGACGGTTGGGGACGAGCTTACGCCGCTTTCGGTGCGCAAAATCGCGCGCGGCACGTACATCTTCGACTTGGGGCAGAATATGGCCGGATGGGCGCGCATAAAAATTCCCGCCCAGCGCAACAAGACGGTGAAGTTGCGCTTCGCCGAAATGCTCAATCAAGACGGCACGATGTATACCGACAACTACCGTTCGGCGGTTTCCGAAGACATTTACACGAGCGCGGGCGGCGTGCGTCCCGACGAATGGGAGCCGATGTTCACCTACCACGGTTTTCGGTATGTCGAAATAAGCGGCTTGCCCGACAATATCGAGGCGCAGCCCGACTGGGTTAAGGGGATTGTGATTTACAACGATATGCCGCAGACGGGTTCTTTTGTCTGCTCGAACTCCAAAATAAACAGGCTGCAAAGCTGCATACAGTGGAGTCAGCGCGGCAACTTCCTTTCCGTACCGACCGACTGCCCGCAGCGCGACGAACGCTTGGGATGGCTCTGCGATGCGCAGGTATTTACGCCGACGGCGGCGTTCAATATGGACATTTCCGCTTTCTACTCAAAATGGCTGCGCGACATCGCCGATACCGTCTACCTAAACGGCGCGCCCGCGGGTAGTGCGCCCGACTATTATCCCGCGACGGTAGGACCCGTCAAAAATGCGGGCATTGCGGCTTGGGCGGACGCAATCGCGGTTTGCCCGTGGGAGATTTACAAGGCGTACGGCGGCAGGAAAATACTCGAAGAAAACTACGACTACATAAAATCGTGGGTGGAATACCAGAAACGCACGTCGAAAAACCTCGTCCGTCCCGCGCTCGGCTATGGCGATTGGCTTCAGCCGAACGGCAAAAAGGATTGTTCCGCCTCCGACGCTCCGAAAGATTTGATAGGTACGGCGTATTTTGCGCACACCGCCGAATTGGCTTCGAAAACAGCCCTCGTGCTCGGCAAAGACGGCGACGCAAAGCAGCTTGTCGCCCTCGCTTCGGACGTTAGAGCCGCGTTTATGAAGGCGTATGTCTCGCCCGACGGCACGGTCAAAAGCGACTGCCAGACGGCATACTTGCTGACGCTCGGTTTCGACATCGCGCCCGAAAATATGCGCACAAAGATTTTTGAAAAATTCCTTTCGGCACTCAAGCGCGACGGATACAGGATAAATTCGGGAATTGTCGGCATCCCGCATTTGCTGCCCGTTTTGACGCGCTTCGGCAGGGTCGATTTGGCTTATAAAATTCTGCGCAACGAATCGTTTCCGTCGTGGCTCTATATGGTCGACAACGGCGCGACGACGCTTTGGGAACGCTGGAACAGTTACTCGCCCGAAAGCGGTTTCGGCGACACGGGGATGAATTCGTTCAACCACATTTGCCACGGTGTCGTCGGACAGTGGCTCTATAAAGACGTTGCGGGAATCTGGCACGACGAAAGCGGCGCGGGTTACAAGAACATCGTCTTTGCGCCGAAAATCGGCGGCGGACTCACGTTTGCCGCGGCCTCGCACGAAACGCCCTACGGATATGCCTCGTCTTCGTGGAAAATTTCCGACGGCGTGATGGAGTGGACGGTGGTGATTCCACAGAACGCCACGGGCACGGTTGTGTTCCCCACGAAAAATTTGGGCAGTATCCGCGTGAACGGCAAACCGCTTCCCGAAAGCGCGTTTTCGTTCGAAGACGGGTATCCCGCGCTCAAAAACGTATCGGGCGGAACGCACAGAATTTTGCTCCGTCCGCAGATTGTAAAATAGTTTCGACCGGTTCGAGAATGAAGAATCCCCGAGTGTTTTGCTCGGGGGGGGGGGAGAGGTTCTATCCTCGCGGGACGAGCGATTTCGAAAGGCTTTCCCTTTTTTCCGGTTTTCCCTCTTCCTCTTTCGGGATGATTCCGCCGGCTTTCAGTTCCTCCTTCGACAGCGGCGCAAGGTAGAACTCCCGATTTTCGTCGCTCGGGAACGGCGATTTTATCGGGCGGGCGAACTCTATCACTTCGTCGACCGTCTTGCCGTGGAGCATTTTCGCGACTTGGGTTTCGTCCTTTTTTGTCTGCTCCGCGTCGTACATAATCCGCGCCAGTGCCGCCGAGAATTTGCGCTGTTTGTCGAGCGATATTCCAAGAAGCATTCTTCCGACACTTTTGTTGAACGCCTCCGCCGAAGTGCCGTCTACTTTCACGATTGTGCCGCGTATTTGCGGGGTCATCTTTTTTGCGGTTTCTATGATTTCGTCGGCGGTTTTGCCGTTCACCAGTTCCACGTATTTTTTATGCGCCGCGCTTTCCGGGTATTTCTGCGAGAGTACCACTCCGATTGTCGCCATTGACGAGGCGAATTTCTGTTGTTTGTCGTCGTTTTCAATCGATGTCATCACGGCGAAAAACGATTCCTGCAGCTTTTCGTTCGAAGATGCGTCGATTTTTCCCGTCCCGCCGGCGAAAGTGTTGGCGAGCGAGCAGAGTATGCAGACGATGGTTGCCGTTTTTCTTTTCATTGTCGGGTTGATGTTTCTCGAGTTCCCGAGAAAAATTCGGGCTATTTCGGACATTAGGTGAATATAAGTTTGACATTTTTTGCAATCGTAAAATACAGTTCGGGTATGAAGAGATTATTTATTACCCTCGCCGCGTGCTCTCTCTGCGCGGCTTCTTCCGCCTTTGCGATGGGCTTTTCCACCGTCGTGAAGGATGCCGCCACGGCAAAGTTTTCATCCTGCGGTTGGGAGTCCGACCCGCACCTAAACAAAGTGCCCCTCAAGGGCAAGCCCGGCAAGCGCGACAATGTCTGGATTTACACCCACGGCAAGGATTTCACAATCGATACCAATGTCGATGTAAAGCAGCTTTCCTGTCTCTACGACTCGCGCGTAAAGGTTGCGGGCAAGAAAATCGCTACGAATGCAGGGACTTTGCACTTCGAGCTCTCGGGTTCCGCCGGTTCCGACAACCACATCAGGGCGACAAAGTGTCTCTTCGACATCAAGGGCGGTTTGACTTTCTCGATTTGGGAAAAGTGCAAGAGTATGGGCATGTGCACGCTCTATCTCGACGATTCCAATCTCGACGCCACGGGCGGAATCATCTTCACTATGCCCGCGCTTTATATGACTCCCCAGAAGAACCGTTCGGGTTGCGAGATAAATCTTACGGGGGCTTCCAAAATCAAGTGCAAGGGCGATATGCTCATCGACTCCACTCTGATGGAATTTCCCAATATGCACTTCCGTTTTGTCTTCAATGAGAAGGGCGGCAAGATGCCTTCCGTTTCGGTCAAGAATGCAAATTTGGGCGGTATCGACATTCAGGTCAATGTGAAGTCGAAGTTGAAGAAGGGTGTTTATCCGCTTCTTGAGGTGACTTCGAAGTCGGCGACGATTGTAGGCAAGCCCCGTTCGTTTTCGATTAACGGCAAGTCGGTTTCGTTGGGTACGCCTTTTGCCGCCAACGGTCAGGATTTGACCATCAAGTTGGACTCGCTCGACAGATCCAAGGCAAACGACTACATACTCGAGGTTCGGTAGCGGTTTGGGAGCGGGAACCTGCGGGACTTGTTTGACGCACAACTGAGTCATACTCGAAAACTAAAAGGGAGCAGTACTTCAGTACAGCCCCCTTTTGTTTTCTCCGTGTGCCTCAGTTGTGCGCCAAACCGTACCCCGCAGAACCCCGCTGTAAACTTTGCGGATTGCCGAGAGTTTTTTTTATTTTAGGGCGCGATTTCATCGCGCTTGGTGTTTTTGATTTTGTTTTTTTAGGTTGCCTTTCGGAGTGTGGGTGGTTTCGGGTAGTGATTTTGGTTTGTCTGCGGATTTTTACGGTGAGATAGTTATTGCCGCAGGCAATACGAGCTTGTCGGGGAAAGGCGCGGCTATAGCCGCGCCGCAATATCACAAAAAGGAACGAAGTTCCGACGACTGGCGCGGCTCGCGCCCGAAGTTCCGTAGACGTGCAGGCTGCAGCCTGCTTTTTTAGGTTGTCATTCGGTATTGCTTTGTCTGTGGATTTTTACGGTAGGGTAGTGCCGTAGGCAACCCCAATTATTCATTATTCATTTTTCATTCAGACCTGTGCTATGCGCGGGTGGGGGGACTTTAGAAATTTGTTGCGCTTTTTTAAATTGGGTCAATAATGGGGCGGTAAATTTTTCATTATGGATAAGTGTATTCAGCAAGGATTCGACGCCAAGAGCGAGCAGGGCTTTATTTACACGAAGTTGGATTCGGTCATAAACTGGGTTCGTTCGAACTCCATTTGGCCGCAGCCCATGGGGCTTGCCTGTTGTGCCATTGAGCTTATGGCTGTGGGCGGTTCGCGTTTCGACATCGGCCGTTTCGGTATGGAGGTTATGCGCTTTTCGCCCCGTCAGAGCGACTGTATGATTGTCGCGGGCACTGTCACCTACAAGATGGCGGGTTCAATCAAGCGCATATACGACCAGATGGCGGCTCCCAAGTGGGTTATTGCAATGGGTGCATGCGCCTGTTCGGGCGGTATGTTCCGCACTTATTCGACCTTGCAGGGGGTCGACAAAATCATTCCCGTGGACGTTTATGTGGGCGGTTGCCCGACGCGTCCCGAGGCTTTGCTTGACGCGCTGATGTCGCTTCAGAAGAAGATTCGCGGCGACCATTCCACAAGGGAGCTTTTTGTAAAAGAATAGGGGGCTTTGCAGATGGAAAAAGAAAAAATCCTTTCCGAGATGCCGTTTTTGAAGGAGCGCAAGACCTCCGACGGTATCGCTTCGTTTGAATGTCGTCCCGCCGACCTGCCGAAGGCGGCGAAAATTTTGCGCGACAAGTTCGAGTTCCAGAGTCTCAACGACATTGCCGCCGTAGATATGGGCGAGTGCGCCGCGCGCCGCTTCGGGGCGGTCTACCATTTCTTCTCGCATACGAAAAAGGAATATGCGGGCTTGGCTGCGTTTTGCGAAAGTGCCGACGAGCCGAAGCTGCCGTCGCTTTGTCCCGTTTTTAAAGGGGCGGATTGGCTTGAGCGCGAGGCGTTCGATATGATGGGAATCGTGTTCGAGGGGCATCCGCGTTTGGAGCGCATTTTGATGTGGGATTCGTATCCGTGGCATCCGCTCCGCAAGGATTTTCCGCTCGAGGGCAGGGAGGCTCCGCTGCCTCCGTCGTTCGGGGGCAACGAGGCTGCTGCGAAGGTGGAGCCTGCGCCCGAGGAGGGCGGACCTTTCCATTCGCCGTCGTGCGGAACGGAGTTTGTTCCCGAGAAAGAGCCGCGGAGCAGGCAGGGAGAGTGCGAGACTTTCGATAATCTTTAGGGAGTGTATCGCGTTTCCGAAAAAAGAGAATTTGAGGCGTAATTATGCAGAAAGAATTTACATACCCCGAACCCGCAAATCTCGCAGCCGACAGACTCGGCGAAAAGATGATAGTCAACATCGGGCCGTCGCACCCCGCCACGCACGGTGTTTTGCGGATGAAGCTCGAGCTTGACGGCGACCTCATCACGCGCGCCGACCCCATAATCGGGCAACTCCACAGGGGGCAGGAAAAAGTCGCCGAGAACCTTACCTACAACCAGTTCATCCCGTTCAGCGACCGTCTCGACTATCTCGCGCCGATGTGCAACAACATTGCCTATGCTTTGTGCGTCGAGAAAATCGCTGGAATAGAGATAACCGAGCGTTGCAAGGCAATCCGCGTGATATGCTGCGAGCTTTCGCGTATCGCAAGCCACTTGGTGGGTCTTGCCGCGTACGGAATGGATGCGGGTTCGTGGACGGTGTTTATGTACTGCTTTACGCAGCGCGAAAAACTGCTCACGCTTTTCGAGCAGCTCACGGGCGCGAGAATGACTTCGTCGTACGCCAGAATCGGCGGTCTTGCGCGCGACATTCCCGACGGATGGCTCGGCAATGTCAATGCCTTCGCAAATCAGTTCCTGCCCGCGCTCGACGAGATAGACGCGCTCATTACCCGCAACAAAATTTTCGTCGACAGAGCCGCGGGAATCGGCGTTGTCTCGGCTGAAATGGCGATGCAGTGGGGCTTGACTGGCGCGAACCTGCGCGGAAGCGGCGTTGCCAGCGACCTTCGCAAAGACGTTCCGTATTTGGGCTACGAAAATTACGATTTCGACATTCCCATCGGCGTAAAGGGCGACTGCTACGACCGTTGGCTCGTGCGAATCGAAGAGATGCGTCAGAGCATCCGCATAGTGCGTCAGGCTATCGAAAAAATGCCCGACGGCGCGGTGAATGTTGCCGATCCGCGCATTTGCCTGCCAAAAAAAGACAAGGTATTGCGCGACATGGAAGACCTCATCAACAATTTCGTGCTCACAACGCAGGGCCCCGACATTCCCGAGGGCGAAGCCTATTTCGAGGCGGAAAACCCGAAGGGCGCGCTCGGGTTCTACGTGATGTCGAAGGGCGGCGGCGTGCCGTACAGGGTGAAAATCCGCGCACCCTCGTTCGTAAGCTTGGCGGCTATGCAGGAGCTTCTCCCCGGCCACCATATGAGCGATATGGCGGTGATTCTCGGTTCGTTCGACTTCGTGTTGGGCGAATGCGACAGATAAACTTTTAAGGAGCGCAACAATGGAAATTACTTCGGAATTGGAAGCCAAATGCGACGAAATCATAGCCCAATACCCGCAAAAGCGGTCGGCGGCGATGATTTTGATGCACCTGATTCAGGAAAAATTCGGTTATTTCGACGATTCGGCGATAAAGTTCGCCGCGCAAAAGCTCGGAGTCGAGCCTGTGGACGTGTACGGAATGCTCTCGTTTTACCCGATGTATTCGCAGCAGCCGCGCGGCAGAATACACATCAAGGTTTGCCGTACGCTCTCGTGCGCAATGGCGGGCTCGGTAAAGCTCGGACACGAGCTTGCAAAGCGCATCGGCTGCCCCGTGGGCGAAACGCGCGGAATTTACACTCTCGAATTCGTGGAGTGCCTGGGCAACTGCGTTAAAGGTCCGAACGTTCAGGTCAACGACAGGCTATTCGAGAACGTCGCCGCCGAGGATGCCGAAAAATTCGTCGGGAAAATCGAGGCGATGGACAAGAGCGGAGAGCTCGCCCCCAAGTCGGCTTTCGACGCTCCGCAAGGCGATACTTTCGATTCACCCGCATACAAAGGTTAGGATATGGCCGCGGAACAAAAGAGAATTATTTACGAACACATCGGCGTTGAAGGTTGGAATGCGTCGATAGACAAATACGTTTCGGCGGGCGGATACAGAATCCTGTCGGAAACGGTCAAGCGCAATCCCGCGGATTTGTGCGCTGAAATGCTCAAGTCGAACTTGCGCGGGCGCGGCGGCGCGGGCTTCCCGATGGGTATGAAGTGGAAGTTCGTAGACCGCAAGAGCGGCAAGCCCGTCTACCTGATTGCAAACGCCGACGAATCCGAACCCGGCACCTGCAAAGACCGTATGATAATCTACCAAGACCCCCACAAACTAATCGAGGGTATGATGTGCGCGGCCTACGCAATCGGCGCGGCGCAGGCGTTTGTCTATATCAGGGGCGAGTACATCAACGGCTACCGCGTTCTCGTCAACGCAATCAACGAAGCCCGCGAAAGGAACTATGTGGGCAAAAACATTTGCGGAAGCTCCTATTCGTGCGAAATCACCGTTTGCCGCGGCGCGGGCGCATATGTCTGCGGCGAGGAAACGGGGCTTATTTCGTCGCTCGGCGGAAAGCGCGCATATCCGCGCATCAAGCCGCCGTACTTTCCCGCGGTGATGGGGCTTTACGACTGCCCTACGGTTGTCAACAACGTGGAGTCGCTCTGCTGGGTGCCTGTCGTGTTCGACAAGGGGGGCGAGGCGGTTTCGAAAATCGGCGTCGCGGGCGACCCCGGAACGCATGTTTGGGGCGTAAGCGGGCTTGTGCAGAGACCCGACCGCTACGAAATCGAAACGGGTTCGTGCACGCTCGGCGAACTTTTGTACGATCTCTGCGGAGGTCCGCTCGTGGGCAGACGCTTCAAGGCGGTCATCCCCGGCGGCTCTTCGATGAAAATCCTCAAGTGGGACGACAAGTACACGATTAAAAATCCCGACGGCACTACGACCGAAATGCGCACCGAAGACATTCCGCTCGACGCGGTGTCGTTCCAGAAGTGCGGCACGGCGATAGGCTCGTGCGGCATTATCGTGATGGACAACACAATCGATATGCCCGAGGCTCTCGCGAACCTGACGATGTTCTACGCGCACGAAAGCTGCGGTCAGTGCACGCCCTGTCGCGAAGGCACGATGTGGATGTCGCGCATAGCAAAGCGCATCTGCGAGGGCTGGGGGCGCAGGGAGGATGTCGAGCTTCTCAAGAGCGTTGCCGACAATATCTGCGGGCGCACGATTTGCGCGCTCGGCGAGGGCGCGGCATGGCCCGTGCAGAGCAATATTTCGAAATTCAAAGAGGAATATTACGAAAAAATCCGCATGCAGGAGACCGTGGGCGGTCAGGCGCGTGCCGACAACAACGCATACAGATTGATTTAGCGATGGAAAAGAAAACCGTAAACGTAAAAATCAACGGCACCGACTATCAGGTCGAGGCGGGGAAAAACATCCTCGAAACGTGCCGCAGCGTGGGAGTGGAAATTCCGTTCTTTTGTTATCACCCCGATTTGAAAGTGGCGGGCTCCTGCAGAATGTGCCTTGTCTACACGGGTATGCCCGCGCGCGACCGCGCAACCGGCGAGCCAATCAAAAATGAGGACGGCTCGCAGAAAATCGCGTGGATGCCCAAGCCGTCAATCGCCTGCGGCACGAACGTGGCGGAGGGAATGCAGATTATAACCGATAGCGACGCGGTAAAAGACTGCCGCCGCGCTGTGCTCGAATTCCTGCTCCTCAACCATCCGCTCGACTGCCCAATTTGCGACAAGGCGGGCGAATGCAAACTTCAGGAGTACGCGCACGCGTACGGCAACGCGCAGTCGCGCTACGTTGAAAGCAAGAACGTAAAACCGAAAAAAGTGGAGGTTGCGGGCAAGATTATGCTCGACGCCGAACGTTGCATACAGTGTTCGCGCTGCATAAGATTCTGCAACGAGTTCGTCGGCAAAAGCATTTTCGGCTTCACAAAGCACGGTTCGAAAACCGAAATCGCCGTCTATCCGCACGCCGACAACGACAGCAACTATCTGCTCAACGTCGTGGACGGTTGCCCCGTGGGCGCGCTGACCGAAAAGGCGTTCCGCTTCAAAATGCGCACGTGGTTTCTCAAGACCGCCGACGGCATTTGCGGCGAAAGCAGCGCGGGAGTCAACACGCGCATTTGGTCGCGCGAAGGCAAAATCTACCGCATTACGCCGCGCCGCAACGACGCGGTAAACGGAATGTGGATGAGCGACAGCGGCAGGTACGAATTCAGGCTTTTCGACGAAGGCAACAGGGTTTTGCGTCCGCTTATCGACGCATCGCCATGCGCGCTTTCGTACGCAACCGACAGGTGCGTCGAAATTCTCAAGCTCGGCGGCGTTGCGATTGTGGCGAACGCTTGGCAGACGCTCGAAGAACAGTACATCACGGGCGAGCTTGCCAAAGCCTGCGGCGCGGAGGTCTATATGGTCTCGCACCTGCGCGAAGACGACGGAAAATTCGTTTCCGCCGACAAAACACCGAATATGCGCGGCGCGTTCCTCACGGGGCTTGTCGCGCAATACCCGCAGGCGAACCTCGATTCGCTCGCCAAAAAGGTTCGTTCGGGAGAAGTGAAGACCATTCTCTGTCTGGGCGAAAATCTGCGCGCTCTCGGCTTCGACGCGAAGGACTTCAAGTCGGCGAACATCGTCTTCTGCGGCGCGCTCGAAAACGAAACTTCCGCGGCTGCTAAAATCTGCATTCCGTTCAGAAGCCAATTCGAAAAGCGCGGCTTGTGGGTCAACCGCCAGTTCCGCGTGCAGAAATTCGAAAAGGCGGTGGACGCGCCCGAGGGCACTGTGGACGACCTCGAATTTCTCGCAACGCTTCTGCGCGACTACACGGGCGCGTCGTTCGCGCTCCCGTCGCACGGCGAAATAAGGCGCGTGATGGCTGCGAAAATTCCGCAGCTTGCAAATTGCGCATCGGTCGGTTCGGCGGGAATGCAGATAGTCGGTTCGGCGTTCGCAAACGTCGATTTTCCCGAAACCGACGCGGTTCGTTTCGCAAAAAACCAACACGCGCAAAAATAAGGATTTTATACTATGAACGCAATTTCGGACATTCTCGTTCTCGCGGCGGCTGATTCGTGCGCGTGGAGCGATTTGGCAATCGACGTGGCCGTAAAGGTTTTGTGCAGTCTGGGCGCGATAATGCTTGTGATGTGTTTCGCGGGGCTGAGCGTTGTGGCGGAAAGAAAGGTTTGCGCCTACATTCAAGGCAGATACGGACCCAACCGCACGGCGATTCCGTTCGTGGCGGCGGTGCCGTTCTTCGGCAATTTCCTGAAGAAAAACGGCCTTATGCAGCTCGTGGCGGACGGCTTGAAATTCCTGCTCAAGGAAGATCCGCTGCCCAAGCACGTCGACAAATTCTGGTATATGCTCGCGCCGATAATCGCGCTTTCGCCCGTTCTCGTGTCGGCTTGCGTGATTCCGTTCGGCGTGTACTGGAGCGAAGGGCAGATGTGCCCGCTTTCGGTCGCCGACATAGACGTGAGCCTCGTGTTTGCGTTGGCAATCGGCGCGCTCGGCGTCTACGGCGCGATTTTGGCGGGATGGTCGTCGAACAGCAAATTCCCGTATATGGGGGCGATGAGGGCTTCGGCGCAGGTGATAAGCTACGAACTTGCGCTCGGACTTTCGATTCTGCCCGTGGTGCTCTGGACGGCGAGAACATCCGACAGCCCGCTGAGCCTTTTCGAAATCGCCCGCGCCCAAAAAGACCTGTGGTATTGCATTACTCAGCCGCTTTCGGCGTTCCTGTTCCTCGTCGCGCTCTTCGCGGAAACGAACAGGCTTCCGTTCGATATGGCGGAAAGCGAAACCGACCTCGTCAGCGGCTACCACACGGAATACGGCAGCTTCAAGTTCGGGCTGTTCTTCGTGGGCGAATACGGACATATGGTATTGGGCTCGTCGCTTTTCATAGTGCTTTTCCTCGGCGGATGGAATCCGCTGCCGTGCGTTGCCTATCCCGAATCTTGGGGATGGATTAGCACGGTGCTTTCGCTGCTGACGTTCATCGTGAAAATCGCGGCGATGTTGTTTTTCTTCATCTGGGTGCGTTGGACTCTCCCGCGCTTCAGATACGACCAAGTTATGCGTCTCGGCTGGAAGGTTCTTCTGCCGCTTGCCCTTGCGAACTTTGTCGCATACTTGGTGTTCGCCTCGCTCTAAAGTTTAACGGATAAAAACAATGGCAATTGTAGTTGAAAGAAAACGGCTGAGCTTCTGGGAGCGGCTTTATATGCCGCAGGTTGTTTCGGGTCTGTTTATAACAATAAAGAACTTCTTCAAGCCGAAGGTTACGCTGGAATATCCAGACCAGTCGCCCGTGCTGCCCGTCGGGTACCGCGGCGCGCCGACCCTCGTGAAAGACTCGCAGGGTCGCGAAAAGTGCGTTTCGTGCCAGCTTTGCGAATTCGTCTGCCCATCGAAGGCAATCCGCGTAACCCCCGGAGAGATTCCCGCAGACAGCAAGTATTCGTTCATCGAAAAAGCCCCGCAGGACTTCCAGATAAATATGCTCCGCTGCATATTCTGCGGAATGTGCCAAGAGGTCTGCCCCGAAAAGGCGATTGTCTTGCAGAACGAATTTTCGATAAACGGCTATTCGCGCGGCGAGTTTATCCGCCACAAAGCCGACCTCTACAAGGCGGGAGGCGTTCTTCCCGACAAAATAATGAAATGGAAGAAGGTAAAGGACAACGCCGAACTCGGAGGAAACCGATAATGGATCAGACGATGTATTACATATTTTGCGGGCTGTGTTTGGGCGGCGCGCTTGGCATGTTGCTTTTGCGCGGCTATGTGAACTCGGCGATGTCGATGCTCGTGTCGATGCTCGGCACGGCGGGGCTTCTGCTTTTGATGAAGGCGTATTTCTTGGCTTTCGTTACGGTTTCGGTCTACGCGGGGGCGGTTTTGGTGCTCTTCGTGTTCGTCGTAATGCTCGTGGGCGACACGCGCGACGGCGCGGGCTGGATAAAGCGCGGGGTGTTGCTGCTTCTGTGGATTGCAATCGGCGCGGTGCTCGGCTATTTCGAGCCGCAGATTGTCGCGGGGTGCGCGGCGAAGGCGGCTTCGGCGGAGAGTGCGGCGGTTCCCGCGCTTTCGGTTGCAAAGAACTACGGGCTTGTGCTGTTCGGCGAGTTTATGCTGCCGTTCCAGATTGCTGGCGCAATGCTTCTTGCCGCGATGGTCGGAGTGATTGTCGTTGCGCAGCAGAAGACCTCGAAAAAAATCCGAAAGGACGCATAGGGAGAAATTTCATATGGAGCAAACATTACACCAGTTTTTGTTTCCCGCTTTGATGCTTTTCGTAACGGGGCTTCTCGGGGCGATGTTCAAGCGCAATCTCATCACGATTTTTATGTCGGTGGAGCTTATGCTGTGCGGGGCGATGCTCGCGTTCGCGGCGTTCGCGTCGGCGTACGACGACCTCGGGGGCGCGGTTTTCGCGTTCTTCATCCTGACTATCGCCGCGGCGGAAGTTGCGGTGGGGCTTGCGATTATCACGCGGCTTTTCAAACTCGAAAACACGGTCTCGACGAAAGACCTCAATACCCTCGGAGACTGATAAAATGCAATTCCAACTAAACGTAATTTTATTTCTGCCGCTTTTGTCGGCGGCGGTAATCGCGCTGTTTTTGCGGCGCAGTCCGCGCGCCGGCACGGCGGTGTCGGTGCTTTCGGCGGGTGTGGTTTTGGCTGTCGCGCTGGCGGCGATGTTCTCGTCCGCGCCCGATGCGGTCTTCAGGGGCTCGCACGAACTCTTCAAGCTCGGCGGTTTCTCGCTGAATGTCGGCTGTCTGTTCGATTCGCTCTCGCGCAATATGCTTTTTGTTGTCTGCTTCGTGGGCTTTTTAATCCACGTATTCAGCGTGGGTTATATGGACGACGATTCGGCGAAGTCGCGCTTTTTTGCGGGGATGAGCTTCTTTATGTTCTCGATGACGGGCATTGTGTTGGCTTCCAACCTGTTTATGATGTTCGTATTCTGGGAGCTTGTGGGCTTCAGCTCGTACGCGCTAATCGCCCACTATGCCGATACGGACGCCTCGCGCGAGGCGTCGAAAAAGGCGTTCATCACCAACAGGGTGGGCGACTTCGGCTTTTTGCTCGGCATAATTTTCTGTCAGGCTCAGTTCGGCACGACCGATTTTTCCGCGCTCGCGCAGATTTTCCAAGCCGACCCCACGCAGGCTTCCACGGCGATGGGGCTTCTGATTCTCTGCGGTTTTCTGGGTAAGAGCGCGCAGTTCCCGCTCCACGTTTGGCTGCCCGACGCAATGGCGGGGCCGACCCCCGTTTCGGCACTCATCCACGCTGCCACGATGGTTGCGGCGGGCGTATTTATGATGGTGCGTCTTGCCTCAATCGGCTTCCTTACGTCGGACGTCCTTGCGACGGTCACGGTTCTCTGCTCGCTTATGGCGTTCCTCGCGGGGCTTTGGGCGTTGGGGCAGACCGACATCAAGAAGATTCTTGCGTACTCGACTCTTGCGCACCTCGGTCTGATGGGCGCGGGCATAGGTTTGGGCTTCGATTTGGCGATGTACCACCTGACAACCCACGCGTTCTTCAAGGCGACGCTCTTCCTTGTAGCTGGTTCGATTATCCACGCGTGCCACCACGAGCAGGACATTTTCAAAATGGGCGGAATTTTCAAAAAGATGCCCGTTACTTCGACGGTTGCGTTGGTTGCGACGCTCTCGATTGCGGCGATTCCGTATTTCTCGGGCTATTTCAGCAAAGAGGCGATTGTGATGGCGGCGTTCGGCCGTTCGGTCGGCGGCGCGCCGCTCGACAAGGCCGTTTTCGGTCTGGTGATGGGCGCGGCGGTTCTGACGCCGATTTATATGGGCAGGCTTTTCTTCAACGTGTTCCTCGGCAAGCCCCGTTCGGAGAACGCCGGACACGCGCGCGAAAGCTCGCTTTGGATGACTCTGCCGCTTGCGATTCTCGCGATTTATTCGCTCGCGGGGGCTTGGAGCTTTGCGTACGAAATGAACTGGTTCGGCGGAAAAATCGACTGTCTGATTCCCGCCTCCGCTACGGCATTTATCGACTCGATTTGGCGGCGGCACTCGGTTGAGCTCGCGTCGATTCCGAATGTCCACGCGCTTGAAATCTTCGCGGTTGCCGCAACATTTGCCGGCTTCGGCATAGCCTATTTGGTGTACGGGCGAAAGGGCGGCGAAGACGTTGTCCAAAAGAACGTTCCCGCGCTTTACACGGCTCTCGAAAAACACGGCCGGTTCGACGACCTCTACAACTGGTACATCGCAAAAGTGCAGCAGAGGATAGCGATATTCCTTGCGACGTTTGCGGACTTGTTCCTTGTTGAACTCATAGCGGTGCGCGGAACGGGCATAGTATTCGCCGTGATAGGGCAGGGCTTCAAGCGGCTTCACAACGCTTCGGCAAATTCCGAAATCAAATGGCTTGTGGCGGGCTTCATCCTGTTGTTTGTCGTAATTTTTGCGTAGGAGATTTTCTAAAATGGAAACAAACGAATTTTGTAAAATCCTTTTAAACGCGGCGGTTTACACGCCGCTTGCGGGCGCGCTGCTCGTGGCGGTGTTCTTCCCGTTCTTCGGAACGAAGGGTGCGAAGGGGCTTGGCGTTTTCGCTTCGGGCGTATCGCTTGCGGCTGCCGTCGCGCTTTGGGCGGTCTACGCTTCCAATGTTCCGGCGGCGGGCGGCTTTGCGTTCGCGTCCTCGCCCGTAGTTTGTTCGGTTGAATTTCCGACGCTCTCGCTCAATGCGGTCTCCGTGCCGATGTTTGCGCTTGCGGCGATAGTGGGCTTTGCGGCTTCGCTCTGGGCGGCGAAAACCGAAATCGGCAATGCGCGCCTCTATTTTCTGCTGCTTATGTTTATGCAGGGCGGTCTGATGGGCGCGTTCTCGACGACCAACATTATGTGGATGTATATGTTCCACGAATTTGCGCTCGTGCCCACGTTTATCGCAATGACAATCTGGGGCGGTGCGGGCAAACGGATGGCGGCAATGCAGATGGCGATTTATCTCACGCTCGGCGCGCTCGTTTCGCTCGTGGGCATAATCGCGCTCTATATGCAGACGGGCGCGGACGACTTCTCTCTGCTTGCCATTGCCGTAGCCTTGGCGAAATCGCCCCTTTCGGCTCAGTGGCAGTACACTGTGTTCGGACTTTTGCTCTTCGGTTTGGGCACGCTCGTTTCGCTGTTTCCCTTCTACTCTTGGGCGCCGCGCACATACGCCGCCGCGCCTACGTCGTTTGCGATGCTGCACGCGGGCGTTCTCAAAAAGTTCGGCTTGTACGTTTTGATACAGGTCGCCATTCCCTTCCTGCCGCTCGGCTTGGGCGACTGGGCAAAACCGCTTGCGGTTCTCGCGCTCTTCAACGTAATCTACATCGGTCTGGTGACGATGGCTCAGCGCGACCTCAAGATGATGGTTTCGTACTCGAGCGTTGCGCATATGGGGCTTTGCTTTCTGGGCTTGGCTTCGATGTCGGTACTCGGCACGGGTGGCGCGGTTCTGCTGATGTTCGGGCACGGCGCGAGCGTTGCGCTGCTGTTTATGCTCTCGAACGCAATCGTCAACAAAACGGGTCAGTGGGATATGCTCAAAATGGGCGGTCTCTACAAGCAGACGCCCGTTCTCGCTTCGTTCTTTCTGGCGGCGACTCTTGCAAGCTTGGGGCTTCCGTGTTTCGCGAACTTCTGGGGCGAACTTACGATTCTCATAAGCCTCTGGAATTTCTCGCCGACAATCTGCGCACTCGGCGCAACGGGCTTGATTATCTCGGCAATCTACGGTCTGAGGGCGATGGCGAACGTGTTTATGGGCAAGCCGAGTGCGGAAATCGCGCAAAAGTTCGGCTCGATTGCCGACCTTACACTTTGTGAAAAAATTCCCGCAATAGTCCTGCTTGCCGCGCTCGTGTTCGCGGGCTTCTGCCCGAAATCTATAACGGGCGCGCTCGACGCGAATCTGTCGGCGGTTGCAACTTTAACCCAATCGAAATAGTTTTTTTATGGAAGGCACAATATCATTTGAATGGGCGGCGGTTTCGACCGAAGCCGTCCTTGCGGTTTCCGCCGCGGCAATCCTGTTGATGTCGGCGTTCGGGTTCGGGCGCAGGGCTAAGTCGCTGTTTGCAATGTTCGCGTTGGTGGCGGCATTGGCGGTTCAGATTTTCGTTCCGACAGCCGCCGCTCCGTCGTTCGGCGGAATGCTCGGAGGCAAGTCGATATTCGGCGTGTTCGTTTTGGCGTGCGCGATGCTCACGTCGCTGATGGCGTTCGGATACTTCGCAAAGGGCGGCAGACGCGGGGCGGAGTTCTTCGCGGTTTTGATGGTCTGTACGGCATCGCTTATGCTGTTTGTCCGCGCCGAAAATCTGTTGCTTTCGTTTGTGGCTTTGGAATGCGCAACGCTCTGCCTGTATGTGATGGCGGCGTGGAGCGTATCGAAACCCTCGAGTATGGAGGGAGCGGTTAAGTATCTTGTGATAAGCGGTGTAAGCGGGGCTATGTTCCTGATGGGCTTGGCGTTCGTCTACGGCGCGGGGCTTTCGTGCGGAAGGGACTTGCTTTCGTTCGCGAACTTCTCTTCGGGACTCGTCCGCCCGATGTTCGTAATCGGCATTGTATTCGTTCTGGGCGCGTCGCTTTTCAAGTTGGCGGCATTCCCGTTCCAGTTCTGGTCGCCCGACGTATATCAGGGCGCGCCGACCCCCGTTTCGGCATTCTTTGCCGTGGCTTCGAAGGCGGCGGGCGTTGTGTTCCTCGGCAAAGTATGCATGAGCCTCGACTTCGCGTCGATGGGGCTTTCGGCGTTGCACGACAAAGCTGTTTTGGCGGTTTCGATTGTCGCGGGCGCAACGATAATCGTGGGCAATTTGGGCGGCATAACGCAGGTGAACGCAAAGCGTCTGCTGGCGTTTTCGGGTATCTCGAACGCGGGCTATCTGCTTGTTTTGGTCGCGGTGGTGCTTAAATTCTCGTCGCTCGGCGGAATGTTCGATCCTGTCCTTTATTATTATCTCGCGGCGTATATGTTCGCAAACTACGCGCTTTTCTTCGCGGTCAACAGCTTCGAGGGAATAGACGACTACGACCAATCGCTTGCCGACTACCGCGGTCTTTCGGTTCGCAGCCCAGTGATGACGGGCACGCTCGTTGTCAACTTGGCATCGCTTGCGGGCATTCCCCCGACGGCAGGCTTCTTCGGAAAAGTCCTGATTCTGATAATGGCGTGGAACGCGCAACTCTATTGGCTGATGGGCATAATGATTGCGGGTTCGGTTGCGTCGATATACTACTACTTCGCGTGGATGCGCAGCGCGTTCGATTCGACCGAAGGCGGCGAGCGCAGACTCGGCGAAAACCGCGTTCTGTACCCGACAATGGCAGCCCTTTCGGTTGCAACTTTCGTGTTGGGCGTGGCGGTGCTTTGTATGTACGGCATTTAACGACTCCTCCAAAAATGCGTTTTTTTTCGAATTAGTATTTGCAAGCGCAAAAATAAGTACTTAGAAATTTCCAGAATGAAAAAAATATCGGCATTTTTGACAGCCTCGCTCCTGCTCCTCGGTTGCACGACCGAAGACAAGGAGCTTTACAGCCGCCAAATCGACATCGTAAGCATCCCCGCGGGCGCACCGATTGTCATAGACGGGCTGAAGATGGGTACGGCACCGCTGAGCGTGGGCGTGGAAACGAACGAAGACGGCTACTTTGTCCGCAAGACCGTGATAACGGCGATTCCGCAGGAGGCATCGCTGCACACGCAGGTAATTTCGTTCCCCGCATACTTGGCATCGAACCCCGAAAAGAGCCGCGTGCCCGAAAAAATCACATTCCATATGGACAAAGCCCCGTCGCAGGGCGGCGGCGTCACAATCGACGACGCAGAATAATTCACAGACAACAACACTCAAATGTCAGAGCAAATTAAATACATCCTCGACGAATCGAAAATTCCCGCGAACTGGTACAATATCGAAGCGGATTTAAAAGAGCACACGCCGCCGCCGCTCGACCCCGCAACGGGCAAGCCGATAGATCCCGCAAAGCTCGAAGCCATTTTCGCCCGCGGGGTAATCGAACAGGAAACCTCGCGCGAACGCTATATTCCGATTCCCGAACCTGTCCGCGCAATTCTCCAACAGTGGAGACCTTCGCCGCTCTACCGCGCCCGCAGGCTCGAAAAGGCTCTCAATACGCCCGCCCGCATTTACTACAAATTCGAGGGCGTAAGCCCGTCCGGCTCGCACAAGTCCAACAGCGCACTCGCGCAGGTCTTCGAAAACAAGCGTTGCGGCACGAAATTCATCACGACCGAAACGGGCGCGGGGCAGTGGGGCTCGGCGCTCTCGCAGGCGTGCCAGATTTTCGGGCTTCATTGCAGAGTCTATATGGTCAAGTGCTCGTTCGACCAAAAGCCCTATCGCAAGGCGGTTATGGAGCTTTTCGGCGGCGAGACAATTCCCTCGCCCAGCAACCGCACCGAAGCGGGTCGTGCGGTTCTCGCCAAAGACCCCGATTGCAGCGGTTCGCTCGGTATCGCGATTTCCGAGGCTGTCGAAGAGGCTGTCAAGAACCCCGACACAAAATACTGCCTCGGTTCGGTGCTCAACCACGTTCTTCTTCATCAGACGATTATCGGCGAAGAGGCATTGCTCCAAATGGAAATGGCAAACGACTATCCCGATATGATTATCGGCGCGTGCGGCGGCGGCTCGAACTTCGCGGGTATAGCATTCCCGTTCATCGGCGAAATGCTCCGAGGCGGCAAAAAAGTCGACGTTTTGGGCGTTGAACCCGCGGCGTGCCCGAGCCTTACAAAGGGCAAATACGCATACGATTTCGGCGATGTCGCAAAAATGACGCCGCTTATGAAAATGTACACGCTCGGCAGCTCGTTCATTCCTCCCGCAGTGCACTCGGGCGGTCTGCGCTACCACGGGATGGCTCCGCAAATCAGCAACATCGCAAAACAGGGGCTTATGCGCGCAAGAACCGTTCAGCAGCTCGACGTTTTCCGCGACGCTGTTGCATTTGCGCGTTCCGAAGGCATCATTCCCGCGCCGGAGTCGTCGCACGCAATTTCGGCGGCGATGGACGAAGCGCGCAAGTGCGCCGAAACGGGCGAACACAAGTGCATACTGTTCAACTTGTCGGGACACGGCCACTTGGATATGAGCGCGTACCTCGAGTATTTCGCGGGCAAATTGAAGAACTACAACTACCCCGAACAGGAAATTGCGATGGCACTTTCCGGACTGCCCGTTTGCGACGAAAACGCGAAGTAATCGCACGGCGGACAACCTCCGAGAAAGACACACTTAAAAGAAGGGACATCGGCGAAAGTCGTTGTCTTTTTTTTTGTATCGAACTTCAATACTTCGCAGCCGTAAAACCGTGTAGTATTTGGAAGTGTAATTTTTGCACAACAATATGTACAATAATGTAATATAAACGAAATACTATTTTAAAAAAAATAGTATTTAAATAGTATTTAGCGCGCGATTTTTTCGAAAAATGTCTTCGTCGGCGAGAAAACATACGTTCTGCCCGACTTCCTGCGCGCGAATATTTTTTCGTCGCAAAGGTGACTTAAATCCCTGCGCGCAGTTTCCCAAACAATACCGTTTAGTTCGGCATAGGCTTCGATTGTGGTTTCGAATTTTTCTATCGGATTTTTTGCGATTTTCAGGCAAAGGGCGGATTCGCGGTCGTTGAGTTTTTCGAAAATTTCGTTGTTTTGGGCGCAAACACTCAGTTCTTTCTGTTTCCTCGCTATGTATTCGTGGAACGCCTTGATTGCCCTTCCGAAGACTTCGAGCTGGAATTTTATGAAATAGTTGAGGTCGTTGTAGTCGCGTTCGGTGTTGAGGAACGACAAATAATAGCGGTTGCCCGATTCGAGAATGATTTTCGAAATCGAAATGAACTTGGCTATCCAGTAGTTGTTTTTCAGCAGATACCAATAGAAAAGGGTTCGTGCGGTTCTGCCGTTCCCGTCGGAAAACGGGTGGATGTATGCGAGCATAAAATGCAAAATTATCGCTTTTACAACAGGATGGATGAAATTGCCGCCCGAATTTTCGCCGTTTGCGAATCGGCAAAGCTCTTCGATTTTTTCGGGGATTTTTTCGCAGGGGCAAGGGGTGTGGTAGACATTGCCTTTGTCGTCGGCGAGCACGACATCTTTGTCGGCTTGAGTTCTGAATTTGCCGAGTTTCGAATCGTCAAGCGTGCCGTCGGCTATTTGCGCGTGGATTGTGCAAATTAGTTCGGGCGAAAGAGGCTGGGTTTTCCAGTTTGCCAACTTTTGCATTGTCTCAAAGTTGTTGAGAATCATCCGTTCGCCTTTTGTTTTGGGCTTGCGGTTTTCGGCTATCATTTTTTTTGCAAGGTCGCGCGTGGATACCGCACCCTCCATAAAGCTCGAGGAAAAAGATTCTTCTATCAGGGAACTTACAAAATATTTGTTTCTTTCCTTTTCGCTCGGGATAATTTCGTCTACGCCGAGCATACCGCCTCCATTTAAATCCATTTCGTGCAATAAGTTCGAGTCGGTATTGTCGATGAAAAACTTGAACGGTTCGCCGTTTGCCGCAGTCAGCGGCAGATCTTGAAAACGGGACATACGCCCGAGCATAATCAAAATCCACCAAGTTTGCCTGTCCCCGCCGATTGATTTTACGGAGTCGGGCAACGGGCGGTATTTTGTATCGTCGTATGAAAGGTATTGTGAGTCGTCCACACGGGCATTGAACAACTTTTCGAGACCTATCTGCTTGGATTTCAATATATTCTCGAAGTCGGCTAGCGACGGCGGTTTTTCGGGCATTTTCATTGCCGTTTTTCTTCTGAAATGTGTAGTATTTCGTCAAGCAAAAAATGCATATTTTGCTTTTACATAATCTGATGTAAACGAAATACTATTTTAAAAAAAATAGTATTTCGGTGGTATTTGGAGCGGAAATTCCGTTTCCGTGGGGTCGGTTTCGGTTTTTCTTGCAATTTGGGGCGGTTGCCTGCTACTGTCTGTCTTATAACTTCATTCCGATTGGCTTTTGTTTGTCGGTCGGCGGTTTTTGAAATGTCAATATCGGCAAAATCTTTTCTCGTTTCGCTGGGCGTTTTGCTTGTGTCGCTTTCGGCGTTCGCGTTGCCGTCCGCCCGCGAAATGTGCGCTCTTATGGATTTCGACCGCGCCGATGTCGAAAAGATTACCCCAGAGGTTTTTTCCGAATTTTCCGCGCGCGCCGAAAAACGCGACTCCGACGCACTCGTGGGCGCGGGCGTTTGCCGCTATCTCGGTATCGGCACGCAAAGGGACGTTTCCCGTGCGGCGAAAGATTTTACCGCCGCCGCATTTGCGGGCAATCCGTACGGAATGTTTGCCGCCGCCGTCTGTATGTCGGATGGCGACGGGCTTGTCCAATATCAGCGCGGGGCAATTGCCCTCTGGGAAAGTTCCGCGAAAAAGGGATGTTTGAACTCGCTCAACAGGCTCGGAATCTGTTATTACAAGGGAGTTGGAGTTCCCGCCGACCCCGTTAGAGCCGTGGAATTTTTCAAAAAGGCAATCGAATTGAACAGGGCGAAGGTTTCGCTTGCGCGTGCCTACTTGGAGGGGCGCGGAGTCGGAAAAAATCCCGCCGAGGCGTTGCGGCTTTTGGAGCTTGCCGCACGCGGCGGCAATGTGGTTGCGCAGAACAACTTGGGGATATTTTGGTTTGAGGGTTTGGGCGGAAAGTCGGACGAATTCAAGGCGTTTTCGTGGTTCGAATCCGCCGCGAAAAAGGATTACCCGCCGTCGATTTTGTTTCTCGGGATGTCGTATTTGCAGGGTACGGGAGTTCCGCCCGATGCGATTCGCGGGGTGTCGCTTTTGAAGAAAGCCGCCAATTTGGGCAATACCGAGGCTCAGAACAATCTGGCGTATTGCTACGCAAACGGAATCGGCGTGGAGCAAAATTCCGCGCTGGCTTTCGAGTACTACAAAAAGGCTGCGGTCGGCGGCTATGCGCTTGCGCAGAACACGTTGGGCGACTGCTACTTTAGCGGCAATGGATGTGCCGAAGACAAGGCGGAGGCTGTCAAATGGTATCGCCGCGCCGCCTTTCAGGGCGACGTTTCTGCACAGAGCAATTTGGGCTATTGTTATCTGGAGGGAATCGGCATAGGCAAGAGCGCGGCGGACGCGATAAAATGGCTTAAAAAAGCGGCGGATGCGGGCGACGTTCCCGCCCAGAGCAATTTGGGAACGTGTTATGTAAACGCCATCGGAGTGGAGCAGAATCTACCCGAGGCGGTGAAGTATTTGAAGCTTGCCGCCGACAAGGAGGATGCGCAGGCTATGGGCAATTTGGGCGCGTGTTATTACAACGGATTGGGTGTCGAGCGCGACCAATTCAAGGGACTTGATTTGCTCCGCCGTGCCGCAAAAGCGGGCAACGAGGACGCCAAAAAAGCCTTGTACCGTCTACGTTAGCGGGCTTTACGGGCGGGCTTTACGAAGGGTTCGCTTCAAGGCGAAGCCCGATTTTGAGATTGTCGGACTTTGAGTTTTCTCAATCAACATAGACTCGCGTATCAACTTTTATATTTGGGAAATTTGATGTACGAAAAATTTTCGAT
>CASFDK010000035.1 GCA_949293415.1 uncultured Verrucomicrobiota bacterium
CGCTCTTGACTGGCAATTTGCGCTTTGCTTCGCAAAACGCAAATCGCTCTTGACTGGCAATTTGCGCTTTGCTTCGCAAAACGCAAATCGCGCATCAAGCCCGATTTCACGCGCCAAAAACAAGCTCTCGGCTATCCGCTAACTATAGTATAGAATAGCTGACGGTTAGACCCGCCATTACTATCGCTACCATACTCATCAACTTGATGAGAATGTTCAGCGACGGACCCGACGTGTCCTTGAACGGATCGCCCACTGTGTCGCCGATAACCGCCGCCTTGTGCGCATCCGAACCCTTGCCGCCGAAGTTGCCCTGCTCGATGTATTTCTTGGCGTTGTCCCACGCGCCGCCGCTATTTGCCATAAACACCGCAAGCACAAAGCCCGAAGCCAGCGCGCCGCCGAGCAAACCAAGTACACCCGTTACGCCGAAAATCAAGCCCATCAGCACGGGAGCCGCAACAGCAAGCAACGCAGGGAAAAGCATTTCCTTTTGAGCCGCTTTTGTCGAAATCGACACGCAACGCGCATAGTCGGGATCAGCCTTGCCTTCCATAATTCCCGAATTTTCGCGGAACTGGCGGCGCACTTCGTTGACCATCTGGTTTGCGGCGCGTCCGACGGCGTTCATCGTCAGACCGCAGAACAAGAACGACATCATCGACCCGACAAACATGCCGAGCAGGACTTTCGGGTTCATCAGGTTGACCTGATAGACCTGCATAAATTCGGAAAGCGAAGCCGTCTCGATTTTCGAACCGAGCGCGGCGAAGTTGTCGATAGTGCTCTTAGCGTAGTCCGTGATTTCGGGGTTGTCCTTGATTCGCACAAGCCCGATGCGCAGCTCTTCCACATAGGAAGCCAAAAGCGCGAGCGCAGTCAGAGCCGCCGAACCGATTGCAAAGCCCTTGCCAGTCGCGGCGGTCGTGTTGCCGAGCGAGTCGAGCATATCGGTACGCAGGCGCACTTCCTTGCCAAGCCCCGACATTTCGGCGTTGCCGCCCGCATTGTCGGCAATCGGCCCGTAGGCGTCGGTTGCAAGCGTGATACCGAGGGTCGAAAGCATACCGACCGCGGCAATACCTATGCCGTAAAGCCCCTGACTCATATTCGAGAAGTCGCCGCCCGCCGCAAACGCGTACGCCAAAACCGTGCCCACGACAATCGCAACGACGGGGAAGAACGTGGAAATCATACCGGTGCCCATACCCGCAATGATGACCGTTGCGGGACCGGTCTTCGACTGTTCGGCGATTCCGCGCGTGGGCGAATACGCTTCCGACGTATAGTATTCGGTGATTTTTCCGATGAAAATGCCCGTGCACAAACCTACGATAATCGCGCCCCAATTGCCGAGCCAGTTGTCAAGCCCCATCAAATAGAGAACCGCGGCCGAAAGCAACGTAATGAGAACGGAGCTGAGGTTCACGCCGCGCCCGAGCGCATTGAGAAGTTCTTTGCTCGACGCGCCATGCTTTACGCGCACAAAATAAATGCCCACAACCGAAAGCACAACGCCGATTGCGCCGATAACCATCGGGGCGAGAATAGCCTTCATCTGGGAGACGGGGTCGGTCATATACGCCGCCGCGCCGAGGGCTGCGGTCGCCAGAATCGAGCCGCAATAAGATTCGTACAAGTCCGCGCCCATACCCGCAACGTCGCCCACGTTGTCGCCCACGTTGTCTGCGATTGTCGCGGGGTTGCGGGGGTCGTCTTCGGGGATGCCGGCTTCGACCTTGCCGACGAGGTCCGCGCCGACGTCCGCCGCCTTCGTGAATATGCCGCCGCCCACGCGCGCAAAGAGAGCCTGCAAGCTCGCGCCCATTCCGAACGTGAGCATTGTGGTTGTAATGACGACCATCTTGTGCGCCTGACTTGCGTCTTCGATGAAGTAGTTCAAAATCACGAACCAAGCCGAGATGTCGAGAAGCGCCAAGCCCACGACGACAAGCCCCATCACCGCGCCCGAGCGGAACGCCACGCGCAGCCCGTGGTCGAGCGAATTTTTCGCGGCGTTTGCCGCGCGGTTCGACGCGTACGTTGCCGTCTTCATACCGAAGAAGCCCGCAAGCCCCGAGAAGAAGCCGCCCGTAATAAACGCAAACGGCACCCACGAGTTTTGGACGTGCAAGCCGTACGCCAGAAACGAGAAAAACAGAAACAGAATCACGAATACGACCGCCACCATTTTGTATTGCTGGCGCAAGTACGCAATCGCACCGTGCCTTACGTGGAGGGCGATTTTTCTCATAATCTCCGTGCCTTCGTCCTCCCTTTTCATACCCTTATAGAACATAAAGGCGAACGCAAGCGCGATTATGGAGGCCGTCGGCACAAGCCAGAAGACCGGATTTATTTGAACCGCCGTCTCCGAAGAAAGCGACGCCAATACGTTTATGTATTCTGTATTCATACTGCTGCGATAGTAAAGAATCCGTGGAAATCGTAAAGATGTCCAGCCCGCCGCAAAAAGTAAAATCGGCGAACAAAATTTTTCACTTTATAGCACGTTAAATGCTGAAAACGAAATCTCCACTCTTTTTTTTTAAAAAAAAATCGCCCCGAGCCCGTGCCCGAGACGATTCGAAAATATCCGCTTACCCTTGCGTTATTTTTCCACTTTATAACGCCACATCCCGAACGAGTTTTCGCGCGGCAATGTAAATTCCACCCTGCCGTCGTCGTCCGCCGCCGTCTCGAACGCCTTCGCGTCGCCGAGCACTGGCTTGAATTTTACTTTCACGCCCGCATCGAAGTATGTTTTCAGCCTGCCCGAAGCCGATTTGTCCATCTCTCGGTAGACGAGGACAAAACCCGAATCGGCGGAGGAAATCGACTGGAAGCCCGTCCACGCACGACCGTCAGGCTCTTCGCCAATCGGCAGAATCGCGCCCGAGTGGAATCGGTGTGCGACTTTTTTGTATTCGGAAATCAGCGGCGCAAGCTTTTCAATCTGCACGTCGGAAAGCCCCGTCGCCTCTAACCACGCAAGAGGCTGCGCCGCCATCGCAACTGCGAACAAATAGCGGATGTCGTACTTCGACGGCGCGAAGGGGTCGTCGCCGTACTTATCCGCATTGCGGGCGTTGTTGAGAAATTCGATTTGCAGGCGTTCCGCGGGGAAGTATTTAGAAATCGACCACAGGTTGCGGAGCGTCCAGTACGGGTAATAGTTCTGCCAGTCGGTGTAGCGGTTTTCCAAAAATATGTTGCCGTACTTTCCGTACGAGAAATAGCCGCCGCGCCGCCCCGCCGTTACGTCCAAGTTGAAGACCGCGCGGTTCTTGGTATGTTCCAAGACCGAATCGAAAATCAGGCGAACGCGCTCTTCGGCGGTCTTGCTGCCGATTTTCATTCCGTCGATTTTGAACGTGCGGATTCCGTAGTCGTCGTAGAGTTTGTTGAGGGC
Source organism: uncultured Verrucomicrobiota bacterium (assembly GCA_949293415.1). Classification (GTDB taxonomy): domain Bacteria; phylum Verrucomicrobiota; class Verrucomicrobiia; order Opitutales; family Intestinicryptomonadaceae; genus Merdousia. The sequence continues at coordinate 3,413 of CASFDK010000035.1, forward strand.
GGCGACATCCTTTTGCCAGTCGGCGAAATCGTTCTGCCAGCTCGGATTGAACCACAGACAAAGCTCTATGCCCGCCTTTTTCGCGGCTTCGAAAACGGGCTTGAGCCCCTGCGGATATTTTTTCGGATCGGGATTCCAGTAATTCGGGTTCGACCAGATATTCAGAAACGAACCGCCGTACGCCGAGTTGCCGCTCTTGCCGACCTGCCAGCCGTCGTCTATTTGGAAGTGGGTGATGCCAAGACGCGCCCCGCGGTCGATTTCGGCTTTGCAGAAATTCTCGTTTACCTTTGTGTCGCGCCCGCGGTCTCCCCAAGTATTGAGCATAATCATCTCGTCGCGCCCCTCCTTTAGATAACGCCAATTTTTCTGGTATTGGCGCAGTGCAAGCAGGCGTTCGCGCTCGCCGCCGTGCCACACGCCGAAGACGTACCCGTAGGCGGGCGTCCATTCGTTTTCCTTGATGTCCGAGACGTTCAGCCCCGAGCCAACGAGCCAGAACTTGCCCTTGTCCGAGAAGAAGTCGGTGTCGGGATACGCAAGCTGCACCGACGATACGGGCGACTCTTTCAGCCAGAAAAAACCCGCGCCCGTAACCGTATTTTCGAAAAACAGGATGTTGCCGCGCATCGGAGTTTTGCGGTAGGAAAGCGATTTCACTTCGCGTACGAGCGTGTTGTGGTGGTCTGTTACGTCAAAAAATTCGACTGCCGTCTGTTTCCAGTGGCGGCCACCGAATGAGAGGGAGTCGAGCGCGAGCGTTGTCTGTTTCGAACGCGCCGCCGCAAGGCTTTCGATGTTCTGCAGGTTCGGAGCGGAGTCGGCAAGCCCCACCCAGTCGGACGCTTTCGGCTTGCCCGAAATGTAGATTCGACAGGCGATTGCGGGCGATTTTTCGGGAATGGCGAACACGCGCTTTACCTTGATACCGCCACGGCTGTACCCTACTTCGCACTCGAGCCGCCCGCTGCGGATTTCCGAATCTGGCACGATGCGCGTTTTAAAGTAGCCGTCGAAGACCCTGTCCTTTTCGGCGGGGATGAATATGTCGGCGGATTTGCCCTCCGAGAGTGTCGTTATGCCCGCTTTTTTGTCGGTTACCGACAGTGTTATCAGATTGCCGCCGTTGTAGTCAAAGACGCGCTCGATTTGGTCGTTGCCGATTTTCAGCTTTCCGCCGTCGAGAACGGCATAGGGCTGCGCGGCAAACGCACAAAGCGCGGAAACGGCGATTGCGTTGAAGAATGCGAATTTTCCCATAGTGTAAGTTAACAACAATGCAAAACCCAATACACACAAGTACGCATAAGTAAAGCACAAATGCAAGCAAAGGGCGCGAGCCGCGCCGGTCGTCGGAACTTCGTTCCTCTTTGTGATGCTGCGGCGCGGCTATAGCCGCGCCTTTTGTGTATAAGCTCGCATTGGCTCTGCCAATGGTTTCGGTTGTGCGAACTTAGTTTTTGTTTTCCGAAACCGAATTTAGAATTACCCCAAAAGAGCGAAGCGAGTTTTGCTGTAGAATCAAATTCGGATATCCGCAAACAAAAATCTAAAAACTCCACGCGTAGCAAAGCTGCGCTATTTAGGCTTGTCAAAATAGGTTTCAGGCGGCGGCTTTACATTTCGGCGGCGGTGCGAGCATATTTACATACGCAACCACTGCCGCCGAAATGTGAAACGCCCTTGACTGGCAATTTGCGCTTTGCTTCGCAAAACGCCAATCGCCCTTGACTGGCAATTTGCGCTTTGCTTCGCAAAACGCCAATCGC
>CASFDK010000036.1 GCA_949293415.1 uncultured Verrucomicrobiota bacterium
ACCAACTCTTACCGTCCTGAGTATCTTATAACCCTTGATTAACACATTGGGCATTGTAGAACATTTTTTATTCTCTTTGCCCTCTTTTTTTCCCACCATTCCACAACCTTTGACGTAGAGCGCATTAAAATCCACTCTCTTTGGTGTTGACCCGAAAACACGAACCGTGTTAAATGGGTTGTGCGCCGCGAAGCCGTTTGTGGAGCGGGTTGGCGGCGAATGGGCAAAAAAAATTTCACACGGGTTCGTGTGAAATTTAAAACGCGGAGAGGGGGGGATTCGAACCCCCGGTGGGCTTTTGACCCACACGCGATTTCCAATCGCGCACGTTCGGCCACTCCGTCACCTCTCCTTATTCTTAAAACTTGGCTATGTTCTATCTTTTCGCGCTTTCGTCAATATTTTATTTTCTTTGTCGTTCTTTTTTGTCTTTTCCTTTACCGCTTCTTTACGCGGATTTCCTTCGTCTTGCTTTTCAGCCCTTCGATTTTGTTTATTGCCGCCTGCAGTTTCGCGTTGAATGTACCGTTTGCCGTTATGCGTTCAATCAGCAGGAAGTTGTCGGGTATATCCGAGTTTGCATACAGTTTTATGTTGTCGGCATTCCCCGCGCTTTTTACCGCGTCTTTTAACTTCGCCGCGTCTTTTGTTTCGATGTCGGTTATGCGCAGAATCTCCCCTCCGTCCGCCGAAATTTTCAGTTGTTCGATTCTCTGTTTTGTCTTCGGCGACTGTTCGATGTTTCGTTTTAGGTTGGTTTTCAGGTGTATGCTTTCGTTGTGTTTTTTTACCGCGTTTTCGCTTTCGAATTCGCCGTAGGTGAGGTAGTCGAAGTTGTCGAATGCGTTGACGTATGTGTCGAAGCGCACGCATCCCGATTCGTCTGCGTTTGTGAGAACTGCAAGGTTTTCCTGATTGAGTTCGTAGCGCAGGCGTTCGTCTTTCGGTACTTCCGCCTTGACCATCAGGATTTCCGTCGGCGGATTTTTTGCGGCTGGCGGAGGCGGAGGATTGTCGGCTTCGGCGAGCACGGTCAGTTCGTAGTTGTCGATGGGTTCGACTGCAACCTTATTCCATTTGCCGTCGATTTTTACGAGCACCATTTTTTTGTCTTTGTCGAAGTATATTGTGCCGTCCTTTGCGCGTTTGAGGGCTTTGTATTTTGAATATTTCGCCGATTCGCGGTAGTTGGCTTCGTCGTCGCCTTTGGGAGCGTTGGGGCGCAGGCTGTCTTTGCCGATGCTGCCGAGCGTAAGCGCGTTTTCGAGCTCGAGCGAGCCGTAGAAAATGGCGCGGTCGCGGCTGAACATGTACGAGTGTCCGCGCACGTCGGAGCCGATTTTTACCCAGTTGTAGGTTTGGTCGCCGTGTCCGTATTTCGAGGCGTAGTAGTAGATTTCGGCGACATCCTTGCCTTCTTCGGCGTGTTTGTTTACGAGCATTGTGATGCGCGAGGTATCGTCGTCGGCGTACGCCTCGAAGCAGTGGTATCGCCAGCGTTTGCCGAGGCTGTTTTGCCCGCGCACCATAATTGTCGAGTTCGTGTAGAGCGGTGCGTCTACGAACACTGGCACGGGCACGGTGTTTTTGTCGAATCCGAAGAAATAGCCGCGGGCTTTCCAAAAGTCCCACGCGGGGTTGACGCGCGATTTGATTTCCGTCGGCGATTTGCCCGTTTCCGAGTTGTCGTTGACGACAACTTCGCCCGTTGCGATTGCTGTTGCGGCGAGTGTCGATAGTGCGATGAGTGTTTTTTTCATAAAGGCGTGCTTTGGGTTTAGAAAAAATGTTTTGCCGGTGTGCTTCAAGAATTTTTGCGTTGAAGTCGGCTTTTTTTGGGTTCATTGTTGCCGCTTTTGATTCGATGGAAAGCAATTCGTCAAGGTTCGAAGAGGCGGAGTCGTTTTTGTATGCGCTCCGAAATGCGGGTTCGAAGTATTCGCTCGACCGCATTGTCGCATTGTGCGCCGCGCTGGGAAATCCGCAGTGCGACTACCCGAAAATCCACGTTGCGGGCACGAACGGCAAGGGCTCCGTATGCGCTATGCTCGAGCGCATTTTGCGCGGCGGCGGGCTGCGCGTCGGGATGTTTACTTCGCCGCATCTGACTTATCTCGGCGAGCGCATCCAGACAGACCGCGTTCCGGTTTCTCGTTCGAAGCTTGTCGAATACGCGGCGGAACTTCGGCGCATTGCCAACGGAATTTTCGACCCCGCCGACATTGGGGCGTATCCGTCGTTTTTCGAATTTATGACGGCGACGGCGTTTGCCGAATTTTCGCGCGGGCGGGTTGATTGCGCCGTTGTCGAGGTAGGCTTGGGCGGGCGGCTCGATTCCACGAACATAATTTTGCCCGAGCTTTCGGTGATAACTTCGATAGGGCTCGACCACATCCAGATGTTGGGTTCGACCGTCGGGCAAATCGCGCGCGAGAAGGCGGGGATAATCAAGGATGGCGTGCCTGTTGTGTGCGGATTTTTGCCGGTCGAGGCGATGGCGGTAATCGGGGAGATCGCGGCTTCGCGCAATGCGCCGATCTACAGGGCTGCGGACTTTTTCCCGAACGACGCCGATTTGCCCGAAACTTCGCTATACGGATATTTCCAGCGTCGCAATGCGGCTACCGCGCTTTTGTGCCTGCGCGTCTTGCGCGGACGCGCGGCGGCGGGGAAGTCTTCGCCGATTTTCGAAAATCTTTCCGAAGCTGCCGCGCGGCGCGATTTGCTCGACGTATCTTGGGCTGCGCGTTGGCAGAAAATTCCGCTTGCAAACGGCGCGACACTCATTCTCGACGCGTCGCACAACGAGGAGGGCGCGCGGACGCTCGAGAGCAATTTGGCTTCGCTCGGCGGGGTACGTCCGACAATCGCCGTGGGCGTTTTGGGAGAAGAGCGCGCCGTGCCGCTTCTGAAAGTGGTTGCGAAATACGCGCGCAAGATAATTTTGCTCGTTCCCGACCAGCCGCGCGCGCTCGGATTCGGCGCGCTGAGAAAGTGTCTAGGGGAGTGTTCCGTGGAAGTGCTCGAAGCCCGTGTGGGCGATGTTTTCAAGGCGGGCAACGTATGCGATTTTGTCGGCGCGGGCGAAACCATTGTTTCGACGGGTTCGATATATCTGGCGGGCGAAGTTCTCGCGGCGTTGGGCGGCGGCAAACCCGACAATCTTCAGGACATTCCGTACAAATAAGCCAAATTGCGAAGCGGGCGGTTCGGCGTGTTTGAAGACGTTCGGAGACGAGGTCGGCGTTTTGCGCCCCACGGCTGGCTTTTGCCCGTTTTGTAGCTACATTCTTACGTTCGGATAGTGCTTTATCGATACCGTTTTTTCGTTGACGTCGAGTTCTACGTCCACAACGTCGAAACGCCACGTATCGGGTCTTGTATGCATTTTGGCGATGAATGCCCTTGCGCACCGTCGCAACGCCTGCGCTTTCCGTTTCGAGACCGCCGCGAAAAATCCGCCGACCACTGCGTTTGGCGCGCGCGTTTTAACTTCCACGAAAACAAGCGACTGCCCGTCGAGCGCGACGATGTCAAGCTCGTCTCTGCCGATTCTATAGTTGCGCGCAACGATTTTCAGCCCCGACTTGGCGAGGTATTTTGCCGCGGCTTTTTCGCCCAGTCTGCCGCGCCGCGCGGCGGGCGTTTCGCGCCGTCGGAAAAAATTGAAAAGTGTCTCGAGCATACCGCGATAATTCCGACGAAATCGGGGCGGGTCAAGTTTTTTGGGCGATTGAATTTGACACGCGCCGCGAATCGAAAAAAATATTCCGATAAAAACAAAATCGTGAACAAGCATATTTTGAGATCGTGGATTGAGGTGGATTTCAACCGCCTCGAGTCGAACGTGCGGAACATCAAAAATTCGCTGCCCGCGGGCGTAAAATACATCGCGGTGGTCAAGGCGGATGCGTACGGGCACTGTATGCCGCAGGCTCTTGTCCGCTTCCTAAAGGGCGGGGCGGATTTGTTTGCGGTCGCCAATCTCTACGAGGCTTCGCGTGTACGCGAAGTGGTTTCCGACAGAAGCGTTCTGGTTCTCAGCCCGATTTTGAAGGAGGAACGTCCGCTCGTTTTCGACTACGGCGCGACTCCCGCGCTTTCGTCGTATGCCGAGGCGAAGGCGTTCGACGACTTGGCGGCGGAGCGCGGAAAGGTTCTCGGGGCGCATATCAAGCTCGATACGGGGATGGGGCGCGCGGGCGTGTGGCACGAAAAGGCGGACGAGGTTTTCCCTAAAATACTTTCACTGCCGCATCTGAAAATCAACGGGATATTCTCGCACCTTTCCAGCGCGGACACCGACCGCGACTACACTTTCGGGCAGGTCGAAATTTTCAAAAAGGTTGCCGCAAAATACGCGACTGCGGATATGCTGCTTCACATCCACAACAGCGCGGCGTTGCGCTATGTGCCGATTGAGCCGCCGTTCAACGCGGTCAGAATGGGGCTTGTGCAATACGGAATCAACCCGTTCGACGACGGGGGCGGATTCGAAAATCTGCGCTTGCAGTCGGTCTTGGCGTTCAAAGCTCGGATACTTGCGGTTGGCGAACGCGGCGGAAAGACAATCGCATCGGTCTGCGCGGGCTATGCCGACGGCGTTCCCGCGGGCTTTACCGACGAGGCGCGCGTGCTGGCGGGCGGCAAACGCTGCAGAATTCTCGACTGCGTAGGGCTTGACGAAATGTTCATCGACGTAAGCGGAGTCGGCGCGAAAGTCGGCGACGAAGTTACGTTCATCGGCGACCAGAACGGCGCGGAGATTTCGCTTGCCGACTACAGCCGTTGGACGAGCCGCATTCCGTGGGAGACGATGGTCGCAATTCCGCGTAGGGTCGACAGGATTATCAAATAATATCATTTTGCAATGGAAAACAATAGAAACATAGGAGAGAAATTCAAGAGCGGTCAGACGGTTTTTTCGGTGGAGTTTTTCCCGCCGAAGACCGAGGAGGGCGCGCGCCAGATTCTGCGTACCGCAAAGAAGCTCAAGGAACTTTTGCCCGACTACGCCTCCATTACCTACGGGGCGGGCGGTTCCACGCGCGAGCGCACGCTCGACTACGGCGAGCTTTTGCACGACATTTTCGACTTCGAAATGATGCCGCACCTTACCTGTATGGGGCATTCAAAAGACGACATAGCCGCGATTCTCGAGCGTTACTCCGCGGCGGGTTTTCGCAACGTGATGGCTCTGCGAGGCGACCCGCCGAAGGGGGAAACGGCGTTCGTTCCGCATCCCGACGGCTTCAAGCACGCCAACGAGCTTGTCGAATTTGTGCGCTCGAAATATCCCGATTTCGGAATCGGCTGCGCGGGCTATCCCGAAAAGCACCCCGAGGCTGCGACGCTCGACGCCGACATTGCAAACCTCAAGCGCAAGGTCGACGCGGGCGCGGACTTCGTGGTAACGCAGATGTTCTTCGAAAACTCGCACTTCTTCCGCTTTGTGGAAAAATGCCGCGCGGCGGGAATCGACAAGCCCGTAATTGCGGGCATTCTTCCCGCGCTTTCGCTAAAGCAGGTGATGAACTTCAAGTCGATGTGTTCCACGGAAATTCCCGACGCGCTCGTGCGGCGGCTCGAGGCGGCACCAGAGGGCGACGGCGCGAAAGTCGGCTTGGAATGGGCGACTGCGCAGATTGAAGAGTTGAAGCGCAACAGGGTTGCGGGAATCCATCTGTACATTCTAAACCGCGCGGAATCTGCGATAAGGCTTTCGCATATCATACGCGGCAGATAGCATATTGCGCATTTTGTTTGAAACGGCGTTCCTGCGGGGCGTCGTTTTTTTTGCTTTACACTTTGAACGGCAGGTTTAAACTCTCCATATGAAAAGAGCACTGATATACCCCGTATTACTGTTTCTAATCTCGCCGATTTTCGGCGCAAACGCAGACTATTCGGCAATGTTCGGCTCGGACAAGCTCAAAGCTGCGGAGTCGGCGTACGAGAAATTCGGCTATGTTTCGCCGCTTGTCGAGCTTGCGAAGACCGACGCCGCGGCGCGCAAAAAGCTCGACGAACTCGTTGCCGACTTGAAGTCGAAGAGCGAAAAAAGCTCGTACGCCCGCGACAGGCTCGCCAATATCTATTTTCTGGATGGCGACAGGGCGCAGTTCGAGAAAGTCGCAAATCCCGACTTCGCAAAAGTTGTGTTTTCTTCGCCCGACGAAATTTATCCCGAACTCGATGCCGAGACCTATTCGGTTCTTACGAAAGACAATCGGTATGTTTACAACACTGTCGTGTCGCGGCTTTGCAACATAGGCAGGGAGGACATCGCAAAGAAAATCTGGAATTCGGACGGATATTGGAATCGGGAATTTCAACCGTGGAATGCGGTGTCTGATTACTCTACGCTCAAAAATAGGGGAGTAGAGGGCATTTCAAAAAAACGGCTAATCGGGTTTCTTTCGAAATTCGCCGACGAACTCGACGCGTTCGCGGCTACGCGGATGTATGTTCTGACTATGAACGATGCGCAATATGCAAAGGAATTTGAAGCTGCGAAAAAAGTCCTCGATACCCTTCCGCCCGACAGAAGGGCGAGCGAATTGAGAAATGCTTTCGGCAATTTCGGAATGAAAGAGCTTGCCGCCGAGCAGCTCGAAAAGCTTTACGAAATGGGGAAACTTAACTTGTACGAAAAACAATCCCTTCTTTCGTACTGGTTATACGGAAACCAAAATGTCTACAGAGATACCATCCCCGACAGCCTTTTCAGTAGCCCCAACCGTGCCAAGGCGGTTAAATTGATGGAGGAAATTGCACCCGTTGACGCCGAGGTTTCCGATTCCACTACCACCGTAATGTTGATTTGTTATTATGCAAAAATCGGAGATTCGGAAAAACTTTCGCAGGCGTTGAAAAAATTCCTTCCGAAGATTCAGAATCAGTGGAATTTGAGACAGATTGCAAAGCGGCTAATTCTGGGAATCGACGGTTTCCCGAAAGACGAAAAACTTGCCCAGTCGCTGCTGAACAGGCTTACGATTACCGAAAGGGCCGATTTTTATCGAAATCTTGCGTTAGGGGTTACTTGCTCTTATTTCGACTATTATATCCCCCCGAAGCAGATGCAAAAGTTTTTGAGAACCTCCGCAGAGTTGGGGAACAAGGACGCAGCCAAGCATTTGCTCAGCTGGTTCGGCTATTTCGACGCACTCGAGTTTTGTGATTCTCTCAAAGACAGGGCTGCAGCCGAGAATTTGAAGGCGTGTTATCAAGCCGAAAACGGCGACTGGAGCAGCGCAGTGGAATCGTTCAAAGAATCGGCGCAGTTCGGCGGCGAATACGCGAAGCTTACTCTCGCCTGTTGCAAGTACGAGGGCAGAGGAATGGCGGTCGACAAAGCCGTCGCGCTTTCCGAAATGGAAAAACTCGTAAATTCCCTCAAGCCCTATCCTAATTTTTATATATATTCCAATGCTAAATCCCAAATTTCATTGCTTTTCGGCGAGAAGTCGGAAGTCTACGGGAAGTTTCTTGATTTGTGCAACCTTGCGGGAATTGCAGACAGTGCCTATGACAAATATCAGGTATTGTCGGATTATCCAGAAGCGGGGCGCGAGGTCAAGATTCTCGAACTTGCAAAATCTTTCTACTCTTGGCGCAAGGACAATTTCAATTCTTCGGGTGAATTCCTCGATACCAAAAAAGCAAAAAATAAAAAGGTAAACATTGAGCTGGATTATGAATATACGTTTTCGTTAATGAGCGGCGAGGACGGCGAAAAGAATCCCGAAAAGGCTTTCAATATCATTAAAAATAATTACGCCTACGACAATCTGGGGCAATTCTGGCTCGCCTATTGCTACCGAAACGGAATCGGCACGAAAGTCGACTCCGACAAAGCCGACAAGCTTTTGGCTTCAATCGATGTATCGGATCGCGTGCCGGATTTTGCATTTTTCAAGAATGCCCCGAAGCTTCCCGACGATGCGCTGAAACCGCTTGTCGAACGCTATATCGCAGGAGCAAAGACGGGCAGAATGTTGGCGAACGCCGCGCGGCTTTATCTGCGCGGCACGAACGGGCTTGCGCCCGACTTCGCCCGCGCAATCGCGCTTTATGAAAAGGCGGCGGCTCTCGACGGCAGCTTTTTCGAAAACCTTGCAAATGTATACAAAGATAATTGGGTTCTGAAAGACGACAAAAAATATTTCGAGAACTTGAGCCGTTATCACGACTTCTTCCAAAAGGAATTGCCGTATGTTCCGCACAAGGTCTACTTCGATTTGGCTCTCTGCCATTTAAACGGCAGGGGAACGGCGCGCGACGGCGCAAAGGCGTTGGCGTATTTCGAAAAGGCCGCCGAACGCCCGTATTCGACCAAAACGGTTCCAGCCCTCGAAGCCCTTGCGTACTGCGCCGAAAAGGGAATCGGGCGACCATCCGACCCCGACGAAGCCGCAAAATTGCGCAAAAAGGCCGAGGAGCTTATGCTTGCCCAAACGTACCCGACTGGCGCGAAGAATGCCGTTGCAATCGCCAATCTTTACAACAAAGGCGGTTTGGAAGACAATCCCGAGCGCAGGCTTTATTGGCTCGAATTTTCGCGCAAGAACTATCCGTCGCTTTCGATATGCTGGCGGCTCTACGATTTTTACACGAAGAATCCGAAATGCCGCGACTGGAAAAAGGCGAACGAATTTCTTGCCGAGCACGCAAAATACGCGCCGCATTCGCCGTGGAATTTGTACCGTCGGGGGCTTTCGCTCGTCGTGGGCGCGGGTATGGAAAAGGACGTTTCGAAGGGCGTGAAACTTCTGGAAGACGCCGCGCTGCGCTACAGAAAGGAGGCGACCGAATTTCTTGCGTACATTTACGGAAACGGAATCGGCGTTGCCCGCGACGAAAAGAAAGCCGAGAAACTGCTTGCCGAACTTCTTAACAATAGGGAAACGAACTACGTGCACCTTGCCAAGAAATACTTGGACGGCACGAATTTCATAACCGATGTCGACCGCGCGAAATTCCTCCTGAAATTGGGCGCGGACAACGGCAACTGGGCGGCGAAAAACAGGCTGGACAACTTCGAAAAATTTGTCGCCGAAAATAAAAAGTAGATTCCCCCGAACCCAAAAAAAACGGCGCAATCCGAAGTGGTTTGCGCCGTTTTTGCAGGCTGCCGCCGCTATTTGGTTTCTATCGGCTTTTGTATTTTTAGCATGAGCGTCTTCGGCGCGAGCATGTGCCCGTACGCCGTGATTTTCACGTCGCCCGATTCTCCCGTAGGTTCTACCACCGCCAGCAGTTTGCCGTTAAACGACTTCATGTAGTTCGACGAGAACGCCGTCTGGTCTGTGGCGTCGCCGTTGCAGAGCGCGCGCAGTTTGCCCGCTCCCTCGACTTTCACGAACATGAAATTCGCCGCGCGCGGGCAGAAGGTGCCGTCCTTGTCGACGATGTCGATTTCGACGAAAATCAGCTCTTTCGGGTCGGGCAGAAGGGTGTCGCGGTCGGCGGACATCTTGAATGTCGCGGCTCTGCCCGCGGTCTTTACGGTCTTTTCCTCCACGGCTTTGCCGTCGTCGCCGTACGCCACAACCCTGATTTCGCCCGCCTGATAGGAAACGTCGTTCCAAATCATGCGGTATTTTTCCATAACATTTTTTGATTTCAGGTTTTTCGTCCTGACTCCCATACTTTTGCCGTTTACGAAAAGCTCGGCTTTCGGGTAGTTTGTGTAGACGTGGACGGGCACGTTTTGTCCGAGTCTGTCCTCCCAGTTCCAGTGCGGCATGACGTGCAGCACCTTTACATCGGGGTTCCAGCGAGCCTGATAGGCGTAAAAGCGGTCTTTCTTGAAGCCCGCGAGGTCGACGATTCCGAAGTACGAGCTGCGGGCGGGCGTCCCCGGGTTGTAGGGCGTGGGTTCGCCGAGGTAGTCGTAGCCCGTCCATACGAATTCGCCGAAGAAAGTCGGGTTTTCGTCAAGCGCGGCGAATTCCTCGTCGGGAATCTGCGCCCATGGCGGCGTTTCGGTGTCGTATGACGAAACCTGATAGTCTTCGTGGTAGGGCTGGCTGTCGCGCTTCACGGGGAAGTGGTAGCTTCCCCGCGAGCTTACGGTGGAGGCTGTTTCGCTTCCGTGGAATATCATGTTCGGATATTCCTTGGCATATTTTGCGTAGAGGAAAGGTTGGTAGTTCAGCCCGACAACGTCAAGCTCCTGCGGAATTTTGCTGACTTCGAACGCGCTTTTGATGTTGTTGATTCCCGCCGTCACGGGGCGCGTGGGGTCAAAGCGGTGGACGATGTCTACAAGGAATTTCGCCGTCGCGCCGCCGTCGGGGAAACGTTGGTCGTTGACTTCGTTGCCTATGCTCCAAAGTGCGACGCAAGGGTGGTTGCGGTCGCGCTTGACGAACGCGGTCAAATCCTTTTCTGCCCATTCGTTGAAAAGCTTGTGGTAGCCGTTTTCGCATTTCTGGTGCCGCCATTCGTCGAATGCTTCGTCCTCGACGATAAAGCCCATTTCGTCGCATAGGTCGAGCAGTTCGGGCGAGGGCGGGTTATGCGATGTGCGGATTGCGTTGCAGCCCATTTCTTTGAGCGTTTCGAGCTGGCGCTTGAGCGCGCGCACGTTTGTAGCCGCGCCAATGGGTCCGAGGTCGTGGTGCATACAAACGCCGTTGATTGCGGTTTTTCTGCCGTTGAGCACAAAGCCGCCGTCGCGGGTGATTTCGATTTTTCGGATACCGAAGCGCGTCGTGTAGCGGTCGATTTTCGCGCCGTTTTTGTCGAAAAGCGACGTTTCGAGGCGGTAGAGGTTGGGCGATTTCACGTCCCAAAGTTGCGGGTGCGGCACGTCGATGAAAATTTCCCCCGCGACGTTTTCGGATTCCGCCGAAGCCGCAAGCTTGCCGTCGGGCGCGTAGATTTTGTGGACGATTTTCGCCGCACCGGCGGGGTTCACAATGTCGGTTTTGACGTTCACGGAAGCCTTTTCCCTCGCGATTTTCGGCGTGGTTACGAACGTGCCGCAGTATGCCACGTGCGTGGGCGACTTGTACACGAGCCGCACGTTGCGGTAAAGTCCCGCTCCCGAATACCAGCGCGACGACTGTTCCTTGTTGTCAAGCCGTACCGCGAGCAGATTCTTTTCGCCGAATTTCACGAATTTTGTGATGTCGAAGCTAAACGACGCGTAGCCGTAGGGCCACGTGCCCGCAAATTGCCCGTTGACGAAAATTTGGGCATTGCTCATCGCGCCGTCGAACTCGACGAACACGCGCAAGCCGCTTTTGTCGGCGGGAATGTCGAGCGTATTTCTATACCAGCCCGCGCCGAAGCAGGGCAGGGCACCCGTACGTCCCGTGCGCAGCATCGCTCTTTTGTCGCCGTCCTGAATGACCTGAACGTACTGCATGTCGATGTTCATATCGAAGGGCTTGTCGATTGCCCAGTCGTGCGGGACTTTGACGGAATCCCATTTGGAGTCGTCGAAAGAGGATTTTTCGGCGTCGGGGAAGTCGCCCTTCGCGAATTTCCAGCCGTCTTCGAGCGCGACCGTCGAACGCGGCGATTCGCCCCCGAAGAGTATCGCCGAGAACGTGGTTGCGGTGAGTAATGTTGTAAGTAGTTTTTTCATATATACAGAATTGCGGCGAAAAAAAAGCGTTTACCATTTTTTTGATTCGGCGCAATGATTATTTGAGCAATTTTTACGGCAAAAATAAATTAATAAAAAGCTTTACAAAACTGAGTTTTTGCGGATTATGTCTGTCTTTTAAAGAACAGAACTTTATATTCAATCAATAAAGGTAGTAAAAATGGCAAACCTGAAGAAAAAACGCAGACTCAAGATGAATAAGCATAAACGCTCGAAGCGTTCGAAGGCAAATCGTCATAAGAAGCGCACGTGGGCGTGCTAAGCGCGAAATCCGTCCGTTAAGCGCATTGAGCGTTTTTTTGCTCGAAAGTTTGCGAAGCCGACATATCTGGATATGTCGGTTTTTTGTTTTTTATAAACCGCCCGAAAAACGTTTTCCATATGTCTGACATTCTCGAAAAAGACCGACTTCTTGCCGAACTCGACCGCTTCGGTTTCGGCGGCATGCTGCATTTTTTCGACACGACCGAAAGCACGAACGACGACGCAATGCGGATGTTGCGCGAAGGCGCGCGCCCGCCGTTTGTCGTTGCCGCAAAAAGGCAGACCCGCGGGCGCGGACGGCTCGACCGCCGTTGGTACTCGGACGAATCGTCAACGCTCTGCGTTTCGGTAGCCGTCGATTTGCCCGCCGATGCGGGGCTTGTTTCGTCGTTTACAGTCGCCTGCGGGGTGGAAATTTGCAATGCGTTAAAGCGTGCTTTCGACGCGGAACTTTTCCTCAAATGGCCCAACGACCTCTATTCAAAACGCGGCGGGAAAATCGGCGGTATGCTTACGGAGCTTTATGTGGGCGTTGGTGCGAGGAGCGCGGTTTTCGGCGCGGGCATAAATTGTTTTGCGTCGGCGGGGAATTTGTCCGCGCCGAGCGACGTTCTTTCTTCGATGGACGCACTCGAGTCCGTTTGTTCCCGCGAAGTTTCGATGAATGCGCTTTGCGCGCTCGTCGTTTCTTCGGCGCAAAAAGCGGCGGGGAGGGCTTCGACACGCGGCTTGGCGGCGGAATTTTCGCCGTTCGACTGGCTGCGCGGCAAACGTATGCGTCTGGATATCGGGGGGCGGATTATCGACGGAATCGCCTGCGGAATCGATGATTCCGGCAGAATCGGGATTTCCGAAAACGGCGGTCGGCTCGCATATTACGCGGCGATAGAGGCATTCCCCGTGAAATGAAAAATGCGCGGTTGTCCGCCGCGCATTGTCCGTAGAAAAATTTCGACCGTCTTTATTGGTAGAGCATTGAAGCCGTTACCGACGGCGACTGACCGAGGGCGCGGAAACGCACCCAGTAGCCCGAGAAGTTTTCGGGCATAAGCTTTTCGAAGAGCCTGCCGCCCTTTACGTCGACTACGCCGTACTCGAGCCAAAGCCCCGTGCCGTCTACATCGATTTCGACCGCAATTTTCACGTCCTTTTCGGATGCGATTTTCAGCGTCTTTTTGTCGTAGCCGGTCAGCAGGAACGGGTCGGAGAGCGAGCCGTTTTCCACCGACTGGTTCTGCCACGCGCAGCCTTCGCCTACGGGCTTGCCGAGCTTCCAGAGGTCGTCTATCGAGCCAGCCCAGAGCGAGAACTTGCCGTCGTCGGAGACTATTACATGCGGATTGTTTTCGGCTGCGGCTGTGTCAGACATGCCGCTTACGAACATCAGACCGCAGAACGAGGCGTAGTCGAATACTGCGAACGGGTGCGAGGCGATGGGGCGGATTTTCGCCATTCCCTGCGCGTTGCGCGCGGGCAGTTCGTAGAATGTTCCGCCGCAGTTGAACAGGTCGCGTTCGGTTGCCACTTCGCGCGCTACTCTTGCGCGGACGGGCGCGTTCAGAAAACGCCTGTCGAGCGGCAGTCTGTAGCGTTTGCCGTCTTCGACGACGAGCACAGAGCCTTTGTCGAAACTTACGCCTTCGGGCTTAATCATTGTGGAGCGCACATCGGCGACGGTTTTGGAATCGAGCTTTGCGGCTTTTAGGTTCAGATTTGTGTCGAGCGCGTACGTGCCGATTTCGTCGAAGCCGCCGCTTTTGTTTTTGCGGAGTGCTACGACGGCGAGCGTTTTGTCGGCGGTCGAACGCATAAGGGCTACGGAGTCGGCACCGTCTTCGATTCGCGCGATTCCGTTAAAGTCGGCGGACGCGCGAAGACCGCGTTTTTCGGGCGCGGAAAGGTCGAAGTGGGCGGTGAAGTTGTATACGTCTTCGAGGGCTTCGATTTGCACCCATTCGGCGGAATCGTCGAGCGTTTCGAATTTGGGGGAGTCCGCCGAAATTTCGACGGTCTTTGCCGTCTTTTTGCCGTTTGCGGAAATCGAAACTACGCCCACCTTTGCGGGCTTTTTGTTGTCGCACGAGAGCGCGAGGATGCGCTTTGCAAAGCCGCCTACGAGCATCGGTTCGGAGAGCGTGCCGCGCAGAATGTTTTCGCGCAGGAAGACGCTGCCGCGCCCGGTCGGAGTTCCGAGGCTGTCGAGCTGCTCGGGCTCGAGGAATACGAGGTTCGAGTTCGACTTTTCGGGTGAGCAGTTGTCGGCTTTCATCGGGCGTTTGTTGTAGAATTCCTTCTGCGCCGAGTCGTCGCAGCCGAGGACGATTTTCCCGTTCCATTTGCAGAAGTCGCCCACGACCTTCAGGTAGTTCGAGCGCATTCTGATTCCCTTTGCGTGTTCCGAGTCGAAGTTCGGCGGGAACTTCCAGAATGCGCCGTGCATCGTCATCAGAAAATCGTCTTCGCCGATGTCTCGGATGCGCGGCCATTCGGTGTTCCAGCCGTGCGAGCCGTCGTACGAATGCGAGGCTTTGGGCAGACGGTATGAAAGCCATTTGCCGTTTTCGCAGAGCATTAAAATTACCGATTTTGCGTCGAAACCGAGCGACCAGAGCGGCGTTTTGTCGGGAGCGGAGCTGCCCTTGATGCCGTCTTTACCCGTGATTTCCGTGAACTGGCAGATGCGGATGGGCGTCCAGTCCTTGTCGTTCGGCGACCAGCTTGCGAGCGCGCCCGATTTGAGAGTAGGGTCTTTGTCGACATCCTTGTGGTGTACGCCGTTGTTCGAGTAGAACAGCTTGCCGAAGCCCGCGTAGAAACCCTTGCCGTGGTAGCCATGGAGCTTCGAGCTTTTCGGCTTTTTCCCGTCGGCGTTGTCGGGGTGGGGCTTGAGGTTGCCGTCGCGGATGATTTCGCGCACGTCGAGCGTGTTGACGTCGACTTCGTAAAGTCCTTCCTCCATTGTGGCGAAGAAGACCTTGTTTTTGTCGTCGGTCTGCGAACGCGCCGTACCCGTGAGTCTGCCTGCCATTTTTCTGCGGTCGATTGCGCGTACATTTCCCTTTTCGTCGACGAAATAGCAGCCTATCACAAGCTGCTTGGACGCTTCGTGGACGAGTCTGTTGGCGTGCGTTCCGCCGAGCGATTCGGGGCGGATTGTGCGGTCGAGATTTTTGTCGATTTCGTAAAGTCTGTCGTCGGACTCGAACACTACGTGCGGCCCGTATGTTACCGCCCAGAGCTTGTCCGCCCACGGAACTACCGCGCCCGTTCCGCATTCGCCTTCGCTGTTCCACATCGAAAGGTGCGGGTAAATACCCGATATCGACTTGTATTTTCCCGAACCCGCAAGGGAGGCTGCGGATGTTAAAATGATTGCCCCAATAGTTAATAGTATGTGTCTTTCCATAGTTAAACGGGCAATATTGCGGAAGAGCCTTTTTAGGTCAACATTTTTTCGGGCGTCTTCCCTTCAGAAGTTTGCGGAGCTTGAGCCTGTCTTCAACCGCTACGATGTAGCCTACGCACTCGGGAAATCCGCAGCGGCACGGGTGGTCGAGAAAGTGCTCGAGCGCGTAGCCGTAGTTGTAGAGAATTTCCTCGCCTTTTTTGATGTCGCGCGTGGCGTAGAAGCGGATTTTCCCGTCTTCGCAGACCGCCTCGCAATTCGTGCGGCAGGCGTGGTTTATGAAACGCGCGTCGTTGTACTCGAAGTTGCCGTCGATGTCGTATTGGTCGTCAAGCTCGAAAATGTACACCGCGCCGTTTCCGCTTTTCTTGGCGGCTTCCTCCATCGCCAAGCCGCGGCGGTTCGATTCCTCCTTGTCGATTTTCTCGCCCAGATAGTCTGCAATCCACTCGCCGTTTGCGATGTCCTGCGTAGCGAAAACGCCGTTGCCGTGGATTGCGGATTTTCTTACTTCGTACTTTTTCATCACTTGTTCGGAAAGCGTCCGTTGCGTACGTCGGCGACGTATTCGGAGAATGCGTTTTTGACGGCTTCGGCGATGTTTGCGTAGCGTTTTGCGAAAGAGGGCGGATTTTCCGAGAATCCGAGAATGTCGGCGAGCACCAGCACCTGACCGTCGCAGTCCGCGCCCGCGCCGATTCCTATTGTCGGCACGGAGAGCGATTCTGTAACGGCTTTTGCGCATTCGGCATCGGTCATTTCCATAAGCACCACGAACACGTCCGCGGCTTCGAGTGCCTTTGCGTCGGCTAAAATTGCGGCTTTTTCGGCGTCGGTTTTGCCGAATTTTCTGTATCCGCCGAGCTTGAGCACCTGCTGCGGTTCGAGCCCGATGTGTCCCATTACGGCGATTCCCGCCTTTGTCAAACGCGAAATTTTTTCAGCCATATCCGCGCCGCCCTCTATTTTTACCGCGTCCGCGCCGCTCCGCACAAGCCGCGCGCAGTCGTCGAGTAGTCTGTCGAAGTTGTGGTGCGCGCAGGTAAACGGCACGTCGGCGACAATCAGCGCGTCGGGCTTTGCGCGGGCGACGGCGGCGGTATGGTGCGCCATATCGTCGATTGTAACGGGGACGGTGTTCGGGTAGCCGAGAACAGTGTTGCCGACCGAATCGCCGATCAGAATTATGTCGACATCGGCCGCATCGGCCAGAGCGGCGAACGGCGCGTCGTAGGCTGTGAGCATCGCGATTTTTTCGATGCCCTTTTTCTTCAAAATCGTTTTTGTTGTCTTTTTCATTTACGTTTGAAAATGTTCAGCGTTTCGAGGGCGTTGCCGACGGCATTGCCCACCGCGCCTTTTGCGGAAGTCAGCACTTCGAGCAGGTTGTTCGACGGCTGCGAAACCGTGCCTTTGACCCTGAATTCGGGACCCGTATAGTAGCCGTCGGCTTCGGCGGGAGTGTTACCGTAGCCCATTTTCTGGAAGAGTCCGCGCGAGGTCTTCGACATATAGATTACAATCGGGATGTCGAGTTTTTGCTCCTTGAAATCGACCGTCGGGTCGAAGAGAATCGCGCCCGACTTCGAGCGGAATATGAGCGAATCGGTTTTCATTTCAACGAGGTCGATATTGTAGTTGTAGTCTTTGTTGTTTCGCGAAAGCTCCACTACCGCCGACGAGTAGTCGATTTCGGCGAGCATCGAGACAAGCTCGCCGATTCCGCCAAGCTCCTTGACCCTGTTGTTGAGCAGTTTTCCCGCGATTGAAAGCGCGTTGCCCACAACCGACGCGCCCGCGCCCGCCGCCGAGTTTTTGTCGAGCACGCGGATTTTACCGCCGCCGTTCGAGCGCACCGTAGCCGAGCCCGTTGCGTACTGGAAAAGGTGTTGGACGTTGTTGCCCGAGCCGCCGACTGAAAGGTTTGCGTCGAACACGCCTTCGATGGGAGGCTGTTGCTTGTTCGCGAAGATTTTCGCAGCCTGCAACCCCGCCAACTTGAAGCCAGTTTTTTCGAGCAAATAGGGTATGTCGCGCGTGGTTTCGAATGTGATTTTCGTGCCGCCCTCAAAGTTCGCGCCGAGGAACTGCCCCGAGAATTTTGTCAGAGACAGTTCCGATGCCGTCGCATTTCCGCGCGCCGAGAATTTTTCGAGCAGAACCGTTCCGTTCGAAACGACCCTGCCCGTGTCGGCTGCAACCGAAACGTCTTTGCCGAAGTACCAGAAGGCCTTTGTGTCTTTCTTGGCGATTGAGTCCGCCGCGGATGTTTTCGATTCGGAAAGCACGTCGAGCGTCGGCTTGGCAATCGGGCGTTTTTTGCCGCTTCCGCCCGCCGATGTCTTCGCGGTTTCCTCTGTGTAATTGGGGTTGGAGAACGCGCCCGCAAGCGCGAGAACGTCTTCCACAACTATCGACGGCGCGTCGAGCTTTACGTCGAGCACGGCGGAATTTTTGACGCTTGCCGAAGCCCGCGTTTCGCCCGCCGTCGTTTTGATTTCCGCTTTTGCCTCGACGCTTTCCATATCAGTTGTCGCCGAAATTTTCACGGTCTCGAGCACATTATTTGCCGTGCGCGTTGCGAGCGAATGCACAGCGATGTCGGCATTCGCCTTCCCGTTTTCGTAGACAGCCGAGATGTCCGCCGTGCCGCGGGAAATGTTCGAGAACTTGAGCAGCGCGGGCTGGTTGAAAATCGGGGCGAGGGCGGTTGTCGCCGAAAGCTTCGCGCTAGGCGCGGCTTTGCCTTTTGTGTCGTACGCCGCGGAGGCTTTGAATGTGCAGAACTTTGCCGAGCCTTCGCCGATTGTGCCTTCGGGAATTTCGACTTTTGCGGTAGCGCCGTCGAACGAGCCTTTCGGGGCTGCGTCGATTGAAAGCCCCCTAATCAGATATTTGCCGTCCTTTTTGTACGAGAGCGCGTAGACCGAAAACGCCGAGTCCATTTCGTAGACGTTCTTTTTCGGCGACGAAATTTCGATGCGCGCAGCCGCCTTTGCCGCGTCGATTTCGGGCGCGAACGGGCGCACGAGCGCGAACGGAAATTCGGGCGCGTCCACAAGCAAAAGCTTCGGCGACGTCGCCGAAATGTTGCCGCTTGCCGTGTCGTATTCGATTGCCGAGAGGGTCGAAATGTCCGCCGCTTTTTTGCCGTCGGCTGTCGAAATCGACAAAGCGAACGATTTTAGTTTTGCCGATGTTTTCGCGTATTCGAACGCCGCGTCCGCCTTCGCCGAAAGGTCGAGCGACGATACCGCCGACATCGACGGGACGTTTTTGACTATCGGATTTAGTGAGCCGTCGAGCCCGAGTGTGCCGCTTGCCGCGCCGCCGGAATATTTTGCGTCGATATCGAGGACGAGCTTCGAAGTTTTCGAGTCGGCAAGCTCGAGTTCGATTTTTGCGCTCGAAGTTTTGCCCGCGACAATCGCGGCGTTTGCAAACAAATTCAGGTTCGATGCGAGAATTTCTCCGCCTTTTTTGAATGTCGCGCGGGTAAGCGAGAGCGGGGCGGTTGTGGAAATTGCGAAGTTTTCACCCGCCTTGCGCACCGAGAACCTGCCCGCGATATCGTCGGATTCGAGCGTCAATCCATTTGCGAATGCGTTTGCGAGTCGGGGCGGAATTTTGACGACGCCCGCGATTTCCGCCTTTTCAAGCTCTTCCGCCGTTGCCGCTTCGAAGGGTTTTGCGGACAGTCCGAGCACCGATGTGCCGCTTTCCGAAAAATTCGCTTCGAGCTTTTTGAGCGAGATTTTCCCGCCGCGCTTTTCCGCCGAAACCCGCATTTGCGCGCCGATTTCGCCGAGAACTTCCAGCGGCTTGGCGTATTTTTCGAGGTTCGAAATTTTCGAGTCTACGGCAATTTCGAGTTCGGCGTTTTCAAGCTTCGCGTCGGTTTTCGCCTTTGCGTAGAGGGCGAGCGAAAACTTCGGCAATACAACCGATTGCGGTACGAACTTCGCGGCAAGCGAGTCGTCGGCGTCGATTCGCATTTCAGCCGAGAACGACGAGTAGCCGAGCGGCGCGGATATCGCCGCCTGCAGGGGCTTGGCATCCCCCGCCGTTGCCAACGCCTTTATTTCGCGCAACTTGTTTTTCGTTTCAACCGAGACTTCCGCGACCGCGCCATCGGTCGAAATCTTGACGAAGCCCGAACGCGGTTTCAGGTCTTTTTCCACGAAAATGTCTTTCGCCGAAGCTTCGAATTTTTTGCCGTCTATGTCCGCATCCGCCGCGAGCGAGCCGACTTCAATCGTCCACGGAAATTCGAATTTTCCTGCGTTGTCCTTTGGCGAAGACAGCGCTTTGGGGGGCTGTCCGGTTTCGGCGTTTGCGTCCCGTTTTGCGGGCTGTGCCGCTTCGGCGGGTTGTGCGGATGTCGCCGCTTTTTCCGCTTTTACGGTCGAAATTTTAGCGCCCGAGATTTTTGCGGAGTCGATTTTTATACAGTGCGAGAGCAGTGCTGGAAGCGAGTATTTCAGCTCGACGGATTCAGCCGAGAACACGTTTTTGAGCGCGGGTTTTTTTATGTCCGCGCCCGAAAGCCCGATTGAAACCGATTCAGCCGAGAAGTCGGGGTAGACCGAGTTTGCGATTTTCGTCTGGATGCCCGGGCTGAAAAGCAGCACGCCAACCGCCACCGCCGCGAGCGCGAACAGTCCGCAGACCAAAAGAAAGAGCAATTTTACGATTTTCATTTGTCGGAAGCCTTTGTGATTTTATCGAATAATTCCTTTTTTATAAAGACGGTCAGGACGAGGTTCTTTCTCAGCCCGAAAAATTCCGATTCATACGCGTCGGAGGGAAGGCGCTTTTTTATTGAATCGACGGTCGCCGCGTCGCATACGACAACTTCGAAAATGCCGATATTTTCGGGGCTTTGCCCGCCGCTCCAGAAGCCCGCATTTCGGAATTTGCGCAGGTCGAACGGCGCGGGCCACGGGGAGTTTTCCATCACGAACGCCACGGGAATGTCGGCTTTGTATTCCGAAAACGCGGCGGCTTCGTTTATGCGCTTTACGAGGTTGGAGTAGTCGCGCACGGTGTGCGAATAGACGAATGGGTTGCGGGGGTCGCTTGCATAGCGTAGCACGGCGTTTTGCGAAAGTTTGTACTGCCAGAACCCGAGCACAACCAACGCCGCGACCGCCGCAATCCACACGAAAATATTTTTGCGCCGAAGCATTTCCGCCGCTCCAAAGCCCGCCGCCGAGCAGAGAAACACAGTCGGCGAAAGCAGAAGCCACGGCGTTTTATAGGTTATCGCCGAGAGCGCGGCAACGGCGAAAAACGCGTTGCAAAATGCGAAAACCGCAAACGTGCAACGCCACGCCGATTTTTTCCTTCCGACGACCGCAAAGGCAAGTCCCGCCAGAGCGAGCAGGGCAAGCGGCAGCTCGCCGAAGCGCGCGCCCTCCGATTTTTGGAGCGTCAGCAGTTGCAGGTAGTATGTCCACCCCGATTCGAACGCGGGGTTGACCGACTTTTCGAAAAAGTGTCCGTACGATTTCACAGCATCGGCTATTCCGCCCCAGTTGGAGCCGAACGAAGAGTAGAATGCGCAGAAGACCGCCGCGAACGCGACCGCAAACCCCGCCGCGTATTTGAAAAAGTTGCGCGTAAAAAAGGCGTATTTGAGATTGTCGCGGATATGTTTTTCGAACGCAGTGCATACGCCGAGCGAAAGCGCGGTTGCCGCGAACGAAATCGGAGCGGTTTCTTTTGTCGCCTGAGCCAGTGCCGCAAGCGCGCCCGCCAGAACCGCCGCGCCGACCGACGGCGAACACGCGAACCGCCACACGGCAAGTGCTGTCAGAAAAACCGCCAGCGCAAATATTATTTCGTGGACGAAGTAGCCCGAATATATCTGCGCCGTCGCCGACATCGCAAAGCACGCCGCCGCCGCCCAAGCCGCGCCACGCCCGACGTATCTTCCCGACAGAATCAGCCCCGCGAGGACGAGCACGGCAATCGGCGTCATCGCCCTGCGGAAGTCGGTTATGGTCAACTTTGAAGAATCGGGCATCGCAAGCGCGTTCGCCCAATAGTAAAGTGTCGGCCCGTGGGGTCCGTTGGGGTTGTATTTATATTCTCCCGTCTCGCGCAGCTGCATTGCGGTCGTCGCCTGTTCCGACTCGTCTGCGTGGGTCGCCCGCGAGAGGATGTTTGCGTTTCTTGCGGAAAAGCCCGCGAAGAGACAGCACAGAACCATTGCAATGTAGACGGCGTATTTCATTGTTTGTCGAATGCTTCGAGCAGGGTGTCGAGCACGTCCTTGGGCGGGCGCACGGGCTGACCGAGCATATTTACGAAAACGTGCATTGTGTGCCCCGTCGCAAGCAGCTTGCCGTTGGCGAGAATCTCGTATTCAACCTTCACTTTGACGGTGGGACGTTCTTTTATCGCCGCCCTAATTGTTACGAGGTCGTCGAATTTTGCGGGGTATTTGTAGTTCAGATGCGCTTCGACGACGGGCAGATGGTATCCGTCGTCGTTCATTTTTTTGTAGCTAAGCCCTATCGATTTGATGAGTTTGAGCCTGCCGACTTCGCACCACGGCAGATAGTTTGCGTGGTAGACAACGCCCATGGCGTCGGTTTCGGCGAAACGCACGCGCAGCTGGGCTTCGGCGGTAATCATAGCTCGTTCTCCAGAATTTGGTCGAGGGTCTGGCGGCGGCGGATGAGTTTAAGCGAGCCGTTTTTGCGCAGCAGCACTTCGGGCGATGCGGGATACGAGTTGTAGTTCGACGGGCTCATTGAGCTGCAGTACGCGCCCGCGCCGCCGATTACGCACAAGTCGCCGATATTAGCCTTTTGCATCGCGCGCGGGGCGAGGGCTTCGGGGTCTCCCGCCGCGGGCGTAATGATGTCGCCGCTTTCGCAGCAGTGCCCTACGACGATGTACTTTTCGGTCTTCCTTTCGAGCTTTGCCGAGAGAATCGAAATTGGGTGTTGCGCACCGTAAATCGAGGGGCGCAGAATGTCGGTCATACCCGAATCGAGCTTGATGAACTTATAGCCGCCTTTGCCCGTATCGCACATATCCTGAACTGTCGCAAGCACCGCGGCGCAGTTTGCCAGCAGGAACGTCCCCGGTTCGATTTCGAAGCGCAGCTTTCTGCCGGTTTTCTTTGCGAAGTCGGCGACGAGTTTCGCCACGGGCTTGCCGATTTTCTGAAGGTCGGTCGATTTTTCGCCGGCCACGCGTCCGACTTTGAAACCGCCTCCCATATCGAGCGTTTCCACGTCTTCGAACTGTGCTACGGTGTCGATGCTCATCTTGGCGACCCTCTGCCACACGAGCGGATCTGAACCCGAGCCTATGTGCGTGTGTATGCGCACGATTTTCAGCCCGTATTTTTTCGCAACCGCCTTGATTTGCGGGATGTATTCGTACCAAATGCCGAACGACGACGCGGGGCCGCCCACGTTCGTGCGCTGCGTTCCGCCCGAGCCGAGACCGGGGTTGATGCGCACGCCGACTCTTCCGCCGCGCGAGATTTTTCCGAATGCCTCCAGCTGCAGCAGCGAGCACGCGTTGTAGAGCACGCCCGACTTGACTATTTCCCCGAGGTTTTTCGGCAGTTGTTGCGACGAAAGCGAAATGTGGTCGGGTTTTATTCCCGCGCGGATTGCGCGCTCGACTTCGTACGCGCTCGACGCGTCGATGTGCAGACCGAGCGAGTCGAAAAGCCCGAGTATCGCCGCGTTCGAGGACGCCTTCATCGCGTATCTTACGGTAAGTCCGAACGCGTTGGGGAAAGCGAGGGCGGCTTTCGCCTGCGCAATCAGGGAAGCTTCGTCGTACACGTAGCACGGAGTCGAAAATTTGCCGGCGATTTTCGCCGCCGTTTTGAAGTCGAGAAATTTTGGTTGCTCTATTTTCATAAATACAGGCGGACGAATATGGACTTTTATTTGATTTTGTCAACCGCTTCGATAACCGCCTGTTCGGTAAGCAACGCGGGCAGCACAACGGCTTCGCCTTTCGGCGGAAATAGCAGGTTCAACGGCACTCCCGCGCGCCCGTATTTTTCGAGTTCTTTCGCGATTGTCCCGTTTTTGTTCGTCCAGTCGCCCACGAGTATTTTTACGCCGTTTTCGGCAAAGAGTTTTTCGATTTTCGGCGAGTATAAAATGCTCTTGTTGTACTGGCAGGTAAGGCACCACGCCGCGGTGAAATCCACATACACGCTCCTGCCTTCGGCGCGGAGTTTTGCGACTTTTTCGGCACTCCACGCATTTTCCGCAGCGGGCATTTTTCCGTTTTCCCCATTCGTCCCCGACACGCACAGGCAAACGGCCACCGCAAGCGCAAGCGGCGCGGCGACTATCGCGGAACGCCTTGTAGTTCTCGGTCTGTGGGGTTGTGCGTATACCCCGTATATCCGAAGCCCCGCCGCCGCAACAGCCAGCGCGGCGAGAATGTGCCCGAGCGAACCGGTCTGTCTGCCGTAAATCCACACGAGCCACGCGACCGTTGCGAAAAGGGGTATTGACAGAATCTGCTTGAGCCTTTCCGTCCACGCGCCCGCTTTCGGAAGATATTTTTTTGCGTTCGGAACCGCCGCCAGAACGACGTACGGCGACGCCATCCCCAACCCGAGGAATGCGAAAACGGCGAGCGATTCAAAAGCCGAAACGCCGCCCGACAGCGCAACTCCGAGCGCGCTTCCCATAAACGGCGCGGTACAGGGGCTTGCGACCAAAACCGCAAGCACGCCCGAGAGCGCAGCCTGAGCGTACTTGTTCGCCACGCGCCCGCCGACTCCGGCGAAACCGGTCAACCCCGCGCCGATTTCGAAGACCCCCGCGAAGCTCAACGCCATCGCAAAAAACAGCAACGCCATAATCGACGAAAAAATCGGATTCTGCAACTGGAAGCCCCAACCCAGACTTTCGCCGCCCGAACGCAGAACAAGCAGAATTACAGCCAGAAGCAAGAATGTGGCGACGATTCCGCCCGCATAGCATAGTGCGTTCAGAATCGCCGCCGCGCGCGAGCCGTTTGCCGATTTGGCAAACGAGATAATTTTTATTCCCAAGACGGGCAGCACGCACGGCATTAAATTGAGTATCAATCCGCCCGAAAACGCGGCGGCAAGAACGGCGAAAAAGCCCGCGATTGCGCCGCCTGTTTCCGAAATTTCGGCGGATTTTTCGGCGGGAATTTGCAGTAGCCCGAAATCCGCCGACGCGCTTTCGGGAACGCAGGTGTCGGAACACGCAAGCCAACTTGCCGAGACTTTCGCGGAAAAGTTTTTCGGAGTGTCGGTGTTTTCGCTAGCGGAGATTTTCGCCTTCACCAGAACTTCGCCGTCGTAGCCCCCGAACTTCGCGCCCATAAATTCGAACGTCTTTTCCGGCTGCCATTCGAGCGAGTCGAGGCGGAAACCCTTCGGCAGCGAGAAATCGAACACCGTGGGCGAGCCTGTCTGCGCCGATTTTCCGTAGATGTGCCAACCCTTTTTTACCGACAGTTTCAGGGCGATTTCCGCCGGCTTTTGCGCGGATATTTCCGCCGTCCGCGGTTCCACGGAAAAACCGACCACGGCGGCGGCGGCGCATTGCGCGAAAAATAACAGTAAAATCGGCGTTTTTAAAAGTGTTTTCATAGTAATAAATGTTGACAAGCGGGCGGAGAAGAACGATTTATTTATTTAATCGGATTGGGGGACGGTTTGGAAAGTCGAAACATCCGGTCCCGCAAAACTTAATATCAACCGCAAAAATCGGAAATTTTATGTCAATGATCAAGGGTTTTTTTTCGAACGACATCGGTATCGACCTCGGCACGGCAAACACGCTCGTGTACGTAAAAGACTCCGGGGTCGTAATGAGCGAACCGAGTGTTGTGGCGGTCTACAACAACTCCAAAAAGGTGGTGGCGGTGGGCGAAACCGCCAAGAAAATGCTCGGCAAAACCCCCGGAAACATCACGGCAATCCGCCCGATGAAAGTGGGTGTTATCGCCGACTTCGACATCACCGAAATAATGCTCCGCTATTTCATCCAAAAGGCGTCGAAACAGTACAGTTTCATACAGCCGCGCGTTGTA
The DNA here is from genome assembly GCA_949293415.1 of uncultured Verrucomicrobiota bacterium. Taxonomy (GTDB): domain Bacteria; phylum Verrucomicrobiota; class Verrucomicrobiia; order Opitutales; family Intestinicryptomonadaceae; genus Merdousia. Next base: position 25,356 of record CASFDK010000036.1, read on the forward strand.
GTTGCCGTGCCGTCGGGCATTACCGAAGTGGAACGCCGCGCCGTGCAGGAGTCCGCAATCCACGCGGGCGCGCGTTCGGTCTGCATCAAGGAGGAACCCCTTATGGCGGCAATCGGCGTGGGGCTTCCCATCGAAGAGCCCAACGCTAGTATGATTGTCGATATCGGCGGCGGTACTACCGAGGTTGCGGTAATTTCGCTTTCGAACATCGTGAAGTCGCGCAGCATAAGAATCGGCGGCGACGAATTCGACAACTGCATTATCCAGTATATGAAGCGCGCCTACAACCTCATCATAGGCGAGCGCACCGCCGAGGAAATCAAGATAAACATCGGTTCGGCGTTCCCGCTCGACAAGGAGCTTACTTGGGAAGTCAAGGGGCGCGACGCGGTTTCGGGGCTTCCGAAAACTCTTTACGTTTCGTCGCAGGAAATCCGCGAGGCTCTTTCCGACGCCTTCAACCAGATTACGAACGTCATCCACGAAGTTCTCGGCGAAATACCCCCCGAACTCAGCGGCGACTTGGTCAACCGCGGCATAGTTTTGGCTGGCGGCGGCGCGCTCATTCGCAACCTCAACCTGCGCATAACCGAAAAGACCCAGCTGCCCTGCTTTGTGGCGGACGACCCCCTGCGGGCGGTCGTAAACGGCACGGGCGCGGTTCTCCAAAACTACGAATTTTGGACCAGGGACAATTCGTAATTTTTCGCAAACCGGACTATGCGTTGGCGCAGATTTACGGCACTGCGGAATGTGGCGGTATTCGCCGCCGCGGTGCTCTTGTGCCTGTTCGCGCCGACGGCGTTCAGAAATTCGGCAGGCGGACTGTTCGAAGAGTTTCGCGCGCCGCTCGACGCGATTCCCTCGCAGCTTGGCGATTTGGAGAAATTCTGGAGTTTGTCGTCGAACTCCAAGCGCGATTTAATCGAGGCGGGGCGCGACTTGGCGCGTCTCAATTCCGCCTACGAGCTTAAAATGCGCGAAAACCTGATTCTGAGGGACAGGCTTTCGCGGCTCGAGAAAATCCTCAATCTTCCGTCGCAGGAAAAATTCAAAATGGAGATCGCACGGGTTTGCCGCCGCGACATAAGCGCGTGGTGGCAGCACATCACAATCCGCAAAGGCAAACGCCACGGGATAAGGGAGGGATACGCGGTCATCTACGGAGGCGGCGTTGTCGGGCGCGTAGTGAAGGCCAATTCGTACACTTCGGTTGTCGAGCTTGCAAGCAGCCGCAAATTCAGAATGGCGGCGCATATCGAGGGCGACGATCGTCCGATAATCTATCAGGGGGCGGGTTCGCTTTCGATACAGGGTTCGCACGGAGAGGTTTTCGACGCGCCCGCCGATCTTTCGGCAAGCGCGAAGTCGCCGTTGCGCCTTGTAACTTCGTCGTTGGCGGGAACGTTCCCCGAGGGCATTTTGATAGGCGAAGTCGTCTCTCTCGTGCCCGAGCCCGACGGCATTTTCAAGTCGGGGAAGGTAAACCTGCCCGAATCGCTTTCATCGCTGCGGGAGGTTGCGGTTCTCATTCCCGTATCACAGGTTAAAATAGACTGATGTTCTTCGACTTGCGCATATACATTGTACTGCTTGTGAACGTCTGCCTCGTTTATGTGCTGTCGGCGGTAAATTCGGAACTTGCGCCCGTTTTGTACATTTCGGTGCCCGCAATTTTCATAATTTCGGCGGCGTTGTTTTTGGAATTCGTACCGATGCTTGCTGTTGTGGCGGTATCGGCTTTTCTATGCGAGGCGACGACAGGCGTGCGCGCGGGGCTTACCGCGGCTTTGTGGATGGTTGCGGCATATGCGGTTCACTCAATGCGCTTCAGATTTCGGGCTTGCGATTGGTTTTCGATTACCGCGCTTGCGGAAATTCTGAACATAATTTTGCTGTTCTTTTATTCGGTGTTTTTCTACGCAGGCTCTTCGGGCTTTTTCGAATACGCGGCGAGGGTGTCGGCGGACGCGTTTGCTTCGGCTGTTTCGCTGCTTTTCGCAGGGTGGTTCGTCGTGCTTTTGCCCGTATCGGTCGCGAACATTTCGGGTCGGCAGATGTCGATTAACGGGGAGGAATGATGCAGGGCGAGGGCGTATATTCGAAGAAAAATCCGCGAATCCCGTTTTTCTACTGGGCGTTCGGGTCGGCGTTTGTATTTTTAATCGGCGCGCTTGCATACCGCCAGATTTATCTTTACGACTACTACGTAGAGTGCGGCGAACGGCAGAGTATGCGCCGCGTCATCGAGCCGGGGACGCGCGGCGACATCTACGACCGCAACGGCAAGCTCATCGTTACGAACTCGCCGATTTTTTCGGCGGTCGTCTACTTCAACGACATCCGAAAGGAGTTCCGCGAGGAGTATTTCAGACTGAAAAAAATCGAGCTTGAACGCCTGCGGACTGTCGATTCGAAAGAGCGTCCCGACTATGCGGCAATCGCCGAAAACGCGCGTTCGAACGTTCTCGGACGCTATCTCAAACAGGTAAACGAAATCCTCGGCACGGACTATAAACTTGGCATTGCCGACTTCAACAAGCACTTTGCCCAGAAGCAGCTTCTGCCGCTTCCGCTTGTCAAGAATCTGACCGCCCGCGAACACGCGATTCTGGCGGAGCGCATACCCGTGGATTCGCCCATCCAAATCTACACGGGAACGTCGCGCTACTACCCGTACGGAGATGTCGCATCGCACGCGCTCGGGTACGTGGCGAACAACTTCGACGACGACATCTCGCAAATCCCTGGGGGCGACCTGCGCACCTACGCAATAGTGCCGACAATCGGCAGATCGGGAATGGAGGCGGCTTTCGACGAAAAACTTGCGGGCAAAAGCGGCGCGAAAATCTGGATTGTAGACTTGGCGGGCTACAAATACGAGAACGTTCTCGATATTCCCCCGACGAAGGGCGGCGACGTGCAGACTTCGCTCGACATCGAAGTTCAACAGGCGGTGGAAGAGGCTTTCGGAGAACGCAAAGGCGCGGCGGTTATGCTCGAGGTAAAATCGGGAGAGGTAATTGCGCTCGTCTCGCGCCCGGGCTACGACCCCAATTCTCTCACGCCCTACATAACCCACAAAGTGAACGCGGAAATCACCGAGCGCGGCGCGTGGCTAAACAGGGCGACCTCTGGGCTTTACCCCCCCGGCTCTACGTTCAAGGTCGTAACCGCTGCGGCGGGGTTGATGTCGGGTGCTATCGACGAAAACAGCGTGAAAACGTGCTCGGGCGGCTACAGGGTCGGCTCGCGAATCTTCCCGTGCAACAGCCGCTACGGACACGGAAACCTCGACTTGGTCGGTGCGCTTGCCCACAGCTGCAATGTGTATTTCTACGAAACGGGCATCGATACGGGCATAGAGACAATCGCCGATGTCGCCAAAACTTTCGGATTCGGCGAATCTACGGGCATCGAACTGAAAAAGGAGGATTCGTGGCGCAGAACCATTGTCGCCACGCCCGACTTCAAGAAAAAACGCCGCCAGTACGACGGTCCGTGGACGAACGGCGACACCGCAAATTCGTCGATAGGGCAGGGATATATGCTTTTTACCCCGCTCCAAGTGGCGGCGTTTACGGCATCTTTCGCAAGGGGCGAAACGCGCACAAAAGTTTCGATGCTACACGACCCCAACCGCATTACCGACTCGAAATACCACGAAGCGGAAAAAATCCCGCTCACGAAATCGCAGTACGATACGATTGTCGCGGGAATGCTCGCGGCGGTCGAACGCGGAACGTGCAGACGTGCTGCAATCGGGGGCGTAAAAATTGCGGCAAAGTCGGGCACGGCGCAGGTTTCTGTCAACGGGCGGAAACTCACGCTCGCGTGGCTGATTGCATTCGCGCCCGCCGACGCGCCTGAAGTTGCAATAAGCGTTGTGGTTGAGGGCGAAGAACCGGGGGACGTAGGCGGCGGCAAAACGGCAGCCCCGATAGCAAAAGCGGCATTCCAAAAATATTTCAACCCCGACGCGGTAGCTGAGTGAATTGCGCCGCTATAAAATGTACGGCGCAATTCATTTTTCATTAACCGAATCTACGGTTTCGAAAAAAAGACAAAATAAGTTTGAACAATCAAAGCCATTGAGCGGCATTCTGCCGCTCAATGCGAACTTATACACAAAAGGCGGCAACTATAGTTGCCGCCGAAGTATCACAACTCCCGAACGAAGTTCGGGCGTCAAGGGCTTCGCCTTTGCGTGCAGGTGCCGCCTGCCTACTGGGTGATTAGGGATGTCCCCGTCATTTCTTCGGGCTTTTTCAAGCCCATCAACTGTAGAACCGTGGGGGCAATATCGCCGAGCGTACCGCCCTTGCGCATCTGCAACCCCTCGAGCCCCTTGCCGTAAACGACAACCTCTACGGGATTCATCGTGTGGCGCGTGTGCGGTTCGTTTATCGACGGTTCGAAGAGCTGGTCGCTGTTGCCGTGGTCGGCGGTTACAACCAACGCCGCGCCGAATTTGTCGGCGGCGTGCGCAATCTTTTCGACACACTTGTCGACCGCTTCGACCGCCTTGACGGCTGCGGGCAAATTGCCCGTGTGTCCGACCATATCTCCGTTTGCAAAGTTCACGACAATGAGCGCATACTTGTTTTCGTCGATTGCCTTTACAACGGCATCGGCTACGGCGGGGGCACTCATTTCGGGCTTCTGGTCGTAGGTCTGAACGTCGCGCGGCGAGTCGATAAGAATGCGGTCCTCGCCCCTGAACGGCTCTTCGCGATAGTCGTTGAAGAAGAATGTTACGTGCGCGAACTTTTCGGTTTCGGCGCAACGCAACTGCGCAAGACCCTTGTTCGAAATATATTCGCCGAGAATGTTCACCATCTTGGGCGGCTTGGGGAAGAGCACATTCGGGCAGAGACCCACCTTGTACTCGGTCATCGTGACAAAGAATGTCTGCGGAGTCTTGGAACGGGCGAAGCCGTCGAAATTTTTGTCGATGAACGCGCTTGTCAATTCGCGCGGACGGTCGCCGCGGAAGTTGAAGAAAATTACGGCATCGCCGTCGGCAATTCTGCCTATCGGCTTTCCGTTTTCCTCAATCCAAGTGGGAACGATGAATTCGTCGCCCTGCATATTGTCGGCGGCGGGCTTTTCATAGTAGTTCTTGAAAGCGTCCTCGGCATTCGATACGGCGGCTTCGGCTTTCGTGCCCACGAGACAGTCGTACGCTTTTTCGACTCTGTCCCAACGCTTGTCTCTGTCCATCGCCCAGAATCTGCCGATTACCGACGCGACCCTGCCGACCCCGTATTCCTTCATCTTGCCTTCGACTTCGCGGATGAAGCCCAATCCGCTCGTCGGGGGAGTGTCGCGCCCGTCGGTGAACGCGTGGAGGAAAACTTTGTCGTACTTTTTGTCGGCGCAGATTTTCAGCAGCGAATAGAGGTGGCGGAGCATAGAGTGCACGCCCGCGTCGGAACAAAGCCCGAAGAGGTGGAGCGCGCCGCCGTTGTCGAGCTTTTCGAATACCTGCTTGAGCACGGGGCTTTCGAGAACCGAACCCGTCTGAAAACCCTTGTCGATGCGGACAATCTCCTGATCGACAATGCGACCCGCGCCGATGTTCTGGTGTCCGACTTCGCTATTGCCCATAATGCCCTCGGGCAGTCCGACTTCGAGCCCGCAGGCTGCTATTTCCGTGCGCGGCCATTTTTTCGAAAGCATTTTGCAAAACGGCGCATTCGCCAATTTTACAGCGTTGAATTTGTCGAGCGAGCTGTCGTGGTTTTCGCCCCAGCCGTCTCTGATTATCAATATAACAGGTCTTTTTACTCCGTTCATAAGCTTGAAAAATTGCGGTGAATTGAAACACAATTATCGGTAGGCGCAACACTATTTTAAGCCCAAATTTGCGGCTCGCATGCGGCGGAAGCAGAAAAGGTTTGCATAACGATAGGCAATCGGGTAGCTTTTTACCCCTACACACGGATTATTATTATGAAAAAACCTATATTTACTACACTGACAGGGGGAATTATCGGCGCGTTTTCGGTTGTTTGCGTATTTGCGCAATCGCTTGTCGCCGAAGAAGTTAAAATGCACCAAGCCGAGCTTTGGGTTTCCGCAAAGGACGAGCTTTCGATTGGTCCGAAAGTCGAAAAAACGAGTGTTCAACACGCGCACTGGTTCGGCAACGACACAAAGAAGAACGTTTCCGCATCCAAAGCCGCCGTTTCCGATAAATGGACTAAGATGGGCGCAACCGTCATTCCGACCGCCGACGGAGTCGTAACCATACACTTGCGAAGCAATTTCGCCCGCGATTCCAAGCGCAACGTGCTCGACAACCGAACATATTTCAGAAACCTGCTCGTCAACGGTAAGCCCGCGGGACATGACTACGCGTTGTATTCGCAAAACGGCGCAATTGCAACGTATTCCAAACGCATAACCTATGCGGTCGACGGCAAAAAAGGCGAACCGTTGACCATAACCGTCGACGCTAAAGTTCCCGCAAAGTGGGACGGTACGTACACCGTGGATATTTCCAAATACGCGAACATTCCGCTTGACGGCACAAAGGGCGGTCTTACCGCAATGAAAAAACTTCCGTCCGGCGACTTCGAATTCAAAAAGATGAAGTTCCGCTTTGCCGATGGTGCAAACGGCAACGGCGCAATAAACGTTTCGCCTAACAAGCCGGCAATCATCGACATATCGGGCATGGGTGTGCAGGGCACATACGTCTACGTAATCGGCGCGTGCTCGAACGATTTGAACTACACCGATCACGCAAACGCAAATATGACCATAATCCAGAAGAGCGGATACACCGACAACTTCTGGCTTAGAAAGGACAGGGATTTCGGCACGTCCGACGGCAAGACCAAGATCAATTCTCGCTGTCTGCGTGTGCTCGGCGGCGGTAGTGACGGCGGGGCGATTTTCGTCGTACAGTTCGCACTTAAAGAGGACTTCTCTCCGATTGAAAAAATCCGCTTCGATGGCGAAAAGCTCAATATTTTCGCCATAACCGTTTCGAGCGACAACGTTTCGACCGTCATTCCGCACGAATACGATATGTCGCAGTGGCGCAAGGTTAATACGTCCGACTTGGCGATTAAGGACGGCTCGGCACTCGACGTTTCCGCGGGAATGGGCAAGGACAATGCCGGCAGATACGGCAAAATCAGAATCGGCAAAAACGGAAAATTCGAGTTCGAAAAAATGCCCAACCGCCCCGTAAAGTTCAAGGGCACGAACTGGCGTCCGGGGGACGCTTTCGGCAAGACAATCAAGACGCGCGAAGACATCGACGAACTGGCGAAAATGATGCGCAAACAGGGCTACAACCTCGTCCGTTGGAGAATTTCGATGCGCGGTGCAAGCGAGTTCGAAGCTCCCTATAAACTCAGGGAATACAACAAAGATCTCTACGACTACTTCTTCTACGCGATGGCGCGCGAGGGCGTGTACTCGCACTTCAACCTTTCGAGCCACGACCTCGGCAATCCCGATTTCAAGTGGACGGACAGAATGGATGTCAAAAATCTGATGTTCTTCGGCGACGAGAAAACGCGCAACGACTGGCGCAACCTCGTAAAGTGGGAGTTGAACCAGGTAAACAAATACACGGGCAAGAAGTGGAAGGACGACCCGTCGATAGTATCCACGGAATACTTCAACGAAATCGAGCTCGGACCCGTAGGATTGCGCGGCGCGTCCGCGAGAGTGAAGAAATTCGTCGACGCAAAGTTTGTCGAATTCCTCAAAAACAAGTACAAGACTTTCGAGAACTGGAACGCCCCCGAATGGAAAAAGGCGCGCAATCTCAAGAGCTTCGACGACGTTAAGATGTCGGAGGTCGGTATTTCGCACCCCGACGTTGCAAGGTTCATAATCGAAAGCGGAAGGGATTTCAAAAACTTCTGCGAAAAGGTCGTCAGAGAAGAGGAGGGCGTGCAAATACCCCTGCACCAGCACAACTGCGTGCGCACAACATCCTTCGCCCTGCTGAGCGCGGAGGCGGGCGACTATACCGCTCTTAACGTATACCACGAACACCCTTCGGCATTTATGTCCGTAGGCTCGTTTGTCCAGCCGGTATCTTCTATTTCGGATCTCGGCGAATATTTTAGAGCCGCCGCCGCAAAGCGCGTCGCGGGCAGACCGATGATGCTTTCCGAATGGCAACACTGCCACTGGAACCCCTATAAATACGAGGCGGGCGTGTTGTTTCCCGCGTATTCAGCACTGCAGGGATTCGACAACCTCACGGTTCACGATGTCGCGGTTCTCAAGCAGCGCAACGGCTTGGGCAACTTCGAAGTGGCAAACAGTCCGGTATTCAGGGCGAACGAATTTCTGGCATACTCATTGTTCTTCCGCGGCGACGTGAAAACTTCAAAGAACCGCGTCGATATCGTGTACGATAAAAAATATCTGGAAAACTCCGAGGAAATCGGCAACGCGATGAATTCGGAACAGTCGAAGCTTGCCCTGCTTTCGGGCTTTGCGATCGAGTTCCCGTCGGCTTCGAAAACGCAGGCGGCGGCGAATATCAAAAATACGCCCGCTTCGCTCAAGCTCGAGCCGATAGGTTCGTCGAAGTCGTGGGCGGCGACAAACTTTGCTTCGACAGGCGCGGGCGACAAAAAATTCGACCTCGCCGCAACGGTCGAAAAGATGCGCAAGAAGGGAATTCTGCCCAAAGACAATATCACCGACGTCGAGAAGGGCGTCTTCCAGAGCGATACGGGCGAAATCACGATGCGCGTGAACGAAAAGCTCATAAAGGTTGTAACCCCAAATACCGAAGCCGTTGCGCTCACCCCCGAAACGAAGAACGAAAAGCTGGGGCTTCTCGAGGTCGAAAGCACTTCCACACCCGCTGCTGTCGCTATAACGAGCGTGGACGGGAAACCGCTCGAGTCGTCGCGCAAAATGGTCGTTATCTACAATACGGACAACATTTCAACCGGCTTCAAAGTCACGCGCGATATGGCAGCCCTCGTCGCACGGGGTGAAGACCCCGTTTTGATGCGCGTGGGCAAAGTAGCCTTCTCCTTTAAGAAGCCCGTCGAAAGGCGCTCGATAATCGACCTCTTAAAGGGTCTGTTCGGCAAGAAAAAGCCCGAGCCCAAATACGCGCTCTATATGCTCAAAATCACGGGCGAACGCGTTGAAAAGATTCCGTTCGAGGAAAAAGACGGACGCTTCTTCTTCAATATCGACACTTCGAAAACGAAGGACATCTCCCCGTTCTTCGAGCTTGTCGCCGAATAACACTTTAACCCGACAACTACACGTGATATATATGGGAATGAAAAAACTACTACCGATATTTGCGGCACTCTCGCTTTTTGCGGGCGGCTGCGACAAAGACAAGGCGCAGGTTGCCGACATATCGCAGTTCGTAAACGGACGGATGGCAAGCGTGGAAAATTTCGCAGCAGGCGCGCAAATGCAGGGCGGAATGGGCTTTATCGTAGCCGACAAGGCAAAGCACGGCGGCAACTGGGTAGTCTCCGTGCGTTCGGGCGGAACGGTTGAAATCGACCTTTCGCAATACGTCAAGCAAAACGACAAATACGTCTTCCTGCTCCACGCCTACGAAGGGCAGCCAAACGACAGGCTTTTCGACGGCGTTCTCGACATCACATTCGCCGACGGACGCAAGCGGACGATGTGGGTAAAGGGGCTTCGCGACATCGCCGCAGCCGACGCGCCCGCCGACATTTTCGACAACGCAAAACCCGTCTATATCGAGAACCAAAAGGACAAAACGGGCGTGCTCTATCTTTCGCGCTTCATCGTTAGCTACGGCGCAGTCCCCGGAAAGAATCCCGCGCCGATTTCGAAAATCGCATTCAAAAACAAGGCGAAGGGCGATTGGAAAATCGCGGGCGTTGCGGTCTCATCCGAAGAGGTTCAGACCACGCAGAACTACGTATTCGACCCGAACGTCTGGAAGCCGCTCGATACTGCCGACCTTACAATCAAGGCGGGTTCGGCTCTCGACGTATCCTCGCAGATGTTCGGCGCGCCCTGCGGCATCTACGGCAAGGTCGTAATCGGCAAAACGGGCAAGTTCGAATTCGAAAAGAAACCCGGCGTGCCGATTCGCTTCAAGGGCACTAACCTGCGCTTGGCAAACCGCTTCCCCGTCAAAAACGAAGTTGTAGACCCATCCGCACCCCGCGTCACGGGCGACCTCGTGCGTACCCATGAAGACATCGACGAATACGTGAAGATTCTCAAGAAGCAGGGCTACAACGCCGTACGTTGGCGTCCGGCAATGCGCGGCGCGGCGGAGTACGACGCTCCCTACCGGCTCAAGCCCGAAATTCAGGATATGTACGACTACTATATCTACGCGCTCAAACGCGAGGGCGTCTACATCTTCTACTACCTTTGCAGCAACGACGACGGCAGCCCCGATTTCCGCTGGGACGAGCGCGGAACCGTGAAAGTCAAGATGATGCTCGGCGACAAACAGGTTCGCGAAAACTGGAAGAAGCTTGCCAGAATGCAGCTTGAACACGTCAACCCCTACACGGGAATGGCTCTCAAGGACGATCCCGTCGTAGCGACTCTCGAATACTGGAACGAATTCGAAATCGGCGCGGAAAACTATCCCGCGCTGACCGCCGAGGGCAAGGCTTTGATAACCGCCAAATTCGCCGAATTTTTGAAGAAGAAATACGGTACGGTCGAAAAATTCCTCGCCGACAATTCGGGCTGGAAACAGGACAAGCCCCTCAAGTCGTTTGACGACATCGACCTTGCTCCGTGGAACAACCGCAACGTAAAGGCGTACGCGCACTTCGTAATAGCCGCGATGGAGGAAACTCAAGCCTACTGGGAAAACTTCGTCCGCAAGGAAATCGGTATGAACGTTCCCACGCACCAGAACAACTGTAACAAACGCCAGTACTGGGCGTTTATAGGCGCGGAGGGCGGCAGCTACATAGCGTGCAACACATATTTCGTGCACCCGTCTTCGTACCTCATCGGCGGGATCGTGATGGGCACGAGCGAGTTTGCCGACCAGACAAACTTCTGGCGCGGCACGGTTGGGCGCAGAATCGCGGGTATGCCGATGACCGTAACCGAATACCAGCACTGCCACTTCAACAAGTACAAGCACGAGGCGGCTCTGACGTTCCCCGCGTACTCGGCTCTCAACGACTACGACGGGTTGATTGTTTTCGACGCGGCGGTAACACCGCGCGGCGGTGAGCTCGGCTATTTCAACGTAGCGGAAAACCCCGTCTTCCGCGCGAACGACTTCATCAACTTTTTCCTGTTCTACCGCGGCGACGTAAAGGCTTCGCCCAACCGCGTGGATTTGCTCTTCGACGCCGACGCAATGGAACACAGCGATGCAATCGTCTTCCCCGTAAAGGACCGCACAAAGATTGCGCTTATGACGGGTTTTGCCCTCAACTTCCCCACGGCGCGTAAAATCGACGAGCTCAAAAAGGTTTCGGTAAAGCCCGCGTCGATGTCGATTTCGCCCGACGGAAAATTCGACATCGCCGAGTTCGCAAAGGAACTGAAGGCGAAGGGAATCCTGCCCGCAGACAACATTTCGGACCCCGCAAACGGCGTATACCAGAGCGATACGGGCGAAGTAATTATGCGTTCGAAGGACAATATGATGAAAGTCGTAACGCCGAAGTCGGAGGCAATCACGATGCGCTCGGAACTCAAAAACGAAAAGCTCGGCAGACTTACCGTCAAGTCGTCCACGGCGAACGCGGCAATCGCCGTTTCGGCAGTCGACAACAAGCCCATCGGCGAATCCGACAGGCTCGTTCTGACCTACAACACCGACGCCGTGATGAAGGATTTCGGCGTTTCGAAAAACCGCCTCTACGTAACGGCTTGGGGCGGAATGCCCGTGCTCATCGAAACGGGCAGGCTTTCCGCCGAACTGAAGCTTTCGCCGAACAAGAAATATTCGGTCTATTCGCTGAAAATGAACGGCGAAAGGGTAGATAAAATTCCGTTCGAAACGAAGGACGGTGTGATGAAAATTGAGCTCGACACTTCGAAACACGTCGCGGTGTTCTTCGAAATAGTCGCCGAATAAAAACGGATAAATATGGTTGAAAAAATTCTGTTTATAACAACGTGGATGCTGGCGACGGCATCCACGGTTTTTTCGCAGTCGTCCGAAAAAATCGCGGTAAAAAAGCAGCACGCCGAAGTGGTTCTGCGCACGAAAGTTCCCGTGGAAGTCGAAAAGGATTCGACGAACACGGCGTATTCCGAATTTTCGGGCGGAAGGATTTTTTCGCTCGAGTGCGTCTCCAACAAGACCCGCGAAATGAAATTCGCCTTCGTTCCCACCGCCGACGGCGAGGCGGTTTTCGAGCTTCGCGCGGCGGGCGGCAAGGGGCTGTCGGTCTACTTTTCGGCGATAAAGGGCACGCTCGCAACCGATTTTTCGAAAGGCTGGGGCGGATGGGAACGCACGATCGGTTCGCCTCTGATTGTCGAAAATCCGCTTCCGTCGTCGGGCGGCGTAAAGTGTGCGCGCGTGTCGACGGGAGCGCGCATTTCGCGAAAAATCAAACTCGCAAAGGGCGAAAAAATCGAATTTTCCGCAAGGGTAAACTGCGCCGACGGTTGGGAGGATGTCTACACGCTCGACCTCTCGAAAGCCGCAAACGCCGATTTTAAGGCGGCATCCGAAAAAATGCCCGCTTTCCAAAAAGTCAAAACTCCGAAAACGGGGCGCGTCTACGGCAAGATGAAATTCAGGGTGCTCAACCCCGACTCCAACGGCGGAGCGTCCGCCATTCTGCTTTCGCGCAAAGACCAAGGCACAACGATCGAGTTTTCGGGCACTCTGCCGCGCGGCAAATACGTCTATCTGCTCCACACTGCGGGCAACGACGCGAACGGGTTTATCGGGCGCATCCGCGCAAAGTTCGCCGACGGGCGCGACAGGGTTTTGTCCGTCCACTGCTACAGCGATGTCGGGCGCGCGGACTCGCCAATAAAGCCCTACGACAACGCGCTTCCCGTACATCTGGACGACAAAAAGAAAAAGACGGACGCACTCTACCTGAGCCGCTTCGACCTTGCGGGCGCGGACAGACCGTCCGATCTTGCCTCCCTGCGTTTCGAACTTGTCCGCAATGCGCACTGGATGATTCTGGGCGCAACGGTTTCCTCGCGCGAAGTCGATACGACCGAGCTTATGAAGTTCGACCCAGATGTCTGGAAACCGCTCGACGGCGATTCGCTCGAGGTCGTCGACGGTTCGGCGCTCGATCTTTCGGCGTTCGTCGAAAAGGGCGCGCCTGCGGGCAAATTCGGCAAAGTCGTAATAGGCAAAAACGGCGGTTTTGCGTTCGAAAACAAACCCGACGAAAAAGTACGCTTCAAAAGCGCGAACTTCTTCGGTCTGATTTGCAATTTCGGCAAGGGAATCAAAACCCACGAACAGATAGACAAATACGTCAGGATGCTGAAAAAACAGGGCTTCAACGCAATCAGGTGGCGTTTGGTGATGGGCGGAAACTCCGAGTTCGACGCGCCCTACAAACTAAAGCCCCTCAATCGCGACCTCTACGACTACTTTCTGTACGCGCTCGCCCGCGAGGGGCTGTATTCGTTCTTCTACCTTTGCAGCCACGATACGGGCGATCCGTCGTTCAAGTGGAACGACCGCTTCACCGTGAAAGTCAAGATGATGCTCGGCGATCCCGCCACGCGCGAGGCTTGGCGCAAGCTCGCCAAAATGCAGCTCGAACACGTCAACCCCTACACGGGCAAGGCTTGGAAAGACGACCCGTCGATTGCAGGGCTCGAATACTGGAACGAGTTCGAACTTGGCATCGTCGTCTACAACGCAATAACCCAAGAGGGCAGGAATTTGGTCAATAAAAAATTCGCCGAGTATCTCGCGAAACACTACAAAACCCCCGCCGACTTTCTAAAGTATTGCGACGAAATCGGCAAACCGTGGGTCTTTACGGGCGCGTTCGACAAATTCGAACAGGTCGACGTTTCGCCGTATTCCAACAGGAGCGGCAATCCCGTCTACGCGCGTTTCATAATCGGTGCGATGGAGGATATGCAGGCGTTTTGCGAAAAGGTTGTGCGCGACGAAATCGGAATGAAAGTTCCCACACACCAAAACAACTGCCTCAAAAACGTCTACTGGACATATCTTAGCTCCGAGGGCGGCAGCTACACGGCGGTCAACACATACCACGCGCACCCGTCGTCGTACTCGCTCGGCGCGGAGGTCTCGCAGGCAAGCTCAATCACAAACGCGGGCAATTACTGGCGCGGAAGCGTCGTCAAAAGAGTCGCCGGAATGCCCATTGCGGTGACCGAATACCAGCACTGCTACTTCAACAAATACATCCACGAGGCGGGCGTTCTCTTTCCCGCGTACTCGGCGTTCCAAGGCTACGATTCGCTCGTGGCGTTCGACAGCCCCGTCGCGCTCAAGGCGGGACGTTTCGGCTTCTTCGGAATCGGCACAAACCCCGTCTTCAGGGCGAACGACTTCCTGACATTCTTCCTGTTCTACAGGGGCGACGTTAAGCAGTCTCCGCACAGGGTGGATATCGTCTACGACCGCGACTTTTTCGAGAAGAGCCGCTACACGGCGTACTCGGTCAACGACGAACAGAGCCGAATTTCGCTTATGACGGGCTTTGCTCTGTCGTTCCCGAGCGGACGCAAGCTCGACGAGGTAAAAGCGGTGCAAATCAAGCCCGCAGACCTGTCTATGACGCCCGCGGGCGCGTCGGAAGTCGAAGCCGACTTGAACTTCGCCAATATCGGCAAGGCGTTCGGTTCGAACTTCAAGGCGGGCGACATAATCGCCGACCTTAAAAAGCGCGGAATCCTGCCGCAGGACAACATCTCCGACCCCGCAAACGGCGTATTTCAAACCGACACGGGCGAAATCACGATGGACACCAAAAAACGCCGCCTGAGCGTGATTACCCCCAAGAGCGTCGCGGCGGTTTTGAACGCGTCGGAGGGTGCAAAACTGGGCGCGTTCGAAGTCAAGTCGATGTCGCTGGATTCGGCGGTCGCGCTTGTTTCGCTCGACGATAAGCCGCTCGACAAGTCCGACAGGATGGTGCTTGTCGTTTCCACCGACGCGCTTCCGAGCGGCGTGGGGCTTTCGTGTTCGCGCAAAAAGTTGACCGCGTGGGGCAAGCCGTCCATGATATTGCAGACGGGCAAACTTTCCGCCGAACTCAAGGTCGAGGCGGGCAAGAAGTTTGTTCTCTATCCGCTGAAGTTGACGGGCGAACGCCTTGCCGAAATACCGTGCGAAAACGCCGACGGCGTTCTGAAAATTGAACTGGATACGTCGAAACATCCGGCGGTATTCTTCGAGCTTCAGTCGAAATAACGCGGATACGAAAATTGCGGCGGAATTTTTCCGCCGCAATTTTTGCAAAAAAAACGGGGCGCACGCCGACAAGCGTTCGCCCCGTTTTTTACGAATTTTTTATTGCCGCTGCGGATTTAACGCAAGTTTGGGAACAACCTGAAGCCTTGCAACCTCCGCGCCGTCAACCGACGTTACAAAATCGACAACGTGCGTGGCTTCCTCCGCTTCGGACAGACCGTTCCAAGCCTCCTGCATCGCGGCGACCGAATCGTATGTTCCGTAGACATCCCAACGTTGTTTTTTGCTCGGGGTGGGAATCAATATTTCAAAAAACGTTTTCGTTTTAGTGTTTTGTTCCATCGGTTGTTGTATTTTTCGTTTTGTTGTTTTCGTTTTTGTTATGGGGAGTGTCCGTTTAGAACCGTCGGGTACGCAAACCGCAACGACCCAAAACACACAACGCCCGCCTTACGCTTGCAAGTATTGCAACTTTCCGCCGAAATTCAAGAAAATTCGTTTGCGCAATGCGGCTTTGTGTGGCGAAAGACGGAAATTTTTTCTTGTGTAAAAAGTGCGCCTCTATAATATATGCGAGCGAACACCAAGTTGAAAAATACACACGATGAAAAAGACACTAATTCCGACCTTGACGTTGTTCCTTCTCTGCGGATGCGCAACCCAAAACGAACTGATTTGCGACTCCGCTTCGAAAAGTCCCGTCGTTGACGCGGGCATTTTGAATTCGGACGAATACGCTTTGAACGAAACTTTCAGCGACGAATTCGAGTCCAACGGACTCGATTCGCAGAAATGGTACGATTTCTATCCGACTTGGACGGGCAGGGAGGGGGTATTCCACTTCTCGCGGGGCAATGTTTCGGTGGAAGACGGCAGGCTTGTTCTTACCGCAAAAATTCCCGACGAATCGGAAGTTTCGCCCGAACTGAAAGCGGAGGGCAAACAGGGCTATTCCACAGCCGAAGTGCGCAGCAAAACGCGTATCCGCTACGGATATTTCGAGCTGAAATTCAAGGCGATGAACGCGTTGGTATGCAACGCATTCTGGCTCAACGATCCGCTCGATTCCGACAAGAAGTACAAGGCGGGCGACAAAATCGAGGAAATCGACATATTCGAAATTTTCGGCAAGGATACCAATCCGAAACAGGCCGTTGCTGGACGCTACTTTATGACAACCCACGTTGCCGATACACCGTACGTGGAATCGAAGGTCTGGATTGGCAGGAAGGTGAGCTGCGAGAACCCCGTCATACCCGTGAAATTCGCGGAGGGCTACAACGTTGCGGGGCTTTTGTGGACTCCCGAAAAATTGGTCTGGACGCTCAACGGCAAGGTTATGCGCGAGATGAAAAACGAAAACTTCCACAGACCGCTATATTTGAATATCAACTGCGAAGTCAATTCGGGCGCGGGGCTACCCGAAGCGTCCGATTTGCCCGCAAAATTCAAAGTGGAATACGTCAGGGTTTGGCAGAGGAAAGCCGATTTGAAAAAGTAGCTTTCCGCCCATAATTCGAAACAAGTGAAACGGAATCTTTCCCGCGCGCGGAAAATTCCGTTTTTTTATTTGCAGTCTGGTTTCGGCGCGGGCTTGGTTGCGGTATAGATTTTGTAGCCTATTGCAGCCGTTATTATCGTTGAAATCGGGCTGAGGTAGTTGAAGAACGCGTATGGCAGATATGCAAAAACCGCAACTCCCAAAACCGTCGATTGCGTCATACCGCAAGTATTCCACGGCACGAGCGCGGACGTTACTGTGGCGGAGTCTTCTATCGTGCGGCTTAGCAGGCGCGGCTCGAGCCCGCGCTTTTTGTAGATGTCTTTGAACATATTGCCTTCGAGGATAATGGACAGATATTGGTCGCCGCAAACGGTATTGAGCAGAACGCCCGAAACCGTCGTGGATGCAACGGCTGAGAACATACTTTTTGCCCGCTTCGTGAATGTTGTCATAATGCTTTCGAGCATATTGGTTGCGGTCATCGCGCCGCCGAAAGTTGCCGCGCACAAAATCAGCCAAATTGTCGGCATCATGCCCGCCATTCCGCGCGTCGCCACAAGGTTGTCGAGCGATTCCACGCCCGTTTCGAGCCGCGTGCTTCCGTAGAGCAACACCAACAACCCCTTCATCTTCGACGAAAAAGAACCGTCGGCGTTGCCCGCAATCTGTTCGAGCAGATTCGGCTGCGCCGCGAGCGCGGCAACCGCCGCCATCAGCGTAGCCGCAAACAGAACCATAATCGACGGCATTCGCTTCGAAATCATCACTCCCGTCAAAACGGGCACGCACAAAAGCCACGGTGATATGCAGAACGTTTCGCCGAGTTTTGCGGAAATAACGCTCGATGTTTCGAGGTTCGACTGGTCGAAATAAACACCGTAGACGGCGTAAATTGCAAGCGTTACCGCGAATGTCGGAATCGTCGTGTAGAGCAGATAACGTATGTGTACGAAAATCGGCGTACCCGCCGCCGACGACGCCAGTACGGTGGTATCGCTAAGCGGCGAAATTTTGTCGCCGAAATACGAGCCCGAAATAATCGCCCCCGCAATCCAACCGTCAGAAAATCCGAGTGCCTTGCCTATTCCCAAGAACGCGATTCCGATTGTCGCAACAGTCGTCCACGAGCTGCCTGTCAGCAGTGATACTATCGCGCATATTATGCAGCAAAGCGGCAGAAAAAAATCGGGATTTACCACTTTCAGCCCGTAGCAGATAATTGTCGGCACGATTCCGCTAATCATCCACGCGCTGCCCAACGCGCCTATCAGAAGCAGAATTATGATAGCCTGCGTAACTTCGGAAATTTTTGTCGTAACCGCCTTTTCGAAATCGTCCCAAGTTATGTGTTTGAAGAAAAGCCCGAGCCCGACGGAAATCGCCGCCGCAGTCAAGAGGACAATCTGGCTGGCGCCCGAGAGCGCGTCCGAGCCGAACGCGCGCACAACGCATACCGTCATCGACACCAGAAACAGGAGCGGAATTATCGAAACCCAAAACGACGGCAGCACGTGTTCGGCGATATGTTTTTCTTCGGTCTTCATTTTCTATTTTTTCAGCTTGCGCGCCTTGACTCCTTTGACGGTCATTTTCACGGGTAGAATGTTGCCGTTCTCGTCGAAATAAAGCCTGTCGATACAGACCACTCTGTGGTGGGACGAGTAGTTGGGGATGGGGCGGCGGTGGTAGCAAATGTACCAGTCGTCCGTATTCGGTATGTTGAATACCGAATGGTGCCCCGCTCCCGTGGCAATTGGCTGTTGGCTTTCGAGAACCGTTCCGATTCTTTTGAATTTCGAAAACGGCGAATCCGCAACGGCGTAGGCGACCTTATAGCGCGGAGTCGTCCAATTCCCCTCCGACCACATAAAATACCATTTGCCTTTGCGCTCGAAGACAACCGAACCTTCCGTATAGCCTTCGGGGGTGATGTTTTTGTATAGGTCTCCGTCGTCGAACGGCACGATGCTTTTGAAGTCGTCGGCGAGTCTGACCGCGTTGCAACGTCCCCAACCGCCGTAGAACATATAATAGTGCTTGCCGTACTTGAAAACGTATTGGTCGATGGGTTGCGCTCCGTTGTAGAATTTGTCGATGAGGGGCTTTCCGATGAGGTCTTTGTACGGACCTTCGGGCTTGTCGGCTACCGCAACGCCGATGCCGCCGTATTTCGGGTTGGTAGGGGCGCAGGGCGTCATATCGCCGTTCTTTTTATCGACGGGATATGTATCGTTGCAGGCGAAAAACAGGTAGTACTTGCCGTCCTTTTCTATTGAGTCGGGTGCCCAGAGGGCGCGGTGCAGCCATTTTACGGAAGAGTTGTCGAGAACGCGCTTGTGGCGTGTCCACGTTTCGAGGTCGTCGGACGAAAACGCGTCGAGAAATGTCTGTTGCCCGTATTTTGCCGAATAGGTGGGAAAAATCCAGTACTTGCCGTTGTAGATGCGCATTTGCGGGTCGGCATACCAGCCGTTGATTACGGGGTTGCCCGAGTAGCCGCGTTCCCGAATATCGGCTTGTTCGGCGTTTGAAATGGTTGCCGCAAGCAAAAGCGCGGCGCACGCGGAAAGTTGATACGGTATCATAAGGACATTTCTATTCTGTCGCGGATTTGCTTCAAGAAAAAAGCTCCGAATCGGAAACGATTGCGGAGCTTTTCGAATGTTTTGAAAACGCGCTTTACTTGCGTCTGCGGTATGCCGCAAAGGCGAGGGCGATTGCCCCGAAGATTGCCGCGTATGTGGAGGGTTCTGGAACCGTCGAAAGCCAGCCGTTGACCACCGAGATCTCGAGCAGGTTCTCTTCGGAGTCGTACGCCTTTATGTTGCCGAGGGTTTTGAGCGTGTTCTCGTTTTCGCCGACATAAATGCGGTCGTTTTCGAAGTTGTAGATTGAAAGAATTATATCGGTGCCCATCTCAATGGTGGTTCCTTTGCTCGTCAGTTCGAGCTTTGCCGCACTGCTGTCGAGGTATATCGACAGGTCGGACGAAAGCGAGATCATAGAGAACTTCTGCGCCGCTTCGAGGTGGACTTCGGGCAGCTGTTTTGCGCCTTTTGCGACCACGAGCTTTACGGCGTTGCCGTCGAGGTCGGTAATCGAGTTTTCGTTCTTGAGGTACATCTTTGCCATATCCCACATAATCACGCGCGCAACTCTGTCCGCCGAACCCCTAATCTTGAGCTTTGCATTGCCTTCGATGATAAGTTTTGCCGTTGTTACGTCGGCAGCCGTTCCGGAAACGATGTTGCCCTCAAGATCGACACGTTCGTCGATAATCCATTCCGCGCTGCTGCCGAGAGTTGCGGTGCGCTTGATTTTGATGCCGACATTGCCCTTGTTTGCATCGGTAACTTTTGCCTCTGCCTGTGTAAGGTTGCCGCTTCCCGTAATCGAAAAGAAGACCATTTGCTGCGACGGGTCGGTCTGGTTGAAATTCGCCGTTCCGTAGAGAGCGAACCAGCTGCCGCCTCCCATAAAGAGGTTGCCGTCTACATTGAGGGTCGAATTAGTGCCGATTTGAAGCATCTTGTTCGAGGAGAAAACCGAACCCGTTGCGCCGATGTTTACGGTCGTGCCTCCGTATGTGGTAATTTTACCGCCCATATTCAGCTGTCCGTCGATTTGCAATAGGGAAGAGCAGTCCTGATTCCAAATGCCGAGACTCATTTGGTTTGTGTCGACAACCGCACCTTCATCGACAACCATTTGCGCGTTGCGGCTGACAGTTGTCAAATAGGCGTTGTCCACCGTGAACGAGGTTTTCGAACCGCTTTTGAATCTTAGTTCGCCGCCGTTCGAGACTGTCAATGAACCCGTCCAATTAACCGTCGAGTTCGAGCCGAATATAAGTTTGCTTTTGGACGGCGTTTCGTAAATAGATGTATCGCCGATAGTCGAAGACGCAGCCGAAACATTTGCCGTAATGTTTTCGAAAGTCATATACTGTTCCTGATTTGGCGAAGATTCCGTCAAGCCCTTGCCGAAGTTTACGGTTATGAGGGCGTCTTTCGATGTCGAATTGGTTATCTTTGTATTGATGTAGTTCTGCCTCCAGCTTGCAACGTCGAGAACAGTCTTTTCCACATCCGACTTCGCGTCTATAAGAAACGTCTGACCAAGCCCCATATAAGAGGCGATGTTGACATTGCCCTTGCCGTCCGTCGCCTGCTCGTTTACCGAGGTAATCGAATTTACGGTAATGCCGCTTGCGCGGAAGTTTGTGCGCTCCGCGCCGCCCTCGGTTTCGGGGGTGGTGATTAGCCTTATGTTTTCGGCGGTAGACAGGTTGGTTCTTTCCGATGACATACCTCCTGTGAAATCGAGCGCGTAAACACCCGAAGCCGCCGCTGCGAGAACGAACATTGCAGATACTGTGTTTTTCATAACCATAAAGTTCCAGCTGAATTGCTTATAGGTACCGTAGTATTCCAAATACTATTGTCAAACAAAAATCTCTTATCTGTTTATTCTAAAATAGATAAACGGGTTTCGATTGTGGCTTTTCCGTATTCTTGGATACGCAGGAGTTTTTTGAATGTTCCCATACGGACTCCGCGGAGCGGCGCATCAAAATAGTGTTGAGTTTACGGCGGGTTTCGTCATAATGCCGCGTCCATAATGAACGAACAGGCGCAGTTTTTTTCGAAAGACGACATCCTTGCAATTATGCCCCAGCAGCCTCCCTTTCTCTTTATCGACGAGGCGGAATATTCCGACGGCGTAATTGTCGGACGCTACAAAATCAAGGAAACCGAAGTGTTTTTCGACGGGCATTTCAAGGGCAATCCCGTCTTCCCCGGAACGCTTATGCTCGAGGCGTTGGGGCAGCTTTGCGTGCTCGGATTGGTGAAGGGCGTGTTCCCCGATATGCCCAAGCCCGCCGACCCCAAAAAGATATTCTTTACGTCGTCCGACGGCGGCAGGTGCTCGCGCATTTGCAGACCAAACGAGGTAATGGAAATCCGCGCAAAGCCGCTGCGCATACGCCGCCCGATTGCCAACTTCGAAGCGGTGATGAACGTGGGCGGGCAGCGCGCAGCGTTCTGCGAAAAACTGACGCTTACTTTCGACTATATCTCCTAAACCTTTATGAAAAAAAACAACGTAGCAATCACGGGACTCGGTTTTATCACGAGTATCGGCAACGACATTGAATCCGTCTCCGACAGCCTTGTAAATCTCAAGAACGGCATAGAGCTTTATCCTCAGTTTTCCGACGAAAGAATCCCCGTCAAGTGCGTGGGTACGGTGAAACATTTCGACACCCAAAGCTGCGACCCCGAAGACTGGACTTATCCGCCCGAATACCGCGTCCGCCGCGACGTTCTGCGTTCGCTGCCCCCGCACGGGCTCTACGCCTACTGCGCGATGAGACAGGCTATTGCCGATTCGGGCTTGACCGAAGCCGAAATCTCCGAGCCTATGACGGGCATCTATACCGCCTCCGCAGGCTCCACGGGCATGCTCTACCACAATATGCAGCAGCTCGACAAGCGCGGCGTTCTGCGCTCGAACCCGATGGGCATTGTCGCTTCGATTGTCGGCACGCTTTCCTTCAACTTGGTTTCGGCTTTCAAAATCAAGGGCGCAAGTTGCGGCTTCGCTTCGGCGTGCGCGAGCAGCTCGCATGCGACCGGTTTTGCGTACGACGAAATCGCGCGCGGCAGACAGAAACGTATGTTCGTGGTAGGCGGAGAAGACGGCGACTTCCGCACGCTCCTGCCTTTCGCGGGAATGCGCGCGCTCAGTTGCAATCACGACCCTGAGACCGCTTCGCGTCCATTCGACAAGAACCGCGACGGTTTTGTAGGCTGCGGAGGCGCAACAGTTCTGCTTCTCGAAAACGAAGACGACGCCCGCGCGCGCGGCGCAAAAATCTATGCGCGCATCCTCGGATGGGGGCAGGCGAGCGACGGCTATAATGTCGCCATTCCGCACCCGGAAGGCACGGGCGTAATCAATGCGGCAAAGTCGGCTCTCGAAGACGCGGGCATTTCGGCGAACGATGTCGACTACATCAACGCCCACGCGACATCCACGCCCATAGGCGACGTTGCCGAACTCAAGGCAATCCGCGCGCTATTCGGCGAAAACAAAAAGCTTAAAATCAGCAGCACAAAGGCGATAACGGGACACGGACTTTCGCTCGCGGGCGCGATGGAGGCGGGCTTCTGCGCGCTCGCCCTCAAGCGCGGTTTCACCCCCGGCTCGGCGCATATCGAAAATCTCGACGAAGCCGCGGAGGGCTTCAACATTCCGCGTACGACACAGTTCGATTCGCCGAAAATCGCCGTTTCGCTCAGTAGCGGTTTCGGCGGCGCAAATACGGCAATCGTGATGGAGAAAGCCGACTGATGATTTGGTTTTACCGCCTGTTGTTCCTGCCCGCATTTCTGCTCGCGTTCCCGTACTACGCGTTAAGAATGTTGCGACGCGGCGGCTACGCCAAAGATTTCTCGCACAGGTTCGGCGGGCAGAAAAATCTTCCGCCCGTGCCCGACGGCAAACACCGCGTCTGGATTCAGGCGGTCAGCGTGGGCGAAATCGAGGCTCTTTCGACGCTCGTAGACAAGCTCTCGCAGGATTCGGGCATCGAGCTTGTCATTACGACCACGACCAGTACCGCATACAAAATACTACGCGAAAAATACGCGCCGAAATGTTTTTACACGGGCGTTTTCCCGATAGATTTTCTGCCGTTTAGCGCGCGTGCTTGGCGCAAAATCAAGCCCGATGTCTGCGTTTTGATGGAGGGCGAGCTTTGGCCGGAACACCTTCATCAGGCGAAAGCCCGCGGCGCAAAGCTTCTGCTTTTGAACGCGCGAATGTCGGACAAGTCTTTCGCCCGCTACGCAAAATTTCCGTACATAACGCGGCGCATTTTCGACAAGTTTTCGGCAATCTGCGCTTCGAGCGAATTCGACGCGGCGCGTTTCGTGCGCCTCGGCGCGTCGCCGCTGAAAGTCTTCTGCACGGGCAATATGAAATTCGACTCCAAGCCCGCGCAAATTCTCGATTCCGACGGCAGGCGCGCACTCCGCGCCGAGCTTGGCTTTGCCGAAGATTCGCTTGTTCTGTTGGGTTCGTCCACGTGGGCGGGCGAAGAGCAAATGCTCTTGGATGCGCTCGACAAAATCCGCGCGAAGAAAATCGACTGCCGCCTGCTGCTCGTTCCGCGCCACGCCGAACGCAGGGAGCAGATAAAACAACTTTTGGAACACTATCCGCATTGGGTCAGGAGCGAGTCGAAACAGGCTCCCGACGGCACTCTTGTATATCTTGCCGACACGACGGGCGAGTTGCGTACGTTGACGCAGGTTGCGGATTTTGCGTTTGTGGGCAAAAGCCTACCGCCGAACGTAGGCGGTCAGACTCCGATAGACTGCGCAGCCCTCGGCGTGCCGATTGTCTACGGACCAAATATGACGAATTTCCGCAGGGCGTGCGAAACGCTCGAGCGCGACGGCGCGGTTGTGAAAGTGCCCGACGCCCAATCGGCTGTGCGCGAACTCGTGCGCCTGTCCGAAAATGCGAACCTGCGCCAAACGCTCGCCGAAAAGGCGAAAGCGTGGCATTCTTCAAACGTCGGCGCAACCGACCGCGCGTGCGACGTGATTTTGAAGACGCTTGGGTTGTAATGAAAAATGAATTGCGCCGTATATTTATAACGGCGCAAGAATGAATTTCAGCGTTTATTATAGACGCTGAAAGAACAACACTAATGAATTTCAGCGTTTATTATAGACGCTGAAAGAACAATGAATTTCAACGTTTATTATAAGCGTTGAAAGAACGACTCTATCGCGACGATAGGAGCTGTAATTCTTCATTCTTCATTAGTAAAGCGCCGCGAAAACCGCCGCGGCGAACACCGTTATTATTCCCGCAAGCAGCACGGCAACGCCGCCCATCTCGAACGTCTTGGTCGTGCCGATTGTGTGGGCGCAGTTACCTATCGCAAGCCCCTTCGAAATTGGATTTATGATTTTGAATTTGCGGCAAATCCAGTCGGCGGAAATGTTGCCGAATATGCCCGTCAAAATTATAGCCGTAACCGTTATCGAGCGGATTCCGCCAAGCTCGTCTGAAACGCACAAATCAATCGGCGTTGTTATCGACTTGGCCAAAAGCGTGATGTACTGCACGTGGTCGAGCCCGAAAATTACGGCAATCGAGAGTATCGTTTGCGCAAACGGAGCTGCTCGGCGAAAAATTGGGCGTCGGGATGGGGCGACGACCGTATTCGGATTGCTTGCCGACCCGCAAAAGGAGGTCGAGCTTGTGGTAGACAACAACGTTCTGCGCGAGCCGTACAACGGCTGCAGCGAGGGCACTACAACCAGCCATATGAAATTCGAGACGCGCCGACTCGCGGACGATTTTATACCCTACATCGGGCACGAACCGAAGTTCATAACCCTGTAGAGCCACTATAAAACAAGAACGCCGAAAGCAAAAAAACTTTCGGTATTCTTTGTCGTTTTCATAGACAAAAAAAGCGCACCCTTTCGGATGCGCCTTGTTTTTTCTTGAGTAGCAAATTAGAAGCCCTGCGCAATCATTGCGTTTGCGACCTTCTTGAAGCCCGCGATGTTCGCGCCGTTCATATAGTCGCCGGGGGTGCCGAATTCCGCCGCCGCTTCGAGGGCGTTCTTGTGGATGCTGCGCATAATGTTGTGCAGTCTTTCGTCCACTTCTTCGCGCGTCCAACTCAAGCGGATTGCGTTCTGAGACATTTCCAAGCCCGATGTAGCAACGCCGCCTGCGTTCGAGGCCTTGCCGGGGGCGTAGAGAATCTTCGCCGCCTTGTAGGCTTCGATTGCAGCGGGGGTCGAGGGCATATTCGCGCCTTCCGAAACGAGGATGCAGCCGTTTTCGAGCAGTGCCTTCGCGTCGTCGCCGTCGATTTCGTTTTGTGTAGCCGAGGGCAGTGCGAGTTCGGCCTTTGCCAAGCCCCACGGTCTCTTGCCTTCGTAGTACTTTGCCGTCGGGAACTTCTTGGCGTATTCGCTGATTCTGCCGCGCTTGTTGTTCTTAAGGTCGAGGATGAACGCCAGCTTTTCTTCGTTGATGCCGTCGAGGTCGATGATGCAGCCGTTCGAGTCGGAAGCCGAAATCGGCTTTGCGCCGAGCTGGATGAGCTTTTCGATTGTGTACTGGGCAACGTTGCCCGAGCCAGATACCAAAGCCGTCTTGCCTTCGAGCGATTCGCCCTTTGTTGCGAGCATTTCCTGCGCGAAGTAAACATTGCCGTAGCCCGTCGCTTCGGGTCTGATAAGGCTGCCGCCCCATTCGAGCGCCTTGCCCGTCAGAACGCTGTCGTACGAATTTCTGCAGCGTTTGTACTGACCGAAGAGGTAGCCGATTTCCCTGCCGCCTACGCCGATGTCGCCCGCGGGAACGTCGGTATTGGGGCCGATGTGGCGGTAGAGTTCGCGCATAAAGCTGTTGCAGAAGTTGCGTACTTCGTTGTCGGACTTGCCTTTGGGGTCGAAGTTCGAACCGCCCTTGCCGCCGCCCATCGGGAGGGTTGTGAGCGAGTTCTTAAAGACCTGTTCGAAACCGAGGAACTTGAGGATGCCCAAGTTTACCGACGGGTGGAAACGCAGACCGCCCTTGTAGGGACCTATTGCGCTGTTGAACTGAACGCGGTAGCCTTGGTTTACCTGAATTTCGCCCTTGTCGTCGGCCCACGGAACTTGGAACATAATGATTCTTTCCGGAACTACCATTCTTTCGAGAATCTTGTTCTTTTCGTATTTGGAATCGCTGTCGAGAACTGCGCTCAACGACGAGAGTACTTCTTCGGCCGCCTGAAGGAATTCCTTTTCCCACGGCTGCTTTGCTTTGAGGTCTTCGAGGACCTTTGCTACATATTTGTTCATTTTTTTTCCTTTGATTGGATTCTTAACAAAATCTGCCGCAATTCTCGTATTCTTCGGTTATGCGTCAAGTTGTAATCTAAAAAAACAGCTTGTTCCTACAAAATTGTACAAATTTTTATGGCGATTTTTCCTACAATTTTGTAGCGGCTTTTATCCGTTCCGCGACGTACGAAAAAAACGGATGCCGAATTTTTCCGACATCCGCTTTTTGTTTTTTGGGGTAAAAATCAGTCTTTTGCCTGTCCGTGTCCGCCGAAGACGCGCGCGGTCGCGTTCAGGTAGTCGTAGCCGTAGGTCTTGTCGGGCTCGAGATATTCGCCCTCGGTCCATTCGTTCCACGCGTTGATGAGAATGAGCTTCGGCGTTCCGGCTGGGATATTTTTGTCGGCCCAATCCTTCGCCATCCGCAGCGACTTTTCGTATTCGACGGGCGACTTACCCGTAACCGTTTTTGTCGTCTTTTCCTTCGGCCAGCGCGGATTGTTGTCCCAACCCGTGGAAACAATCGGGAAGAACGTGCCCGCCTCTTTTTTGAATGTATCCCACCTCGCCATTGCGGTTGTGCGCCACGTTATGTAGTCGCCGTTCCTAACTCCCGTCCAGTTGTATGTGGACATCGAGTCGTAGCCGTAGTACTTCGATACTTCATCCGGGGCGGGCTTGTCGTTGCCCGCAATCGGAACCTTGCGGTTTTCGGCGCCCAGCGACATCAGATGAAGCCCCGCAAAGCCCGCTTTTTTACATTCCGCGCGGAAGTAGTCGAGCGCGTCCTTTGCGTTTTCCGCTCCGCCCACGCCCCTGATGAGGTTTCGCATAAGGTACATTGCAAAGACAGGCTTGCCGTCTATTTTATAGTAGTTGGGCTTTTTGAAATACTCGATGAAGCGCGGAACGAGCACGTTCTTGAATTCGTCGAGCGATACGTCGGCGCTCCAGATTGTCTCGAGCTTTTTCTTCCCGTGGATTTTGTTGTTCCAGAGCGAATCCACGTCGTGGTTTGCCCACATTATAAAGAACTTCATTCTCTCGTTGTTGGGGGCTTTAAGAAATCCGTCGTTGAGCGCGCCCTCAAGGAACGGTCTGCCGCCGTACCAGTACCAGTCGTACATAAACACGTTTACGCCCGCAGCGAGGGCTGCGTCGATTTTACGGGCAACGGCGATTGGGTCGTTTTCCTTTTCGTATCCCCAGAGCGGGACGAGCGGTTGGTTGTGCCCCTCGAATTTCGGTACGGCTTCGTAGACGTTTTGCCATTCGCCGTTTCCGTGCCCGAAAATGCCCAGTTCCCGCCAACGCGGTTCGGGGTGGTATGCGGGCCACACGATTGCAGCAACGTCGTACGAGGCGTACGCGGCGACTGCCGCAATAATCGAAGACAGTGTTACAAGGTACTTTTTCATATGTAGTCTATTTATTTGTTTGGTTCGAAAAGTTTGTAGCCTATTGCGGGAATTTCCGTTCCCTCGAATTCGAACGGAGTCTTGCGGTAGTTCGCGACGATTCTGCTTCCGTCTTCGTACTTCACAAGGAACACGTCCTTTGCGATTTCCTCGTGCGACTGCATAAGTTCGCGCTGAAGACGGCGCACGGGTACAAATTCGTCCCACGCTTTTTTGATGCGCGGAACGTCGGCAAACTTGTAGGTATAGAAAATGGGCTTGCCGCCGAATTCCACGATTTTCAGCGAAACGAACGGATCGACCTTTCCGTCTCCCTCCATCCAGCGCGGGTCGCCGCTTTTGTCGAGCTTGTACGGACACTTGCCGCGCGTGTGGTTTTGCGTCTCGCGGTCGGAGTTATACATAACTATTCCGTGATAGACAAGTTCCCACAGCGGGTAAAGCCCGTCGATTAGCTTGTTCTCGCGGTGCTCGCGCAGAACTTTCAGCGCGCCGCCGATGTAGTTGATGTAGTCGATATTTCCCGCAACGTGGTCGAAACCCGCTTCCGACGCCGCAGAACCGAAAAGTTCTTTCGACCGTGCGAGAATTTTGTTCTGGTATTCCGCCGTGGTTTCGGGCGTCGCCAAGTGGTTCGGATCGGCGCACGGAGTGGGGTAGAGCGACGAGAATACGTCGATGTAGTGGGGACCCTTTGCGCCGAGGTCGCGCATTTGCTCGAGTTCCTTCGGTGTCCAACCGTTCCACGCCGCGCGTTGGCAGACCATAAAACACTGTCCGCCCGCCCAGACGCCGCCCTTTACGAGCGAGCCGTCGCGCCATTTCGATATGTAGCTCGGCGACCACATCGGCGAGACGGGGTACGCGTCGGTATTTGTTGCGTGCAGGGTGAACTGGAAGCCCAAATCCTGTGTTTTTTTGATGAGCCTGCGGAAGGCTTCTTCGCCCCCGAAAGTGATTTCGACGGGGAAGTGCGACGGTGTTCTGCCGTCGTAGCCGCCGTTGTTCCAGCCCGCCGAAACGATTGTGCACTTGTCAACGCCCGAATCCCTGATTGCCTGCACGAACTCTTCCGACACGCCGAAGGGCATATGCGCAATAATCGGCTGTTCGGTTTCTTTGGTGTAGGTGATGTCTGTTTCGGGAATGGGCTTTGCGCCGTGCGTCTGGATTCGCACGACTATCGAATCGCAGAGATAGTCAAGCTCGGGATATTTTTTCACGCGCTCTTTGATGGGCGTGATTTCGCCGCGCGCGATGCGGTAGTTGCGGTAGCCGCGCGCCATTCCCGAATAGTTGGCATCATCTCCCGTAAGCTCGCGGTATTCGACGACGATGTCGTCGTATGGCTCGAAAAACTTCCGCACGTTGTCTATTCTGAAACGCGGATAGACGGCATAGTTGCCGTCCTTTACATCAACCCTGAAATCGTAGTTGAATCGGTACGTTTTGACGACCGCCCAGAATGTTTTGTCGGCTTTCTTCATCCCGAAAATGGGCATAAAACTTCTGATGTAGCAGAATTGCCCGTTGTCGCGGTCGAACCTGCCGTACCAGCCGCGCCCGTCAATCCAGTAGCCGTTGTCGCCTTTCTTGGCGCGGGCGAAATCGGGGATTATATCGACATGCGCAACGTCGGCAAGCGACTCCTTTTTTATCGTGATGCGCTCGAGCCCTCCGCCAAGCTCTTGGCTCTCGACGCGCCGTTCCGAAATGGTGCCGTCGTTATTCGTCTGGCGAATCAATACGGGCGACGAGACGAGACTTTCCGCCGTAAAAAGGTAGAAGGCGGCAACCGCAAAACATTTCAACGTAATTCCTCTGTGCATAAGTGCCATTGAAACGGAAAGTGCCAACCTTTGCAAGCATTATGTTGATTACAAAGGGATTTTTTTGGAAAATGTTTTGATTGTCTCAAACATTATCCGATGTTTGACGGGTTGCAATGAATCTTCTTGACTATAGAAAACGCGCCATTAGATAAATTCCGCATTATGTTAGCAAGACAACGCCAAAGAGTAATACTCGAAATGCTCGAAACACAGCCGAGCTTGCGCACAATCGAACTCGCAAAACAGTTCGACGTAACCGACGAAACAATACGTCGCGACTTGGAGTATCTCGATTCCGAAAACAAGCTCATCCGCACCCACGGCGGCGCACTGCGCATCGAAAAACGCGCAATAGACATTCCGCTTCAAAAGCGTCTCAAAGAACACCGCGCCGCAAAACAGGAAATCGCCAAAAAGGCGCTCGAATTTATAAAAGAGGGCGATACGGTTCTGCTCGACGCAAGCTCGACCGTATTGGCACTTGCGGAAATCCTGCCCGATATGGAAATAACGGTAATAACAAACGCGCACGATACCGTTGTTCCGCTGATGGGAAAAAATAAAATAAATGTCATCGCAACGGGCGGGAAGCTCGACCGCGTAAGCCTCAGCTACGGCGGCGCAACGGCGTGGTCGACCGTCCGCAAGATTTCGGTGGACAAGGCGTTCTTCTCGTGCAATGGGCTCGACTTGGAACGCGGGGCGAGCGAGGTTGCGGAAATCCACGCTGAATTCAAGGAAAACGTGCTCCAATACTGCCGCGAAAAAATCCTGCTATGCGACGCGTCGAAACTAGGCGTGAGAAGTTCGAGATTCTTCGCCGACTTCGATATGATAGACAAGGTTGTAACCGACTCGGGCGCGGACGAGGCGTTCATCCAAAAGCTCAAGGACGCGGGCGTGCCCGTGAAATAGGGCGAAGACGGCGAAAATTTGCGAAACCGCGGACGTGAAAACATCCGCGGTTTTTTTGCGTCAAACGCGGGGCGGAATGAAAGTCGTTTGAAAAAAAATGGAAAAAATCATTGACGAAATCAAAAATTTCGCCAGTGTGCTTGGAATACTTTTTTGGGGATGTAGCTCAGTTGGAAGAGCACCACAATGGCATTGTGGGGGTCGTCGGTTCGAACCCGATCATCTCCACCAAAAAGGAACGACAGACTTCTCCCTGGTGGTGTAATGGTAGCACAGGTGATTTTGGTTCATCTAGTCGGAGTTCGAATCTCTGCCGGGGAACGTCGGCGGAGATTTTTTGGGAGCGGAAGGTAATTCCGCAAAAAAGGCACACTTTCGCTCAAGTGGTGAAATTGGTAGACACGCATGATTCAGGTTCATGTGGCTTCACTGTCGTGGGGGTTCGAGTCCCCCCTTGAGCATTATTTGGGTCAATACCAAAGGTTGTGGAATAGGTTGATTTTTTAGATTTGCCTTTCATAGATTCACCCCGCATTCCACGAGGACTCTCAGTCTGTAATTTTCAAAGTTTCTGTATCCATAG
>CASFDK010000037.1 GCA_949293415.1 uncultured Verrucomicrobiota bacterium
AATAATAAGAATGTGGAGATTTACAAAAAATAACGGAATAACGGAAGGCTTCCACCGCAAGATGAAGTTGATACAACGCAGAGCCTATGGATACAGAAACTTTGAAAATTACAGACTGAGAGTCCTCGTAGAATGCGGAGTGAAACTATGAAAGACAAATCTAAAAAATCAACCTATTCCACAACCTTTGGTATTGACCCGAACTTCGGTGTGCTGTGCATTCCGACCACAACCTTTGGGTTTGACCCCCTCTCTTTGGCGTTGTCTCTACTTCGCAACTGCCGAATAATCATATAAGAAAGCCCGCAACTCAAGAAGAATTGCGGGCTTTGAAATGGTGCCAGAGAGTGGATTCGGACCACCGACCAAAGGCTTATGAGTCCTCTGCTCTACCACTGAGCTACTCTGGCAATTTTTAAGGCTTCGTAATGTATGGAAGACTTTCGACAAGTCAAGAAGTTTTTTGAAAATTTTATAGACAACATCCTCACATTGGCAAAAAATAAGCAAAGTCACCATAAAATTTACATTGTAATCAATATTGGCTTTACAAAACGGAGCAAAAGTATTTGCTCAGGAAAATTACGCGGGCGTAGCTCAATTGGCAGAGCGCGAGCTTCCCAAGCTTGAGGTTATGGGTTCGACCCCCACCGCCCGCTGTTTAAAATTTATTTCTTATTTCGTCTTATTTAACAACTTGCGCAAAATTAGGGCGCAGTTAACGCTCTTCATAATTTGCGACAAAATTGTCGTTTTTAGGTGTCATCTGGTACCAGGCGCCAGTATTTGGTACCGAAAAAGTTTGCGCTCATCGCTTGCATTTTTCTTCGCAAAAATCTGAGGCAGTCTGAAAAAAATTTTCAGCGAATCCTAAACTCAATCTCAAAACCGAATTGAGTAAAATGGATAAGCTTGCAACTCTTAATTACAGACCGAACCGAAAGAAGGCGTATTTTGTTAGGTTCTATAACGAAAGCGGCAAGAGAACATCGCGCGCATTTGCCGCCCGAATGGACGCAATGCAATTTATGTCTGAAAAGTAGGGCGACGCTAAGACTTCGCATTTTGACATATCAACCGAAGAAAAGGAACTTGTTATGCGCCTTAAACGCGAATGTTTCGCCCGCGGATTCTCCCTCTGCGATATGGCGGAAACATTCGTGCATCTGGTCCGCAACAAGCCTGCGAGCGACTACGCGCTTGGCGAAGTCCGCGATATGTATTTGAACGACTGCCGCGACCGCGGGTTGCGCTCCTCAACTCTCGCCTACTACACAGGCAAGCTCGCAAACCTCTGCGCTATGTACGGAGAAAAAATCCCCGTATCGGCAATCACGCCCGATATGCTTGAAGCGTTCATATCTTCGGGCAAAACGCCCGACCACAACAGGCGCATTTCAAGCGCGTTCTATAAGTTTCTCGCCGAAAAGCGTATTGTTCCGCCCGACCTCTTCCCGAAGGTAATAGTGCCGCGCCGCAAGCAGAAGATTGGCGATTTGAACTTCGGGCTAAGCGGCGAAGTTGCGGACAACCTCGCTTATCTTAAAGTCCACCCCGAGCTGCCCCAGCAGCCCGCGTGAAAAAGTTGCCCCATTGACTATACTGCGGGCGCAAAAAAAGAGGAAGGTTCATTCGGCCTTCCTCTGCATGCTTTCTTTGAAGCTTCTTTTCTTCGGTCTTTGAATACCTTCGTCGGTGGAAACGGAATTCTTGACCGAAGCACGATTATAGCTTTTTTCTTCCGTTGTTTTTCCGTCATGGTATTCTTCTTTCGGATTTGCGGGCGGTATGAGACATCGCGCCAAGAATAATGTCAAGCGGCAAAATTTTCATTTTTTAAGGGATTGGGAAAATATTTATTTTATCGTAGAAGCAAGAAGAACCTTTCGTAATCCCGAAAGGCTCTTCCTGTGTTTGGTTGTTATGAAATTCTATTTTCTCCTGCGGTATGCCGCCAAAGCCAACGCCAACGCGCCGAAAACCGCTGCATACGTCGCGGGTTCTGGGACATTGGTTGTTGTTACGCTCAGATAAGGAACTACTGAAACCCCGTCTACCAACTCGCTTGAAGATGGCGAATAGAACGTCAGTAGGCGAGAATGATCCATTTCAGATCCGAATTTCTCGAAACCGAAAAC
Organism: uncultured Verrucomicrobiota bacterium; assembly: GCA_949293415.1. Taxonomy (GTDB): domain Bacteria; phylum Verrucomicrobiota; class Verrucomicrobiia; order Opitutales; family Intestinicryptomonadaceae; genus Merdousia. The sequence goes on from CASFDK010000037.1 coordinate 2,139, forward strand.
TGCATAGTCGTAGCCGTTTTCCAAGTCCGAAATAATTGACGAACCTACATCAATCGAATTCCACCCCACAATCATTGTAGCCGAATTTGCGACTTCTGTCGAACCGCCAAGTTTCTGCGCCGCATCGCCCGTCGGGGCTATGCTTTGCACATCGAGGTGCTTGAGTCTTGCGGGCGAGGACGTTGCGTCGTTCAATTCTTTTATGCAAAAATTGAACGTGATTTTGCTTATTGTCGATACGTCGATACCCGACAGTGAAGAAAGGTCTATTTGTATATAGGCATCGCGTTGCTCAAAGTACCTATCGGATCCGCCGTAGTAATCGTATTGGTTTTTTACCTCAACCAACTTTTCGGAGTTGGAATACAACCAATCTTTACTTTCGTCTTTTCCGCCGCTCCATTGGCTTTTATTATACCACCAATATCCGACGTTTTTTTCCGAAAGCTCGACTTTGTAGTCGGCGGCGAACATCGAGCCCGCAAGCGAAGTCAACGCAAGCGCACACAACAACAATTTTTTCATTTTCAATATTAAATCGGTTCGTATCGACCCCATGGGGGCGGCGGCGACTGCTTGGCGGTTCGTAGTTCAACGCCGAGTGCGGTCGCTCGTTATTGTACTTTTCGCGCCATTTGTCCAGCTCGAGCTCTCGAAGCCTTTGTATGCTATTTGAGTCCATACCGCCGTATTTTGCCTTCCATCGGTAATACGACGAATCGTTGATCCCGTACTTGCGTAGCGTATCCGAAAGGTTGTTCGAGTCTTCCGCTTCTTTGAGTATTTGCGTGATTTGCTCTTCCGTGTATTTTTTGCGTCTGTAGCCCATTTGATTTGTCTTCCTATTTTGCAAATCAATCCACCCCCTTGCAAGTCTGTCCTGTTTTTCGGGCACACGGCAGGGGGTACTTAAAGTTATGTATCACAAACGTAAATATTAAAAACCTGTCTGTCGGTGTGTTCCCGCACAAAAAAGGCGCGGTTGGTAGCCGCGCCGTTGCATTGCAATAGAGAAGGAATTTCAGACGGTTGTGTATTGTTGTTTCGCCGAAAGTTCCGTTTTGTATTCGCTATTTTATAAAGACGGGTCTTGCTCTCGTTCCTTTCGAGAGGCGGACGAGTTCGGTTTTTGTCTGCCCGTTGACCGTGTAGGTTACGCGGTATGTGCCGTAGAAGCCCCTGAAATGGAATTGGCTGTCTTCTTTGTCGAACGAAACGTTTGTGCGCCACTCTTTATTGATGAGTTTGTCGAGCACGAGGAAAGCCTTTTTAGGCGAGAAGTCGCGGTTTAGTACGCCGCCCTTCCATTTGTCTTCGCCGCCTGCCGCCGTGCCGTCGACAAAGTTCCACCAAGTGATGGCTTCGACCGAGCGGTGGCTGAACCACAGTCTATAGAGGTTTTCGAGCATATATGCCTGATTTTCCTCGCCGAATTCGCCCATCGAGGGAATCGTGATTTCGGTGATGTGTATCGGTCGGTTTTGTTTCGCGAAGAAGTCGAGTGCGGACAGGAAGTATTCGGGCGTTTCCGCATTGCCTGCGAGGATGTTCTCCCAGCGGCGTTCCGAAAATACGTGGTATTGCAGCCCGATTGCGTCGAGCTTTGCGCCCTTTGCCATCAGGTAGTTGTTGGTCTGGAAAAATCTGCCCGTGTAGTCGTCTTTGTTTGCCTGAGTCCACGCCGCGTCGGTTTCGTTATTGATAAAAACCGCGTCGGTGGGGAAGACGCGTTCGGCTTCCTTGAACGCTTCGAAAATGTAGTCGTCGTACTGCATTGCATCTTCGTTGCGGTACGAGCCGGATTCGTTCACAATATCCCAAATCTTGATGTCGTCGGCGTAGCGTTTTGCGATTTCGCGCATATTTCTAAGCTGTGCGGTGCGGTAGAACTGGCTGTCGCGCGGACCGTTTGCCCATTCGGGTTGTCCCCATTTCTTGTTGACGTTCCAGACGAGGCAGTGTCCCTTCATTTCGAGGTTGTATTTTTTGCAGAATTCTACCGAAGTGTCGCCCGCGGGACGGCGGTAGATGTATTTGCTGTTCTTGTCGAAACGCCACTGGTTTTCTTCGGGTTCGATGTCGGGCCAGTAGAACGAGAGCGTTGCGAAGTTGAAGACTTTTGCGAACATTTCGCCGTACTTGTCGCATTCCGCCTGATTTCGCGAGCCGTCGGCGTTTCTGAAGCCGTCGATGAGGAACGCGTTGCAGCCGAAAAGGAAGTCGTGGCGGACGAGTTCCACCTTGACGTTCGAGACCTTTTGGTCTTTGTACGACCACGTACCCGAAGCGGCTCTGAACTTCAGAATGAAGTCGCTCATGCGGTTGGCTTTTATGCCTGCGTCGATTTGTTCCTGCAGCACGGGGTCGCTCCACAGTGCCCTGAGTTTGTCCGAAATTTTCGCGGTTTGAACGTCGGCGAACGAAATTGTTGCCGAGAAAAGCGCGAGTGCCGATACTAGTATTGCTTTTGCTCTTGTCATATATAGTTTCCTGTTTTGACGGTGAAACTAAGGTTTGCCGCGGGTATTTCAAGACAAAATGCATCCGCATTTGGTTAACTGTTTACTTTGAGTGCGAGCTTGCGTTTGACGGGGGACAAAAAATCGGGCGGCGGATTTTGTTCCGCGCGCCCGTTTTCGGCGGCAACCGAAATTTTGCCGCTATTTTTCGACGTGTCCCTTTGCTGCCTCTTTCGAGTGGCTGAGGGCTTGGAGCGAAAGGTAGCCGTCGCCGAATTTCCGCATATTGTCGAGTTCGGTGTCGAAGATGTCGAGGTGTTCCTCCTCGGCTGATATGAACGTTTCGAAAAGCGTTTTCGTGGCGTTGTCGGCGAGCGCGCAGGCTTCGTTCGCCCATTTGTTGTAGTCGGCAATACTCGACTCCTCGAGCCCGCAGGAGTGCTTCAGCATTCCCTCAACGTCCCTTATTCGCTCGACAACGCCCGACGGCGCAAGATCCACATCGCCCTTGAGAAACAGGATTCTTTCGGCGAGTTTGTCGATGTGCTTCATTTCCACAATCGAAATGCGCATAAAAATGTCGGCAAGCGGCATAAAGCCCATATCGGCGCAATGGAAGTGAAAATAGAGTACTGCTCGGTCGACAGCAATTCCTCGGCGACGGCTCTGTTGAGCAATTCAATACTTTTATCTCTGTTCATATAATCCTTTCTTGATTCGGTATCGCCCAAATCCGTCCGAGGTTAAGTGGGCGCTCACTGTAAAAAATGGTTGAGGAAGTCGAAAAAATGTTTCTAATTAAGCGAATTATTATGGCACTCGAAAAAATCAACGACGTTAAAGGAAAAGCCGTTTTCATCGCAGGAAACGACATCGACACCGACAGAATCATCCCCGCCCGCTTTATGGTATGCGTTACCTTCGAGGGCTTGGGCAAATACGCTTTCTACGACGAACGCAAAAACGCCGACGGCACGGACAAAAAACATCCGCTGACCGACCCGCGCAAACAGAACGCGAAAATTCTGCTTTCGGGCGCGAACTTCGGCTGCGGTTCTTCGCGCGAGCACGCGCCGCAATCGTTGTGGCACTACGGTTTCAGGGCGATTGTCGCCGAGAGCTTCGCCGAAATCTTCTTCGGCAACTCAACGACGCTCGGCATTCCCTGCGTATGCGCCTCGCACGGCGACATCGCAAAAATCGGCGAAATCATCGAGAACGACCCCGAGGCGGCGGTCGACGTAAATCTCGACAATATGACGGTTTCGTGCAAAGACTTTTCGTGCAAATGCTCGATGCCCGACACCGCCCGCGCGGCTCTCGTCTCGGGCACTTGGGACCCCATTGCCGAACTGCTCGACGCGGAGTCCGCGATAAAGGCAAAGGCGGAATCGCTTCCGTATTTCAAATAGTATGAAGTTCATTCTGGAAGGCGCGGGCATTTTCATATACCCGCTCGGGCTTTGCTCGTTCATCGCTCTGTTCATAATAATAGAGCGTATGGTTTCTTTGCGCGACTCGAAGGTGGTTCCGCGCGAGGTGGCTAACTCGCTCGTCTCGGGGCTTCTTCCGCAAATGTCCGACAACCTTTCGTCGTCGGTCGGGCGCATACTCTACTTTTTCAAAACCGCAAAGCCCGATCCCGAGGCGTTGAAGGCTTTCGCGCAACTCGAAATGACGCGTCTCGAGCGCGGTATGTTCTGGCTCGATGTCGTTGTTTCGGCGGCTCCGCTCTTGGGACTGCTCGGAACGGTTGCGGGTCTGGTGACCGTGTTTTCGGTAGAGTCCGATTCGCTTCCCACGCCCGAGACGATTTCGCGCGGGGTGGGTCTTGCGCTTTCGACGACAATCATGGGGCTTTCGATTGCCATTCCCGCGATTGTCGGAAATTCGTACCTCAACAGAAGAATCGACAAACTTTGCGCGCGCCTGAACGTGTGCGTTGAAAGCCTGATAGACATTCAGGCGAAGTCGGCATCGAAGTAGCAGGTGAATATCAGAATCCAACGCAGACGCCGAAAGGCGGAGGTGAACATCGTGCCGATGGTCGACGTTCTGACCGCGCTGATATTTTTCTTTCTGCTTACGATGCAGTTTAAGAACATCAATTCGGTGGACATTACGCCGCCCAAAATGGACAGCGCGGGCAGGGAGTCGAAGCAGAAGCCCGATACGATTTCGGTGGACAAGACGGGGAAATATTATTTCAACGCGAAAGAGGTTTCGCTCGGCGATTTGAAGGCGGAAATAAATTCGAGGGACAATCCCGCCGAAGCCGCGCTTATATTGCTGTCCGACCGCGACACGCCGCTGCATTTCGTAACGTCGGTGATAGACATAGTGCGCTTGGCGGGGATAAAAAAGCTGAGCCTGCAAACGGCTTCGGAAAACTGACGCTGCGTTTTACCGTCTTTCTTTACAGGCGCAGTTCGAGGTCTATTACGTCGAGTTCCCTTCCGAATTTTATTCCAACTTTTTCGAAGTGCGAGACCTTTTTGAAGCCGAGCTTTTCGTGCAGTTTTATGCTGGCTTGATTGCCTTCCGTTATGCAGGCTATCAGTGCCCGATAACCGCGCTTTTTGCATTCGCCTACAAGTTGTTCCACCAGTTTGCGCCCGATTCCGCTGCCGCAAAATTCCCGCGCAACGTATACCGACGTTTCGAGCGTTTTTGCGTATGCGTCGCGTTCCTTCCATTTGTGCGCGTAGGCATAGGCGACCGCTTCGCCGCCGTCCGTCTCGAAGACGAAATACGGAAATTCGGCGGAGATTGTTTCGATTCGCGCGAGCATCTGCTCAACGTCGAGCGGTTCGGTCTCGAAAGTTTCGACTCCGTTTAGAATGTAGTCGTTGTATATTGCGGCAATCGCCTGCGCGTCGCCCGACGTTACGTCTCTAATCATATCTGCGGATTCAAATTTTCCGAAGCCTGGCTTTCAAACAAAAAAAAGACTGCGAACGTGTTTTTCGCAGTCTTTGTCGAAAAGTTTCCAACCGGTCTTATTTTTCCGACATCAGTTTTTCCAACGCCGTCGAGTAGCACTTGATTGTGTTCGCAACCACTTCGGGCGGAAGCGCGGGCGCGGGCGGCTGCTTGTTCCAGCCGATACCCTCGAGGTAGTCGCGCACGTACTGTTTGTCGTACGACGACTGCGAACGTCCGATTTCGTATTTGTCGGCAGGCCAATAGCGCGACGAGTCGGGCGTGAGCACTTCGTCGATGAGGTACACTTTGCCGCTTTCGTCCGTACCGAACTCGAACTTCGTGTCGGCGAGGATTATTCCGCACTGGGCGGCTTTTCTTTCGCCCATATTGTAGAGATCGAGGCTCGCCTTTTTGATTTTGCCGAAGATTTCCGAGCCGAGCAGTTTTTCGCATTCGGCGTTTGTTATGGGCATATCGTGACCTTCCGCCGCCTTGGTCGTGGGGGTGAAGAGCGGTTCGGGCAGTTTCTGGCTTTCCTTCAGACCTGCGGGAAGTTCGAATTCGAAGAGTTTGCCCGTTTCTTTGTATTCCTTCCATCCGCTGCCCGCCAGATAACCGCGCGCGATTGCCTCGATGGGCATCGGCTTGAGCTTCTTGACAATCATCGACCTTTCGAGAAGTTCGGGGCGGTCTTTGAGAAGCTCGGCGAGCCTTTGAGAATGGTTGTCGACCAAATGCGTGGGCATAAATTTTGCCGCCTGTTCGAACCACCAGAGGCTGATTTGCGTAAGCAGAATACCCTTGCCGGGGACACCGTTGGGCATAATGGAGTCGAACGCGGAAATGCGGTCCGTCGCGACTATCAAAAGTTCGTCTCCGAGGTCGAAATTTTCCCTCACTTTGCCTTTTGCGATTTTCTTGAAAGGCAGGTTGTCAACCGACATAAGGGGTTCTTTGGGCAGATTGAATTTCATTCGGCTACTATCGAACAACCCAGCGTATAAATCAAGTTTATTTGATTGGTGCGGGGATTGTATTTGTCTTGCAAGACGGGCGGGAGTCCGTAGGCTTTTCTGTTGTCGCCCGATGTTTGCCGCGCGGGGTTTTGCATTATGAAGATACGCACTAAAATTCTACTATACGCCATATTGCCGATTTTTTTCGCCGATTTGACGATTGCATTTTTCAATCTGTACACGAACTACGACACTCTGAAAAACCTCACGGAGTCGAAGTTCGTGTCCGACACCGAGCTTATCGCCTCGCGCATTTCGGCGGGCAACGTGCGCGGGGTTTCGGTTTCGAAGGCGGCAGCGGAGAGCGCGTCGATACTTTTCGGCAAACGCGCCGAGAGCGTCAATCTCATAAGGGATTTGCTCGTCGAGTTTCCGATGTACATCGGTGCGAGCGTCGGCTACGAGGTCAACGCCGACCTTGCCGACTTCCGTACCGAGCAGGGGCTTAAGAATCTGCGCGACGGCAAGCCCGTTACCGAAAACGGCGGCGTGGATGCGTACGACTTCGCCGCCAACAAAACTTCCGTGACGATGGACGAATGGATTGCCCGTTCCGAGGGCGGCAGGTTCATCGCCTACTGGAATCGCGCCAAGGGCGACCTGACGCTCGAACCGCTTATGAATGTGGACACGGCGATGTATTCGGCGGGTCTTCGCAAGAAAATGGAGTCGGGCGACAAGGATTCGTTTATGGTTACCGAGCCGTATCTGTACTCGAACAACGTGATGATGGTGGAGTATTCGTCGCCGATTTTCTTCGATGGAAAATTCTCGGGGCAGGTCGCATTCGACCGCGATTTGTCTTCGATTTCCTCGATGCTTTCCGCCATGAAATCGTACAAGGGCGAGGACATATTCCTCATCAGCGCGCAGGGCAGAATAATATCGGCAACCAAAAACGAAAACCTGCGCACGTTGTCAATCGACGACCTTCTGACCGACGAATCGGGCAATTTCACACTCGCGCTGATCCGCGACGAAAACGGTCAGCTTGTGCGCGACGACACGGGTTCGTCGAATATCGACCCGTCCAAGTATGCGACGACCTACCGCGATATGCTCAAGTCGGCGTTCGAAACTTCCAAAAATTCGATTCTCATCGACAACATCGAAAAGACCGTTTCGCGCTACCGCGACCCGTATACGCGCAAAACGTTCTGCGTGTCGCAGTCGCTCATCCGCCCCGGGAACTGGGTTGTGGTGCACGTCGTGCCCGAGGACGAGCTGCTCGAGCCGATTTACTCTTTGGTTTTGCGCGAAATCTGCGCGGCGGCGGCGTTTCTTTTGGTAATGCTCTGCGTGCTTCTGCTGTCGCGCGGAATGCTCTCGCGCGTGGTGCGCGCCACTGCGGTAGCCGAGGAGATTTCGCGCGGAAACTTTCGCGTGGACGCTTCCGCGGACGGTGCGTCGTCGGACGAAACGGGCAGGCTTTTGCGGTCGGTTAACAGGATGGCGTCGAAGCTCCGAGCCCTCGTTTTGCAGATAAGATTTGCGGCTATGAACATCGTCGATTCTACCGCCGACATCGAGAAGTCGTCCGAAAACTACGAAGACTGCGTGCGCGATTTCCGCGACGGTGCGGACGCGGTTTTCTCGGCGGTAAGACAGGCGAACGAAACTTCGGGTGCGTTGTGCCAAACCGCCGATTCTCTCGCCGAAAACGCCGCCGACGGCGCGCAGCTTGCGGGCGAGGGCAGGCGCAGGATTTCGGAAATGGAATCGACAATCGGCGGGTTCTCGCGCAGCACTTCGGCGGTCTCGCGCAGACTTGCCATTATCAGCGAGCGTACGGCGAACATCAACACCGTCGTCACCGCGATTTCGAAAGTCGCCGAGGAAACCAACCTGCTTTCGCTCAACGCGTCAATCGAGGCGGAGAAGGCGGGTTCGTACGGCGTGGGTTTTGCGGTCGTCGCGCGCGAAATCGGCAGGCTCGCCGAGCAGACTGCGACGGCGGCGGACGACATCGAAAGCATCGTAAGGGATATGCAGAACGCGGTTGAGTCGGGCGTGTCCGAGATGGACAGGTTCGCGGAGGAAATCAGGACGGGCGGCGCGGACATAGGCAGGCTCATTTCCGATATGGACTCGCTCGCCGCAAGAATGCAGTCGATTGCCCCCCAGATTGAACGGCTGTCTTCGGGAATGCAAACGCAGCGCGCCGACCTCGAAAAGGCGGGCGATTTGATGGCGGCTCTCGGCGACGTTCTGAAACGCGCCAATTCGCTGATGCGCGACGTTTCGGGCGCGAGGACGCAGCTGCGCGAATCGGTCGAAAAACTTTCGGGCGAACTCTCCGCGTTCGACCCCGATTCGAAAGGAAACTTCTGATATGTTCGCGCTTGTATTCAGTGCTGGCGGCAAAAAGTATGGCATTGCGCTCGAAAACGTTTCGACCGTATCGCCTGCGTTCGACATCGTTCCCGACGCTTCGCGCCCAGCGCCGTTTGCCGGATGGCACCGCGTCGGCGGCGTTTCCCTGCCCGCGTTCGACCTGAACTACGCGCTGACATCGAAACCCGCCGCAAGACTGTTCGGCACGCGCCACATTATCGCCGATGTCGATTTCGGCGGCAGACCGCTGCGCATTGCGCTGATTGTCGAAAAAGTTTCGAACGTCGCGGAATTTCCCTCCCTCGAAAAGCCCGTCTACGACGCGGAGACGGTTTCGTCGGACGGCGAAAAAATCGAACTTGTAGATGTCGCGGGGCTTTTGAAGGGAAGCCTGTTTGCCTATGGAGACTAAAAAAAACGCTTTGCGCTGCTGGAACGTCGGCGGCATTTGGGGCGACTGCTCGTGTCCGCGGCTTGCGCGCGTCGTGCACTGCGTGAAGTGTCCCGTGTATTCCGCGGCTGCGGGCGAGCTTTTCGAACGTCCCATCCCCGCCGACTATTTCGACGAGTGGGCTGGCGCGTTCGAGCACCGTTCCGAAAGCCTTTCCGACGGGGCGGACGGGAGCGTGTTTTTGTTCTCGATTTGCGGGCGGCTATTCGCGCTGCCGTCGAAGTCGGTTTCGGCGGTCGTTTCGATGCGCATGATACACCGCATTCCCCACAGGCGCGACCCCGCGCTGCTCGGGCTTGCGAACATCAACGGCGACCTCGTTCCGTCGTTCGATTTGGCGAAGCTTTTTTCCGTTCCCGTTTCCGAAGAGCGACGCAGGTGCATAATCGTCTGTTCCGACGGCGGCGGCAAATTCGCGTTCGCGGCGGAATCGGCAAAGGGCGCGGTCAGACCCGATTCGGGCACTGCAGCGGCGGCGGATGTTTCCGACCCGTGGTATGTTGGCGGAAAATTCAAATTCGGCGGAGTCGATGCGATTCTTATCGACTATGAAATTTTAATCGGAGCAATCACGAAAAAACATCTATGAAAAACGACCCCTTTATGCTCGAGCTGTTCCTGAAAGAGGCGCGCGAACACTGCGCCGCTCTCGGGCGGGTACGCGACGGCGCGGCGGACGCGGCTGCGGGGGCGAGTTCGGCGAATTCGCTCAAGGGCGCGGCGCGCATGCTCGGTTTTTCCGCCTACGCCGCAGTCTGCGAAAAAGTCGAGGACTTTCTTCTTTCGGCGGAGGGCGCGCGGAAATTCAACTCGGCGTTCTCGTTTGCGGTAGACGCGCTATCCAAGGCGGCGGCGCGCGGCGTGGCGGACGTGGAGGAGTGTATAGATTCGTCGAAGCCGCTTTTCGACGAAATTTTGAAGTCTGACTTCGGCGCGTCTGACGTTCCGTCGGGCGGCGCACCGAAGCCCGAAACCGCATCCGCCGACAGGCTTCCGCCGATAGACGAGTCGATGAAAACGATTTTTTCGGAGGAGGTCGGCAACCAGCTTTCGTCGATTTCCTCCGCGCTCGTCGAACTCGAGGACGACTTTTCCAATCCGCAAAAGCTCGAGCGTCTTATGCGCGCAAGCCACAGCCTCAAGGGGGCGGCGCGGGTCGTGGGGCTCGGCGACATCGTCGATTTTACGCACGAAATGGAAAACTGCTTTTCCGCAGCGCAAAATTCCAAAATCCGCATAAACTCCGACTCCCTCGACGTGTTTTTGGATTGCGCCGATTTTATCGTCCGACTTCGCGACGACAATTTCGAGTCGATGAACCGTCCGCGTTTCGCCGAGCTCTTCGCGCAGCTCCGCGAAATAGAGGCGGGCGGAACGCCCAAGCGTGCACCCCGAAAATCTTCCGAGGAACAGCCGTCGGGCGGCGGCGCAAGGCGCGACGCGTACGTGAAGGTCTCGCCCGAGAGTCTCAGCTCGCTTATGGAGCTTGCCGCCGAAATACTCATCGAGAACAGGCGCGTGGAGCTTTACCGCGAATCGGCGGCGGCGATGAAAAGTTTGCAGGAGCAGATTGTGCGGCAGCTCGAAAACGCGATGAATTCGCTCGAGGGCACGCGCGGTTCGGACGCGGCGATGGCGCGGCTCGAGCAGTTGCGCAAGTCGATGCGTTCGCTTGTCGACACGGCGCGTACGCAGGCGGTTGCTCTCGGAGAGTACTCGCGCCGGAATGTCGCGCTTTCCGGCAGGCTCTATGCGGAGGTTTTGGCGAGCAGAATGCGCCCGCTCTCCGACGGGCTCACGGCCTTTCCGAGACTTGTGCGCGATTTGGCGAAAGAATCGGGCAAGAAAATCTCTCTCGAAATCCACGGCAAGGACGTTCCCGTAGACCGCGACGTTCTCGAAAATCTCGAAGCTCCGCTTACGCACCTTCTGCGCAACGCCTGCGACCACGGGATAGAAGCGCCCGAAATCCGAGCGGCGTCGGGCAAGCCGCAGACGGGAAAAATCGTCCTGAGCGCGTGGCATTCTGGGGGCTTTCTGATGCTGCGCATAGAGGACGACGGCGCGGGTTTGGACGAATCGAAAATCCGCGCGAAAATCCTCGAGCGGAAACTCGTCGCGCCCGAGATTCTCGAAAATATGCCCGCCGACGAACTTTTCGAATTTCTCTTCCTGCCCAATTTCAGCACGAAAGACGACATCACGCAGCTTAGCGGGCGCGGCGTGGGGCTCGACGTTGTGCAGTCTATGATGCGCGAGGTTGGCGGAAGCATTTCGGTCTCGACCGTCGCGGGGCGCGGGGCGATGTTTACGATGAAGCTTCCGGTTACGCGTTCGGTCGTGAAGGCGTTGACCGTGGAGATTGCGGGCGAGCCATACGCCTTTCCGTTGGCGCGCGTCTACCGAACGCTTAGGCTTGCGCCGTCCGAAATCGAAAACGCGGCGGACGGCTGTTTCTTCAATCTCGACGGCAGGCGTGTGCGCCTGTTCTCGGGGGCGGAGGTGCTCGGGTTCGGACGGCAGGCGCAGCGCACGGGCGGTGAAGTCTACGCTGTCGCGTCGGCGAACAAGGGCAATGTATACGCGTTCGGGGTGGACGGACTGCCGAACGAGGTCGAACTTGTGGTGCGTCCGCTAAGCGCGGGGATCGGCAAGATTCCGTGCATATCTGCCGCTTCGCTCGACGAAAACGGACTGCCCGTTTTGATAATAGATGTCGACGACCTGATGGCGTATGCGGGAAAAATTTCGGCGCGCGCGGCTGATTTGGCGGAATCGGCAAATTCGGAGACTTCGGGGAGCAGACGCAAAATCCTCGTTGTGGACGATTCCGCAACGGTGCGCCAGACGCAGCGTAAAATTCTGGAGGGCGCGGGCTATGCGGTGGACACTGCGGTCGACGGAATGGACGGCTGGAATACTTTCAGGCTTTCTGACTACGATATGGTCGTAAGCGACGTCGATATGCCGCGAATGACCGGCTTCGAGCTTGTCGAAAAAATAAGGTCGGTAAACGCTTCGATTCCCGTGGTGATAGTTTCGTACAAAGACAGAAGCGAAGACAGGGCGAAAGGAGCCGCCGCAGGCGCAAACGCCTACCTTACAAAAAACAGCTTTCAGGATGATTCCTTTTTGAAGACTGTCTGCACGCTTCTCGATTGAGCCTTGACACACTTGCGTTCATTGGCGATAACTTGAACGAAAACCTTAACGATTGTTTCAAATGGCGGAATACACTGTAATATGTATGAAGTGGGGCGACAAGTTCGGTCCGGAATATGTCAACAGGCTCTACTCGATGGTTTCCCGCAACCTTACGTTGCCTTTCAAGTTCGTATGCTTTACCGACAACGGTGCAGGTATAAACAGGAATGTCGAGATACGTCCGCTTCCGGATATGGCATTACCTGACGGCAAAGAACGCGGTTGGCGCAAGCTTTCGACTTTTCGCGACGATATAGGTCTTTCGGGGCGTGTTTTGTTTCTGGACTTGGATACGGTTATTGTCGGCAATATCGACGATTACTTCACTCTAGACGGCGACTTTTGTTTAATGGCGCATTGGAGTCCGTCGAAGAAACAGGGGGTGGGGCAGACTTCCGTGTACCGTTTCGAGGCGGGCAAAGAACGCTTTTTATACGACTATTTTATGGAGCATATCGACGAGGTTAAGGCCGCCTACCGCCATGAACAGGCGTATGTCAGCGATATGATGTCGAAGACGGGAAGACTGAAGTTTTGGCCGAGCAAGTGGATGCCGAGTTTCAAGCACCAGTGTATGCGCCCGTTCCCGCTCTGCTATTTCTTCGATCCTGTGCTGCCTCCCGAGGCGAAAATCGTGGTCTTTCACGGCAATCCTACGCCCGATCAGGCAATGGCTGGCAGAACCAAGGGATTTTGGAAATCCATTATCCGCCACGTCCGCACGCCGCAGTGGTTGAGGGATAACTGGAAAGTATAGATTCGCGGATTATATTTTTCGACTCACCATTTCCTCCTTTCTATATTTGTATATATATGCGCGAATGTCCCAGTGGGACAGTTGCGGAGTGGGCAATGTGTCAGAATGTCTCAAAAAGGTGCGGTTGTTCGGGTGTGCGGATTGCCGCTCGGGTTTTGCAAGTGTTTATTTATAAGGGTGTAGATCTGGTTTGATGGGAACTGGCACGCGGTATGCTTTAAAGTAGGCATATGAGTAAAATATTAGGCATTGACTTGGGAACTACAAACTCCTGTATGGCGGTAATGGAAGGCGGAGAAAGCACCGTTATCCCCAATCGCGAAGGCGGCAGAACAACGCCTTCGGTTGTTGCATTTACAAAATCGGGCGAAAGACTGGTCGGTCAGGCGGCAAAACGTCAGGCTATAACCAATCCTGCAAACACGATTTTTTCGGCAAAGCGTCTTATCGGGCGCAAATATTCGGAAGTAAAGGATGTCGCAGCCACGCTTCCGTACAAGGTCGTTGAAGGCGCGAACGGCGCGGCAATGATTGAATGTCAGGTCGGCGACAAAACGCAGCGTTTCTCGCCCGCGGAAATTTCGGCGATGGTTCTTCAGCAACTGAAGGCGGACGCCGAGGCGTACTTGGGCGAAAAGATTACCGAGGCCGTCATCACGGTTCCCGCGTACTTCAACGACGCGCAACGTCAGGCGACAAAAGACGCGGGTACAATCGCGGGTCTTGACGTCAAGAGAATCATCAATGAACCTACTGCGGCTTCGCTCGCGTACGGTCTCGACAAGAAGAACGACGAGACAATCGCGGTCTACGACTTGGGCGGCGGCACGTACGATATTTCCATCCTCGAAATAGGCGACGGCGTATTCGAAGTTAAGGCCACCAACGGCGACACACAGCTTGGCGGCGACAACTGGGACTCCGCCATTATGGATTGGCTTATCGATACTTTCAAGAAAGACACGGGCATTGATCTGCACAACGATGCAATGGCTCTGCAGCGTCTGAAAGAGGAGTCGGAAAAAGCGAAAATCGCGCTTTCTTCGGCGCAGGAAACCGACATCAACCTGCCGTTCATCACGGCGGATGCAAGCGGTCCGAAACACTTGAACGTAAAGCTCACGAGGGCGAAACTCGAGCAGCTTACCGATTCGCTCGTCAACAGGACAATTAAGCCGTTTGACGACTGTCTGCGCGATGCGGGTCTTTCGAAGTCGGACATCGACGAGCTTGTTCTCGTCGGCGGTATGACGCGTATGCCCAAGGTAGTCGAAATTGCCGACCATCTGGCGGGCAAGGAAGCCCACAAGGGCGTAAACCCCGACGAAGTTGTTGCGCGCGGCGCGGCAATTCAGGGCGGTGTCCTCCAAGGCGACGTTCGCGATGTTCTGTTGCTCGACGTAACTCCGCTTACGCTTTCAATCGAAACTGCGGGCGGTGTTTCCACCCCGATGATTGAACGCAATACGACAATCCCGAAAAAGGCTTCGCAGATTTTCTCGACATACGCCGACAACCAGACGGCTGTGGACATCAGAGTGTTGCAGGGCGAACGTCCGATGGCTCGCGACAACAAGCTTATCGGCAACTTCAGGCTCGACGGCATAGCTCCCGCACCCCGCGGTCTGCCGCAGATTGAAGTAACGTTCGACATCGACGCAAACGGTATCCTCAACGTTTCGGCAAAGGACAAGAGCACGGGCAAGGAACAGAAAATCACAATTACCAACAGCAGCGGTCTGAGCAAGGACGAAGTTGAAAACCTCCGCAAAGAGGCGGAATTGCACGCCGCCGAAGACGCGATGCGCAAGGAAACGGCGGAAGTCCGCAACGAGCTCGATAACGTCATCTACCAGACGCAAAAGCAGGTTTCCGAAAACGGCGCAAACATGCCCGTCGACGCGAAACAGGCTCTCGAAAACGAGATAACCGCCGCAAAGCAGGTTCTCGACAAAGCCGATTCGACGAAGGACGAATTGAAGGCTGCGGTAGACAAGCTGATGAAGGTCTTGCAGGACAACGCGCAGCATATGCAGCAGGCTCAGGCAAACGCGCAGGCTGGCGCGGGTGCGCAGCAGGCTCAGGGCGGTGCGGCTCAACAGGGCGGCAACGGCAAGGGCGGAGTTGATGCCGACTTCGAAGTTGTCGACGACGACAATCCCGACAAGAAATAGTTTCGGGTTTCACTTCCCCGCGATTGCAAAAAATCGCGGGGGAAGTTTTTTGTCCTTTCCAAAAGGGCGCAAATGTGCAGAATAAAGTCTTTTTACTTTCAACAACTCATAACAACGTAAGAACAAAAATATGGCTAAAGCAAAAATTCAACCCCTCGGCGACAGAGTGCTCGTAAAGCAGGTCGAGGAAAAGGAACAAATCAAGGGCGGTATTATCATTCCCGACGCAGCAAAGGAAAAATCGCAGGAAGCTACGGTAGTGGCGGTCGGCACGGGCAAGCGCACATCCGACGGCAAGACCATTCCCTTTGAAGTAAAGGTGGGCGACAGCGTTCTCATCTCCAAGTACGGCGGCACGGAAGTTACAATCGGCGACGAAAAGTTTGTCCTCCTCCGCGAAGACGACATCGTTGCAATCCTTAAATAACAATTAAAAACAGGAAAATTTATCATTATGGCTAAACAAATCATTTTCGACGAAGCGGCACGCAAGAAAGTCCTCAAGGGCGTAACGACTCTGGCAAAAGCGGTCAAGGCAACACTCGGTCCGAAGGGCAGAAACGTTGTAATCGACAAGAAATACGGTTCGCCGCTCATCACCAAGGACGGCGTGACGGTCGCCAAGGAAATCGAACTCGAAGACGTTTTCGAAAATATGGGCGCGCAGGTCATCAAGGAAGTCGCCAACAAAACTTCCGACAACGCGGGCGACGGTACGACAACCGCTACGGTTCTCGGCGAAGCTATCTACCGCGAAGGTCTCCGCAATGTTGCCGCCGGCTCGAACCCCATCTTCGTAAAGCGCGGCATCGACAAGGCTGTCGAAGCAGCCGTCAAGGAGTTGGCAAAGAACTCCAAGCCCGTTAAGGACAGCAACGAAATCCGCCAAGTCGCGACGGTTTCGGCAAACTGGGATACGGAAATCGGCAACATCATCGCCGAAGCTATGGATAAGGTAGGCAAGGACGGTACAATCACCGTCGAAGAAGCTAAGTCGATTGACACAACCCTCGACGTTGTCGAAGGTATGCAGTTCGACAAGGGCTACCTCTCGCCGTACTTCGTAACGAACACCGAATCGATGGAATGCGTACTCGAAAACGCGTACATCCTCGTGCACGAAAAGAAGATTTCGAACCTCGCGGAACTCCTCCCGATTCTGCAGGCTGTTGCAAAGACGGGCAAGCCCCTTATGATTATCGCCGAAGATGTCGAAGGCGAAGCTCTGGCGGCGTTGGTTGTAAACAAGCTCCGCGGCATGCTCAGCGTCTGCGCTGTTAAAGCTCCCGGTTTCGGCGACCGCCGCAAGGCAATGCTTGAAGATATCGCAATCCTCACAAACGCGCGTTGCATCACCGAAGACCTCGGTCTCAAGCTTGAAAACCTCCAGCTCGCAGACCTCGGCAAGGCAAAACGCATCACGGTTTCGAAGGAAAATACGACAATCGTCGAAGGCGCGGGCAAATCCGCCGACATTCAGGGCCGCGTAAAGCAGCTCCGCAAGGCGATTGAAGAAACGACTTCCGACTACGACCGCGAAAAATTACAGGAACGCCTTGCAAAGCTCGCAGGCGGCGTTGCGGTCATCAACATCGGCGCGGCTACCGAGCCCGAAATGAAGGAAAAGAAGGCGCGCGTTGACGACGCTCTGCACGCAACACGCGCGGCTGTCGAAGAAGGCATCAGCGCGGGTGGTTCGGTTGCTCTGCTCCGCACGGCAAAGGCTATCGACGCATTGCAGCTTGAGGGCGACGAACTCGTAGGCGCGCAAATCGTACGCCGCGCAATCGAAGCTCCGCTCCGTCAGCTCTGCGCAAATGCGGGCGAAGAGGGCGCGTTGGTTGTAAAGGAAGTTCTCAACGGCAAAGGCTCGTGGGGCTACAATGTCGCAACGGGCAAGTTCGAAGACCTTCTCAAGGCAGGCGTTGTCGATCCGACCAAGGTTACGCGCTCGGCTCTCCAGAATGCGGCAAGCGTTGCGGGTCTGCTCCTGACAACCGAATGCATGATTGCCGACAAGCCCGAAGAAAAGCCCGCAATGCCCGCAGGCGACCCCTCGATGGGCGGAATGGGCGGCATGATGTAATTTAGTCGATGCAAATTTCCCCGCGGATTCCGTCCGCGCGGGAAGCTCAGTTAAGGCGGAAGTCGGAAACGGCTTCCGCCTTTTTTTCGCCAGATTTCGGCGGCGAAATTTTTTGCGCAATAAAAATAATTTAATTGAAGTAATGTAGACCTTGTGCAAACATCGTCTCCGTTGATTTTCGCATATCGCGCGAGGATCGATTCGTAAAAATATCTGCTAGAGAATATGAAAAAAAAGAGTATCATTATGGGAGTGCTCGCACTGTTGCCTTTCGCGGCGCAGGCGAATTTGGAAACGGTTTTCGAGGAGGATTTTGAAAATCCCGACTCGCTGAAAATCATAGACGCGGCAAAGTTCGAAGCCGAAACGGTTTCGACGGTATCCGGTTCGGACGCAATATCGGGAAGCGGCTCGATAGTTTTCAACACGCTCAAGAGCAGACAGGGGTGGGAACCGATTGTCACGATTCCGCTCGAAGGCAAGGGGCGGTCATACCTTGTAGGTTTCAAGTACAAGGTTCTCGACAAAGATTTAAAGCGCAACATAAGGCTCGCGGCGGTCATACGCGAAAAAACGCCCGACGGCGAGCAGCGCGTCAACGTAAAGTGGCTTAAGACCGACGGCAAAGTGCACAAAATTTCGTTCGGAGGAACGGTTTTGGGCGAAAGCGGAATGCTCTGTTTCGTCGCCGAGTGCGGCGTGAAAATCGAGCTCGACGACATCAAAATCGCGAAGTACATTCCGAACCCGAAGGGCGCGTGGATGTTCGAAAAAGACGCGTTCATCGCGATGACCTACACGCCCGCAAACCCCGATTTCCACAACTTCAAAGAGCCGTTTCTCGAATACACGAAAGAGCAGTTCTTCCCGTTCATCGACAGGTTCGGGCAGTTCAAACACAAGGATTGGACCGACAAAATCCGTTCCGTTGACGACTTCAAAAAGCGCATCGAAGCCGAAAAGAGATTCTACAAAAAAATCGGCGCAATTCCGAACCGCGACCAGTTCTGCGGTCTGATTAGGGACGACCTCAAATTCGAATCGACCGGACGTTTCCGCGTGCAGAAAATCGACGGCAGGTGGTGGTTTGTCGATCCCGAAGGCAACCTGTTTTGGTCGTTCGGCATAACGTGCGTGGGCAATCTCGACCTAACGCCGATTACCGACCGCGAGAACTATTTCGAGGACATTTCCGACAAGCGTTTCCTCAAGAAAAACAGCTACGGACTCCACTACTACAAGGGCAGAACTTTCGATTCGTACGGATTCTTGGAGCGCAATCTCGTGGCGAAATACGGCGACAACTACCGCGATATCTACGGCGACGTCGCCGACGAGCGCATGCGCATGTGGGGCTTTACGACCTACGGATGCTGGTCGCAGCACTACATAATCGGCAGGGGCAACTTCCCGTTCACGGCGATTGCGACTTCGGGCAGGGCTATAAGCTACAAAACAGACACCAAGATGTACGCCTATTGGCGCGACTTCCCCGACTTCTTTACGCCGCAATTCCGCGAAAATACGTTCAAAAACTTGGAGCGGGTCGCGCGCCTTATCAATATGCCCGCGTGTGTGGGCGTGTTTGTAGACAACGAGCTTCCGTGGCAGTTCGAAACCCTCACGACGGTGAGGGCGTTGCTCGGATGTCCCGCGACGCAGCCGTCGAAAATCGAATTCCGCAAAGACTTGAAGGCAAAGTACGGCGAAATCGAAAAACTCAACGCCGCTTGGAAGGCCGACTACAAGGACTGGGACGACTTCCTCGCCCGCCGCAATTTCAGCCCCAAGACGAAATCGGGCGAAGCCGATATGCTCGCATTCGAGGAGAAAATGTACGCGCACTATTTCAAAACCTGCCGCGACGCGGTCAAGGCGGTTGCGCCCAACACGCTCTATCTCGGCTGCCGTTTTGCGTGGCGCAACAAGCTTGTCGAGCGGGTGGCCTCGCGCTACTGCGACGTAATCAGCTACAACGTCTACTCCGACAACATCACGACTTTTTCGTCCGTCAAGGGCTGCGAAGACAAGCCTCTGCTCATCGGCGAATTCCACTTCGGCAATACCGACAAGGGCATTTACGGCGGCGGGCTCAATCCGCGCGGCACGACCGAAAACCGCAAAAAGGCTTTCGAGAACTACGCAATCAGCGCGTTCGAAAATCCGAACGTTGTCGGCGCGCACTGGTTCCAGTGGTTCGACCTTTGCACGGCGGGGCGTTTCAACGGCGCAAACTACGCCATAGGCTTTGTGGACATTTGCGACACGCCCGACTATGTAATCGTAAAGGCGGCGCGCAAGCTTGCGAAGAAAATGTACTCGCTACGCCTCAAGGGCGGTCAGAGCACGACGCAAAGCGAGGGTGCCGCGCTTTCGGTAATCGATACCGACAAGAAATAGCGGCAATGTTCGCTTCGGCAAAAAAGTTGTTTTTTCTTGCGGGGGCGGCGTTGTGTCTGCCCCTTTTTGCCGAAGAACCGCCGCCCGACAGGTTGATATGGGACGGCAAAACGTATCAAATAGAGGGGTATGTGTATCCGTTCGAAAAAGTCGGCGCAGGCGGCAGTTTCGGCTTGGCGGGCAAGAGTTTTTCAAATTCGTGCGCGAGGAATGTGTATGTTTTCGCAATCGAAGGCGGTCGGCTTGTCTGCAAAAAACTCCTCGAGCGAACGGCGGGCGGAGAGGTCGAAATAGGGCAGAAGGAAATCGGCGGCGGAATTTTCTGCGACTGGTTTTCGGCGAAAAACATCGGTCTGCGCGAAATGCGTTCGGGCGGCGACAGGTTTTTTATCGAGGAAAAAAGCTATGTACTCGATGTCGAAAAAGGCGCGGCGCAGGTTCGTCTTGTCCGCGAAATGCCCGAGCTGCGGATGTCGTACGCCGACAAAGAGCGCAGGGCGGGCGTTGTTTACGATGACGTGCGCGACGACTGGAGCGGATGTT
The DNA here is from genome assembly GCA_949293415.1 of uncultured Verrucomicrobiota bacterium. Classification (GTDB taxonomy): domain Bacteria; phylum Verrucomicrobiota; class Verrucomicrobiia; order Opitutales; family Intestinicryptomonadaceae; genus Merdousia. Next base: position 22,488 of record CASFDK010000037.1, read on the forward strand.
TCGAGCTCGGGCACTTTTGTCTTCAGCCGAACAGAATGGAGTATTCGGGGTTCGCCGATTTGGATGTTGCCAGCGACATTCTGCGGCTAAAACGCGTGAAGACGCGCGGGTTTGTCTCGAGCTATTTCAAAAGCAGGCGCGGCACGGTTTACCTGAAGTTGAATTTGCCGCCTACGCGCACGAGCGGATATTGTTATGCATCGTTTGTCTGCGCCGATTTTTTCGATTTCGAGGGCGATGCGGTGGAGATCGAAGTCGAAAATCCGCTCACTCTTTCGCAGCGGGTTGTTGCAATCCGTGCCCTTACGAAGGGCGAGAGTGTCCATAATCCGCGCGGGAAAACCTACGTTCCCAGCTTCGATGCAAACAGGGCGTTTTTGCGAGATTTGAAAAAACTCTATCCCGAAGTTTCGTCAGCAAACATCGACGCGCGGAAATTGTCGGCAAAGATGTCGGCGGGCTACGGCGGCTTTTCGCTGGCGGCGAAATATTGCGGGGGCGAGGGGCGGCGCGCCTATGAGTCGGTTTCGGTCGGCGTTTCGGATGTTTCGGAATTCGACTACGCTTTTCGTTATCCCGATTTCGATTTGAAAAATGCGGCGTTTTCGGTCGTGTTCCGTTTTACATCGAAAGATTTTTCCGATATCGAAAATTGGCGGTTTCCCAAGCGGGTGAAGCTCGGCGGCGTAGACTGCTGGGACTTCGACAAAGAGCGGAATGCGGCGTTTCGTTTTGCCACTTCGCCGCTCGCGGGCATCGAAAAAATTGCCGGCGAAATGGGCGACCTTGACGCGCTCGAGACGCTTTCGTTTCTGCTTTCTTCGAATGCGCAGGCTACGACCTCGGGCGCGGAGCGTCTGCGCGTCGCGGCGGTTCGCGCGGGGCGGGTTGATTTCAAAAAGTATCCCGACTATGCTGCGATGTTGGTCGAGTTCGGGGCGGGCAGGGCGGTTGCGAAAATCTTTGCCGAGCGGCTTGCCGACTTCCTCGGTTTCGACTGCGGTTTCAATGCCGCGTTTGTCGATTCTAAAGATTTTGACAATCCGAAAAAATGTCGCGAGATTTCAATAAGGCTCAATTCGGAAATTTCGAAGGCCCGATATAAATACAAAAGGAAATGATATGGACGATTTGATGGTTTATATGGCGATTGCAGGCGTGTTCTTCGGGCTTTTCGGCTCGCTCGTCGGCTTGTATTTTTCTTCGAAACGTGTGTGCGGCGCGATTATGCGGCGCGGCGACCTCGACGACGAGCGGAAGCTTTCCGCGCTTTTCCTTTATTTCCACGCCCTCTTTTGGGGGGCTTCGCTCATACTGCTTTTTATGGCGCTGCTTTCCGTTCTTGTCTTTGCGCGGCTTTCGCACGCAATCGGAAATTTCGAATATATGCCGCTGATGTTGGTTCTCGCGGGCGGATTTTTCGCCATCTACTCTTTCATCTTCCGCCGATACCGCAAGTAGCTTGCGGCGGGACGCAATTCCCCCGTCCGTTTTGCGGTCTCGGTATTTGGCAAACAAAAAACCCGCCGTTTTTTGCGAACGCGCGGGTTTTGTTTTGAATGTTTTTAGAAACTATTGACCCTGTGTTGCGAGCTGTTTTGCCTTCGCAACCGCGTAGTCGCGGTTCATCTTTGCGATGAAGTCGAGCGTGATACCCTTCGGGCAAACCGCTTGGCATTCGCCGTAGTTCGAGCAGTTGCCGAAACCGAGTTCGTCCATCTTCTCGACCATTGCGATTGTGCGTCTGTCCTTTTCGGGCGCGCCCTGCGGCAGGTAGTTGAGGTGCGAGACCTTCGCCGCCGTGAAGAGCATTGCCGAAGCGTTCGGGCAAGCCGCAACGCATGCGCCGCAACCGATGCAGGCCGCTGCGTCCATTGCTTTTTCAAGCGTGTCCTTTGCGATGAGAACCGCGTTCGCGTCCTGAGGCGCGCCCGTGCGAATCGATATGTAGCCGCCCGCCTGCTGGATTTGGTCGAGGGCTTCTCGCGAGACAACGAGGTCTTTCTTAATCGGGAACGGACCCGCTCTCCACGGTTCGACTACGATTGTGTCGCCGTCCTTGAACTTACGCATATGCAGCTGGCAGACGGTTGTTTCGCGTTCGGGACCATGGGGAATGCCGTTGATTACCATAGAGCACATGCCGCAGATACCTTCGCGGCAGTCGTGGTCGAATGCTATCGGTTCTTTATTCTGCGCTACGAGCTGCTCGTTGAGAATGTCGAACATTTCGAGGAACGAGCTGTCTTCGCTGACGTTGTCGACGGTGTAGGTTTCGAAACGTCCTTTAACGTTTTCGCCCTTCTGTCTCCAAATTTTAAGATGTACTTTCATTTGTATTCCGAAATTTTAGATTATTTATACGAGCGGACGACGGGCTTTACTTCGTCGTGCGTTATGGGTTCTTTTTCGAGGCGCGGCGGCTTGCCTTCGCCGTCGTACATCCAGACTGCGGCGTACGAGTATTCGGCGTCGTTGCGCTTTGCTTCGCCGTCGTCCGTCTGGTGTTCAACGCGGAAGTGTGCGCCGCAGCTTTCCTTTCTGTCGAGTGCGTCGCGAACCATCACTTCGGCGAATTCGAGGAAGTCGGCAACGCGACCTGCGCGTTCGAGTTCGTTGTTGAGGGTGTTTTCCTCGCCGACAATCTTGAGGTCTTTCCAGAACTCTTCGCGAAGCTGCGGGATGAGTTCCAGCGCCTTCTTGAGACTTTCCTCCGAGCGTGCCATGCCGCAGTATTCCCACATAATCTTGCCCAGCTTCATATGGAAGTGGCGGGGGCTCTGCGTGCCCTTGATGCTCATCAATTTCTTGATTTGGTCGCGGACGTTCTTTTCGGCTTCGTCGAATTCGGGACGGTCTGTCGAGATTTTCTGCGCGCCAACGCGTGCCAGATAGTTCGGCAGGGTGTAGGGGATTACGAAGTAGCCGTCGGCAAGACCCTGCATGAGAGCCGATGCGCCGAGGCGGTTTGCGCCGTGGTCGGAGAAGTTTGCTTCGCCGAGAACGAACAGCCCCGGAATCGTGCTTTCGAGGGTGTAGTCAACCCACAGACCGCCCATCGTGTAGTGCGATGCGGGATATATGCGCATCGGGGTTTCGTATGCGTTTTCGCCCGTGATGCGTTCGTACATATCGAAGAGGTTGCCGTACTTTTCCTTGACCGTTTTGAGACCATCGCGCTTGATTGCGTCGGCAAAGTCGAGGTATACGCCGCGTCTTTCGCCGCCGACCGCAGGACCGACGCCGCGTCCGTCGTCGCAGGCTTCCTTAGCCGCGCGCGAGGAGATGTCGCGGGGAGCGAGGTTGCCGAACGAGGGGTATTTTCTTTCCAAATAATAGTCGCGGTCTTCTTCGGCGATTTCCGAAGGCTTCTTTGTGCAGTCTTCCTTCTTCTTGGGAACCCACACGCGACCGTCGTTGCGGAGCGATTCGCTCATAAGCGTGAGCTTGCTCTGCTGGTCGCCGTGCTGCGGAATGCAGGTGGGGTGAATCTGCGTGAAGCAGGGGTTTGCAAAGCCCGCGCCGCGCTTGTAGCAACGGTATGCCGCCGTTACGCTGCAGCCCTGTGCGTTTGTCGAAAGGTAGAATACGTTGCCGTAGCCGCCCGTGCAGAGCAGAACCGCGTCGGCGGAGTATCTTTCGATGTCGCCCGTGAGGAGGTTGCGGACGATGATGCCCTTTGCCGAGCCGTCGATTTTAACGAGGTCGAGCATTTCGCGGCGCGTGTACATCTTTACCTTGCCGAGGGCGATTTGTCTTTCGAGAGCCGAGTATGCCCCGAGAAGCAGCTGCTGACCCGTCTGACCGCGCGCGTAGAACGTTCGGCTGACCTGTGCGCCGCCGAACGAGCGGTTCGCCAACAGACCGCCGTATTCGCGGGCGAACGGAACACCCTGCGCAACGCACTGGTCGATGATGTTTACGCTCACTTCTGCCAAACGGTAGACATTGGCTTCGCGCGAACGGAAGTCGCCACCCTTAACCGTGTCGTAGAAGAGACGGTAGATGCTGTCGCCGTCGTTCTGGTAGTTTTTCGCCGCGTTGATACCGCCCTGCGCCGCGATGGAGTGCGCGCGTCTGGGGCTGTCTTGGTAGCAGAAGCAGTCGACGTTGTAGCCCTGTTCCGCCAAGCTTGACGCCGCGCTCGCGCCGGCAAGACCGCTACCCACAACGATAACGCGGAACTTTCTGCGGTTCGACGGATTTACGAGCTTTGCGTGAAATTTGAAGTTCGACCACTTTTCGGAAATCGGCCCTTCGGGTATTTTAGAATCCAAACTCATTGTTGTTCCCTTCGATTGTTATTTCTTTGTGCAGGGTTTGCAGCCTTCCTTGAGGAAGTCGTAGTTTACGAAAATCTGCCCCTTTGCGTCTTTGAGCTGGCTGAACTGTTTTTCAACCTGCGCAACGGGGAGAATCTGGCAGTCGGTGTATTTCGACACGAGAACCGCCAGCGGATTGATTGAGAAGCCGAGCGCGATTACGATGCAGTAGAGCATTGCGATTGCGTTCAGGCGGTAGCGCCACGCTTCGTTGCGGAAGCCGATACTCTGGAACATACTGCTTACGCCGTGCGAGAGGTGGAAGCCGATTACGACCATCGAGAAAATGTATGCCAACGAAATCCACGGATTCGAGAAGCCCAGAATGAGCATTGCATAGACGTCGTGGAGGGTCTTGCCTTCGTACATGCCCGCCGTCGCCTTCCATTCGAGGAGCTTAAACGAGGGGTCGAGGTTGAGCACCGTGTAGTGCATGATGTGGATAACCGCGAAAAGCGCGATAATCGTACCAGAGAAAATCATTGTTCTGCCCGCGAACGTGCAAGCCAGACTTTTCTTGACCGAGTAGCGTTGCGGGCGCGACTTGCCGTTTTCGAGGACGAGCAGGTATGCCGTCAGCAGGTGCAACACAAAGCAAGCTCCCAGACAGAGTCTGAAGCCCCAGAGTATCTCCCACGGAAGGGTCTGGAGGAAGTTTGCATATGCGTTGATTGCGTGCGGACCGCCTTCCAACGTCTGCAGGTTTCCGAGCATATGTATCAGCAGGAACGAAGCCAACACAAAACCCGTAACGGCCATCGCGAATTTTTTCATCAGCGACGACATCAGTGATTTTTTTATGTTTCCCATGATTTTCTTTTCAGGTTACGATTACTAAAAATGGAAGCCCCAACTAATGCAAAATTGAGCCTTTCTTTCAACAAAATTTTTCGGGAAAGTTGGCGGATTTCGAGGCTGTTCGACCGAAGGCGTCTTGTAAAATGCCGCTTCGGTATTCGGTTGACAGTTTGCCGAATTTCCGCCGAATCTTCTTGCCAGCCGATTCTCCGCTGCTCTATAATTTCGGAGCAATTCAAAATTAACCTACAACAACACACATAAATATGTACACGAAAAAACTGCTCGTTTTTATCGTCTCGCTCGCCGTTTCGGTCAACGCGTTTTCCGCCGCAAGGGTTGCAAAACCCGTTTCAGAAGACTTCAAAAAGTCGGTGATTTACCAGATTCTCTTGCCCGCATTCACCCAAGAGGGCACTATAAATAAAGCGGCGGAAATGCTGCCCTACGTGAAATCGCTCGGCGTTGACATCGTATACCTCTGTCCGCTCACCGAACACGACGACGATATGGACCAAAAGTTCTGGAGCGAACGCCAAAAAGCCGCCAAAACAAACAATCCGAAAAATCCGTACAGGATGAAGGACTACTTCAAAATCGACCCGTCGTACGGCACTTCCGCCGACGTGAAAAAGTTCGTCGAAACGGCGCATTCGCTCGGGCTGAAGGTGATTTTCGACCTCGTATACTACCACTGCGGACCCAAGGCGAACATCATCCGGGAACATCCCGATTTCGTTCTCTACAAACCCGACGGCAGCTTCGACACGGGCGAATGGGCGTTCCCAAAGCTCAATTTCAAGAATAAAGAACTGCGCGAGTATCTCACTAAAAATATGGAGTACTTTGTGAGGGAGTACAACATCGACGGTTACCGTACCGACGTGGGCGAAATGGTGCCCTCCGACTTCTGGGACGCCGCCGCCGAACGCGTGCGCAAAATTAAGCCCGAACTTCTGATGATTGAAGAGAGCGAACGCCACAGCGCGACGGAAAAGACATACGATGCCACCTACGAAGTGCTCTGGCAGCGCAGGACAATAGAGGTCTTCCACGATAAAAAGCCCGCGAAAATCCTGCGCGAACGCTGGGAGTCGTTCGACAAAGAGCAGCCGAAAAACGCGCGCGTTCTCCGCGCAATGGAAAACCACGACTTCGCCAACGGACCCTTCCGCAAACGCTGCGAAATCCGCTTCGGATATCGCGGAATGGACGCGGTAATGGTGATGAATTTCACCCTCGACGGCATTCCCTTTATATACAGCGGCAACGAATTTGCCGACGACGCGCCGATGACGATTTTCTCCGACCGCACACACGGCAGATACTTCACCGAATGGGCGAATATGTTCACCGAACAGGGCAAACGCAGAATGGCACTCGTGAAGAAACTAATCGAACTGCGCAAAGACCCCGTTTTCTACGACGGCAAAACGCGCTGGCTCGACAACGACAAGCCCGACGCGGTTCTCTCGTACACCCGCGAATCTAAAGAGGGCGCGGCGTTTGTGGCAATCAACGCGTCGGATAAATGCATCTCTACGACGGTCGACGCGGACTTCGGCGGCTCGTCGGAACTGCTTTCGTACGGCGCAAAATGCGAATCGGATAACGGAAAGACGAAACTGGAACTCCAGCCGAAAGGCTACATAGTGCTGAGGAAAAGCGCGGAAAATAGAAAGCCGAAAGTGCTGCGCCGCAACCGCGCCCCGATAATGTAGTCCTACCGACGGACAAAACAACCTCCGCCCCGCCGCAATCGCCGCTGTTTCGAGTATGCAAATGCCGCTCCGTTCGGCGCGGCGGGGATTGTGGTTGTCTGTATGAATTTGTTCGCCGTGTTTTGGAGTTATCTATTTTTCCATCGGTGCGGCTTCAACGAAGTCGGCTGCTCGGATTTCAACTTTGCCCAGCAAGCCCGATTCGAGCGGTTCTTCGTTCGCATTCCAGAACCCCTTTGTGAATGTGTAGGCTATTCGGTCGGTGTCGTTTTTGCGCTTTTCGACAATCCATTTCGGCAGGCGTTCGTCGGGAGATTTTGCCAGCCGCGCGTCGCCGATTAGCCTGTTCACCCAGCGGTTCGCCACTTCTATCGAAAGCGTGTTTTCGCCCCCATTTGCAAGCTCTGTTATGTCGCATTCGAACGGCGCGCGCCAGAGCGTTGCGGCGGTTTTGCCGTTTACCCGCACGCGGGCGATATCAGCGACTTTCCCGATCGACAAAATTATGCGCCGCCCCTTTTTGAACATTTCGCCGCCGAGTTCGAATTTTTTCGAATACGTTGCGATGCCCGAAAAATAGCGGATTCCGTCGTCGGAATTTTCCGTCCAAGATTCGAGTTTTTCGAAATGCGCCGCTGCGGGCGCGCCGCGGTTTTTCTGGAATGCGACATCCCAATTTTCCGAAATATCGACATTCTTCGGAAGCGATTGCACCGAAAGCGAAACTTCCTCGCCGTCCGACAGCAGCAGCTTCGCCGTGCCCGCAGCTTCGAAAACCGCGCCGAGTTTTCCGTCGGAAACCGCGGGATAAATCGCGGTTCGCGCAGCTTCGGAGACTGGCGGGACGAATGTGCCGCCCTCGCGAACAACCTTTTCGAACACCTTTCCGCCGAACTTATACTTTACATAAAGTTCCTTGACGTGCCCGGGGGCGAGCGCACATTTGAAGGTTCGGCTCAGCACTTTTACGTCGGAGTCGCCCTTGACAAAATTCTTCACGTCGAGCTTTTCGGGCGAATCGCTCGAGCGATACACGGCTTCGAGAATTTCGACCGCGTCCGTTTTTTTCGCGCCGTTTACTGACGGAGCAAATGCGGCAATCCGCCTGTTTTCGCCGTTTTTGAAGACGACGAATTTCGATTCGTAGGGATTGAGCGAAAGGGGAATCGAGACAATGCCGTTTTCGCATTTCCACTGCGGCGCGGGCGAAACGCCGCCGTCTGCCGCGTCGAAAATATACGGCGATTTTCCCGCGCCCGTATTGAACGAAACCTCGCCTGCAATGCGCGATTGCGTCATATTTGCCACAAAGCGTATGTCGGTGTCGCCGTCGATTCTGCCGATTGTGCGGATTCCGCGCGGCGTTTTAAATTCGGGCGCGATTTGCGCAAGATTCAACGCTTCGGGAACGGAGCGCGTGGCGTACAATGTGCCTTTCCCTATCCTGCGGACTTTCTCTCCGACGCCCCAAAGCTTCTTTACGAATGCCGCAAATTCTTCGGGGTTGTCCGAAAGCGTGGGCGATTCAATCGGCGGAACTCCCGCAACGTTCGCGCCCGCTTCGAGCAGCTTTTCAACGGCTTTGAGCGTGCGCAGGGAAAGCCGCCTGTCGGTGCCGAGCGCGAGCATTTTGTAGCGCGTGCCGTCCGCAGACGCAAAGATTTCGCCGTCTTCGAATTTCAGCGAATCGGCGATGTCGTCGGCGGAACAGTAGTCGTAGTCGTAGCCCGCATTCGTGATTTCGTCGCGCACGGCGTACCACGCGGCATTGGGCAGCGATTCGCCAGATAGCCACAGCACCGTCGCCCGATAGCGTCCGCGTTGGAGCAATGCCTGCGAGCGGTTGACGTACGAAACCCACGCGTCGGCGAGCTTCCACCAAGTGGTAAGTCGCGTCATGTTGGAGCCTGCAGACATCGACATTCCGGGACCCTCAATCATAAACGGCTGGTGCGCGTATGTGTGGAAGATTATCGACGAAATGCCGTAAATCCACGCCCTGTCGCCGTACTCTTTGAGCTGCGCGGGAGTGTGCAGCCAGCGTCCGTAGGCCGCCGTCGTCGTGAACGACTCCGATCCCGCCTTTTTTTTGCCGAACAGGTGCGCGCTCGAGCCCGTCATGCGTGCGGGCGGATTGCCGCGCCCAATCCAAAACTCGCCCGTGGGAATGTTGATATTCCTCGCGCAGCGGAGCGAATCGAACAGACCGCCGTAGGGTTCGGCAATCGAAAGAAGTCCGTCCTTTTTGCAAAGCTCGGCGAAATAGTCGTAGTAGTTTTCGGCGAACAGGTCGGAAACCGTTCGCTGCAAATCGTAGAGGAATTTTGCGGTCTGTCCGTCGGTCTCCACGACAAACCCGAGCATTGCGGGCAGCCACGGAGTGATGTCGTAGCCGCGACGTTTTTTGAACTGATCGGCGAAGTCGTCCGTCCAGTTCTGCCCACCGACCTCGTAGCTGTCGATTGTGGCGTAGCGCATCGCCTCGCCGAAATCGGCTTCGAGCTTTTTCATGAAATGTCCCCAATGGGCGTCGAGCCCGCGCCGCGAAAGCTTGTCGCATTCAAGCCCCTTGAAGGGCGTTGGCGAATTTTTCGCGCCCGTCGAAGTGTAGCCTATCCGCAGGACAATCCAATTGCCGTCGGGCAGATTCACTTTGCCCTCGCCGTTTTGAAAATTTGCGGTGATGTCGAGCACGGAGTCTTTCGAAAGCCCGCGCCTGTTTTCGTCTCCCGCCTTCGGTTCGGCAAACCCGATTCTCTGGGCGAGCGAGTTTTTGAAATCCACATCAGACACCATTCGCTCTGAAAGCAGGCGCACGTTTTTTAGGTCGATGTCCTTCGGCTTTTCCCATTCGTGGAACGACTTCGCCGTCGTAAATTCGAATTTGAAGAACTTCGCCCGCGCGCCGTTTTTCGAGAGCGGGACGAATTTGGGCGTGCACTTGTCGTTGTAAATCGACGCAGTATATTCGCCGACTTTCGAGTAGTTTCTGCCGTCGTCCGAAGCCGAAATGTCGACGCTCACATACAGTCCGCGACTGTCGAAGGTAAGTTCGGCAAACTTTGCGTCGTAGGGATTTTCGAATTCGAAAACAAGCGTGTTTTTCGCGCCCTTTTTCGAAAGCGGCAGGCGGACTGTCTTTGCATTTTCGCCCACGACGTTCTGCGGATTGTCGAAGTCGGCGGAAACTTTCGGCGCGGGCATTTTCTTGCCGCCGCGAACCGCGAGCACGGCTACATCGCGGTAAAAACCCTCCAGCGTGCGCGGCTGCGGAAGTTTGAGAGTCTGCTCTCCGCCGACTGTGCGCGTTTCGGAGGCGACGAGCATTTTCATCGAATCTTCGGGCTTAATCCAAGGACCGCCCGAGCTCGACCACCCCGGGCAGTTGTGCGCGCCAAGCCGCAAACCGAGCCTCTTCGCCTCGCGCCCCGCATGCCGCATAAGTTCGCGCCAGTTGTCGTCGAGAATTTGTATTTTCGGCATTCCCGTGGCGGTCTGGTTTACGAGCGAAAACACGTGCGCGCCGCCGTAGCCGACTTCCTTCAAGGCTTCGAGGTCGGCTGTAATTCCCTCCTTTGTGATTGCGTTTGTGGTAAAGTGCCACCAAGTCTCGAGCTTTGCGTCCGGCGGCGGATTGAGAAAATCGGCGCGGACACTTTCGAAATCGGCGCGGGAAACCGAAACAAACGCGGAAAGCCCCGCAAGCAATATGGTAGAGTAGTAGAGTTTCATCATAATAAATATGTGCTAACCTTGCGCATTCTTCCGGTCAATCATAAAAACGCAAAAAACAACAGATTCACAGGTTGGAGCTTATACACCATTGCGGGGGCGTTGCCCCAAGTGGGCATTTTGCTTCGCAAAATAACCGCCCACATTCCCACATCGAACGCTCTTGTTTCATCGAACAAGTTATAACTATTCGGTTTCGAAAAGACTCAAAATAAGTTCGAACACCCAAAGCTATTGGGCGGTGTTCCGCCGCCCAATGCGAACTTATAAACAGAAGGCGCGACTATAGTCGCGCCGAAGTATCACAAGTAGGAATGAAGTTCTGCAGCCGTGCAGGCTGCAGCCTGCTTAAGGGCTTCGCCTTTGCCGCCCTTGCAAAAAAGGCTTCCATTTCTTTAAAAAATCGTCATTGTTCGGTCTGTATATGGAACTTAATTACTCGGGAAAAGTTGCGCTTGTCAGCGGGGCGGGTCGCGGTATCGGCAGGGCGATTGCCGTGGAACTTGCAAACGCGGGCTGCGCGGTTCTTTGCGTGAGCAAAAATATTTCGTCCTGCGGAAAGGTCGCAGACGAAATCAACGCGTCGGGCGGAAAGGCGGAGGCGTGGGCGTTCGACGTGTCGAAATCGTCGGAAGTCAAAGACGCCTGTGCGCAAATCCTCAAAAAATACGAAGCGGTAGACATCATCGTAAACAACGCGGGCATCACGCGCGACAACCTGCTTATGCGTATGTCGGACGAAGAATGGGAAAGCGTGATTTCCACAAACCTTTCGTCGTGCTTCTACATCGTGCGCAACCTCGTGCGCGCAATGATGGGTAACCGCCGCGGGCGAATCATAAACATCGCGTCGGTGTCTGGGCAGGCGGGCAACGCGGGGCAGACGAACTACGCGGCGGCAAAGGCGGGCATTATCGGTTTTACGAAATCGCTGGCGCGCGAACTTGCGGCGCGGAACATCACGGCAAATGCAATCGCTCCGGGGTTTATCGACACCGATATGACGGCGGTGCTTCCGCCCGCAATCGTGGAGGCGGCAAAGGCGAACATTCCGCTCAAACGTACGGGAAAAGTGGAGGACATCGCAAAAATCTGCGCATTCCTCGCATCCGACGAAGCAGGCTACATTACGGGACAGACAATAGCGGTAAACGGCGGTCTGTATATGTAAATTTTCATCGAACTATAAACAACAACAAATACTATTATATATGATTAACAGAAGAAAATTCATAAAGTCGGCTACGACGGCGGCAACCGCGGCAATGTTCTTCCCCGGATGCTCGTCGACACCCAAGCCGAAGAAAATCGGCGCAAACGAAAAAATCAACGTCGCATTTGTGGGCGTTGGCAATATCGGCGCGATGGCGCGAGGCGGTATGATAAACGAAAACGGTGTGGCCCTCTGCGACGTCGACCTGACGATGGCGCGTCAGGGGCTGAAACAATACCCCAAGGCGAAGGTTTTCCAAGATTACCGCGAAATGCTCGACAAGCTCGGCAAGGAAATCGACGCGGTTTGCGTCTCCACGCCCGACCACTCGCACTTCAAGATTACGCTCGACTCGATGCAGTGCGGTAAACACGTCTGCGTACAGAAGCCCCTTACGCACAACATCTGGCAGTGCCGCGAACTCGAACGCGCCCGCCAGTACTACGGCGTACAAACCCAGATGATGAATCAGGGACACGCAACCGAGCAAATCAGAATGCTCAAGGAATGGTACGACAGCGGCATAACGGGCGACGTTCGCGAAGTCCACGTTATGTGCAGCGGTCCCAAGTGGTGGGACGGCGACCCCAAGCGCACGCCTTACTTCGTAAAGCCCAAGTCGATGCCCATCACCAAACAGCCCATCCCCTCCGAACTCAACTGGGACTTGTGGATAAATCAGGGCAAATTCACCGACTACAACCGCATCTACGCGCCGCTTAGCTGGCGCGGATTCTGGGACTACGGCACGGGTATGCTCGGCGACTGGTTCTGTCACACGGCGGACGCGCCCGTCTGGATTCTCGACCTTAAAGACCCCGTTTCGGTGGAACTTATCGACGCAAAATGCACATACGACCAAAACGTATTCATCCCCGATGCATCGACGGTAAAATGGACATTCGCCGCAACCGACAAACATCCCGAACTGGTTATGTACTGGTACGACGGCGCGCGCGAACCCATCACCCGCCCGCACGACTTCGAAAAGGACCGTCCGCTGCTCAAGTCGGGTATGTATATGATAGGCGACAAGCGTACAATCCACACTGGTTCGCGCCCGAACTTCGACCCGCGCGTTTCCAACGACAAATTCTTCAACGAATTCCGCAAAAACCGCCCGCCGAAGACCATCCCCAGAGTGCGCAAGGGCAATCTCTATCTGGAATGGTGCGACGCAATCAGGGGCGACATCAAGGAATGCGGTTCGAACTTCAAGTACGCTTCGCAGCTTACGGAAGTTGCGTTGCTCGGCGCACTCGTACAGCGCGTCGGCGGCAAGATTGAATGGGACGCAAAGAATATGCGCGCCAAGAACCGCCCCGAACTCGATACGCTCATCCGCGAACCCGAACGCAAGGGCTGGGAATCGAAATCTTTCGGCGGACTGTTCGCGTAAAAGTAGGACGAAAAGTTTCCCGAATAAATTGCGGATAGCCTATGTGGCTATCCGCTTTTTTTGCGGGATTTAGGGGGGTGAAACACGCAGCAGACACGGCAAAAATCGTCGGCAAAATAATCCAAAACAAAAGCGTTTGCAGGGCAAGTATGAGCGTGTGGGCACTGCGCCGATTGTTGTTTGGGAGCGCGAGAACGGCGACACGGAGGTTATTACAGGGCGGCACAGGCTTGACCTTGCGAGGCGTTCGGGCGAGAAGACCATTCCCGCGTATGTGGTTCGCGAGGCGGACGGCTTCACGGTTGACGACGCGCGGACTTTCGACGCGGAAAGCAACATTCGCGACGGTATGGGCACGGTGCGCGACTATGCGCATTTCTTCCGAAACAAGGACATCGACGAGGCGGAGGCTTCGGGCAAGGGGCTTTTGTCGCGCGAGAAGGGAAAGCGCGGCTGGGCTATCGGCAAGTTTGCCGAGGACAATTTATATTGGCTGTACCGCAACGGCGGAATTTCCGAGGAGCGGGCGGCGGCTGTTGCGCGCGGCGCGCCCAATGACGCGGACGTTCAGAATGCCGCGCTCGATTCGGCAAAGGGTATGGACGCTACCACTCTTGAAATTCACACGCGCAGACTCAAAGCCTTTAAGGACGAGGGCGGGGGCAATGCTTCGGGCGAGGCTGTACAGGGCGACTTGTTCGGCGTTGACGATTCGGCGATGAGGGAAATGGTTGCGCTTTCGAAGGCGGCGGGCGAGCTTGTGAAGCAGAACAAGCAGAGGATACTGGCGGTAAAGGGTGTAATCAAACGCCCCGAAATTGCTCGCGAAATGGGCGTTGACATCAACAACCCCGACGCGGTGCGAGCCGCAGTTGCCGCGCTTGAATACGAGAACAGCAGACTTATGAGCCCCACGCCCGAACCCGAAATTATGGACAAGATACGCAGGAAAGCTGGCTTGTTCGATAAAGCGGAGAACGGCGAAAATGTCGAACAGGGCTCGGAGTCTGAAGCCCAAGAAGATACGGACGGTTTGTTCGACGACGGCACGGCGGAGATGAGTTTCAAGCGGGCGATGAAACGCGGTGTGCCTTCAATCGGAGGCAGAGCGCGGGCGATTGAAGAGATTTTGGATAGTTCGGACAAGTCGTTGGTGGACGCGAAGCGGATTCTTGAAGAGGCGAAGCCTGAACGCAAAATTTACGACATCGACGCGGCAGCGGCTTTTGTTAAGGACAATCTGCTTAATGTTCCGCTCGAAAACTACAATGCGGAAACTGGTGAGCTTATTGTTGCCAAGATAAGCCGAAATTGTCTCGATAAGATGAACAGCGGAAAGGCTCGCGCGAAAACCGACAATAACAGGCTTCACGCCCTTGCTCTCGCAAATGTAAAGGAACTTTTTGAAAAGTCCCGTTTACTTGAAGAGCGCGGTGATAAAAACAATTCGCCTGATATAGAATCGGTGGGACGTTATTATGCGCCGCTTTTGTTGGACGGCAATGTGTACGCGGTTAAAATGACCGTGAAGAAAATTAAAAACCCGAAAGGAAACAATCTTTATTCCATTGAGGGGATTGACGTAAACAGAGAATCCGACCAAGTGGGTTATCGGGGAAATGGTAGTGATACCACTTCGAGTACGGTAATCCTCGGGTCGGATTCTGTTAATGACTTCATCGGAAATTTACGCCAAGTCAATAAGAAAATTGATGAATTTGCTGAAAATAATTACAAGGCGAGTTTCGGAGCGAAGGATAAAGCTTCCGACAATGGCAAGGTCGGCGGCGGGGTATCTTTCGGCTCTATGGTTGAGGAGTATGCCAAGCTGCGCGAGCTTCGCGAAAAGACTGTCGGCGAAAAGCCCCTTACGTTTATTCGCCCAGTGTCGGCTATGCGTTCGGCTCTGCCAAAGTCCGTTCGTTTCAACAAGGCGTCAAACAGGTTGGAGGGCGTGCCCTCCATCGGCGACATTCGCCGATATATGGAGCGCGTTTTCAATGTTCCGATTGCAAACGGTCTTCGAAAGGAAGTTCGCCAGAGCGGTGCGCTTGGCGTTTACTACAACAGGCTTGAAGCTATCAGGACTCTTCGCGGGCACATCAACGACCTTGACACTGTTGCCCACGAATTGGGGCACTACTTGGAAACGCTCTTTTTTGGCGGCAAGTTGGCAAGTGAAGAGGTGAAAGACTTCGCCCTTGCAAAGGAGCTTGAAGGGTACTGCGTTGAGCGTTTCGGGGAATTTACCTACAAGGGACGCGAGAGAATCAGTGAGGGTTGGGCGCAGTTTATTTCCGACGTAATAAAGGGCGATGAAACTGTTGCCGACCGTTGTCCGCGAGCCTTTGCGGCGTTGAACAGCGCGTTGAGGGAGTCTCCCCGCGTGAATGAAGCGTTTGGCTTTATTTGCCAGATGGCTGAGCTGAATGCGAATGCTTCGCCGTTGCAACGTGTGAATGCGAACATTCGCAGGCGTTCGGACGGGGTGCGCAAGACTGCCGTTGACCGTCTTATTGAAAGCGGGCGTTGGTTTACGCGTATGTGGTTTGACGAGTATGAGGGATTGGAGCGTTTTCAGCGCGACCTTGAACGAAGCGGCGTTAGCGAGGAGGACGGAAGCAGGGTAATAGACCTTGCAAGAAACTATGCGGGCGGTTCTGTGGGGCAGGTAAACTACTCTCTTACGGTCAACCAAATCGACCTTGACGGGCGGATTGTGGGCAAGTCGCTTCGTTCCATCTTGCGGGACAATTTGAAGACCGCCTATGACAAGGAAAATATCGACGCGTATTTGATGTGTCGGCGTGTGGTGGAGTATTACAAGACCGAGGAGCGCAGGGGTGAGCGCGGCGGAAGCAGGAGCAAGTTCGGCATAGACTATGCGGACGCCGTGGATGTTGTTTCGACGGCGACCGACGGAATGCGCAGGTGTGCCGAGGAGCTATTATATTTTTATCGCCAAGTTTCCCGCCGATTTGCTTCTTATTATCAGCGTTCTGCCCATTAGTTCGGCAGTGGCGTTCTTGCCGAGGTTTACGGATTTTTCGCCAACCGACAGTGTTGCGTCGTCGGAGAAATAAAGTATGTTTTTTTTGAAGAGCCGCGTTTGCGAGGCGGTTATTTTCATTATGTTCTTCTTGCCGAATACGGTCAGGGTTAATCCCTTTATTTCGAAGTCTAGCGGGCGCGGAAATTGTGCCTTGTCGAGTTCGTCCTGCGTGAGGTTTTGTGCGAACACGTCGAGCCGCAGGTTTGTTATAACAACTTTTTGCGGCACATTCACCCCGAACGCGCTTTTGCCCGAAACAAGCGAAATTTTGTCGAACGATATTCCGAACACTTGCGCCCCAGCCGAATTGCGGCAGAGAGTATCGACATTTTCGAGATTGGCTGGGTTGAGCAGCGCGGAAAAATCGTACCCCGCCGCGCCGACCGACGCCGTCGCGCAAAGGAATGCTGTCGCCGTTGCGATGATTTTGAAAAACTTATTCATCTCCGGATATTTTTTACGATAACCCCCTTGACGGGTTTGTTATAAATATAGTTATGTTCGGTTGTATATTTTGCAGTTTTGCCTCTTTGATTGTTGCGGCGGGTTGTGCGCTTTGCCTGTTCGCCGCAAAGCTTGTCGGTCGGAAAGACCGTTCGAAGCATTCGAAGTAGCGTTTAGTCCGATATGCGGGGCGAAGTGTGTCCGCGCGTTGCGGCTGTGCGTATGCCGCGCAACCGCGCCTTTGTGGGTTTTCCGATTAGTCGAGTGTGTCTGCGAAGATTTCGGCGACGTGTTTTACCTTAACTTCGTCTCCGTTGAGCGCGAGCAGATTCGAAATCTGCATCATACACGCGGGGCATCCGCACGCAACCGTCCGTGCTCCGCTTGCCACGATATTGTTGCGCTTGCGCGAGCCGATGCGTTTCGAGAGATCGTAGTGCGTCAGCGTGAAGCTTCCGCCGCATCCACAGCATCTATCGGCTTCGTTCATTTCCACAAACTGGTAGTCGGCATTTGCCTTGAGCAGCTCGCGCGGCTGCCTCCAAATCCCCAGCGACTTCTTCAAGTGGCACGAATCGTGGTAGGTGATTTTTTCGGGCGCGCCGCCGTGCGATTTCGGCGAGAGGTCTACCTTCAGCACGTCGGTCAGGAACGCGTTGATGTCGATTGCCTTTGCCCCGATTTTTTCCGCCTTGTCTGCGTATTGCGGGGGGGCGTATTTCGCCCATAGTTCGCCGATTGTTTCGGTACACGAGGCGCAGGCGGTTACGATGTAGTCGAAGTCGCTTTTCGCGATTATGTCGATGTCGTGGACGAGCATTTTCTGAAAGCTCGGTACGTCTCCCGAGGCGAGCGCGGGGATTCCGCAGCAGGCTAGATTCTTCGGAATGCGCACGCCCACGCCGAAATGTTTGAAGATTTTAAGGCACGCCTCCGTTACGTTCGTGTAGACTTTGTCGCCGACGCATCCCGTGAAGAAGAGCACTTTGATTCCCGATTTTCCCGCGGGAATGTCGAGGTCGCCGTATTTTTCGCCGATTGAGAATTTCGGCATTACGGGCAGGCAGCGGTCGCCGATGGCAAGTTTCATCAGCGGTGCTTTTGCTGTGTGTGGCGCGTTTTTCTGGTCGCGCATAAAGAGCGGATGGAAGGGTCTGCCGATTTTCACCAGAAATGCGAAAAGCTTCGGGTTGCAGAGCATTACGCGGAACGCCATTTTCTTTATCGGATTGAGCCCCATATACTGCGCTGATATTTCGCGCGCGCGCATAAAAATGTCGAGAATCGACACGCCAGAGGGGCATGCACTTTGGCACGAGCCGCAGAGCAGGCAGCGGTCGAGGCGTTCGCGGACGGACTTGGGGTCGTCGATAAGCCCCTGCGCGAGGTTCGAGAGCAGGGCGAGTTTGCCGCGCGTTACGTCGGACTCCTTTTTCGTTTCGGCGAAGACTGGGCAGACCGACTGGCACGTTCCGCAGCGCATGCATTTGACGAGCTTGTCGTCGAGTTGCGAAAGTTCGTCCGCCAAATTTTTCAGATTGTCCATAGTTATATAGCCGTTATTTTAGACGGATTGAAGAGGCGTTTTGGGTCGATTGCGCGGCGCATATTGCGGGCGAATTCGATTGTCGCCGGCGAGGTTTCAAGCTCGAGCCACTTTGCCTTTGCCGTGCCGATTCCGTGTTCGCCAGAGAGCGTGCCGCCCATTTCGATTGTGCGGGTGAAGAGTTCGTCGATGGCTTTTCCCACCCTCGCGAATTCCTCCCTGTCGCGTCTGTCGCAGAGGATTGACGGGTGCAGGTTGCCGTCGCCCGCGTGTCCGAATGTGCCGACGAGAAGGTCGTATTTTGCGGCGACGTCGTTTACTGTTTCGATCATTGCGGGAATTTTCGAGCGGGGAACGGTTGCGTCTTCGAGGACGATTGTCGGGCGGCGGCGTGCCAGCGCGGGCAGAGCCTTGCGGCGCGCCTCCCAGATTTTGTTTTTCTCCTCGGCGTCGCGCGCTACCACAACCGACGAGGCTCCGTTTTTCGAAAGCTGTTTTTCAACCGTCGCCGCGTCGTCTTCGACCTGCGCGGGGTGTCCGTCGACTTCTATAAGCAATATGGCCTGCGCCGAGCGCGGAAGACCGATTTTAACGTCGTCTTCGACCATATTGATTGTAACGTTGTCCATAAATTCGAGCGTGCAAGGCAGGATGTGCGCGGCGATGATGTCTGCCACCGCGTCCGCCGCCTTTTGCACGTCGTCGAACACCGCCATCATTGCCTTCGAGGCTTTCGGCGGCGGAACGAGTTTGAGAATCGCCTTGGAGATGATTCCGAGGGTACCTTCGGAGGCGACCATCAGCCCCGCCAGATTGAAGCCCGTGACGCATTTTACCGTGCGCGAACCCGTCTTTACGATGTCGCCTTTCGAGTCGAAAAATTCGAGCCCCATAACGTAGTCTTTTGTCACTCCGTATTTGAGCCCGCGCAACCCGCCCGCGTTTTCTGCGATGTTGCCGCCGATTGTCGAGACGGCCTGCGAACCGGGGTCTGGCGGGTAGAAGAGGTTTTTCTGCGCGACAGCCGATGCGAATTTCGCCGTTACCACCCCCGGCTCGACCACCGCGTAGAGGTCGGCAGAGTTGATTTCGATGATACGGTTGAGCTTTTGCGTGAGGATTACGATCGATTCGGTAGAGTCGGGAATTGTGCCGCCCGAGAGGTTTGTGCCCGAGCCGCGAACCGTCATCGGCAGACCGTGCTTGTAGCAGAGCGCGATTACCTGTCCGAGTTGTTCCGTTGTCTCGGGGGCGACCACGAGCGCGGGGGTTACGGGGTTGAGCACGGCGGAGTCGTAGGCGTACGATTGTCTGTCGGCGACCGACGCAAAAACGTTTTCCGCGCCGACGATTTTTTCGAAATCTTTAGTGGGTAGCATAATCAGGCTGTGTTGTTTTGATTGTTTCTTTTGAAAGTTATTCCGCCGACTGTATGCGTCAAGTTTAATTAGACGCGTTTGGCGGGCGGCTGGTGCGCAAAAAAAGACCGCGGGCGGGGCGGTCTTTGGACGGATGGATGGAGTTTACCGTCTCTGGAAAAGCTTGCGTTGGTAATAGTCGCGCGGGCGTTTTTTGTCGCGCTCGGTTATGAGTTCTTTCATCCCGCCGAAGTATTTGTCGATTATCTTCGCCCGCGTTTCGGTGTCGTTGCGGTCTATCAAAAAGACGGTGTCGGTGTCGTTTTGCAGGGCGGACTTGAGTTTGGGAATGTCGGCTTCGGAATCGGCGTTGACGACAAATTCCCTTTTCCCGCTACCGTAAAGGTATGTGTCTTTGAACGTGTAGAAGATGTTGCCCGACAGTTTCGCGGTATGGTTGCCCGACGAGTAGTAGACGGGCGCGCCCCAACAGATGTTGTTTTTTATCGTCAGTCCGCTTATCGGCTTGCGCTCGTACGAGAGCAGCGACGAGTCAACGTTGTAGGGTGTGTCGAATTCGTTGAAGCCCGAGTCGAACGCGAGGTTGTCGGAAAATTCGCAGTTCTCGTAGACGCTCGTTTCGTGCGGCGTACCCGTCCAGTGTTCGAATGCCTGACGGCAGCGCAGAAATTTGTTTTTTCGGAAGACGATGTTTTTCGGGCGCGAGTTTTTGCCGAGGTTGCCCTGTATCGTCGCGCCGCAGTCGAACGTGCGCGAGATTGTGCAGCCTTCCACGAGGTTGTCGTTGCAGGGGGCTTTCTCTTCCATCCAAAATTCGATTCCGTTGCCGAAGCGCACCCACGTTTTGTAGCCGCGCAGGAGCGAGCCGCCGATGAGGTCGATGTCGATGTCCAGAAATTTCGAGCTCCAAGCTTTGCTTATTCCGTGTGCCCCGAAACCCTTGACCGCGATGTTTTGCACTGTGCAGTTGCGTATATTGCGTATTCCGAAATTATAGGGCAGGAACGCGATTTTTTTCGCGAGTTTCGAAGGATGTTCGGAACACTTGAAAAACAGGTGCGTGAACTTGTTGTCTTTCGGTTTGACCTCCTTCCCTTCAGCGTCCGATACCCAGAAGTCGGCGGGGTCGCGCATGCCCTTGTAGGTGCGCGTCAGGCAGCCGTAGAGGCGGTCGTTTTCGATGTCGTAGACCGCGCCGATGTTGTTTTGCACTCCGTCGGCTCTGTAGCCGCCGAAGTTCGAGTGTTTCGTCAGGTCGAGCCGCCATACGCCGTCGGGCAGCTTTTCCCACGCGCTGTCGTTGTTGAGGATTTTCAGTCCGCACAGGAGCGGTTTCTTTCCCTTGCCGTACGCGTCGATTTTCGAGTTTTTGAAGCCGCTTAGCGATTCGAAGAAAACGTCGCCGCGCTTGAGGTAGACGTTTGCGCCGTCCTTCGGCGCGGCGGCTATTGTGCGCAGCGGCGCGGAAATCGAGCCGTCGTTTTTGTCGTCGCCCGTCGAAGACGAAATGTACACGTCTCTTCCGAAGCCCGAATATGCCGCGGCGAATGCCAGAAACACGGCGCAGATGTGTTTGATGCGTTTTATCATATATAGATTGATGTTGTTTGTTTGTATTATTTCCTAAAGAACGAGTCCCTGCGGTATTTTTCGCGCGTTTTGCGTTCTATTTTCTCCCTTTGCGGCGCGAATGCGCTTTCGAGAACTTCGCGGCGGAGTCGGGTGTCGGAGCGTTCCACGATTACGAACTTGTCGGATACGTCGCCGATTGCCGACTTAAATTTTTCGATGTCCCCTTCCGAGTCCGCCCAGATTGTCTCTTCAGGTTTGCCCCTGTTGTGGCGCAGGTACTGCCCGCGGTAGACGTAGAACGTGTTGTTTTCGAGCTTTGCGGGATTTGCGTGCAGGGCGTAGACGGACGCGCCCCAGAAAATATTGTTTTTTATTGAAAGCCCTTCAATCGGGTTGCGCTCGTACGAAAGCAGGTTTGCGTCGCGGCTTTCGGGAGTTGAAAATTCGTTTTCGCCCATTTCGAAGCACTTGTTGTTCGAAAACTCGCAGTTTGCGTATGCCGCCGATTTTTTTGCGGTCAAAAAGTGTTCGAACGCTTGGCGACAGCGGAAGAAATGGTTGCCTGTAAACTTGATGTTTTCCGCCTTGAGCGTGTCGCCGTGCCCTTGGATTGTCGCGCCGCAGTCGTATGTACGCGAGATTTTGCAGCCACTTACGCTGTTGTTGTTACACGGATTGTTCGGGCTTATCCAAAATTCCACGCCGTTGCCGAGCCTTGCCCATTGCGGATACGAGAGCTGTACGCTTCCGCCGATTAAGTCTATTTCGAGGTTTTCGAACCTGCAGTTCCACGCCCTGCTTACACCGTGCACGCCGAAACCCTTTACGGCGACGTTCCTGACGATGCAGTTTTTCAGGTCTCGGATGCCGTAGGAATAGGTGACGAACGATACCGTTTTGCCGAGTTCAGACGGATGTCTTTTCGACCTGAAGTAAATGTATTTGAACTGCGTTTTCGGGCTTTGGACGTTTTCGGCGTAGAATGCGTCGCCCGCCCAAAAGTCGCCGTCAGCGGCGAGCATTGAGGCGCGTTGGACGAGGTGTCCGTAGATTTTGTCCTCTTCGGGATAGTAAATTGCGCCTATGTTGTTTGTTTTGCCGGCAGCCTTGTAGCCGTCGAAGTTCGAGTGTTTCGACAGGTCGAGCCGCCACACGTCCGACGGCAGCCTTTCCCACGCGCCGTTGTCTTTGAGGATTTTCAGCCCGCAGACGAGCGGCTTTTTGCCTTCGCCGTACGCGTCGATTTCCGAATTTTCGAAACCCTGCAAGGTTTCGAAAAAAACGTCGCCGCGCTTGAGATAGACCTTTGCGCCGTCCTTGGGCGTTGCCGCGATTGTGCGCAGGGGCGCGGAAATAGAGCCGTCGTTTTTGTCGTCGCCCGTCGAAGACGAAACGTAGACATCCCTGCCGAAGAGCGGAAAGAATGCGGCGAACATCGCCGCGCCGATGAGAGCGAATTTTTGGAGCATAAAAAATGTACCGTTCGAGAAATCGGACGGTACATTGCGCGTAAAATTTCGTCAAGCCGATAAATCAGAGCACGAAGGGATCCGCGCCGAGCGTTCCCGCAAGCGATTTCAGGAAGCCCATACTTTTTACCGTTTTGATTTTTGCGCGGATTGAGTCGATTTCCGCCGCCGTTTGCGGAGTTTTCTCTTCGGCGGGCAACGACTGCAAATCTGCCAGAACCGTCTGCAGGTGGTTGACCTCAATCTGCTGGCGGGTGATGAGCCTTTCGGCGTACCATTCCGAATTTATGACGCTTTCGAACGTGAACATGTCGCGGATTGACTTGTCTTCGAGCGTTTTGCCATCGTAGTTTCCGTCGCGCATAATGTGCAGCAGAGCCTTGAGCGGCGGGCACGCACCCTCAATCGAACCGTCGTTGAAATACATTTCGGCGGCGCGTTTGTGCGCGCCAACCATATTGTCCATTCCGTCTGCGAAAGTCGCCATATCCTGAAGTTCGGGGCGCAGCATGTCGGGCGTGAATATCGACGCGGGGGTCGAGAAGATTCTGCCGAAGAAGCGTTTTACGAACTCGTCGGTGATTCGCCAGCCGAGGCGCGAGGCGAGCACTTTCCTGCCTTCGTATTCGAAGTCTTTGCAGCGTTCGAGAAGCCCGTCGCGGATGAGCGTTTCGGGCTTGAGTTCGTCGGACTTCATTCGCGACCAGATTTCGGGCACGAGCAGGCTGATGTCGTGGTCGATTCTGTATTTCGGTCCGAGGTATCCCGCGCTGCTAAGCCAGCCGTCGTAGCCCGTCAGCGCGAACGAAACGAGCGCGTTGTTCAGGTCTGTGATGGCGCAGAGCGCGTTGAACGGACCTTTCGTCATCGCCCCTTCAAGCCCCGCGCCAACCGTCGACGGCGACTTGCCCGTCATCGACGCGATGTATTCCATAAACAGTTCCGGAAGCTCCAAGTAGTGCAGGGGACCGTGAACCGCGAGCGAGCGGATTCCGTCGCCCGCGGGATTGTTGCGCCTGCCCGAAATTACCGCGCGCACGGGGTGCGGCACAGCCTTGCCGAGCGGGATTTTGCGCGCAAGCCGCATACCGGTATCGGCGATGTAGTATTTGCGCTTGTTCACCAAGTCCTCCCTGTTTTGCAGATAGCGGACATTCTTGCTGGGGTTGCCGTTTACGAGGCGCGGGTTTGCCGACGACACCGCGTAGGCGGGCGATTCCTCGTCGAGGAACTGCGAGAGGTTTTCGCGCATAGGCGCGGTGAACTTGTCGAAACGCAGAACGTCGTCCGCCATTTCGCGCACCTGTTCCCTGTCGAGCGGTTCGTAGTTCGAGAAGAAGACCGCCTTTTTCGACATATCCGATTCCGCGCGCTTGTCGTAGCCGCGCACGATTGCCTCGTCGGGGCGTTGGAAGAGTCGGAACTCGCAGTTTTCGGTGAATTTTACCGATTCCTTCGGGTACTTTGCCATTTCCGAGGGAAGGTATTCAACCGAATTGCGCGGGACTACCACTGAGCTTGTGATGTCGTCCTCCATCTGCAGCTTGACCGACGGGGCGAAGTCTTTGCGCAGGCTGAACGTGCGCCACGAGCCGTCTTCGGTGAAGCCGATTCGCAGGTACGATGTCAGCACCGAGGCGTTTTTATATTTGAGCGTATTGCCGCCCGCGCCGTTGATTGTGTCGACCGAGAATTTGTCCTGCCATTTGCCGTTCCATTCGGGGCGGTAGTGGCGTTTGACCGTCAGCACGAACTCGCGGATATAGAACGGGATTGATTCCACCCATTTGTTGTATTCGTCGGTGAAGTCGTCCGAGGGCGTGAGGAGCTTTACGACCGAGCCCATCGTGCGGCGCGAGTCAAGTATTTTGCGGCTGTTTTCGCCCTTGTTCTGCGAGGGGTCTTTGTTGCGCGAGCCGTAGTTTTTGTTGATGATTTCCTCGACCAGCTCGATGTCCTTTTTGAAGTTTGCGACAATCGATGGCCCGTGGATGATTGCGTCGGAAATGTCTTTGGAGATTTCGCTCTTGCCGCCGCCCGAAACCGTCGCGGGCTTGTGGCAGTACATTCCCTCTTCAACCGTGCCGACGAGTCTCCAGCGGCGGCTTTCGTGCGGACGCGCCATTTCGACCTTGTAGCCCGCGGGGCTGATGTAGGTGATGTGCGGCATAAGCTTGATGCTTTTTTCAACGCCGTCCTTCTGCCACGTTACGGTCTGGGTTTTCAACGAAAAATACGAGTCGGCATCCACATATACTATGTCGGGATATTTTTTATCGCGCGCCCATCCGTCTTTGAAAACCTCGATTGAATCGCCCAAAAGCGCGACGAGTTCCGGGAACGAACTGCGCGTGTTCGGAGCGTACGATTTCGACCAGAAGTCTTCGCCGAGGTCCCGACTTGCGAACGCCATCGCGCCGCCGCTGTGCTCCTCTTCGCACTGCCCGAACATATTGGCGGCAAAACTTATCTGGGTTTTGACCTCTTTCTTCGAGTAGCCGAAATAGTTGTCGGCAAGCAGTGTTACGATTACGCCGCTCGAGTCGCGGGCGGTGAGCTTGAAGGGCTTGCCGCCGTTGTAGAGCTCGGATTCGTCGCTCCAACACATTCCGTCGCGCTTTTGGCGGTCGGTTGCGTCGGCGACGTTCGGAAGCCCCAGCTCCTTTTTTGTGAGTTTTGTCAGGTGCGGGGCGAGCACTATGCAGCCCGTGTTGCCCGTCCAAGTGTCGTACTGGCGGTACGAGTCGTTCTTTTCGAGGTACGGATTGCCGCCGTTGCCGAAAATGCTTTCCACGAAGTCGAGGTTAGATACCAATCCACCGGGGGCGAAGAAACGGATTTCCATTTTCTTCGCCTTCGAAAGGTTCGGAACGGCGGGGCAGACTATCGGACGCAGGAGAAGCGATACCCACGTTTTGGCCTTGTCCTTTTGCGTTGACGTGAAGGGAAGCTCGAGCAGCGCGTCGTCGGCTTCGAACGCCTTCTTCCACATATTTTTGAAGACGATTTTCGGGACGGACTTCTTGTCGTCGGGCACGGGCAGACCGCCTTCGACCACGTGGAACACGCCGGCCGTAGTGCGCCTGTCGTTTTGCGGATTGTTGAGCACGCCCTGTCTTACGCGGTACGACCGCACGTATTCGTTCTGGTACATATCCGAGTCGGGCGGCAGCGAGAGCGTGCGCGCCGTGCCGAAATGGTCGAGCACAAATGTCTTGTGCGGCAGTTCGGGAACGGGTTCGCGATCGTCCATCACGTCTTCGAGAAATGCGGCGATGAATCGCATAATGCGCAGGTCGGGCGGACAGTAGATTTTCGACGAGAGCTTTGAAAATTCCCGATAGTTTTCCAACAGCGGTTTTGCAAGCTCCAGAACGGGATAGTCAGACTCGTTGCCGAACACGGGTTGACCCGCCGCCGACAGCCTCATGTTTACGTATTCGAAAAGTGCGTTCCTTCCGACTTCGTTTTCTCCCGAGTCGGGGTTGATTCCGAGTGTGGCTCTGTAATCCATAAAAACAAAAAAATTGAGCCTGTAATGCTAGAAGGCTAAGTTGCCACTTCAAGCGATTTTTTAGCCAAATGTTTATCGGAATATCCGCGGATTTGCCGCGCAAAAAAACGCGGGGAATCGGGATTCTCCGCGTTTCCGAAGCCGCCGTGCCCGCTATTGCGCGGCGATTACTATGCGGTCGAGGAGCATGTCGTCGAATTTTTTTGCGCCCTCCAAACGCAGCCATAGCAGGAAACTTGACGCGTCCTTGCGCGAGGTATCCAGCTCTATTTCGCCGCAGTACAGTGGCTTGTATGAGTTGCCGAAGGCGTCGTATTTTTGCGCGTGCTTCATATAAATGTTCCACGTTCCCTTTTTGAAAGTGTAGGCTATCAGTTCGGCGTTCGGCGGCTGCCTTTCGAGCCCGCGCACGAACGCGTAGACTTTGAACTTGCGCAGCCCCGTTTTGCCGCTCGGCGACTTCAGCTTTACAAGGGTGTCGCGCAGGTTTATCTCGAAACGCCGCATACGTTCGCAGCCCGCGTCGAGTTTTGCCGCCCAGCCGTTCGAGGCGGCGGGGTCCTTTACGTAGACGACGGGGCGAGACATCACGTTGCGCGCAAAATTGCACTGGTCGATTTCCGCCTCCTGAATTTCGGCGACCGAGCCGCTATCGCCGAATTTCCCGAGGTCGGGAGATGGCGATAGCTTCGGTTTTGCGGCGACGTATTCCGCCTGCCGCCTTGCGATTTGCGGTAGCTCTGCGGCAAACTCTTCGAACTGTCCGCGCGTTTCGTGTTGGTTGATTCTCGCCGTGCCGAAGTGCCTCCATCTCTCGGCGATGCTCTTGGCAAGCCCTTCGATGTCTTCGGGAAGTCTTACCGCAGTTCCCGCGCGTTTTGCTGCGGCGTAAAGCTGCGCGTGGTTCAGAACCGCAACGTAGTCGATCGGCAGCGATTCGCGGGAGATTTTTTCGGTTAGCCCGCGGTATTTTTCGGGGGCGGCTTTTTCG
The DNA here is from genome assembly GCA_949293415.1 of uncultured Verrucomicrobiota bacterium. Taxonomy (GTDB): domain Bacteria; phylum Verrucomicrobiota; class Verrucomicrobiia; order Opitutales; family Intestinicryptomonadaceae; genus Merdousia. Next base: position 49,640 of record CASFDK010000037.1, read on the forward strand.
AGCTTTCGCGCTTTTTCGAGGGCGCGTTTCATAGCCGAGCGCATTTTGCCGAAAGTGCCGCAGTCCATCCAAGTAAGGGTGTCTGTGTAGTAGCAGCTGAGGGCGAAATTCGTGCGTTCCGCCGCAGCCGTTTGCGCGTCGAGATATTCGCGCAGCAAGGGGGCGACTTCGGGGGCGTAGTAGCCGCGCAAAAATTCGTCGAGCAGGGCGGACGGGTCGAGCGCGGGGTTCCACATCAGCTTGTACAGATACCAGTTGCGCAGGCGCACAAAGTCTCCCGCGGTGTTTGTCTGGTCGCTCTGCTCGAACAGACCGATTGCGCCGTTCCTTTTGAAAAATCCGATATTCTTTGCGAGCACGCCGAAGTTGGGATAGGGAATTTGGTAGTTCTTAAAGCAGGTTGTGTAGTCCCAAATCGTGATTCTGTCGGTTATTTTTCCCCATTCCGCGAAGTCCTGCGTGAAGCCGTATTCGGTGTCGGTCTCGAGCGGATGGGCGAAGTCGCATTCAATGGAGCAAAGCTCTATCCAGACGTTTTCGCGCGGGACGATTCCCTTCGGCGCTTTGCGCGAGTACGTGTAGGCGAATGTTACAACCTTTGTGTCGGGATATTTCTTTTCGACGGCTTTTGCTATTTTGTTTGCGAACGCCAGAATCGGCGCGGAATGCGCGTTGCCGTGTGCCTTTTCGAACTCCGAGCATTTGGCGCATTCGCACCATCCGTTCCAGTCGTTTTGCGAGACGTGCACGTAGCGGGCGTATGGGCGTTTTTCGAGGGCGGCGAGCACGTTGCGCGAAAATTCCGCCGCCATTTCGTCGTTCGTAAAACACAGCTGCGCGTGCTCGAAGACGCGCTTGCCGCCGATTTCCGAGAACCATTCGGGATGTTCCTTGAAATACTTTTCCGGAGGAATCATCTTGAATGCCGAGTGGTAGGAGACCGCGAAGCACTCGTCGATTTCGCGGCGTAGTTCGGGATTGGCGGCGGGTAGCACCGAGCTTTTAAGCGCGGCGGCAAGCTCGAAGTTTTGCCCCACTTTGTAGTCCACTTTTCGCAGCTGGAAGGCGGGCGCGGAGATTTTGTCGATTGTACCGACCGCGATTTTTCCCTTTTGCGGAACGCAAATTCCGTCGTCCGCCCAGAAGCGTATGCCGATGTTTTCCTCCAGAAACATCGCCGCCGCGTAGAGTGTGCCGCGCTTTTTGTGTCCGCCGATTACGACGTCGCCGTTGTACGTTTTCAGTACGGCGGTGTCGTAGCCTGCGGTATCTGGATTGAAGTCGGGCAGGGCGGCTTTTGAGCGTTTTGTCGCGCCCACATAGATTGAGGGCTTGCCCTGTTCCGCCGCGGATTCGCGGATTATTGCAAAGTCCGCGCCCGAGGCTTTGTCGAGGTATTTTTTCAGAAAGCTGGCGGCATAGGTTTCGCAATGCGTGGGCGCGTCGGGCACGACTATTTTAGTCCGTGCGGTTGCGCCGTCCGAGAGTACTATTTGCGGCGGCCGCGCGTCTTTTGTTCCTCCGCCGCAAGCAGCGAGGAAAACGCCCGTAGCTGCGATTATTGTGTATGCCGCTTTTTTCATTTTACTGTCTTACGAATACGATTCTGTCCACAAGCAGGTTCGAGTTTTTGCCGCAGTAGAGCAGGAACTTCAGGCATACTGCGTCCTTGCGCCCGCCTTCGATGTCGGGATGTTCGAATGTCCCGAGCTCGACAAATTCGTACTTGTCCGACGGCGCAAATTCTCGGTCGATAAGTACGCGCTGTATGCGCCTCGGGTGTTTGTTCTTTGCATCGTAGATTCCGACGGGGTTGAAGTTGAGCCATGCGCAGGCGCGCCTGCCGATTGTCTTGCCGCCCGCGTTGCGCACTGCGGCGTAGATTTTGAATTTGTCCGACTTTTCGTTGCCGCTTGCCGACTTTAGTTTTACGAGGTTGTCGCGCAGCTGAATCTCGAAGCGTTTCGCGTCGGAGCACTTCGCCGCCCATCCGTTGGAGGCGTTTTGGTCGGCGACGTATCGGCTCGGCATTTGGCTCCAGCCTTCGCCCCAGCCGTTGCCGCTCTGTTCTATGCGGTCTTCCTGAAAGTCGGCGTATGTCCCTTCGGCGAACTTTGCGGCGAGATCTTTAGAATCGAAAGTTTTCGGGTTTGCTTCGAGGTATTGCTTTTGCCAACGCGCGTAGTTTTTGAAGTTCGTCCAAGTCTGTTTGAATTTGTCCAGCTTCATATAGGGTACGATGCGTTCCGTTCCGAAGTTTTGGAAGCGGTTTATGATGTCCTGCGCCGCGCTTTCGACATCTTTCGGATACGCCACTTCTACGCCCGCCCGTTCCGCGAGCCTGTGCAGCTGCACGTTGTACATCGTGCCTACGTAGTCAATCGGCAGCTTGTCGCGCCAGACTTTCCGCACGAGGCTGTGCGGGGCCTTGCCCGATTTTTCGAGGGCTTTCGCCGTGTCGAGAGCCTTCTGCATAAGCGTTGCCGCCTTGTTGTATGTGCCTATGTCCATCCAAGTGAGGGTGTCCACATAGTCGCAGCCCTGCGCGTATTTTACGGAGCGGGCGCGGTTCTCGATTGTGTCGAGATACTCGCGGTAGATTGCCGCGATTTCGCCGCCGTAATAGCCGTTCAAAAATTCGTCGATAAGCTTTTTGTCGTCGAGGTTGGGGTTCCACATCAGCTTCGACATAACCCAAAGGCGCATATGGTTGAAGTCTCCGACATTGCAGAACGAGTTGCCCTGCTCGAACAGACCTATCGCCCCGTTCTTTGCGAAAAAGCGGATGTCGCCGCCGACGAGATAAATGTTCGGGTAGGGAATTATGTAGTTCGAAAAGCAGGTTGTATAGTTCCAGATTGTGAGGTTGCGGGTGAGTTTGCTCCACTCTTTGATGTCGAGCGTGAAGCCGTAGTCGGTGTCGGACTCGAGCGGATGGGCGAAGTCGCATTCAATGGTGCAAAGTTCAATCCAGACGTTGTGCCGCGGCTTGATGTTCTTCGGCGCGCGGCGGCTGTACTGGTAGGCGAAGGTAACGACGCGCGTGTCGGGATAGTCCTTTTCTATCGCCTCCCCGACGGCGTTTGCCGTATCGACGAGCAGTGCCGACTGTTCGCCGCCGTGGGCATTGACGAAGTCGGTGCAGTTTTTGCATTCGCAGTAGTTGTAGTGGTCGTTTTGCGAGACGTGCACGAAGCGGGCGTAGGGCATTCGCGCGAGTTTTTCGCGGATATTTTTTATGAGTTCGGCGCGCATTTCGGTGTTTGTAAGGCAGAGCTGCGCGAGTCCGCGCTCGGGCACTTCGAAGACGCGCCTGCCGCCGATTTCCGAATACCATTCGGGATGTTTTCCGAAGTATTTTTCCGGCGGCAGAATTTTGTAGAACGAGTGGTAGCCGATTGCGAAACTTTGCGAAATTTCCTTCGAAAGTTCTTTGTCGTCGGGCTTGAGCTGCCCGTTTTTGTTCCGCGCGGCGAACCTCCAGTTAAAGCTGTCGGGTATGTAGTTTGTCTGGCGGAATTGCAACGTCGGCGAATATTTTTTGTCGATAGACCCAAGCTCTATCGTGGGTTTGTTCGGAATGAAAGACTCTTTTGCCGTCCACCATTTCGCGCCGAGTTCGTCCTCCAGAAACGAGTACACCGCGTAGAGCGTGCCGCGCCGCGCGTGCCCGCCTATCAGCAGGTTGCCGTCGGCGGTTTTTACGAGCGTTGTGTCGAACGGAACTTTCTTCGGGTCGAAGTCGGGCGCGAGCTTGCGCGTTTGCGGCGTGTCGCCGAGGTATACCGACTTCTTGGATTTGTCCGCCGCCGAAAACTTCACGATTTCGAAGCTGCCGCCCGTGATTTTGTCGAGGTGCTCCTTTAGCTCCTGCGCCGCGTATTCCTCGGCGCGGGTAGGCGAGTCGGGTACGACAATCGGCGCGAGGGCGTTTCCGTTTTCGGCGAGTTTGACGGTTTGATTTTTGCACGCGCAAAACATTGCAAGCGGTGCGAACATTGCCAGTGTCAGATATTTTTTTGCATCCATTTTTTTCGTTGCCTTTCGGGTTAGTTCTCGACGATTACAATGCGGTCGAGCAGGAAGTTTTTCGGGTCTTTCGGGGTGATTGTGAGCTTGTGGCAGACGGCGTGTTTGCGCGCGAGCGATTCGGGCGTGTAGCCGAATTTGCCGATGTTTACCAGCATATAGTCGCCGCCCGTTTTGATGTCGCGCCACTTTTTGTCGTAGATTGTTTTGAACGCGTTTTTCGCTCCCTTTGTGCTGATGTAGGCGTAGATTGTGTAGGTGCGCGCCGCCGATTTTTTGCCCGAAGCGGACTTGAGCTTTATCAGGTAGTCTCGGTAGGGCATTGTGAAAGTGTCGCCGTCGTAGAGCTTGGAGGCGAAACCGTTCGAGGCGAGCGGATCGGCGACGAACTCGACGGGTATGTGTATGCGCCTGTCGCGCGGGCTGGACTGCATAAAGTGGTCGTCCTGAAATTCTCGGAACGACTCGGCTGGGAATGCCGTCAGAATGTCGGCGGGAACGAAATTGCGCTTCGCCTTTTTTACGTATTCCTTTTGGTTTGCCGCAGCCTTCCTGATTCTGTACCACGACTTTTCGAACTTGGCGCGGTCGTAGTTGGGAATCATTCCGGTGGTTCTGTTTTGCTCGAAGACCTTTATCATTTTTTCGGCGGTGTATTCTATGTCGCGCATACGCGCTATCTTCCTGCCCTCGCGTTCGGCGAGCATTTGGGCGTTGGCGTAGTTCATCAGCGCGAACCAGTCGAACGACGTTCTGTCGCGCCGCACCTTGGATGCAAGCCCGCGGTATTTTTCGGGATCTTTCGCCTCAAGCTCGACCGCCTTGTCGAGAGCGTCCTCCATCAACGCCGCCGCCCGAATGAACGTGTCGATATCCATCCACGCAAGGATGTCGTCGAAACCTATCGATTGAGCGTATTTCGTGTTGAACGCCCTGTCGTTTATCAGCCAGATGTACTCTTCGAAAATCGCGCCCACTTCGGGCGTGTAGTATCCGTGGAGAAATTCGCGCACGAGCTTTTTTGTGTCGAGGCTTGGGTTCCACATCAAATGCGAAAGTACCCAGTAGCGCAGGCGCACCATATCGCCGACATTGCAGTACGCGTCCGCCTGCTCGAAAAGTCCGATTGCGCCGTTGCGGACGAAAAATTCGATGTCGGGCTTGAAGCAGTTGAAGTTGGGGTAGGGGTAGAGGTGGTTCTTGAAATTCGTTACATAGTTCCAGATTGTGAGGTTGCGGGTGAGCTTGCTCCACTCCTTGATGTCGGGCGTGAAGCCGTAGTCGGTGTCGGACTCGAGCGGATGGGCGAAGTCGCATTCAATGGTGCACAACTCCACCCAAACATTGTGCCGCGGCTTGATGTTTTTCGGCGCGCGGCGACCGTACTGGTAGGCGAAGGTAACGATTTTCACATTCGGAAACTCCCCCTCGACCGCCTCGGCGACCGCGTTCGCCCAGTCGATAATCAACGCCGACTGTTCGCCGCCGTGGGCTTTCACGAAGTCGGCGCAGTTCTTGCATTCGCAGTAATTGTAGTAGTCGTTTTGCGAAATGTGCGCAAATTCGGAGTCGGGTCTTTTGCGGATTTTGTCTAGCACGACTTTTATGAATTCCGCGCGCATTTCGGCGTTCGTAAGGCACAGTTGCGCCAGTTGGTTGCCCTTGACTTTGTGCACGCGCCTGCCGCCGATTTCCGAATACCACTCGGGGTGTTTGTCGAAATATTTTGCGGGCGGCAGAATGTGGTATGCCGAATGGTAGCCGATTGCGAAGCCGTTGTTTGTCTGCCGTTGCAATGTTTTGTCGTCGAAAATAAGCGAACCCGCGCGGCAACGGGCGGTGAAGCGCGGAGCCCGCCACGCGGGGATGTAGTCGAGCACCCTGTGCTTGAGCGCGGGAGCGTAGTCGGTGTTCTGCTCGGGAACGGCGAGCGTGGGCGAATGCGGAATGCGCGACTCCCCCGCCGTCCACCAACGCACGCCGAGAGTGTCTTCTAGGAATGTCTCGACCGCGAAAATCGTACCGCGTTTTTTGTGTCCGACGATTGCGAGCGCATCGGGGGTGGTCTTGATTTTGATTGCGTCGAATTCGAATTTTTCTGGGTCGCCGAAAAGCGAACGCGCCTTCGGGGTGTCGCCGACGTACACAGCAGGCTTCGACTTGTCCGCCGCCGAGAATTTCGCGATTTCAAAGCTGCCGCCCGTGATTTTGTCGAGGTGCTCCTTTAGCTCCTGCGCCGCGTATTCTTCGGCTCGGGTAGGCGAGTCGGGCACGACAATCGGTACGAGAGCCGCGCCGTCCTTCGACAATGCAAAATCTTTTGCGGCCGCAGCCTCCGAAAACAACAGAAATACCGCACAAAAACGCGCAAGATTACTCCCCGTCGCAAAAGACATACGCATACGCTTCATTAGTCGGGACGATAACAAATTGCGGTGCGGGGTGTCAATTTTATTGTGGCGCGAAAAAAATCTTTGACCCGCCCGCCGGAAAAATGCTTTCATTTCGCCGATGGAAAATTTCGCAAAATACGCAAGGCAGATTGCGCTCGACGGCTTCGGCGAAGACGGACAGCGGAAACTGGCGGCTTCGAAAGTCGCGCTAATCGGGGTCGGCGGCGTGGGAAGCGCGGCGTTGCCGCTGCTTGCGGGCGCGGGCTTCGGCGAAATCGCGCTTGCCGATTTCGACAGGGTTTCGGAACACAACCTGCATCGACAGACAATCTACCGCGCCGATTCCGGGGGGCTGCCGAAAGCGGAGCTTGCTGCGCAGTACGCCTGCGCGCTCAATCCCGATGTCCGCGTGGAATTTTTCGACGGAAAACTGACCTCCGAAAACGCGGGCGAAGTTCTCGGCGGGGCGTTGCTGTGCATAGACGCAACCGACACGTTCGAATCGCGCGGGGAGGTCTCGCGGATATGCGCGGGGCGCGGATTGAATCTGATTGCGGCGACGGCGGCGGGTTTTGTGTCGCAGAATTTTTTCTTCGGCGATGGATTTTATTTCGACGCAGTTGCGGACATTTCGGATTCGGCGCACCTGCCGCGCGGACTGCCGATATTCCCCCCCGCGGCGCACCTGAGCGGGGTGTGGGCTGCGTCCGCAGCGATTAAGTACGCGGTCTACGGCGACTACGAGGTGGGCAGATTTTCGATGTTCGACGCAAAAAGCGCGAAATTCTTCTCCGCAAACATCAGTTGATTTGTAATCATCGGGGCGTAGCGGACACAAAAAGACGGCACCGAAAGAATGTCGATGCCGTCTTTTGTCCGAATCAAAAACCGCCAAACCGCGCTTTCTGGCGGCTCTTGCGAATGTCCGCGCTATTTTAAGGTTCTGTCGGATTCTATGGTTTTTTTAGTTGGTGTTGTAGGAATCGCATATTTATTGTTTTTTTTTAGTATAAGTTATGAAAAACATTTTTTTATAGCATTGGTTCTGCATGTGTTTGCCTTCTCCTTTCCGCGCGTTCGCGTGGCGGTTCCGTTCTCCGTCGGCGCGAAGAACGACTACGTCGACGCGGTCTTGTCCGCCGAAGAAAGGGCGAAGTATTGCGAAAATTCCGTCGCATTTATCGAGAAACTTGCGGTAAAAACAACCTCAGTGCGATGGAGCTTTCGCTGTACTATCGGGGATGGAATCCAGAATTTGTATTTTTTCGTTTCAAGAAGAAGACAGCGCAGGATTTACCGTCTTTTTACGCGAAAACCGAAATGCGCGAAATGCCCAACCCTCCCAAAATGCGCGATTATAGTCGCGCCGAGGTATCACAAATAGGAACGAAGTTCCGTAGCCGCGCAGGCTGCAGCCTGCAAAAAATGCTCGGGAGGAGATTTGAACTCCTACGTCCTTTCGGACACCGGCGCCTAAAGCCGATGCGTCTACCTATTTCGCCACCCGAGCGCGATTATGAGTTACAAAGTCTTCCGATTTTTCGCGAAAATGCGAGCCTATTTTTTAGACTCTGTATTTTTCCGCCAGACGCGGACGTACTCGATTTTGAATTTTGCGGGGAGATCGTCGGGTGAGGGGAGCCCTCCCCAGTACTTCATGATTTCGCAGTCCATGTTCAAATAGAGCGGGCGGTGGAAGTCTTCGTTTTTCATCTCGCGCATTACTCTTCCGTTGAGCGTCCATACTAGCTTCTCGGGTGTCCATAGAAGCCCCGCAACGTTGTAGCCGTCTGCGAATTTTTCGGGCACGATGGGCTTTTCGCCGCTAACCTTTCTGCCGAGCCACACTTTCGACTCTACATAGGGCGTGTCGGCAACGTGCGTCGTCATAAAGTAGTGCCCCGCGACTTTGTATTTCGTGCCGGTATTTTTGCCGAATATTTCGAAGATATCGATTTCTTCAATCTTGTTCCCCGGCTTGTATTTTTTCGGAGGGTCCAGTGGATCGTTTAGCCAGAAGGCGTTGCAGACTGTCGCGTTCATCGTCTTGAATTTCAGCTCGAAGTAGCCGTAGAGCACGCGTGTTTTACTGCGCACCTCCGCGGTCGAGTAGCCCTGTTTGCCTTCGGCTTTCATTTCGGGCGTTACTTCCGATTCGTCGGGAATTTTCGCCGTTAGCTCAAGCTTTCCGTTCCCGACGGAGACGTTGTTGCGGGAAAAGTGAAAGACCCCTTCGCGCCCCGTCCACGTCGGGTAGAAGTCTAACCATTTGTCGGAGTCGAGCTTGTCCGACTCGAATTCGTCGCTGAATCTTTCGTCCAAAACGTACTCGTCGGGGTTTAGAATGTTCTCCACAAGTACGGGCTTCCTGACTTCGTGCGTCTTTTCGACCGACGCGCATGCGTACAAAAGTGTGGCTACGGTTAAAAATATCGGCAACTTGTTTCTCATAGCTTCTTTTATTTTCTATTTTTTTTACGGCATCCTTGCAGACAAAAAAAAACGGCACGGAAAGATTTTGTGCCGTTTCTGTTCTTTGCAAAAGTTAGCAGTCTACGTCGACGGGCATATGCTGGGCACTGCAACCAGCGTCGACAACAATGCGTTCGCCCGCAATATTCTTGGAGGCATCGGAAGCGAGGAACGCAACAGCCTGCGCAATATCGTCGGCAGTGGCTTCCTTACCGATGGGCGTGTTCAGGCGGCGACGCTTCATAACGGCTTCGTCAAGCTTGTCCCAACGGTCGGTGTAGATATAACCGGGGGCAACCTCGTTTACGCGGATACCCTTGGGCCCGAGATCGACAGCCATCGAACGCGTCAACGCATCAATGCCGCCCTTGCTGGAGACATACGCCGTGCGGTTGCGAATTGCGCGCATCGAAACATTCGAACCGAGATTTACGATTACACCGCGCGAAGGCTGGTTGAGCATCATCTTGACTGCCTGCTGCGAAACTTGAAACGTGCCGAGCATATTGGTCTTGAGAACCGTGAGGAAGTAGTCGGGATCCATATCCTCAAACGCGGGACCGATACCCTGATTGCAGGCATTGTTTACGAGAATGTCGATGCGCCCGAACTTTTCGGCGATGACCGCAAACATATGCTTTACCTGCTCGAGATTCGAGATGTCGCAGGGGATTTCGACAAAGCCGTCAAGCCCCATATCGCGGAGGAACTTGCCGCCCTGCGCCGTGCTTTTTTCGGTCGAACCGCAGATACAGACCTTTGCGCCTTCCCTGATAAAGAGCGCGGCAATGCCGACGCCAGTATTTCTGCTCGCACCGGTTACGAGCACAACTTTATTTTCAAAACGTTTCATAATATGTGTGTAGGTTTTTGTAAAAAATCGAAGCCAAAGGTATGTTATGTCGGGCTTTCTGCAAGCAATATCGCGCACGCGGGCGAATATTTTTTCGCGGGCTACGGGGCAAGCCTCGAGATTTCCCAAGCGCCGTCTTTCGGAGAATAGGCGAAACGGTCGTGGAGGCGGTTTTCGCGCCCCTGCCAAAACTCGAAATAGTTCGGGACGATTCTGAAACCGCCCCAGAAGTCGGGCAGTGGGATTTTACCGTCGGCGAACTTGCGCTTCATTTTGTCGAACTGCATCTCGAGAAGCGAACGCGAAGTTATTATGCTGCTCTGGTTCGACACCCACGCGCCGAGCCTGCTGCCGAACGGACGCGAAAGAAAATAGCGCAGCGATTCGGCGGTCGAGACCTTTTCGGCGGTGCCGTTTATGCGCAGCTGACGCTCGAGGTCGAGCCAGACAAAGAGCGCGGAAACCTTGTTGTTGCCCTCGATGTCGTGCGCTTTTTTGCTGTGGTAGTTTGTGTAGAAAACGAAGCCGTTTTCGTCCCACGACTTCAAGAGCACGACGCGCGAAGTGGGCGCGCCGTCGGGCGATACGGTCGAAACGACCATTGCATTCGGTTCTTTGACCTTGCATTCGACGGCGTGGTCGAACCACTTCTCGAACTGCCTGAAGGGGTTGTCGTCGAGGTCGGAACGCTCGAGTCCGCCCTTGAGGTATTCGTTTCTGAATTGAAAAATGTCCATTTATGATAGAATTTGTTTGAGGTTTTTCGAGCCGTTTTCGGATTCGGAAAATTTTGCGTAGGCGTTGAGTACGGTGCAGACGGAATCCTCGCGCGAACAGATGTGGCGCACGATGACGTCGTCGCCCTCGTTTCTGCTGAGCTTGGCGAAGAAGGCGGCAACGCTGACGCTTTCGGGGTCGACGGCGGGCTTGAAATAAGTATTGTCGCCGCCGTCCTCGAACTTGGCGGCGCAGACGAAATCCTTTTCGACAAGCCATTCGACACTGGCAAGCACCGCCGATTTCGGCATTTTGAGCGCGGACAGCAAGTGATCGATTGTCGGCGCGTGTGGCTTGTCGGCATAGAAATCCTTTTCTATTTCCGCAAAGGCGGCGAGGGCGCAGAGCTTGCGGGCGCGGTCGCCCATTTTGTTCCACGCGTCGTCGTCGGAGAGGAAATCTACGTACTGCACGGAGTAGGTTATCAGACATCCGATGAGAATCATAGTCCAGAAAATGTAGAGGCTGAACATCGCCACGGCGACAATCGCCAAGTATCCGTAGAAATTCTGCTGCTTTGCAATGTAGCTTATGTAAAGGAACGACCCTTTATTGTTGAGCAGAAGCAGCCCGACCGTCACCAGCGCGCCGACGAACGCGGGCTTCCACGCAACGCGCGTCGGCGGAATGAATTTGTAGAAGGCGGCAAGCACGCACGCGATAATCGCAAGCCCGAGCGCATAGGTTATCGTAGAGGCGATTCCGCCCATATATTGGGCTACAAACGGAATGTCTCCAAAAAATTTCGGCATCTGCGAAGTCGTGAAAAACGTCATCGCGAAAATCATTCCGACCGAGCCGAAGAATATCATCGAGAAATAGAAAACGATGCGGTTTATCCAGTTTCGCCCCTTTTTGATTCCCCAAATGAAATTGAATGCGTTTTCCATATTCACGCAAAGCAAAAGGCAGGTGCCGAGCATGGCGAAAAGCCCGATTGTTCCCGCCTTTGCGCCCGCCTTTGAAATGTTGTCGATGAACGCTACAATCTCGGGATTGATTCCCGCAGACTGCCCGTCCGCGCCGCTCTGGATTTGGTTGAACGCGGGCATAACAAAAGTCGCAGCGTCCATTATTTTCTCGTAGACAATCTGCTTGTTGCCGCGGAAGAACATTCCCGCGAACATCAGCACTATTGCGATCAGCGGACCGATTGCAAGGAGCGTAGCGTACGAAAGCGACGAGGCCTGCACGAGTACGCGCTTGCCGAAAATTCCGCCGACCGTGCTTATGAGTACGCGCAGAAAGGCGACCGCCTTGCCCTTGATTCCCATTGCGGCGATGTCGCGTTCCCAAATCGTCTTCGTAGCGAAACGTCTGATTCTTGCGGATAGTCCGAGTTTTTCCTGAGGTGTTTGCATATTGCAGTTTCTATAGAATTATTTTTGCGGCAAGCCCGAGCAAAGCCGAAAACGCCGCCGCCGCCGAAAGGGTTGCGCCACCGAGCGAATAGTGCGCGTATAGAAAAAATCCCGCAAAGGCGAAGCTCTTGAAGACGAGAAAATTCGACGGACGCAAGCCCGCCGCGAACCCGAGTGCCATAACAATGTCGAGCACAGCCGAAATACGCGCGGCGGTTTCCGCTATGCCCTCGCCGAAGTCGAGGCAGATCAGGGCTGCCGCCTCCGCGAGCAAAATCGCCGCGAATGCAAAACCCGCAACGCGCCGCGCCTTTGTCTTGCCGCCGTTTTTACCGCTCATCTTTCGTATCTGCGAGGGTCTTCAGCCCAGCCGAGTTTGTTTCTGAGAATTGCGAAGTGCGAGTGTCCGCGCAGACGCACGAACTTCAGGGCGTTCGGAGGCATCGAAATTTCGACTTCCGAACCCTTTGTGAGCGTCGCCACTTTTTTGCCGTCGGCAATTAGCGCGCTTTCGCCGCTTACGCATTCGATTTTGATTTGCGCGCCGTAGTCGTAGACAAGGCTGCGGTTCGAAAGGGTGTGGGGGCATATGGGAGTCATCACAAACACGCGCCCCTTCGGGTGGATTATCGGACCTCCCGCGGAGAGGTTATATGCCGTCGAACCCGTTGGGGTCGAGAAAATCAACCCGTCTCCCGCGTAGGTTGCGATGAATTCCCTGTCGGCGGAAATGGAGAACTTCGATATTCCGTCGAGCCTTACGTCTTTGAATACTAGGTCGTTGAGGGCGGGGTAGCGTTTGCCCATATAGGTCGCCTCGAGCAGGGCTCGTTCGAGCACGCGGCGTTGCCCGCGCACGAGCGACAGAAATTCGCTTTCGGAAATTTCGTCGGTATACGTCGCGAGAAATCCGAGCTTGCCGAGGTTGATTCCGAACACGGGCAGGTCGAAGCGCGCGAGCGCGGGCACGCACGAAAGTATCGTGCCGTCGCCGCCGATTACGCAGCAGATGTCCTTGTCTTTGAACGCGCTCTCGGGCACGGGGAAGTCGGCGCGGATTTCGTATTCTATGCCGTTTGCCGCCGCGAGCTTCGACAGCTTTTCCGCAATGACTTCAGCCGACGGCTTTGTCTTGTTTACAACGAAAAGGATTTTCTTATTTTCATCCACGATATTAAAAAACTACAATCCGCGCATTTTGGCAACCGAAAATTCAGCCCTCCAATGTCGGATAGAAAATATCGAAAAAAAGGATTCCCAGAAGCGCGAACGTCGCCGACAGCGCGGCCGACAGAACCGCCGGCCTCCTCGCCCCTGCCGCCCAGAGATACGCCGCGATTGCCGCTGACGCCGCGAGGGTCCACGGCGAAAGAAACGCAATTCCCGCGACCGCGTACGAAGCGAGGGCGAGTATGTCGGAGGGCGCATTTGCCGTCCGCGCGTCGGACTGTTCGAGCGCGTCCAAATCGACATCTTTCAGCGTGACGAACGCCGAATCCTTCGTGCCGATTTTGTGGAGCAACCCGATTCTGCCGCGCGAGAGCATATCCCTGATTTCCGCAACGGAATAGGGCCCGCTTTCCGCGCCCTTCCACTCCAAAAGGTAGATTTTTTTGTCCATCGGAATTTAGAGCGCGGCTTCGGCGAGAATTTCGCGCGTCGATTTTGTTTCGCAGAAAATGGGCGCGAGCGGCGCGAGTTTGCCCGCGCAGTCGGCGATTGTCTCGCCGATTTTTTCGAACCTGCCCGTCGCCGCGTTTACCGACCAGATTGCGCCCTTCGGCTCTTTAAATACCGATTCTGCGCCGTTTTCATCGCAGATTCCCACGAGCAGCAGCGGATTTTTCGCGGCGATTTTCAACGCCTTCACGTGCATTTGCGCATCGCCGAGGTAGTCGGGCGCGGGCGCGGAATACAACTCGGCATCAATCAACTTCGCGCGGGAGTTCGATTCGAAAATCCACGAATAGTCGTTGAGTTGCTGCGAGTAGCGTTGCACTTTCTCCATCCGCTTTTTTGCGAGCGGCGAGTATTCGAGCAGCGTCTCCACGGGGTGTGCCGCGAGTTTCGCGAAGACCGCGCCCTCGAGATACGCCTTGAAAATCGGGTTTGCCTTCGCCGACGCTATCGCGTTCAACGCTTCGAGCAGCGACCTCTCCGCCGCCTTTGCGTAGACCGCCCTGCCGAGCAGCGACTCCGCGGGTTCGGTTTCGCCGCCGAGCAGCGAGCCGCGCGGCGGTCTGCCGTTGACGAAGTTCTTGCGGTAGACTTTCGCGGCGATGCGTCCGCCCGCGCCGACTTCCTCCACTTCCTGCACGGTTTCCGAGCCGCCCGACCATTTGCGTGTTTTTTCGTTCATTTTGCCGACGGTGTAGACTCCGTAGCCGTCTTCGCGTGTGTATCTGTAGAGGTTTGTAAGAAGTCTGTTTCGGGGCAGGGATTCGCGCAGGGCCAGTCCCGCCGATTCGATTCTGTCGAAGCCCGTCTGCGTGCCGAGTTCGGCGACTTGTCCGAGCTTTATGGCTTTTGACGTTTCGGCGATTTTCGAAAGCTTGCGGGCGTAGTTTGCGGGCGTTGCGCCCGATTCCGACAGCATTTCGAGTGCGGCGAGGTACTCCGAGGGCGTGCGCGAGGCGGCGAGCGATTCGCGCAATTTGTCGAATCTGTCGTACCTGTTTTTCGCCTCCGAGGCTTTGACCGAAATTTCGCCGAATTTTTCGACATCGAGCCTGTGCGCCCTGAACGTTGGGCTTACGTCCTCCATAAGCGGACGGAGCACTTTCAGGACGGCGTCGGCATCCCTGTCGATGTCGGCTTTCGACCGCGCGAAATTTTCGTATTCTTCGGCGATTTTCTCGTATTTCGAAAGTCCCTCCTTTATCGCCCTTGCGTTCGCGATTTTGCGCGCGTCGATTGCGTCGGCGATTTTCGCCGAAAGCGCTTCGATTCTGTCCTGCGCGTCGGTCTGTTCGGAGGGCGGCAGCGACGGAATGTCGGCGTTGAGCGACTGCAGTTCGGCTTTCGCCGTGTCGAAGGTTTTCGATTTCGCCGCGGCGAAATCCGTCGCCGCGATTTTCGAGAGTATGCGCCCGATTCGTTCCGAGCGTTTTTTCGCGACCGTCGCGTTTTCGTTTACGAGCGCGAGGCGGCTTGCGAATTTCGATTCCGCAAGCTTGGGATATTTCCTTTTGAATGCGTCGATTTTCCCGAAGAGCGACTTCGGGTCGCTCGAGATCTCCATTTCCGCGATGTCGTTTTCCGCGCTCCGAACGGCTTGCTTTTCGCGCGCGAACTGCCACGCGCCGAACGCCGCCGCGCCGATTGCCGCAACCGCCGCCGTCGCCGCCGCCGTTTTAAGCGTCCGCGAGACTGCGACCTTTCTTTTCAGCCGCGAAATTTCCGCGCGGATACGTTTTTTCATTTCGCCGTCGGGCGTGTCGGCGGCTTCCGCCGCGAGGGTTTCGAGCTTTGCGAGCCTGCGCTTGGGGCTTTCGGAACTGCGCGGTTTCTCCAGTTCCATCCGCAACAGGTTGCAGGCGCGCGCCGCCTTTTCGGCGGCGATTACGGCGTTTTGCCTTTCGGCGATTTCGTCCGAAATTTTTTCGACAAATCCGAGTTCCGCCGCGTCGAAATCCGCGGTGTTTCTGTCGAGATTCAGCTCGTTCACGAGGTCGGAGGCTTTCGCCAAGTCGCGGTCGATGTCGATTTTTTCAAGCTCGCGCATTATCTCGGCGCGCCGCGCGCGTTCGAGTTCCGACTGCCGTCTGCGGTTGAATTTTGCGGCTTCGAGCCAGACGGGATTGTCCGCCAGCAGTTCCGCGTCGGCTTCCAGCTCGCCGCAGAGCTTCGAGGCTGTTTCGGCATCCTCCCTGCGCAGGGCTCGTTCGAGCAGCGCGAGCCTGCCGTCGGCGACGCGTTTGCGCAGGCGGTCGTACTCGCGCCGCGCTTCGGCATCGTAGGCGTTGATTTTCGAAATCGTCTTGATGACCGCCAACGCTTCGGGATAGCGGCGCAGGCGCATCGCCCTGCGGTAGTCGCGGTAGAGCGGGTGGTTTTGCGAAACTCCCTTGGAATATAGCGAGTTGACGAGGGAAATCTGTTCGTCGTCGAAAGGCGGGGGAACGGGAAGGTTGTGGGCGGCGCAGAAGTCGCGCCACTGTCCGAGTTCGGGGAAGAGCAGGGCGTTGAGCCTGTCGAGCAGGTCGGACGATTCCGCAACCTGCAGGGCGGGGTATTCGCGACCCGCCCTTAGCAGCGCGACGCAGTGTTCGAGCTGGGTCTCCGCGTCGGCGCAGAGCTTGTAGTATTCGAGCGCGACCGCCCTCTTTTGCATTTCCGACGCTTCGGAGCGTCCGCCGAGAACGGCTTGGATTTTGACCGTCAAAAGTTGTGGAGTCATTTTGTCGATATTCTGTCGTTTAAAGTTTTAAGTTTTGCGGTGCGGGCTTCGATGCGTCCCATTCCCGCGATGTCGAGCGCGCGCGCCGCCTTTTCGAGGTTTTTGCGCGCTTTTTCGATGTCGGGTTTGCTCGGCGATTCGAGAGCGAGCAGGTTCTCGGCTTGTCGCATCAGAACGTCGGCGCGCGTGCCGATGTCTTCGAGGATGTCGCGCCGCAGCGACGGTTCGCCCGCGGCTTTAGGCGATTCGTCCCAGAATTTCAGCGCTTCCCCGTAGCGGTCTTCGGCGATTTTACCGCGCACGATTTCCATCGTCTGCGAGAGCGTCATTGCGCTTTTCGGCTTTTGACTCTCCGTTGCGGCGGTATCCGATTTTGCGGAATTTTCCGAAAGCCCGAGTGTCGGCAGTTCCGACGGCGTTCGGGACTGTTGCGCGGAGTCTCCCGCCGAAGCGGGAAGCAGAAGCCACGCCGCCGCGGCGAGCGCGCAAAGCGTTACCGCCGCCGATGCGATGTACAGCGGCTTCCAATCCGTCTGTTTTGTCTCCACAACCTGCAGGCGCGTTGCGGGTTTGGGCGCGGAGACTTTGAGGTTGTATTTTTCGCGGTTTGTCATTACGCCCGTCGCCGCGTACTGCGCGGCGCGCGATTGCGGCGCGGGCGGCGCGGATTTCGCCGAAAGGTTTATCGGCGCGGACAGTTCGTCGGGGGAGGCGCGCCACAGGAAGGCTGCGTCGCTTTCGGAACGCGACGTAGTGAAGGTCGGCTCCCACGCGTCGAGCGGATTTACGTTCAGCAGCAGGCTTTCCGAAAAGAGGTCGAGGAGGATTCGCGCCTGTTCCGCGCCCGCGCAAATCGTCGCGGGGTGTCGGTCGAGCAGGGCGGCCTTTGCCGGGTTGCCGAAAATGCGCTCCCAGTTCTTTGCGGGGAGCGCATTTTTCGCCGCGATTTTTTCGAGCCCTTCCACATTGCCGACAAAACGCGGTTCGCCCTCCCACTTCGAAAACCAGCCGTTCCACTGCGCCAAAATTTCGGCGGGATTGACGAGCTTTGCCGTTTCGCTTTGCGCGATAACGATGTGGTGGGCTATGTAGTTGTTGCGGTTTGTGTAGTCGGTTCCGGCGTCGCACATTCTGGTGAGAACGTGCCACGTTTCGCCGCCGTAGTTTACCGTTGTATGCGAGAACACTTCGCCCTGTCCGACATCGTAGACTCCGCACCGTTCGACGGCGGAGGCGAGTTTTTCGGGCATGGACTTCGAGCGGGCGACCGTCGAGAAGCCCGTCCTGCCGATTGTCAGCGATGTCGGCGAACTCGTGTAGACTAACTGGAATGCCATTGTTCTATCCTTCGACCGTCGGGATTAGTTTTGTCGATTGCGACAACGCCCAGATTGCGGGAATTTCCACGTCTATCGGATTTATCTTTTCGGGAATCGGCGCGATTTTTCCCGCGCACGGACCCTCGAGCAGCATTTGCGGCGAGTGCCCGAGCGCGCTTACGGCAAAGTAGCGGATGTTGTCTGAAACCGATTCCGCGCTTGCGGGAATCGTCGGGTCAATCGAAATCATGAAGTCGCGCAGAATTTTGCTGTTGCGGTCGATTGCGGCGAGATCGAGTTTCCCGCCGACAACCGTTTCCAGCAGGGGCTGAGGCAGGAGGTTGCGCCAAATGTCGCACTTGCCGATTAGGATTGCAAGCGGTGTGGAAATCTTCTTCGACGGCTCTATCGCCAGAATGCGCTTTATGCGCACCTCCATTTCGGAAAGGATTGTATCCTGCTGGTCGAGTCTGCCGTCGATTGTCAGCTGCGGGTCGGGGTGGTTGCCGATTCGCGCCTTGAAGTTGCGGTTCGCGGCGGGGTCGAACAGGAAAAGTATCGCCGAAGAGCTCGCAACGTGCATAGCCCCCGGAGACTCCTCTATGTCGAGACCGGGTTCGAAATGCTCGCCGGCGTTGTCGTAGAAAATCAGCGAAGTGCCCTCCACGCCGTCGCGCGATACCGAATAGGTCATCGGCTTGGGCAGCGCGACCATTTTGCCGAAACGCGGATAGCGTTCGTACATCAATCCTTCGAGGGCGGTCTTTGCCAGAATTGCGTCTTCGGGGTGTTTCGCCGAAAATAGGCTGTTTTTCATCTGCGTCAGAAGCATATTGCCCGACGGGTCGAGGTCTTTGAGCACAAGCCCGAAATTCTTGTAGAGCGAGCCCTGAAGCTGGCGTATCAGCGCGCTCAGATAGTACGATTTCCCCGAGCTCGGCGCGCCCACTATCGAGAAGATTTTCCTGTCGAGCTCCAGATAGTTCGGCGGAAGCTTTTTGCGGCAGTGCGGGCAGGCGACATCGGGCGCGGGCATTCCCGCGGGGTCGAGCGGCACGCCGTCGTCGTTGAACGAAGTGGGCAAAAAGCGCAGCATTTCGTCGGGCCCGAGCACGGGGTCTCCGCGCAGGCTTTCGTGGACTGCAATGCTCATAGCGTCTCCAACGTCGAACTTCAGCCAGCAGAGCGGGCAGGTTACCGCTTCGGCGTTTTCCGAAAGCATCGGCACGGTCGAGCGCATCTGCGTGTTGTCGTCGTCGCCGAAGAGGGCGGTGAACATAAAGCCGAGTTCGAAATTCTTCGGGCAGACGGCGATTCCCTCGCCGCTCAAGCCGCGCCCGAGCACCGACTGCCTGAGCCGCGCGAACGGCACTTCGTCTTCGATTCGTCCTGATTCCGCGTAGAATACGAGCCACTTCGAGACGTCCATTTTCTTGGCGCGTTCGAGCGTCTGCGGGTCGTCTATTATATAGAAGAGCCTGTCGCCCGCCTGCAATGTTACGGCGGGGGTATCCATTTCGAAGGCGTCGGTGATTCTCGTGCCGTTGATTTTTACGCAAACTTCGCCGCCCACGGGCGCAAGAAGCGCATTGCCGTTCTTCGATTTCGAAATCTCGAGAAACGGCGAATCCGTTTCGACCGCGCCCTTCCCGCCGCCGAGAACCGCGGGGAATTTCGAAATTTCGCGTATCGACGCGTCGGTGCAGTCAACAAGATACACATTGCGCCGGTTTTTTCTGTTTTTTCCAAATCCGAACATAGTTGTTTTTTCTGGAAAGATTTTTAGCCGAACACTCCGATTTTGGCAAACATTTTTTGGCTTGGGGCGAATTTAAGCTGTCCGAAAAAAATCCGAAAAATTTTTTGAAACGTTTTGACATCCAAAGCGTCTAACACTATACCTACCTATATAGATTTATGGCAAAATCAATTCAATCGACTTGTCCCGATACCCTCCTCGAACGCCTCAAAGGCGGCGACGACGTCGCATTCGGTGAGTTGGTGAACGAGAATTGGGACAAAATCTACAACCGCGCAAACAGCCTGCTCGACAACCGTCAGGATGCCGAAGAGGTTGCGCAGGACACTTTTATTAGGGCGCGCAAAAACATCGGCAATTTCCGCGGCGACTGCGCCATAACAACGTGGCTCTACCACATCGCCACAAACCTTGCCCACAACAAGCACTGGTACTGGTGGCGCAGAAAACGCGGTCAGTCGATTTCGCTCGACACTCCGTTGGGAGACGAGGGCGATATGACCGTATGCGACACAATCGCGTCGGAATCGCAGGATCCCGCCGACAGCGCGGTATCTTCCGAACTCGCCGAGCTGTTGCCGCGCGCGATAGATGCGCTTCCGCCGAAATACGGCGAAGTTCTCAAACTCAGAAACTCAGAGGATTTAAGCTACGAGGAAATCGCCGAACGTCTGCATTTGAGCGTAGGCACGGTCAAGAGCCGCCTCTCCCGCGCCCGCGAATATCTGCGCGAAGAGCTTGAGAGACTCCGCGCCTAATCACTTTATGAAAATCTCTCGCGACAGATTCGACGAGATTGTTTCGGCATATCTCGACGGCGAAGCTTCGCCCGAAGAGCTCGATTTGCTCGCAAAGTGCGTCCGCGACGACCGCCGAATGGCGGAGATTTTCTACAAAGCCTGCCGAATCCACGCAGCCACCTGCGCAATGTACGGCAAAAAGGCGGTATTCGCTCGGCTCGACGGCGTAAATTCCCCGTTCTATACGGCAAAGAAAACGTCGGCGATACGTGCGGCGGCGGAATGGGCTGCGGTTGTCGCGCTTATGCTTACGAGCGCGACGCTCGTGTGGATATGTCTCCAGACTATGCCCGAGCGGAAAGCCCCCCAATCGGCAGGGGTTGCCGTCGCGCCGCGACCCCTACAGAAACAGCGTGTGGTTGTCGGCGAGACAATCGCAACCGAAAACGGCACGATTTACAGCATAATCACGCTCGAAAAGGCGGGGGCGATGCTCGAAAAACATCCCGAAGAGTAAATAGCGCGATTTCCCCGAATTTGTGGTTGATTTTTCCGATTTTTCGGATAGCTTCTCCCCCTAATATTTTTTCAAAAGTTGAAAAACGGAGAAAAAATGCTTGCGAAGGCAGGGCAACGTCTATTTATTCCGTTCTTTTGATAATTTTATAACACAATGAAAGCGACAATCAAAATCCAAGGCAAACAGGTTACCGTCAGCGAAGGAGACATTATTTTTGTCAACCGTTTCGTCGATTCCAAAGCGGGTGACACAGTAGAAATCAAGGAAGTGCTCATGGTCGGCGACGGTGCGGACGCAAAGTTCGGCTCGCCCTATGTTGACGGCGCAAGCGTTTCCGCGAAAATCCTCGAAAACAAACGCGGCAAGAAGGTTGTAATCATCAAGAAAAAGCGCAGAAAGGGTTACCAGCGCAAGCAGGGTCACCGCCAAGAGCTTTCCGTGATTAAGATTGAAGCCGTCAAGGCATAAGAAAGGAATATCGACTTATGGCACATAAAAAGGGTCAGGGCAGCGCAAAGAACGGACGCGATTCGCACGCACAGCGTCTGGGCGTCAAGAAATTCGGCGACGAATTTGTTTTGGCGGGCAACATCATTATGCGTCAATGCGGCACGAAAGTCCACCCCGGCGAAAACGTCGGAATGGGCAAAGACTACACTTTGTTCGCCCTCAAGGACGGCATCGTAAAGTGGGACGGCGCGCACAGAAAAGTGTCGGTTGCCGTTTCGGAATAGTCCACCACATTTCCAAAATAAAACCTTTCGGAAAAAAATCCGAAAGGTTTTTTTGTACCCGTAAATTCGGTTGCGGCGCGGCGGCTTTTCCGCATTCAGCATTCGAGCGCAGTGTCGGGAGGCTTTTCCTCCGATGTATTGAAGATTCTCGGGCGTGGCAACCCATTTGCCCGGGATGTTCGTGTACGGAACTTCGAGCGAAGCCGAAAACTTCGCCGACGGCAGACGCTCTGCCCAAAAATTGAACAGAATTGGTTTCTATATTTTGTTCTATTTTGTGCCGTATCTTACGATGTCCTTCGTATTCGGCTGAGGGCGTACGGGGTCTTCCGAAAGGTGCTTCGAAAATAGGCGGATTTTTCGCACGAAAAATCCGCCGCCGTAGATAAAAAAAGGGGGGGGAACCCCCGCCTGCGCCGCCTTTCCTGTTTGGTTACACAACCTCCATACTAACGAGGTGGGGGCGCCCGAAACGACTTTTGCCTTCCGTTCGAAGACGGCTTGACAGCCACCGCCTGCGGATATGCTCCCATTATAATTGTCATTAAGGATGGGAACCTGTTCGGTAGTATCGAACGCTGCAGAGGTTTCCTTGATTCTGTTTATCGTAAAACCGACCCGATTTTGCAAGGACTTTTTGCGGTAAACACTGGGGAAGTTTTTTCATTTGCCCGCCGTCGCCGCCGAGTATTCCTCGTCGCTTACGGGCTCGAGCCACGTGTTCTTGTTTGTCTGCGGATTGCATTCAATGGCAAGATGCGAGAACCAGCTGTCGGGCGCGGCACCGTGCCAGTGAACCACATTCGGGGCGATTTCCACAATGTCGCCCGCCTTCAGCCCGCGCGCGGGTTTGCCCTTTTCCTGATAGAATCCGTGTCCGCCGACGGCTATTAAAATCTGCCCGCCCGTGTGGCTGTGCCAGTTATTGCGGCACTTGGGCTCGAAGGTGACATTTGCAAGTGGTACGCCCAATTCATTTTCCTTAGACAGGTACGCAAGGTACGACTTGCCCGAGAAGTATTTTGCGTACGCCGTGTTTTCTTCGCCGAACGCGAACGGGCTTGTGTTCGACTTGCCGCGAACGTCGTTTTCGACAATTTCGAGAATCTGCGCCGCCTGCGCGTCGCTTACGCCGTTGTTTTTGCCGATTGCGATGTGCGCGTTCAGCTGCGGTTCTACGCCGTCCATTGCCGCGAGCATTGCGATTGTCGCAAGTTCGCGCGTGCGCCAGTCCAGATTGTCGCGCGCGAAGATGTCCCCGAAGAGATGAGCCTTGAGATATTGATCGATTGCGGGTGCGAAGTCGAAGATCGCGCCCTTTACTTCGCGCCCGACAAGCTTTGTCTGGTTTTTCGCTCCGAAGTCCAAGCTCGAACCCGAGGGCGCGGGCGATGGCGCGTTGCCAATTTTATCCCTTCCGCCACGTTCTCCGAGCAGATCCATAAACGTACCGAGCGCGTTGAGACTGCGCGGAAAACCGCAGTAGGCGTAGCCCTGCACGAGTATTTCCTTGAACTCGTTGACCGACACGCCCGAGTCGAGCCCCTCCGCGAGTGCCGTCTTTAGTTTTTGTTGGTCGCCCGTCGCCACGAACGCCGCGACGCGGACAATGTTTTCCTCTTTTTTGTTTAGAATATCCATAGCCATAACCTGATTTAAAATGATAATAGATGCCAATGCTGCCGTGATTAGTTTTTTCATAAAGCCTTTCCGTTTTGCGGTGCTTATATTATCGAAAAATCGAAGCGTTGTAAATATGCGTTCGTTCCTAAATGTTGCCCGATTCTACCGATGCGGATTTTTTGTTGTCGGCGGAATCGGGCAGGTTTTAGGTCGGGTTGTGTATTTACTTCGTTTTTTGGTTTTGGTAGAATCGGGCTTATGATTTCGGGATACGGAATGCGCATTTTTATCGATGTTGCGATGGTGGCACTGCTCGCGGCAGCGTTCGGTTTCCGCATTACGGGCGGCTTTGCGCACGAGGTTTTCGGCGTATTCGCGGCGGCGTTTTTCGCGCTTCACAATGCCATCAACGCGCGTTGGTATGCGCGGATTTTTTCTGGCGGATATTCAATGCGGCGCGGCGTTTCGACATTTGTAAATGCGGTGCTCGCCGCGCTCGCGTCGGTCGTTGCCGCAAGCGGGATAGCTTCGTCCGAATTCCTTTTCGGCTTGGGCGTGGCGACTATGGAACTTCGGCAAATCCACTCCATTTCCGCATACTGGCTTTTGATTTTTGCGGGAATCCACGCGGGGCTTAACGGCGGTTTTTTCCGCGTGCGCGCGTTGTGTGCGCGCCCGAAAATTTCGGCGGCTTTGTCGCTCGGCGTCGTGCTGTTCGGCGCGTGGGCGTTTTGGGAGCGTTCGATGTTCGGCAAACTCTTTTGCGGATATTCGTTCGACTTTGTAAATCCCGATTTCCCTGCACTGTTATTCTTCGCGGAAATTCTGGCGATACCGTGCGCGGTCGCGCTGATTGTGCGCTTTGTGTGTAATTTTGAAAAAATCAAAACAAAGGTAAAATTATGAAAAGAAACAAATTCATCTCGCTACTTCCCGCCGCGCTTTTTGCGGCTGCGGGTTTGGATGCGGCGGAAATTGGGAAAGGAAGAAAAATGCTGACAGTATATTATTCGTGGAGCGGAAACACGCGCCATATTGCAGACCTCGTGAAGAAATTCACGTCGTCTGACATTCTCGAAATCGTTCCGACCGAAGCGTATCCGTCGTCGTACAACAGGACGGTGGCCATCGCAAAGAAGGAGGTCGACGCGCAATACCGGCGTCCGATAAAGACCGAAATTTCGAACCTTGCCGACTATGATGTAATTTTTGTCGGCTCGCCGAATTGGTGGGGCACGATATCTTCGCCGATTCGCACGTTCCTTTCGAAGAACGATTTTTCGGGCAAGACGATTGTGCCGTTCATTACGCACGAAGGCAGCCGATTCGGCAATGCGCTTGCCGACATAGGAAAAATCTGCCCGAAGTCGAAAATCGCAGACGGCTTGGAGGTTCGCGGCGGTTCGGTGCGGCGCGCCGACAAAACCGTCGAGGCGTGGCTGCGCAAACTTGGCGTAAAATAGGGTAAGCATGAGGCTTCGCAATGCTAGGCAAATACGTTCTCTTCGGCGTCGCGTCGCTCGCCGCGCTGTTTTGCGCGGCGGACGGCACGCATCAAAATCAAACAAAAAATAACATGGAACATCTCGAACTGACAAACGAGTGGGACAAAGTTTTTCCGAAAAGCCCCAATGTCGACCACTCGAAAATAACTTTCGTCAACCGCTACGGAATCACGCTTGCCGCCGATATGTACGTTCCCAAGAACGCGTCGGGCAAACTTCCCGCGCTCGCGGTTTCCGGACCTTTCGGCGCGGTGAAGGAGCAGTGTTCGGGGCTTTACGCCCAGACGATGGCCGAGCGCGGCTTTCTGGCAATCGCATTCGACCCGTCGTATACGGGCGAGAGCGGCGGGTTTCCGCGATATGTCGCTTCGCCCGACATCAACACCGAGGACTTCTGTGCGGCGGTCGATTTTCTTTCGAATCTCGAAAATGTCGATTCCGAAAAAATCGGCATAATCGGAATATGCGGATGGGGCGGGATGGCGATAAACGCCGCCGCAATCGACACGCGCATAAAGGCGACGGTCGCCTCGACAATGTACGATATGAGCCGCGTCAGCGCGTACGGGTATTTCGATTCGACCACGCCCGACCAACGTTATGAAGCGCGCAAAGCCCTCAACGCGCAGCGCACCGCCGACTACAAAAACGGCTCGTATGCGCGCGCGGGCGGCGTTGTCGATCCGCTTCCCGCCGATGCTCCGCAGTTCGTGAAGGACTACTACGACTACTACAAAACCCCGCGCGGCTACCACAAACGTTCGCTCAATTCGAACGGCGGATGGAACAGGACATCGGTATTGTCGTTTATGAATATGCCGCTACTTTCGTTTGCGGGAGAAATCCGCAGCGCGGTGCTTATTGTGCACGGCGAAAAAGCCCATTCGCGCTACTTCGGCGAGGACGCCTTCAAAAAGCTGCGCGGCGATAACAAGGAGCTTTTCATAATAAAGGGAGCGAACCATACCGACCTTTACGACGACCGCGCGGGCGTAATTCCGTACGGCAAAATGGAAAAGTTTTTCCGAGACAACCTGAAGTAGGCGCGCCGCGCTAAACGGCGATGTCGCGTTTCGGCGGAACGCCGAAGTGGCGTTTGTATTCGCGGCTGAACTGGGTGGGGCTTTCGTAGCCCACGGCGAACGCGGCGTTCGCGACGGTTTCGTTGTCGGAAATCATAAGCCTGCGCGCTTCGTAAAGCCGCAGGTTTTTTTGGTATTGTATCGGGCTTACCGACGTTATTTTGCGGAAGTGGCGGTGGAACGTTGTAGGCGCCATATGGACGTATTCAGCGAGCTCCTCGATTTTGAAAGGCTTGCGGAAGTTGCTTTTCAGCCAGTCAACCGCCTTCGTGATTTGGTTGCTTTGCGTGCCGAGCGTGCAGAGCTGTCTTACGTGCATTCCCATAGGGCTTATGAGCAGGCGCGAATAGATTTCGCGGATGACAATAGGCGCGATTACCGCGATGTCGTCGTTTTTGTCCAGCAGTTTCAGCAGGCGCAGGAACGCATCCATCAAGTCTTCGTCCGCGTCGGCGACGGCAAGCCCGTTTCGGATGTGCTCGCCCCTGATTTTCTCGAGCGGCATTTCGGCGAGCATTTGTGAAATCAGCTTTGTGTCGAGCTCGAGCGATACGGTGAGGATTGGCTTTTCTTTGCTCGCCTCCAAGACATAGCTCGTTCCGGGAACGTCGATTCCCGAGACAAGGCACTGGTTCTCTCGGTAGGTTGTTTCGCCAGTTTCGGTGATTGCGCGTTTGCAGCCCTGCACCATCAGAATGATTTTCGGCGAATACATGCACTTCTCGCAGCGTCCCGCCACGCTCGCCCTGAATACGTACAACCCGCCGATTTTCGTCTGCGTGTGCCCGTCGTTCGGCAGAAGCTTGGCAATGCGTTTTTTTAACTCGGAATTGATTCTATCTATCGCCGATTTGTTCATAACTGCGGTTGACACTAGCGATGGCGCGAAACCGCGTCAACAAAAAATTCGGCAGGATTGGGCAGCTTTCCCCCGTGTCGTTTTATTCGCCTCGGGATACGAATTCGGAAGCTTCGTGCAATGCCGCGTAATAGGCGTTGTCCATTCCCTTTTGGGTGATGTAGATGTGCGTCGCCCCTTCGAGGCGCACGCGGCGCGTTTTCACGCCGCTTGAGGCGAGCCGCTCGGCGAAGTTTTCGGCTTCCGAGCGCAGAATGTCGCACTCCGAAACGAGCAAGAGCGAACGCGGCAAGCCCGCAAGGTTCGCGGCGGCAAGCGATGCCGCCTTCCGCGCTTTGGGCGTGGGAGCGTAGGCCTCGATGTAGAGCTTCATAAGCCCCGCGTTCAGCGCAAAATCTTCGCCGAAATATTTGTAGCTTTCCGTATCGGTGTGCTCCAAATCTATTGCGGGGTAGAATGCGATAATCCCGCGCGGCTTGGTTTTTGCCGAGTCGTCGTCTCGCAGGTCGATTGCGGTTGCGAATGCGAGATGTCCACCCGCGCTGTCTCCGCCGATATAGATTTTTTCCGCCGAGCCTCCGATAAGCCGCGCGTGCTCGACAGTCCACAGATATGCGGTTTTCGCATCGTCGTTCGCAGCAGGGTAGGGGTGCTCGGGCGCGAGCCTGTAGTCGGGCGCGACGACAGTGCTGTCATTTTCGACGGCGAAATCGCGGCAGAAGCGTTCGCAATTTTCGGGCGAGTTAATCGTCCAGCCGCCGCCGTGGAGGTAGAGCAGTATGTTGCGGCTTGTCGAAAGGGGCGTTTTTGGCGTGTAGGTACGCAGCCGCAATTTGCCGCCGTTTATGCGGATGTCTTCGACGTAGACGGAGGACATGTCGTACGACGAAATTCGGCGCGAGGCGCGGACTGTTTCAAGTTCCGCAGAGTCTCCCGCGATTGCGTTTTCGATTGCCCTGCGTTGCTTTGAAACGAAGTCGGACGGAAGTTTGTCTATGAAGGCGAGTGCTTCGTCCGAGGCATGCGCTTCAGGTAGCGGACGCGGCTTCGGGGGCAGAGTGTAATAGCCGGCGTTTTGTTCCGTTATTTCTTGTTTGATGAAATTCATAATAGCTACCAATATGGTAGTGTATAAATTTTTGTCAAGCGTCTTTTTTTCGGAAAGCAAATTCGACAAAAAAAAGACGCGCCGAACCGTCTTCGGTGCGTCTTCTGTTTCGGTTTGTACCGATGTTATTCGAACGAGACTTCTGCGTTCTTGACCCGCATATTTGCAGCTTCAGCGGTTGCCGCCTTTTTGCCGTTGTTGTCGAGGTTTTTGATTTTAACGCCCTTGACGGGTATTTCGGCATTTCTGCTGCGTATTGCAGACGGCGCGTCGCTCCTGCCTACGATTTTGATGTTTTCGAAGGTGATGTCCTCGACTTTCGAATCCTTTTCTACCGATTCGATAAAGATTGCCGTGGGCACGTATTTGTCGTTGGGGTCGGGCATATAGAGTTCGCCGACGTTTTCGCGCTTTTGGAAAATCTGCCGCGGACACCACGCGTCGTATTCCACGTTGATGTTTTCGAATTTGACATTTCTTACCGTCGAACCCGACTTGTTCGAAATGTGCATCGCCTGTCCCGCCGAACGGATGATGTCGATATTTTTGAACGTGATGTTTTCGTACGACCTGCCCTTCATCGTCTTCGACCAAGCCCAGACGGCGAGCGACAAGCCCCAGTCGTTCCACATAGCGCAGTTTTCGACCGTGATGTTCTTGTTGTTGATGTCGTCCGACCTGATTATGAAGCTGTCGTCGAAAGCGCGTATGAACGAGTTTTTGAAGCTCACGTTCGACGAGTCCCATACGTCGATACCGTCCGAATTGTAGCGCCACAGACCTATCATCTTGATGTTGTCGATGTCGACATCGGTGCAACGCCTTACGTTGACGCACCACGAGTTGGGATCGCGCAGAATTATGCCCTCTACCGACACGTTTTTGCAGTTTCTGAAATGGAGACATCCGAAGCCGCCGCGCGCGAATTTGTCGGCGCGTGTAATGCGCGAACCGTCGAGAATGCCGCGCCCCGTGATTTTGATGTTTTCGGCGTTGTCGGCGACGAGGCTTCCGAAGACCACCGCCCCCGCGGCTATGTGCACGCGCGTGTTGCTTTTGAGCATCAGCGTGCCGACATCGTGTCTGCCCGCGCCGAAATAGATGTAGTTCGGGTCGTATTTCTTTGAAATGTCGTTGTGCGCGGGCGAGCAGTAGTTGCATTGCGGCGAGCAGAAGTCGGTCTTTTTCACGCCGTCGAGCTTTTCCATTTTGTTCGGGAAAAGGTGGAGCGAATTGTGGTAGCCGTTGACCTCGACTACAATCTGCCTAAAGGTCTTGAGCTTGAATTTGATTTTGTTCTTTGCGAACTTCGGCTTTAGCGCAAGCGACGAGTTCACGTTGTCGTCGAGCGACGCCGCTTTTGTCGGGTGAATGCCGAGCGAGAGCGGGCGTATTACCACGCTTCTGCAGTTTACATTTGTGGTAATCTCGATGTCCGCGCCGTCTTCATCCATATCCCAATAGGCGAACGACGCCTTTTCCGTCTGTTCAATAGGGCGTTGATACCCAGGCCAGACTTGGTTTATCGGATATTTCGAAACGGTGCATTCGTAGACGAAAACCCTTTTGCCGTTTACCTTGAGTGTGAAGCTTTCCGATTGGTTCTCGCCCTTCGGCGCGTTGTGCAATTTGACTTCCGCGAAAGCCGCGAATTGGAATGCCGCAAACAGCAGCATAGCATATAGTAGTTTTTTAAGCATAGGTTTGTGCGTTGTATTGTTTTATTTGGGGAACATCCCGATGCATCCATCCTTCCCCCCCGAAGAAACTTGCGTTCGGCTCGGAACGGTTTGGGTGCCCTAAAATTCCCGTGTTGCGGAAATCCTTGAGGATTTTTTGTTGCTTTGTCAACGTTTTTGTGGAGTTTCGTGCGAATCAGAGCGCGCCGCAATCGACCGACACATTCTGACCCGTTATCGAACACGAATCGTCCGATAGCAGAAAGCGCACAGTCTTCGCCACGCTTTCTGGCGAGGTAAGGCTTTTGAGGGATGTCCTACCGCGGATTTTCTCCCTGCGGTCTCCGTCGAGCGACGCGCTCATATCGGTTTCCATAAAGCCCGCCGCGACCGTGTTGGAACGGATTCCGCGCCGACCCCACTCGCGCGCCGCGTTTTTCGAGAACGCCTCGAGCGCGCCCTTTGTCGCCGCGTACGCCGACAGCCCCGTGTAGCCCGTGTGGGCGCAGACCGACGAAATATGCACGATGCTTCCGCCCAGATTGTTCAAAATCATATTGCGCACGGCGTATTTCGTAAGCAGAACGGGCGCGAACACGTTCACTTCGAACAAGGCGCGGAGTTTGTCAGGGGCGATGTTCGTCAGCAGGTCGTCGTATGCCTGCGCCGCATTGTTGACAAGTCCGTACAGCGGAATTTTATTCGAAACAAAGCCGTCCGAAAAAATCGCCTTACGTGCATTTTCGGGCGAGGATAAATCGACGCTTTTGAAAAATATTCCGCCGTCGAAACGCCCGCACAGGCTTTCCAGTTCGTCGGTCTTTGTGCGCGCGACCGCGAAAACCGTGTAGCCGCCGCATTCGAGAAGCGCGCGGCATATAGCCAATCCCAAGCCTTTCGAGGCTCCCGTTACAAGTACGTTTTTCATCGTTTTATCTTTCCAGTCCGTGTAGATTCAATCTCGGAAACAAAGGCGATTTTCCTCGGAATTTCGTATTGCCCGAGCGATTCCGAAAGGAATTTCCGAATCTCCGCGATGTCCGCCTCCGCGCCGTCTTCGGTTTTCAAATCGGCGCACAGAATGTTGCCCAAGACGGAGTTCTTTCTGCCGTAGACGCGTACATCGACGACTCCGCCGAACCCGCGCAGCACATCCTCGACCCGCGACGGATTCACCTTGTATCCGCCCACGTTTATGAAATCCGACTGCCGAGCGGCGAATTTGAAACGCAGTCCGTCGGGCGCAAATTCGACCATATCGCGCGTTTTGTACCACTGCCCGTCGACGGGAACTTCGCCGCCGCCGAGCAGGCTCTTGTGGACGCACAAAACGCCCGAATCGATTCGGACAAGCTCCGCCGCCGACTGCGGAATCGAGAAATACTCGCCGTCGGAAACGAGCAGCGTTCCGAATTCGGTCGCGGCGTAAATGTTGTTGATTTTCGCATTCGGAAAAACCGCCCCTAGCTTTTCGAGCAGCCCGCCCGTCGATTTTTCGCCGCCGAGCGTCAGGCGTCTTACCGACTCGTACACGTTCGGTTCGGGCAGGAGAAGTCTGTAAAATGTCGGCGTAGCCGATATATGCGAGATTTTTCTGCGGACGACCAGACCGAAAATTTCGCGCTTTTGTCTGCCGAAAAGATTCACGATTTCGTTGCCGTTAAAAAACGCCTGAAAGAAAACCTGAAGCCCCGCGATGTGCGACGGATGGTACGCAAAACCCCAAACGTCGTCGGAATGCGCATCAGAGACTCGCACGGAACGCGAGAGCGACTGCACTGTGTGCGAAATTTTGCGCGGTTTGCCCGTCGTCCCCGAAGTGAAAAGGTCGATTTTCGAACGCGAATTGCGCACGGCGTTTGCGAGCGCGTCGAGCGAATCGAAACGCGGCTTTCGAACGGGCAAATCAGCTTGGGGAAAATCGCCGATGTTCGCCGCGTCGGGCAGGGCGACATCCGCGCCGCATGCAAGCGACAAAACAAATTCGGGAAAAAAACTCGGCGGATTTTCGTCGGCGATTACCCGCCTTACCGACTTCGCGCCGTTCGCAAACCCGAGCAAATCGGCATACGACAAACCGTCTTTGCCGTCGCCGATGAATATGCGCTCGGGTTTCATCGCGCCTTTTCGATTTTCGCACAAAGTTCGCCGACGGTCTCGACGATTCCGTCTTCGAAAACGTCCACGGAAAATTCGTCCTCGATTCTGACCGTAAGTTCGGCGAGATCGAAGGAATCGAAGCCGAAATCCTCCCGAAGCCGCGCGGAAGAGGCGACATCGGCAAGCGGCGGCAGGGAACGGTTCTCCCTAATGGAGTTCAAAATTCGGAGGATTTTTTCCTGAATCATAAGACGGAGGATTTTGTATGTTTAAGGAGTGCGTATTGTAAAGGCAATCTCCAAGCAGAGTGTCCGATAGTGCACAGTCGGCGTTTAATGTAAACGAAAATTTGAATGCGGTTTTGCGGAATTTTTTCAAATGCGGCGGAGAATATCGTTAATTGTAAAAAAAGTTATTGCAATGTGTTGAAAAAAAGTACAAAAAGGAACGGTCAAATAGATAGTTCGGAAATTCGATGTCAATCTGTTAATAGAAGTTTATGGAGTCAGTTATATATCCGCGGGGAAAAAGGGTATTTGGGCAAAATACTCCGGCGGTTTCTCTCTCCATTTTTCCGGATTTCGGTTTAGATTGGGCAGTTCGGCGCGGCGTCGGATTGCCTTTTTGCAATTTATTGCGCTTCGCAATTCCGTCGCCTCTCTATTGCGGATGCGGAAAAGTGTCGCGCTACAAACAACAAAACCAAAATACCAACATATTATGGCAAAAACAGTAGCAAAAAAGGCGGTTGCAAAAAAGGCTCCCGCAAAGAAAACGGTAAAGAAAGTTGCGGCGGTCAAAAAAGCTCCCGCAAAGAAGGCGGTCGCCAAGAAAGCTCCTGCCAAGAAGGCGGTAGCGGCAAAGAAAGCTCCCGCGAAAAAGGCGGTTGCAAAGAAGGCTGCTCCCGCGAAAAAGGCTGCGGTAAAAAAAGCTCCCGCAAAGAAGGCGGTTGCAAAGAAAGCCGCTCCCGCGAAAAAGGCGGCTGCAAAGAAGGCTGCTGTTAAAAAAGCCCCCGCAAAGAAGGCCGCTCCCGCAAAGAAGGCGTGCGCGAAAAAATGCGCCTGCAAGGCGAAGAAATAGGAAAACGTGTTTTATTTCCGCGAAGCGGCGCGACGAAAGTCGCGCCTTTTTTTATCGCAACACGGTTTGCCGATTTCCTTCGTGTCGACAACAAAAAGGGGTTTGCCCGAAAAATCGGACAAACCCTTGTTTCAGGCTATCGACAGTAGCCATTACGAGCCGAACGCCGACTGTGCCGAACGCCACCAATTATAGTGTTCGTTTTCGAGCTGTTCTTTTGATGGCATCGGATAGAATAGCATATCGTTGCCGACTCCAACGTAGAAGCCCTTGTTGATTGTCCTGTAGAGGAAGTCGGTGCTCGAGCGGACGACAACCTTGTTGTTTTTGCCGCCCTTGTTGCGAACCTGCATCAGACAGTAGCGCAGGTGGTACTGGTTGATGTATGGCAGGTTGCCGATGTCGCCGTTTTCGGGATCGGTTTCGAGCGCGCCGAGCTTCAGGTCGCAGAATGCGATTTTATCGATGTGCACGAGCCTTTCCTCAGAAGTCAGCCGCGCCACGTATTCGGCGGGATTGAGAATGCTGGCGACTCTCGGGCGGCACGGGGCCAAGTCTTGGTATAAATACAGGTGCGGCTTTGCGTCGGGCACGAACGGCTTCGGCGAAAGCTCGAGCGTTTTGCCGTCGGAGGTTACCACGTAGAGGTTGCGGAACGCCGACATCGGGATGTGTTCCAGCACGCGGTATACCGAGAGGTAGACCGACTTGTGCGGCTTGCCGTCTTCGTGCGGTTTGCAAAGCTCTCCGATTTTGTCAACCGGCAGGTAGTCGGACTTGAAATTCGGGTCGATTTCGAAGAAGACCGCTTGGTCGCAGTTGCGGCGGAAAACGCCCGTTGCGAAGTATGCGCCGAATTCTTCGGGCGGCAGCTGCGAGGCGATGAGTGCTTCGGGTATCAACGACAGATATAGGTAGTTCTTCATCATTTTCCTTTTTTTCGAATTAAGCCTGTCCATGTTCCTTGTAGAGGTTGAATCGTAAAAAAATCAGACCACTTTGCAAGAAAATACGGTCGGAGTTTTTTTGAGAGGAAAATCGCGGGCTTTCGAGCCGCTGCGCTACCTCAGCGAAAACGGGATTTTTTCGAGCCGCGCCGAGTTTGTCTTTACGAACGAGTCCGCCGCCGCCGCCGAATATGACGCGCCGACGGGCATAGTTTTTGCGGGGGTAATCGACTTCAGCAGAATCGCGAACGAACCTCCGAGCATATTGCCCATATATTCGCCGTTGCGCGAAAGCATAATGTCGCCGTCGGAGGGCGAGAACGCGCCGAAAACCGATTCCATAAGCCCCACGTCGAGCTTTGCGTAGGCGTTGTTTTTGAAGTCGGCGCGGAACGGGACAAGCCCGTAGCGGAATTTTTCGGGGTCTACGACCGCGCAGTCGGAATAGGCGAAGAAGTTTTGCGGAATTTCGAGCGGTTCGATTTTCTCCTTTTCGAGGAACGTCTGCGGGACTTCGAGCGCGAGCAGTCGCGGGTCTTCGGCTATCGAATTGAGCCCGACGGGCGAGAACTTGAAGCCCCTGCCGCGCACCGAGACCGACAGCGAATCGGGCGCGAAGTATTTGTCCTTTGACGTCGGCGCGACCACCGACGGCGCGCGGAAGACCAGCCAGACCTTTCCCGCGAATTTTACGGGCAGGGCGCGGAGCTCGGCGTTTGTTTTGCCGTCGCCGAAAAGTCCGTTTCTGGTGTAGTCGAAGACGACGGTTGCGAATCGGTTTTTCACGCTTTGGAAAATTTCCGACGAAGTTTTCGGACGGAGGTCGCGCACGGTTTCGGAGAGGTTTTTCTGTTGGGCGGCAAGTTCGCCGACGCCCACGGCGAGCGTTTCGGCGTGTTCGCGGATTTTCTCCTTTTCGGTTTTTTCGATGTCGACGAGAGCGCGGTAGCGTTTGATGTTTTCCTCGTAGATTTGCGTTTTTGCCGACGCTATTTCGAGGCGCGTTGCGAGGGCGCGCTTCTCGTTTTCGATTGCGCGGTTTTCGCTCTTGAGCGATTCGCCTTCGACGCGGAGTTCTTCGAGCTTTTGCTTGTTGCGTCGCAGTTCCTCCTGCGCGGCTTCGAGCTTCTGCTTGGAGGACGAATCCGCCTGCCGCATATCGCCGAGTTTGCGCTCAAGCTCGAGCCGTTCCCGCGCCGATTTTTCGAGCCGCTCGCCCGCGGATACGATTTCGTTCTGGAGCTTTTCGTTGCGCTTTTCCGCCGAATCCACGCGCAACTGCAGTTCGCGGCTTTTGTTGAGGATGCGTTCGCGCTCGCCTTCGAGTTCGGCTTTTGTCTTTGCGAGACGCTCGAGTTCAAGCTCGCGGCTTTCGAGAATTTTACGCTGCTGTTCGGCGAGCTTTTTGTGTTCCTCCGCCGTCTGGGCGAGTCTGGAAATGTCGGAGTCGAGCGACTGCCGCTTGTCGCGTTCGGAGTCGAGCGACATCTTGAGCAGGTCGAGCATCTGCGCGTCGGCGAACTCCTGTTGCGAGCGTTGTTGTTCGGCGATTTCCTGTTGGGCTTTGAGTGTTGCGTCTTCAGACGAGGGCGAGTCGAAATTGGCAAGGCTAAGCAGGCTAAGCAGCAGAAAGTCGCAAATGACAATCATTATGGATTTGCTCATAAAATTCCTCCGTACTGTATTTTTTTCGGCGTGGTTCCAGTCGTATTTACCGAATATCGAAACCCCAATCTTTCAAGTTAATTTGCCGACTGCAAGAATAATGTCTTGCCGAAGCACGGATTTTGGACAATCATATCCGACGGAATTTATCTAAAATGTATCCCAAGCGCAAAAAAGCAATCGACTCCGAACCGAAGAAGAAAACGCTCCACACCGTAACGCTCACCGACGAACAGGCGGAAAAGCTCGACGCGTGGCTCGACAAGCACCTTTGGGCGCCTTTCGACGTAAACTACGCAAAGTTCGCATACAAGGGGCGCGACGTAAACGTGGTTGCGTACTCGTCGGGCAAGGTCGTTATTCAGGGCAAGGGAACGGAGGAGTTCGTGCAGTTTGTGCTCGAGCCCGAAATCACGGGTTTTGCGCGGCTCGGCTACGACGAAGCCCTTCATCCCGAGTGGTACGAGCTTCACGCGGGCGTGGACGAAAGCGGCAAGGGCGACCTCTTCGGACCTCTCGTTTCGGCGTGCGTTGTGGCGGACGGCGATGCTGTTCGCAAATGGGTTGCCGACGACTTGCGGGAATCGAAAAAGGTCAGCAGCGACGAAGCCGTTTTGCGCATGGCGCGGGAAATCAAAGCCACTAAGGGCGTGGCGGTAAAGGTTTCGTATGCGAGCATGGAAAAGTACAACGCCCTATATATAAAGTTCGGGCGCAATCTGAACAAACTCTTGGCGTGGTTTCACGCAACGGCGATTACAAGCGCGCTCAACGAACGCCACGCGCCTTGGGGGATGCTCGACCAGTTTACAAAGCAGCCCCTCGTGCAAAGGCAGCTCGACATTCCGAATTTCGAACTGAAAATGCGCACAAAGGCGGAAGAAGACCCCGTCGTCGCGGCGGCTTCGATTGTCGCCCGCGCAACCTACATTTACTCGATGCGCAAGCTCTCCGACGAATGCGGCATAAAGCTCAAAAAGGGCGCAAGTGCCGACGTGCGCAAGCAGGCGGTTGAAATCGTCGAAAAATTCGGCGCGGACGCGTTGAAACGCTTCGCCAAGCTCCACTTCAAGACAGCGTCGGAGGCTATTGCCCAAGCGCGCAAAGCCGACTGATAGCATCCGAAAATGGCTTTGAAAAAACACGGCGCGATTGAATCGCTTGCGGCTTTCGACGCGGAATACGCGGCGGGGCGAAGCTGGCTTATGGGCATCGACGAGGCGGGTAGGGGATGTCTTGCCGGTCCCGTCTGCGCGGCGGCGGCAGCGGTAAAAACGCGTTCATATGCGGTGCCGGCGTTCCTCGAAACGCTCGCGGGCTTGGACGATTCCAAAAAGCTTTCCGAGCACCAACGTGCGGAACTCTACGCAAAACTTGTCGAGCTTAAAAAGAACGGGTGGCTCGATTTCGAAGCGGCGTTCGCGTCGGTCGACGAGATAGAAAAGCTCAACATTCTGGGCGCGACGCAGCTTGCAATGGCGCGCGCAGCCCGCAAGCTCGACGAACGCCAAAAGCTCTACCTGCGCGCCGCCGCCGCTCCCGCAACGCTCTTCGGCGAACAGTCGCTCGATACCTCCAACGCGTGCATTCTCATCGACGGAAAGCCGATGAAAAAATTTCCCTATGCCCATACAGCGGTCGTCAAGGGCGACGCGTCGAGCTTGGCTGTCGCCGCGGCTTCGATTGTCGCGAAAGTCTCGAGGGACGCGCTGATGGACGAGCTTGCCCGCAAATATCCGCGCTACGGTTTCGATGCGCACAAAGGCTACGGAACGGCGGCGCACCTGCAAAATCTTATGCTCTTCGGTTCGTGCGAAATCCACAGACCGAGTTTTCTGAAAAAACTCCGCGACGACGGCGGCGAAAAGGAGACGCAGTCGGAACTTTTTTAGCCATCGAAACCGCGAAAAAAAGGCGGCTGCGGTGGGCGCATTGTATTATAGGCTTGCAACAAGCCCGAAAATCTACGAAATTGGCGCGAAAATATTATGAGCGATTCCTATACAGCTATTTTGGCACTCGAAGACGGCAGCGTCTTCAAGGGACGCGCGTTCGGCGCAAAGAAAACGGTCGTCGGCGAGGCGGTATTCAATACGTCGATGACGGGCTACCAAGAAGTTCTTACCGACCCATCCTATTTCGGTCAAATCGTGACGATGACGGCGGTCGAAGTGGGCAATTACGGCGTAAACAAGGCGGATGAAGAGTCCGACGGCATCAAGGTCAGGGGCTTTGTGGTGCGCGAAGTAAGCCCGATTCCGAGCAGCTGGCGCAGCGAGCAGTCGATTCAGGAATATCTCGAAAAGGGCGGCGTGCCGGCAATCAGCGGGGTAGACACCCGCGCAATAACAAAAAAACTGCGCAGCGCGGGCGCGATGAAGGCCTGCCTTTCGACCGAGGGAATTTCGGCGGAAGAGGCCGTGGCAAAGGCGTGCGGCTGGGAAGGTCTGGTCGGTATCGACTACGTTAGGGAGGTAACCTGCAAGACCCCCTACAAGTTCGACGTTGACGGCGAAATTTTGAAGCCCTTTACCGTCGAGGGAACTACGCTCTACAATTTCAAGCGCACGGCTCCGCTTTTCAAATGCGCGGCAATCGACTACGGCGCGAAAACTTCCATTTTCAAGCGTCTGGCGTTCCACGGTTTCGACGTGACGGTTTTCCCCGCCGACACTCCCGCCGAAAAAATCGTCGAATTTTCGCCCGATGCGGTATTCCTTTCCAACGGCCCCGGCGACCCGTCGGCGGTTCATTACGCGCATGAATGCGTGTCGAAGCTTATCCAAAAGTATCCGACGTTCGGTATTTGTCTGGGACACCAGATAATCACGCACGCAATCGGCGCGCACACATACAAGCTCAAGTTCGGGCACAGGGGCGGGAACCAGCCCGTAAAGAATCTCGAAACGGGCATTGTTTCGATTACGTCGCAAAACCACGGTTTTGCCGCCGACGCAAAAGCAGTGGAAAACGCGGGCGCAATCGTTACGGAAATCAACCTCAACGACAACACGGTCGAGGGGCTGCGCCACAAAGATCTGCCCGTGTTCTCGGTTCAGTACCACCCTGAGGCAGCCCCCGGTCCGAACGATGCGGACGGGCTCTTTGCCGACTTCCACAAACTCGTATCAAAAGTTTGCGGAAAATAAAAAAAACGCTTGACTTCGTTTTTTCGAAGCATCTAATGCGGCAGTAATAAATTTTATGCAAAACTTTTCGGCAGCCTATTACTTTTACTTTAGCTTTCCAAACAAAGGCGTTCGGTAGGCGGTTTGCCCGTATTTGCATATAGAAAAAACCCGAACGCTGAGGCGGTCGGGTTTTTTATTTTCAAAATTTAATTTCAACATCAAGGAAACACAATGAATCAGAAATCAATGAACAGTTCCGCGAAGCACTCGGGTAGATGGGTCGGCTTCAGGAAAGAGTTAAAAGTGCTCGACTGCACAATCAGAGACGGCGGTCTTATGAACTCCAGCCGCTTTGACGACAAAACCGTGCGCGCCGTATACGATGCCTGCGCCGACGCGGGTATCGACTATATGGAAATCGGCTACAAGAACAGCAAGACCATTTACAACCCCGCCGATTTCGGAGACTGGCGTTTCTGCGACGAAGACGCAGTCAAGCGTATCGTAGGCGACAACAAGCGCGACATCAAAATTTCCGTTATGGCGGACGCCGCGAAGAGCGACTACAAAACCGAGCTCGGTCCCAAGTCGGAGAGCCTTATCGATATGGTGCGCATTGCAACGTACATCCACCAGATTCCGCTCGCGCTCGATATGATTAAGCACTGCACCGATATGGGCTACGAGACAACCGTGAACATTATGGCAGTTTCGACGGTGCGCGAAAGCGAGCTTGACGAAGGTCTGGAAATGTTCGGCGAAAGCGGAGTCGGTTCCATCTACCTCGTCGACAGTTTCGGATCGCTCTACAGCGAACAAATCCGCTATATGATGGCGAAATACATGCGTATCGCGCACGAATACGGTAAGGAAATCGGCATACACGCGCACAACAATCTGCAGCTTGCCTTCGCCAACACGATAGAGGCGATTGTCTGCGGCGCGAACATGGTCGACGGCACGCTTGCGGGTCTCGGACGCGGCGCGGGCAACTGTCCGCTCGAACTGCTCGTGGGCTTCCTTCACAATCCGCGCTACACAATCCGTCCGCTGCTCGAATGCGTCGAAAAGGAAATAGAACCTATGCGCGAAAAGCTCGGCTGGGGCTTCGACTATCCGTACATGGTAACGGGCTTCCTCAACCGCCACCCCAAGAGCGCGATGGAATACAACGAGTCCGACAAGCGCGGGCAGATTGTGAATTTCTACGACGACATGATGAAATAGTTTAACGAACCGCCGCACGCCGAAAACGGCGTGCGGCTTTTTTGTACGCAATGAAAACTTTCAACGAGCGGAAGTCGGACGAAATCCACAGGGAGGTTATGGGGATGATTCGTTCCGACGTAAAAGTTCTCGACTGCACTATACGCGACGGCGGCGCGGTCAACAACAGCCATTTCGACGACAGAACCGTGCGCGCCGTATACGACGCCTGCGCCGACGCGGGCATCGACTATATGGAAATCGGTTACAAGAACGACGAAAAGTTCTTCGATCCTCAAAAATTCGGCAAATGGCGTTTCTGCCGCGAGGACGACATCAGGCGCATCGTCGGCGACAACAAGCGCGACATCAAGCTCGCCGCGATGCTCGATGCGGGCAAGTCGAATCCGCGGACTGCGCTTGTCGGAAAATCGGAAAGCCCAGTCGATTTGATACGCGTTGCAACATACGCAAAGACGCTTCCCGAAGCCCTCGATACCGTCGCGTACGCCGCCGATTTGGGCTACGAGACGAGCGTGAACATTATGGCGGTTTCCACGCTTTCCGAGCGCGAGCTAAACCGCGTTTTCGAATCTGCTGCGGTGAGCCGCGCCGACATCGTTTATATGATGGACAGTTTCGGCGGTCTCGACCCGCACAGGCTGCGCTACGTGCTTGCAAAGTGCCGCTACATCTGCGCAGAATCCGGCAAGCGGATAGGTATGCACATCCACGACAATCTGCAGCTTGCCTTCGCCAACACGATTGAGGCGGTGGTGGGCGGCGCGGACATCGTGGACTGTACGATTGCGGGAATGGGGCGCGGCGCGGGCAACTGTCGAACCGAATTGCTCGCGGGTTTTCTGCAAAATCCGCGTTTCCGCATTCGTCCGATACTCGAGTGCGTTCAGGACTGTATCGAGCCGCTGCGGAAAAAATATTCGTGGGGGTTCGACTACGCCTTTATGGCGACGGGGCTTGCGAATGTGCATCCGTCGGCGGCGATAGCCTACGGCAAGTCTTCGAAAAAACCGCCGCTTGCCGATTTCTTCGAAGATGTCGAAAACGCGCAGTCATAGGAAAATAAAAGGCACAAAAAAACGGGCAACCCCTTGCGGATTGTCCGTTTTTTGCATTCGGTGTTTCCGAAATTAGAAGCCCTTTACCTTGAAGAGCGACGTTACCGACATATTGTTGTGGATGCGCAGGATTGCTTCGGTGAGCAGGTTTGCGACACTCAAAACGGTAATCGGATAGTCCGCGTAGCGGGGATCGGGCGGAGTGGAGTCTGTAATAATGAGTTCGTCGAGCCACTTTTCAGAGAGTCTGTTGTACGCGCTGTCGGTCAGAACCGCGTGGGTAACCGCCGCGCGAACCGTCTTTGCGCCCTTGTCCTTGAGAATCTTCGCCGCGGCTGTGAGCGTGCCCGCGGTTTCCGTCATATCGTCGCAGATGAGGATGTCGCGGCCTTCCACTTCGCCCACAAGGCTTGTGGCTTCGACCACTTCCGCGCTGATTCTGCGCTTCGCGATAAAGCCCAACTGACAGTTGAAGAGCGTCGCGTACGCCTGTGCGCGCTTGAGACCGCCCACGTCGGGCGCGAAAATCGTAAGGTTGTCGACGGGCTGGTTCTTCAGATATTCGTAGATGACGGGCGACGCGTAGAGGTGGTCGCAGGGAATGTCGAAGAAACCCTGAATCTGGTTGGCATGCAGGTCGAGGGTAAGGACTCTGTTTGCGCCCGCCGCCACGAGCAGGTTCGCCACGAGCTTTGCCGTAATCGGAACGCGCGGCTGGTCTTTTCTGTCTTGGCGCGCGTAGCCGAAAAAGGGAAGTACCGCCGTGATGCGCTTTGCCGAAGCCCTGCGCGCGGCGTCTATCATAATCAGCAGCTCCATAAAGCTGTCGTTTGTGGGACGGCTTGTGGGCTGGATGATGAACACGTCGTCGCCGCGGATATGGTCGATGATTTTTACGAAAGTTTCGCTGTCGGGAAAGGATTCGACCAATGCGTTTCCGAGCGGCAGCGACAACTGTTTACATATCGCTTCGGCGAGCGCGGGGTGCGTTCTACCTGTGAAGATTTTCAGATTGTCGATTTTCATTAGTTTGCAGTGTTGCCTTTTGGGGCGTTAAACCAATTTTTACAAAGCTAATTCGGCGCATTTTGAAGTCAAGAGCAAAACGCGCCGATACGCAGGAATCGGAATCCGCGAAAAACGCGGTCGGCGGTTTTACAAATGGTTGACTTGCGCAATGAATCTGATAACGGTGTAGGCTTTTAATTGAAAATTTCGGCGCAAAAATGTGGTATTATGTCAAAGACGGTCGGAAAGTCGGTCCGATTTCGGACGCGGCGATGGTGGGGCTTGTCTTATCGGGAAAAGTCGGCAGGCAGACCAAGGTTTGGACTCCGTACCAAAAAGACTGGTGTGCGTTCGAGCAGTCATCTCTCTTTCTCCGTATGTCGTCCGTCAGGAGCAGCAGGCATCTTGTGCAGCTCGACAAAATTACGCACGTTTTCAGGGCGTTAATGGTGGTTCTCGTCGTCTGTCTGGGCTACCAGATTTTCTTTCAGAACGAAACGCTCGACTCCTATTCCAGCTTTCTGACCGTTTCGAACGCGGTGGACAGGCTTGAGGTGTCGCTTCTCTGCGCCGAGAACGCTATGCTCAACAGGCTGATTTCGCTTATCATATTCGGGCTGTTTGTGGCGACCGCCGTCTGCGGATTCAAGTGGATGAAGTCGGCGGCGACCGTTTCGAAACTCATTTCGAAGAGGTTTCCGTATTCGGTCGCGATGGCTACGTGGTCGTTTTTCATTCCGATTCTCAATCTGATTGTTCCCTACGGCATTGTAATGCACACGTTCGCTTCGTCGATGAAGGGCAGGCGTTTCGGAGTATGGCATTTCACCCTCGTGTTTATGTGGGGCGTATTTTGGTTCGCTTCGCTCGCATTTCTGTTCGCGTCGACGTATCTGATTCCGTCGAAATGTCCGTCCGAGCTGATTGTTCCGTTTTACCACGCGAAGATTTTCGTCTCTTCCGTGTACGCCATAGCGGTTCTGATTACGCTTGCGATTGTATCGGCTATTTATTCGTATCAACGCAACTATCTGAAACACTTCACGCGGTAGTCCTGCCGTACAGTTCCGTTCTTTTCGGCAATCAGTTCGTTTTCGCCTTCGAAAAGTCGAGGTCAACGTATACGGGGTAGTGGTCGCTTGCGCCGTCTATCCCCCTGAATATTCCCGCCTTGCCCGCGACGAATTCCGCCATTTGCGGAGAAACCAAAAAGAAATCGTATCTGAACGCCGCGTTCTTTTTCGTCCATATGTATGTGTGCGGCATTCCCGCCGAATCGGATTGTTCGAGAAGCCCGAGTTTCAGATTTTTCAGATTGCGCAAAAGCGCCTGCGATGGCTCCTGATTGAAGTCGCCCGCCATAATTACGTTTTGCCTTTTCCCGATTTCCGAAACGATTCTTGCGTCTATCGCCCGCAACTCCGCGAATCTGAACGGCATGAAATTTTCGTCCGACTTCCGCGCGCCCTGCGGACTTTTAAGATGAACCGCAAATGCGTGCCACTTTGTGCCGAGTGTCTCGAAGCTTGCGCCGAGCGTTCCGCGCGGCGAGTATCGGTTGTCGCCGCGGAACGGGAATTTTATGTCGCAACAGTCCACAAACCTTTCGGGCTTTATGCGCGAAAGTATCGCAAGGCGCGACGACGAATCGTAGCGGGTCGTCGAAATGTAGTTGTAGACAAGCCCGTCCTTTGCCAAGTCGTTGCGCAGTTCCTTCAGAAATTCGATGTCGCCCATCTCGTCGATTAGCACTACGTCGGCGTTTATGGCAACGAGCGCGCGGCGCAGGGCGGCTTTTTCGGCTTCGGGTTTCGGAGCCTGTATGTACTTGCCGTCGACGCGCCGCCCCGCAACCGAGTAGTTGCGGACGTTCCACGTGCAGATGCGCACCTTGCCCGATTCGGCGGATTCCTTGGCGGGAATGTCGTCGAAGACCTCCGCAGATTTGCCGGATCGGGTATCGGTGTCGGGGGCGAACAACGACCAAAGCGTCCAGAGCGCGAGCAGAACCGCCGCCTGCAGGGCGCGTTTGGGTGTCAACTTGGGCGCGCGTTTCGGCGGGCGCAACCTACGGTTGGTAGGGGGATTTCTCACGGTTTCCCGAAGCTATTTTCTCTACGTATTTTGCGAGGATGTCGAATTCGAGGTTCACGAATTTTCCCGCCTTGCAGTCTTTCAGGTTCGTCACTTCAAGCGTGTGCGGAATCAGCCACACGGCGAGCGAGTCGGCGCGGGCTTCGGCAATCGTAAGCGAAATGCCGTCGATGGCGATGCTGCCCTTGTAGACTATGTAGTTGGAAAATTCCTTCGGCACCGCCACGCGC
The DNA here is from genome assembly GCA_949293415.1 of uncultured Verrucomicrobiota bacterium. Taxonomy (GTDB): domain Bacteria; phylum Verrucomicrobiota; class Verrucomicrobiia; order Opitutales; family Intestinicryptomonadaceae; genus Merdousia. The sequence goes on from CASFDK010000037.1 coordinate 93,392, forward strand.
AGGTAGTAGTTCTTTCCGCGCCGTTCGAAATCGAGCACGCTGCTGCGCGTATCGACGTGCCCGCTGACGAAGTGCCCGCCGAGCCGCGCGTTTGCGGCAAGCGGTCTTTCGAGGTTTACGAGCGAGCCGCGAACGAGCCCTTCGAAGCTCGTAAGCCTTATGGTCTCTTCGAGCAGTTCGAACGATACGACGTTTCCGTCGCGCCCGACGAGCGTCAGACAGCAGCCGTTACACGCGAGCGAGTCGCCCTCGGCGAGCGATTCGGCTATGAAAGCGGGTACGTCGAGCTTTAGCAGCCATGCTGCCTGTTTTTCCTCGAAAGAAACCACTTTCCCCGTGGCTTCGACAATGCCTGTAAACATCGGAACTCCTTTTTGTTGAAATGCGTTTTTGTTGGTCGGACACTTTAGTTTCGGAAAGCGTCTTGTCAAGGCGATTGCGGTTCCGCGCGGCGAGCTATTTCGAATAGCGGCGTTTCTTGGAGTAGAGGCGGTCGTGTATGACCTTTTCGAGCCGCAACAGCTGGTAGTCGGAACGCCGCGCCACTATCGACTCGAGATTCTCCATAAACGAGTCGGGCGTGTAGTTCGCCGATTCGAGCAGGTACATTATGATTGCGTCACGATGGACGCGCAGGTACGACTTTTTCTCCTCGCCCTTCGGCGCGATTCCGTTCGAAGTGTGCCCCATTATTTTGCCCGTGTTGAAGCTGTCGCGCACGAATTGGTCTGACCTGCCGATTATGTTGCCCGCCTCCTTGGGGCTGAACCATTCCTGATTCTCGGGAACGAGCGAGGCGAAATGTTCGCTCGGGTCTATCGGATGTCCGTTTTTCATTTTCCGTCTGTCTCCTTATTGCGTTTTTGTAATAATATATATAATATGTAATTATTTTGGTTGAGATTTATTTATTTTGGTGCATCATAAAAAGGGAAACAATTATTATATAATAATTGATAATGTCAATTAAAAAATAGAAAAATTCTACTTTATGCGAAAAAATGTTAAATTATATGAAAATAAAATGTTCGCCGAGAGGTTGCGCACCATTATGGGGAAGCGGAACGTCGGGCTCGCGGACATCGCCGCCGCCACGGGCTGCGCCGTAAGCACCGCGAGCACTTGGCGGCGCGGAAGGGTACCGCGCGACTTCGGCACGATAGAGGACATCGCGCGCTTCCTTTCGGTGGACGCGGCGTATCTTACGGGCGAGCTGCCCGATTTCCCCTCCGTGTTTTCCAATTCGGCGCGTCCGCCGCGCACGCGTCTGGGCGACGAGATAGAAAGGCACGTCGCCGCGCTCGTGGAAATGAGCGATGAAAAGCTTTTGCGGCGTCTGAAAACCGAGCTCGAAAAGAATTTTCCACTTGCCGCGAAGTCGTGATTGCGCGCCGCGCATCCCGTTCGGGCGGCGGTATTATACACGGCGTGTCAAGCCCCTTTTGCGTATCCTATTTTTTCCGATATCTACGGTATCGCGTCCGCGCGGCGGAAACCGCGGGGGGCGGGGCGAAAAAAACGCAAAAAAAATGTTGCCCCGTCCGTCGGTCTGCGGTTTCATTCGAATTATGGCATCCGATAAAACAGCGGCTCCGTATTCCGTCGCCGAAGAGGTCTGGAACGCCGCCACGCACGGTGTGGGCATTTTGTTCAGCGTGGCGGCACTTGCGGTGCTCGTAACGCTCGCGGCGGTCTACGCGGACTCGTGGGCGATTGTTTCGTGCGCGATTTTCGGCGTGTCGATGATGGGCGTGTACACGGCTTCGTCGTTCTACCACGCAATTCCGTTCGAGCGGGCGAAGCGCATTCTGAAGAAGTTCGACCACATCGCAATCTACTATCTGATTGCCGGCACATACACGCCGTTTCTTCTCGTAAGCCTGCGCGCCCCGTCGCCGGCGACGGCTTGGATTGTGTTCGGCGTGATTTGGTCGCTTGCGGTTGTCGGCACGGTTATGAAGCTTTTCGCGGACGGCTCGGGTACGAAGTGGTGGTCGATTGGTTTATATCTTTTGATGGGATGGCTTGTCGTCCTGATTTCGGGCAAGCTGTTTTCTATTGTCCCGCTTGCGGGGATTGTGTTCCTCTGTCTTGGCGGTCTATTCTATACGGGCGGGGTTGTCTTTTACCTGCGCAAGGGCAGAAAATATTCGCACGCGGTCTGGCACGTCTTTGTGCTGCTAGGCACGATAATGCACTTCTTTGCGGTTCTGTTTTCCTGCGTTTTTATCTGAAATATGGATTCGTCTAAAAACATAGTCGGAGAACTCGACGATTTGGTGAAGTCCTGGGCGGGTATGCGTCCGTCTTGGGATGAGTATTTTATCTGTACGGCAATTCTCATCGCCTCGCGTTCGGCGTGCCACAGGCTCAACGTCGGATGCGTGATTGTAAGCGGCGGCGAGCACAAAAACAGGATAATCGCCGCGGGCTACAACGGTTTTCTTGCGGGCGCGCCGCATTCGTCGTGCGTGCGCGACGGACACGAAATCGCCACCGTCCACGCCGAGCAGAACGCAGTTGCCGACGCCGCCCGCCGAGGCGTTTCGCTGAGCGGTGCGACGGCGTACATAACACATTTCCCCTGCGTGAACTGCGCGAAGATTCTGGTTTCGTCGGGCATCAGGGAGGTCAAATACCTGCACGACTACAACAACGACGACATCGTCTACAAGCTCTTCGACGAGTCGGGAGTGTCGATAAGAAAGCTTTAGGAGATGCAGAGTTCGTACAGCGACTATTCTTGGAGCTTTTTGGTTGCCGCGCCGTCGTTTTCGGGCGCGTTTTTCGAGGAGAGCGTGGTGCTGCTTCTGGAGGACGGCGAGGATGGTTCTTTCGGCGTGATAATAAACAAGTCGGAGGGGAAAACCCTCGGCGATATAAATCCCGATTTTGCGGGAACTCCGCTCGAGAACGTCGAGGTTTTCGACGGAGGTCCGATAGCGAAGGACAGGGTGAGCCTTGCGATTTGCTACGACGACGGCAAGGAGGACGGCGCGTTCTCGTTCGGCATTACGCCCGAGAAGACGCTCGAGCTGCTCGGGAAAATTCCCGACGCGAAAATCGCCGCGTTTTCGGGGTATTCGGGGTGGGGCGCGAACCAACTCAAAGCCGAAATAGCCGAGGGAACTTGGATTGTCTCGAATGCCGACGTTAACGTGATTTTCGAAACGCCAGAGTCGGAGCTTTGGAAAGAGCTTTTGCTGCGCGAATGTCCGCAATTCGGCGCGCTGGAAGAGCCGAGAAATTCCCCGACGCTTAATTGATGAATGAGCGTTTATGATGTACGCCGAAAGAGCGACGTTATCGGGTGGGGACTTGCGCCCTCGAGTCTCGAAGGCGGATTACACCGGTTTAACGGCTTGCGCGGAGCTTGCGGATAATCCGAAGTTTTCAAGGTAACCGAAATATCGGGGATTGGCGGTATTCATCAAGAAAACGCCGCGCAATACTGCGCGAGTTTCGTTTTTCCTTCGCGCGTTTATTGCCCTTTTTCCGCTACTTGCCGATGCAGAATTTCGAGAAGATGCGGTCGAGGATTGCTTCGTTGTCGGTCTTGCCGACGATTTCGCCGAGCGCATCGAGTGCCTCGCGCAGGTCGGACGCCGTAAGCTCGCCAGCGTCGCCGTTTGCTATTTTTTCGCGAGCCGCTTGGAGCGAGACGAGGGCGCGGTTTAGTGCGTCGGCGTGCCGCGCGCTTACGAGGATGTCGTCGGCGGACGCGCGGATGTGGAATTTTTCGATAATCCTTTCGATTGTTTCGCGCAGTTTTGCGACGCCCTCGTGCGTCGTGCACGAAAGTTCCGCGCATTCGAAATCGGCGAAACGCTCTCTAAATTGCGCGGTGTCGGCGGCGGGCAGATCGCATTTGTTCAGCACTATTATCGTGTTCTCGGGCGAGAGCGAGTCGGAGACTTTTTCGGGCAATTCGGGCATTTTGTCGGACGCGTCGAGCACGAGCAGGCGGATGTCGGAGCGTTCGAATTTGCCCAGTGCCATTTCGATTCCCTTTGCCTCGATTTCCGAGTCGGTCTCGCGAAGACCCGCGGTATCGACGATGTTGACGGCGTATTTTCCCGCGAGGATTTTCTCCACGATGAAGTCGCGCGTAGTGCCCGCCGCGGGGCTTACGATTGCGCGCTCGTCGCCCACAAGCGCGTTGAGCAGCGACGACTTTCCCGCGTTCGGCGCGCCCGCTATGACCGCGTTTATTCCTTCGTGTACGAGTGCCGAATACTTCGAGGTTTCGACGAGCCGCTGCATTTGCGCGGTCAGGTCGTCGGCGGTGCGTTCGAGGGCGGTCTTGTCCTCTTCGGGAAGGTCGTCTTCGGGGAAGTCTATGTAGGCTTCGACAAGGGCGCACATATCCATCAGTCTGTCGGAAAAGCGCGCGATGCGTCTGCCGAGTTCGCCCGCCAGCTGTTTCTGCGCGGCCTCGAGCGAGCTTGCGCTTCGCGCACCTATGACGAGAGCGACGGCCTCCGCCTGCGAGAGGTCGAGCTTGTCGTTGAGGAAGGCTCGTCGGGTAAATTCGCCCGCCTGCGCGGGGCGTGCGCCGCGGGCGATGAGGTCGTCGATGATTTTCCTTGCGATGTACGGGTTGCCGTGGCAGGAGATTTCGAGCATATCTTCGCCCGTGTAGGATGCGGGCGACTTGTAGAGCGTGAAGACCGCTTCGTCGAGCGCATTGCCGCCGATGTCTTTGTACGTGCCGAAGTTCGCGCGTCGCGCAACGATGTCGGAAACGCCGAAAGCCTGCATTGCCAGCCTTCGGCATTCGCCGCCGCTAAGGCGCACGAGCGCGATTGCCGATTCCCCCGTCGGCGTGGAAAGTGCGGTTATTGTGTCGTTCATTTTCTTTCGCAGATTTTTTTGATTGCAACGCCCGCGACGGCGACCGCGCAGAATGTTATTCCGCCGACGGACAGCGCGTCGATTCTCGATTTGAGTTCGGTTGCGCCCGTGTTTGCTGCGGGGTCGATTTTCTGTTTTTTCTGCCAGTCGGTCATTTGCGATTCGTTGTATTCGTACGCCGCAAAAGTCGCGCCCGCGCCCGCAAGAGCCGCTACGGTAAAGAGCAGAAGTTTTTGTCTGCGCGTGTATTTTTTCATTTTGCGCCGCGCGCCTTAAGGGCTTTTTCGAGTTTCGAAAGGTCGAGCTTTGCCGAAACGCCGACGCGGTTTTTCGCAAACCATCCCGCATTCGCCTCTATGCAATACGCGATGTCGGCGCGCGACGATTTCACCGAATCGAGATTCTGCGGATAAAGTTTTTTGACTTCCGTAAGCGTACCCGATGCGTCCACAAAACCGATGTCGAGCGGTATCAGCGTGTTTTTCATCCAGAACGATGCCCGCTGCGGTGCGGCGTAGACGAAAATCATTGCATCGTTTTCTCCGAGCGATTCCCTGAACATAAGTCCGCGCATTTTTTCGGCATCGGAGACCGCCAGTTGCGCCCTGAACGGAACGCCGCCGATTTCCATGCCGAAATATGTATCGGGCGAAACGGCGGCGGACGGCGCGGGAGATTCCGAACACGCCGCGAGGGCGGACAAAACGGCGAACGGGAAAAATACTTTCAACATCTTAGACATCGCCTTTTTAATCTGTACAAAGCCGCCGCATCCGCAATACTAAAAATATGAAAAGAGAGATAGTCTTGAACGGTTCGTGCCAGACGAACGCGGATATGCTTTATTTCACGGGCGCGCCCATTCCCGACCCCTTTTACGCGTTCACGCTGCGCGGGAAAAAATGCGCCCTCATCGGCGCGCTCGAGCTCGGAAGGCTTTCGAAACTCGGCGGGCTCGACGAAATTTTCGACCTTTCGACCCTCGCTCCCAAGCTCTTTCCCGACCGCCGCGCCGACGACACGCAGGTGCTTGCGGCAATTCTCAAAAAGTCGCGCGTACGCGGGCTGATTGTGCCCGCCGAATTTCCGTCGCTATTGCTCGAGCGGCTACGCGGCGAGGGCTTCGACGTGCTCGTTTCCGACCGCCCGCTTTTGCCCGAGCGCAACGTCAAGAACGCCCGCGAGCTTGCTGAAATCCGCAAGGCGAACGCCGCAGCCGCGAAGGGATTTTCGCGGATTGAATCGGTTTTGCGCGAGTCGAAAATCGACGGAGGAAAGCTGATTTGGCGCGGAAAAATCCTCACAAGCCAAATGCTCCGTTTCGAGGTGGAATGCGCCGCGCTCGCCGAGGGCGCGGACGCGATGCACACCATCGTCGCTTCGGGCGACGCTGCGTGCGACCCGCACGAAGTTGGGCGGGGCGCGGTCAAGCCCAATTCGCTCATCGTTGCCGATATCTTCCCGCGCCTGCGTTCCAGCGGCTATTTCGGCGATATGACGCGTACGTTTCTCAGGGGCGAACCGAGTTCGGCGCAGGAAAGGCTGGTTTCGACGGTCGCCGCCGCGCAAAGGCTCGCGCTTTCGAAAATCCGCGACGGCGCAAACGGTTCGGACATCCACGCCGCCGTTGACGATTTCTTTGAAGACAACGGCTACTTTACCGAATTCAAAAAGGGCGCGTGGCGCGGCTTTTTCCACTCCACGGGGCACGGCGTGGGTTTGGACATCCACGAAAAAATTTCGATATCGCCGCGCAAGTGCATTTTGCGCGAGGGCAATGTGGTAACCGTCGAACCGGGTTTGTACTACAGGGGCATAGGCGGATGCCGAATAGAGGACACCGTTGTGGTGCGCAAAAATCGCGCCGAAAAACTCTCCAAATTCGGCTACGAATGGGTCATAAAATAGTTGCCAAAAACGGGGTTTATTGCGATACTCGGGATATGTTTAGGGTTATTTGTTTTGTCGCCGCGTTCGCGGTTTCGAACGCGCTCTTCGGCGGAAATATCGCGGAGATGTTTGCCGAACGCGCAAAGTGCGCGGTTTCGGTGAAATATTCCATCCAGCTCGAGGAAAACCGCCGCCAGATTTCGACGACGGGGATGGCGGCGGATTCGGACGGGCTGATTGTGGTGCCGTCTTCCGAGATTCCGCTCGAGTTGCGCCACGACGAACTCGCCGACTTCAGGGTTTATGCGTTCGGCGGTGATGTCGACGGGTATCCCGCAAAATATCTCGGTGCGGACGCGCTCTCCGGAACGCATTTCCTGAGGATTGAGGGCGGTCTGCCCAAGGTGATGGCTCCGTTTACGAAATTCCGCCGCGCGAAAACTTCGATGGGTCGAAAGGTCTGGGGCGCGGGACTTTCGAACGAGGCGTTGCTTTTCGAGCCGTACTATATGGAGTCGTATGTGTCGTATGTCGGAAGGCGTCCGATAATGCGGGCGCAGACGGGCGGCGCGGTGGCGGCGGTGGGCACTCCCGTCTTCGACGAAAACGGAGACTTCGTGGGATGGGCGGACTCCCAAGCTGGTAAAAATATGCTCCTCTATGCGGGTAAACTCAACGGCGCGCCGATTACCCTTCTTTCGCCGTTCGAGTCCAATTCTTTTATGTTCCCCGAAGAGCTCGAGGCTATTCTAAAGCGCATTCCGTCCAATCCGCAGGGCGACAAATACGGCTGGCTCGGGCTTGTCGGCACGAAAGTGCTCAAGCGCGAGGTTGCAAAAATGATGGGCATTACGGGTAAAAGCGCGTTTCTGGTCAGCGAGATTGTCAAAAATTCCGCGGCCGAAAAGGCGGGGCTGAAAAAGGGCGATATAATCGTTGCAATCGACGGAAGTCCGATTGCCGAAAACAGCGAGGAGTTTGCCCTTTACGATTTCAAAATGAAGTTCGCGACCAAAAAGGCGGGCGAAAATGTGGTGTTTTCCGTCGTGCGCGGCGCGGACGAACCGAGGGATTTTCCGCTTGTCGTCGGCGAAAGCCCGAAGACGCACAGACAGGCGAGGACGAAATACTTCAAGAAAATAGGCTTCTCCGTGCGGGACTGCTTGGTGGACGACGCATTCGCCCGCAAGAACTTTTCGGCGGATTTGGACGCGGCGGTAGTCAAATACGTAAAGCCGAACAGTCCCGCGGCTTCGGCGATGCCGTCGGCGTTGGCGGCGGGCGACCTCATCAAGGAGGTAAATTCAAAGCCCGTGAAATCCTACCAAAACGCGGTCGACGAAATTTCGAAGCTTGCCGATGGCGGAAAGACGGGGGAAATCGTCATTCTCGCCGAAGATTTAAAGGAAACAAAGGTTGTCCGAATAAAACTCGACTGATGAAAAAGTTTTCCGCAGTTTTCTGTATGTGCGCCGTTTCGTGCGCCGTCTGCGCCCAACCGTCGTCGGGCGCGTTTTCCGCCGACGATTCGGTTCTGCGAGAGGCAACGCGCGTATACGCCGCGACAGCCGCAATGAAATCGGCGTTCGCGGCTGAACGCGCAAGACTCGCCGATTTGGAAAAATCGTACGCGGCTTTGGTCGAGTCGAAGCGTGCGCGGCTTGCGGAAATCAAACGGGCGAATGAAAAACGCCTTTCCGACAGCCGCGCGGTTTCCGCAAAAATAGAACGCGACGAACGCGCGCTTGCGGAGCTTTCCGCGTTTTTGGACTCGTTCTTTTCCGAAATGGCGTCGGATTCGCGTGTGCGGTCGCTTCTCGAAAGGAGCGGCGTTTCCTTCGGCGGATTTTCGGAAAGGACCGTGCCCGAGAAATTCCGCGCGCTTTGCAGTGCGCTGACTTTTCTCTCGTCGGAGGACGCAAAGGTATCGCGCGGAAACGGCGTTGTGTCGTCGGGCATTTTCGTGTCGGCTTCGGGCAAAGATTCGGGCGGAGTTCCGCTTCTGAAGGTACAGCGGAAGGGCGGCGGAAATGAAAAATAGAATTGCCTGTTGTGCCGTTTTTCTCGCGTGCACGTTAGGATGCGCCGCAGCGTATGCGCAGTCGGATTGGGCAAGGGCGGAGCTTCTGAACGCCCGCGCGGAAAGTACAAGGGCGGCCGCCGAAATCTCGGCTGAACGCGGACGCGCCGTGCGGCGCATAGCCGCACTTGCGGCTGAGTCGGCAAAATTGGACGCGGAAATAGCGCGGGAAAACTCCGTCTTCGACGGCTCGAAAACCCTCGCCGATAAATCGGCGTTCTACGATTCGGTCGCAAACACGCTTGCCGCCGACGTTTCGACGTATTGCGACGCTTCGCTGCCGTCCCGCGCGGTTTCCATCGCAAATGCGGCGGAGTATGCAAAGGCGGGGATTTCGAAACTGCGCGGCGGCGTTTTCGACCCGCTCGCGATGTCCGATTGCACGGTTCGCAGGGCGGGGCGCAATTCCGAAATTGCGGGGCGGCAATTCCGCGTCGGGGCTTGCCGTTACTTTGTCGGCGGCGGAACTGCGGGATTTTTGTCGGACGGCGGCGTTTTGTACGGCGAGCGTTTCGCGCCGCAGATTCTCGATTTTGCGGAGGGGCGTTCCGATTTTCTGCCCTTCGATTTTTCGGGCGGCTCGCTTTACGACGAGTCTATAACCTCGCGCACGTTCGCCGAAGATATGCGGCGCGGCGGCATTTGGATGTTGCCGATTGTATTTTTCGGCGCGGTTTCGCTGTTGGCGGCGGTCGTCAAGATTTTTTCGTTTATGCGCATGAGGCGGCCTCCCGCAAATGCGGCGGAAAAGATTGCGGCGTTGCTCGAAAAGGGCGGCGAGTCCGCCGCGCTGAAGTTCGCGTCGGAGTGTCGAAGCCCGTACTGCGGCTTGCTTGCGGCTCTCGCACGTTCGCGCGGCGCGGACGCTTCGGCGTTCGACGAAATTGCAAACGGTGCCGTTTTGTCGGCGGAGGGACGGCTTTTTTCAGGCTTGTCGGTGCTTTCGGTTACGGCGGCGGTCGCGCCGCTTTTCGGTCTGCTCGGCACCGTTACGGGCATAATAAAAACGTTTTCCGATTTGGCTGAGCGGGGGGCCGAACGCGCGCAGTTCATCAGCGCGGGCATAGGCGAGGCGTTGATTACAACCGAGTATGGGCTGATTGTGGCGATTCCCGCATTCGTGCTACACGCGGTGCTTTCACGCAGGGCGCGCGGTGTCGTTGCCGATATGGAAAAAATCGCGGCGGACTTTGCCGCGGCGGACAAAAAACGCTAATGGAAGATTTTTGCGCACAGTTTGTCGGTGTTTTTTGCGCGGGCGGATATTTGATGTACCCGCTTGTGTTGCTTGCGCTATATATGTACTGGACGGGCTTCGGCATATGTTTTCGGGTACGCTCGCTAAACGCGCTTTGCTCCGATTCCGAAAAATTCGCGCGGGCTTTTGCCGATTTTGAGAAGTGCAACTATTCCGCGCAATGCGGCGGGGCGGGCGCGGAGGAGGCTTTCGACGGTCTCGGGGCGGAGCTGCTTTCGGGGGAGGAGCGCAGGCTCAAAATGCTGAAAATTCTTTCGTCGGTTGCGCCGCTTATCGGTCTGCTCGGCACGGTTGCGGGAATATCGGTTGCGATTGCCTCTTCGGGCGAATCGTCCGAGGGCGTTGCGCGCGGAATTTCGACCGCGCTCATAACGACGCAGGCGGGGCTTGTTGCGGCGATTCCCGCTTGGATTCTCGCGATGTCGGCTGCCGCGTCGATGCGCGTTTTGCGGATAAATTTGGCGCGGCGCACAGCCGAAATGCGCGGGAGGATTGCGCTGTGAAACACCGCGGGCACATATTCGACGATTCCGATTCCGACGGAGCGATAAACATTTCGCCGCTCATCGACGTGATTTTCATCCTGCTGATTTTCTTCATCGTAACGATGGTGTTTGCCGACGGAAACGCGCTGAAGGTGGACGTGCCGAAAGCCGAAACCGCGTCGAAGCCCGACTCTTCGCCGCTTACGGTGGTCGTCCGCGCGGACTCCTCGCTTGAGGTCGGCGGCGAGCGGACTACCCTTGCGGGGCTCGAGTCGAAAATCCGCGCCCATTTGCGCAAAAACAAAGGCGTTGTTTTGCGCGGCGAGTCGAACGCGCCCGTTTCGGCGTTGGTTGCCGCGCTCGACTGCGCAAAGAAATGCGGGGCGGAGGAAATCTTCATTGCGGCGGACAAAAAATGAACGGCTTTTCCTGCAGAAAAAATTTTTATGCGCAAAGCCTGCTGTGCTCGGTTTTGCTGACGGCGGCGGTGTTCGCTCTGCTTCCGCTTTCGGTGTCGGTTTCGTGGCGAGCGGACGATGCAAAGCCCGAGCTTGTGCGGGTGTACTCGCGCCCGTCCGCGAAAACTTCGGGTTCGGAACGCGCGCGCTCCGCCGAGCGGACGGGTCTGCCGAGCGCGCCGAAATTCGCGGCTACCGCGCCTGTTTTTTCGTCGGATGTTCCGTCGCCCGATTTCGCGTCGGTTTCGGACGGAGCGCCGTCGTTCGGCGGGACGGGCGGAGCGTCGTTGGATGCCGATTTTTTCGGCTTTTCCGACGGTATCGGCGCGTCTTCGGAAATCGAGATTTTCGCCCTCGACGCCCTCGACTCGATTCCGCGCAGGCTCGATTCGACGAAAGTGCGCTATCCTCCGAAAATGCTATCGCGCGGCGCGGAGGGCGAGGTGCGGCTGAACGTTGTCGTGGACGAGTCCGGCAACACGCAGGTCGATTCCGTGGAGTATGCGAGCCGTCCCGAGTTCGTCGAGTGCGCCGTCGCCGCCGCTTCGAAATTCCGCTACGAATCCCCGAAAAAAAATGGCAGGGCGGTGAGGGCGAAATTCATTCTGCCGATTCCCTTTAAAATTTTGAAATGAAAAAAATTTTTCCGATTTTTCTTCTGGTGTCGCTGGTTTTGCCGCTTTGCGCTGAGCCCGTGCCCTTCGGCGCGTCTCCGACGCTCTCGCGAGGCGAGTACGAAGCGGTGAAGGCTGCTTCGGAACAGACCGACACGGCAAAGGCGCTGGAGATTCTGCTTGACGCATCGCGCGGAAAAAACGCGGGCGCGGGCTTGTGGTTCAACCTCGGCAACGCGCAAATGCGCTCGGGCGACGGGGCGGCGGCGGTTCGGAGCTATGCAAAGGCGGTCGAACTTATGCCGTCGTTTTTCGCGGCGCGGCGCAACCTTGCGTTTGCGTTGTCGGAGCAGGGGCGCGATTCGGAAGCCGCCGAGCAGATGCGTTCGGCCCTCGCGCTTTCGGGCGGTTCCGACGCGCAGATTCTGCTTTGGTTTGCGTCGAAAAGTTCGCGGTCGGCGGACTATGCGGCGGCTCTTAATTTCTGCAATCAGGCGTTGCTTTACGCGCCCGAAAATTCCGACGCGCAATTCGCAAAGGCTTCGCTGCTTTGCCAAACGGGTTCTTTCGACGAAGCCGAGCGGCTTGCCTCGAAGCTTGCCGACGGCGGAAAATCCGGCGCAAAGGCGGTCAGGCTCGTCGGCGTTTGCAGGGCGAAACGCGGAGACTTTTCGGGGGCGGCGGCGGCGTTCGAGATTCTGAAAAAGTCGAAAGCCGCAACAGAAGCCGATTTGGCTTTTTTGGGCGACGCGTATTTTCGATGCGCGCTCTATGCAAAAGCCGCCGAAAACTATGCGGTCGCAAAACGAACCGCATCGGTCGAGAACGCCGCGTATGCAATGCTCGATTCGGGCGATTTCGACGGCGCGGATAAATTGGCGGAATCGATGCCAATGCCGCAGTCGCGCAAGTTTGCGGGGCTTGCGAAATTCGCTGCGGGCGATTTTGCGGCGGCGCAAAAGCTTCTCGAAGCGTACGTCGAAAAGGCAGGCGACGATTCGCGCGCGCTCTTTGCGCTCGCCGAAACGTGCGCGGGGCTGGGCGATTTCCCGCGCGCCGAAACGTTCTACCACAGGGCGGCTTTCGACCCGAAGTTCGAGCTTGCCTCCCTCTACGGGTTGTTGCGTTCGGCTTTCGCAAAAAGGGACTATTTGGGCGCGCTTGAATATGCCCGCGCCGTGGAAAAAAAACAACCCTCGAAAGAGGTTTCGCTTTATGTCAAACATCTCGAATCTTTTGTCTCGCGCGCGCGGTAATTTTGCGCCGCTTGTGATGGGCGTGCTGAATGTTTCGCGCGATTCGTTTTCGGACGGCGGAAAATATTCCGACGACGCGTCCGCCGTCGCCCGCGCCGCGGAAATGCTGAGGGAGGGCGCGGACATAATCGACATCGGCGCGGAGTCTACGCGCCCCGACGCGACCCCTCTTTCCGCGGAGGACGAGCTTGCACTGCTGCTTCCGCGTCTGAAGGCGGTGAGGGCGGCTTTCGCGGACGTGCCGATTTCGGTCGATACGTACAAGGGCGAAGTCGCGCGGATTGCGCTCGAAAACGGCGCGGACATAGTAAACGACGTGTTTGTGAAAGTAGAGGGCGGGCGTTGCGCAACCGCCGCCGCCGCCGCCGAGTTCGGGTGTCCGATTGTGCTTACCCACAACTGCCGAGGGGAGTCGGGCGGGGGCGATTTCTTCGCCTCGCTCGTGTGCGGGTTGGGCGAAAAAATTTCGGCGGCGGAAGCGGAGGGCGTGCCGCGCGAAAACATCGTGCTCGACCCCGGTTTCGGCTTCGGAAAAACGGTCGCGCAGAACTTCGAGGCAGTCGCGAGACTCGGCGAACTGCGCGTCTTGGGGTGTCCGATTCTGCTCGGCGTTTCGAGAAAGTCGTCGCTCGGGGCGGTCGTCGGCGGCGATATGGATTTGCGCGACGATTCCACCGCCGCCGTTTCCGCGCTTGCAACTTTTGCAAAATCGGTAGATATTCTGAGGGTTCACAATGTGGTGAAGAACGTTGCGGCAATCAAAACCGCGTCGGAGATTTTAAAATGGACGAAATAAAAATCGAAAACATAAAGCTCAGGGGCAAGCACGGCTGCTTCGCCGCCGAGCGCAACGAATACAGGGATTTTGAAGTGTCGCTGCGGCTTTTCCTGCCGCTCGACAGGGCGGCGAAAACCGACGAACTTTCCGATACGGTCGACTATCCCGCCGCCGCGGCGATTGCCGAGGGCGTGCTTGCGGGCGAAAGCGTGCGGCTGATTGAAAAGCTCGCAGATATGATAGCCGAGCGGCTTTTCGTGCGCTTCCCGAATCTGTGCGCCGCCGAAGTGGAGGTTGCGAAAATCGGCGTGGATGTCGGCTACGACATCGGGCGCATATCGACGAAAATCTACAGGGAACGCTCCCGATACATAAAATGAACAGTCCTAAAAAAACAGTTTTGGCGTTGGGTTCGAACGTCGGCAACCGCCGCGAAAATCTCGTCCGCGCCGTCGCCGAAATCGGCAATTTCGCAAACGTGATTGCGCGTTCGCACATCTACGAAACCGAGCCGTCGGGGTACGCCGACCAGCGCGATTTTCTAAACGCCGCGCTTTTGTGCGAGACGGTTTTCGAGCCGCTCGAACTGCTCGGGTTCTGCAAAAAAACCGAGTCGAAACTCGGGCGGATTCCGATTTTTCCGAACGGACCGCGCGAAATCGACATCGACATAATATTCTACGAGGGCGCGAGGATTTCGTCAGACGTTCTCGAAATTCCGCATCCGCGTTGGCGGGAGCGCGATTTTGTTTTATCGCCGCTGTTCGACATTCTCGATTCAGCCGCAGTGTCGTTCGACTTCTGCGATGCGCTCGCCGACGTTCTCGGAAACGCGCAAAAAAAATACACGCCGTTCTCGTCTTTCTAAATATGTCGGACTCGTTTGGAACTCTCTACGTTGTTGCAACGCCCATCGGCAATATGGGCGACATCTCGGAACGCGCCGTCGAAACGCTGCGTTCCTGCGATGTCGTGGCGTGCGAGGACACGCGCGTAACGGGCAATCTTCTCAAACGTTTCGGAATCGCCAAGGAGATGTTTGTCAACGAGGATTCGCGCGAACGCGGCGTGGCTCCCGCTCTGCTTGAAATTCTCAAGTCGGGCAGGAACGTCGCGCTGGTGAGCGACGCCGGAACGCCGTGCGTCAGCGACCCCGGTTTCAGAATCGTGCGCGCCTGCCGCGCCTGCGGCGTAAGGGTCGTGCCCGTTCCTGGGGCGTGCGCGTTCGCGTCGGCGTTGTGCGCCTCGGGGCTTCCGAGCGACTCTTTTCTGTTTGCGGGCTTCCTCCCCGCGAAGACATCCGCCCGCAAAAACTTTTTCGAAAAGTACAAAGACTTCGGGCACACGCTGATTTTCTACGAATCGCCGTACCGCATCGAAAAATTCGCCGGCGACGCGCTCGAAGTTTTCGGCGGCGACCGTATCGTATGCTTCGCAAAGGAGATAACGAAGATGTTCGAACGCTTCTTTGTCGGCAGGCTTTCGGATGTGGCGGCGGAGCTTAAAAAATCGTCCACAAAGGGCGAATTTGTCGTGATAGTAGCCCCCGACGGATTCGAATTATGAAGCCCGACATTCTCGCAATAGACATCGGTTCGAACACGATTAAGTGCCTGCTCGGGCGCGTCGAAAACGGCGCGGTTGTGCGCCTTTACGAGCGCACGCTCGACAGCCGCATTATGGGGCGCGGCGCGCTTGTCGCAAACGCCGCCGAGCTTGTCGCCGCCGCGGTTTCGGCTTTCAAAACCGACGCCGCGCAGGTTTCCCGAAACTTTTCGTGCGTTGCCGTCGCAACTTCCGCTCTGCGCGACAGTCCGCAAAAGGGCGGAATCGTCTCGTACGTCGCCGCCCGCACGGGAGTCGAAATCGACGTTATTTCGGGCGATGCCGAGGCGCGGCTTTCGTTTTTGGGCGCGATGTCGGATCCGCTCGTCGATTCGTCGAAAAGGTGCGCCTATTTCGACTTGGGCGGCGGAAGTATGGAGGTCGTCGCGGGGCAATTCGGAACTGTCGGGTTTGCCCGCAGCATCGATGTCGGCGCGGTGCGGCTCACACGCGAGTGCGCGTCGAACGCCGGGTATTTCGAACGGTCGGCGGACGCGATACGAGCGGCTCTTGCCGGCTTTCCCGAAACCGAAATTATGGTCGGCGCGGGCGGCGCGGTGGTGGCGGCGCGTTTGATGAAGCAAAAATTGGGGCTTGGAGGTGCGGAAAATTCGCTTTCGTTGGCGGACATTCAAAAGTGCTACGAAGCCGTTGCGCCGCTTTCGCCATCCGAACGCGTTGAAAAATTCTCCGTTCCTGCGGGACGCGCCGACATTCTGCCCGCGGCGTTCGCCTGCATAACCGAACTTATGCGCTATTTGCGCAAAGACCGTTTTGTCCACACGTTCAACAATATGCGCTACGGTATCGTTCTCGCCGAAAGCCGAAAATAGCCGCGTTTTGCTATTGACTTTACTCCGCCGCTTAAAAAATGTCTTCTCCGAACGGGGAATATTTCCGCCTAAAATATCAAACCAAAAAAAGGAACGTATATGAAGAAATTGTTTTTTCTTGCGGCAGCCGCAATCGCATCTCTGGCAACCGCCGCGCCGCAGCGCGTAATTCTCGACACCGACATAGGCAACGATGTGGACGACGCGCTCGCCCTCGCAATGCTCTACGACTATCAGGCGGCGGGAAGGGCGGACGTTGCCGCGGTGCTCGTCAACAAAGACTGCAAATATTCGCCCATGTTTGTGTCGCTAATGAACGACTACTACGGTTTCAACTTCCCAATCGGTATGATACGCGACGGCAAGGAAAAGCCCGAATACAAGTATGTCGGCAAAATCTGCCGCATGGCAAATCCCGACGGAACGTACAAATATTCGCGGTCGGTCGATGCCGATTCCGATATCGCCGATTCCGTCAAACTCGCCCGCAAGGTCTTGAGCGAAAGTGCCGACGGCGGTGTTGTCTACATCTCGATTGGATTTTCGACGAATATCGCGCGACTGTTCGATTCGCCCGCCGACGACATATCGCCGCTTTCGGGTAGGGAGTTGGTCGCGAAGAAAGTGAAATATTTTTCCGTAATGGCGGGGCAGTTCGGGGTAAATTCGAGAGCCAAGAAAATGAACCCAGAGTATAATATCCGCTGCGACTTGCCCTCGGCAAAGAAGTTTGTTTCCGAGTGCCCCGTGCCGATTGTTTTCAGCGGCTTCGAAGTGGGGCAGTATATCGGTTTCCCGACGGCGGATATCGAAAAACTTTCGGCGGACAATCCAGTGTCGGTAGCCTATAAACTCTATGCGCGCGACAGACAGGGACGCCTGTTCGATACGCGCGTATACGACCTTACGAGCGTCCTGTACGTTTTCTCGCCCGAATTTTTCAAGCTGTCCGAGGCTGGAACGGTCGTAGTAGACGACAACGCGATGACGGGCTTCACCCCGAATGCAAACGGCAAGCACCGTTATATGATAATTCCCGAAAACGGCGGCGACGCGGCAATAGCAAAAGAGCTTTCGGCGAGGACGGTATCGTACAAACCGAAAGCCGAGAGGTAAAATATCGCAAAGCGTGAAAGCGGCAGCCAAGGCGGTATGCCGCTTTTTCGTACCCTAATGCGAATCCCGCGCCGATTGCGGTTCGGCGGCTTTTCCATTTCGGATACAAAAAAAACGACAGGGGTTATGAACCTCTGCCGTTTTTGTTTTTCGTTTTCCGATTTTATTCTTCGGCGATTTCCGTGTCCGCGCCGTCGGGGGCGTCGTTGTTGTCGGCGGCGGCGGATTGACCGTCTGTCGCCGTCGGAATCGGCGAACCGCCGTTGATGTCGCCGTCTTTGATATCGACTATTCGGCATATGCCTATGAGTTTGTCGCCTTCCGCAAGGTTGATGAGTTTTACGCCTTGTGTTGTGCGCCCGATTACCCGTACGTCCTTCACCGGCGAACGAACAGCCTGACCCGCGTGTGTGAACATCATAACTTCGTCGTCTTCGCGAACCGAAAGCGCGCCCGCAACTCCGTGGGTTTTGATTGCTATCACGCCCGATCCGCCGCGGTTTTGCAGGCGGTATTCGTCGTAGCTCGAGCGTTTGCCCTGACCCATTTCGCCGGCTATCAGCAGTGTCGCGTCGGGGTCGACCACAACTATTGCCTTTACGCAGTCGTTTTCCTTTTTCAGAGTCACGCCGCGCACGCCGCGTGTATCGCGTCCTTGTGCGCGCAGGTCGGATTCGTTGAATCTTATCGACATGCCTGCGTATGTTACCAGTACGATGTTGGAGTCCTGTTCCACGAGCACAACGCCGATGAGGTCGTCGCCCTCGTCGAGGTTGATTCCCTTGATGCCTCCCTTGCGGCAGTTTTTGTATTCGGAGAGCATTGTCTTTTTGACTACGCCGTTTTTGGTTGCCATCACGAGGGCGTGTTTGTCGTCGTCGAGGTTTTTGACGCATATCATTGCCGCGACTTTTTCCTCGCCCTTGAGGTCGAGCACGTTCTTTATCGAACGGCCTTTCGACGTGCGCGAGCCTTCGGGAATTTCGTAGACCTTTTCGACATACACTCTGCCGTTGTTCATAAAGAACATTATGTAGTCGTGGGTGGATGCGGTGAAGATGTGTTCGATGAAGTCTTCGTCGTACTGACCGCTGCCGATTACGCCCTTGCCGCCGCGTTTTTGCGAGCGGTATGCGCTTACGCCCGTGCGTTTGATGAAGCCGTTATGCGATACACTTATGATGCAGCCTTCGTTTGCGATAACGTCTTCCATGCGGAATTCGCCTTCGGCTGCGATAATCTGCGTGCGGCGCGGCGACGCGTATTTGGCGCGCATTTCCATCAGTTCCTTTTTGATGACTGCCAGCAGTTTTTTCTCGTTTTCGAGAATCGAGCGGTACTCTTCAATCAGGCGCATGAGTTCCATATACTCCTGTTCGATTTTCTCGCGTTCGAGACCGGTGAGTTGGTGCAGGCGCAGGTCGAGGATTGCGTTGGTTTGGCGTTCCGAGAGCGGATATTTTGCCATCAACGCGAACTTTGCCTCTTCGCGGTCTTTCGATGCCCTGATGATTTTGATGAAGTCGTCGAGGTTATTGAGGGCGATTTTGTAGCCCTCGAGGATGTGCGCCCTGTCTTCGGCCTTGCGCAGGAGGAACTTTGTGCGGCGGTAGACAACTTCGCGGCGGTGCTCGATGTAGCATTCGAGCATTTCCTTCATGTTCATCTGCTTCGGCTTGCGCTTGTCGATTGCAAGCATAATCACGCCGAACGACGATTCAAGCTGCGTGTGTTTGAAGAGTTTGTTGAGCACAACGCGCGGGGCTTCGCCGCGTTTGAGTTCGATTACTATGCGCGTGTTTTCGTCGGACTCGTTGCGGATGTCGCTTACTTCCGTGAGGATTTTTTCGTCGTAGAGTTCCGCTATGCTTTCAACGAGCGAATTGCGGTTTACGTTGTACGGAATTTCGGTGATGACGATTTGTTCCTTGCCGTTCTTCAGCTCTTCGACCGACGCCACTCCGCGCACTTTCACGATGCCCCGCCCCGTGCGCATATAGTTTTCGATGCCCGATTTGCCCACGATTACGCCGCCTGTCGGGAAGTCGGGACCCTTGATGACGTTCATAAGTTCAGCGAGGGGAACTGCGGGGTTGTCGATGAGCATACAGATGCCGTCGATGAGTTCTTCGAGGTTGTGCGGCGGGATGTTTGTGGTCATGCCGACCGCAATGCCCGTCGAGCCGTTCATCAGCAGTGTGGGGAGAGCCGAGGGCAGAACCGTGGGTTCTGAGAGGGTCTCCTTATAGTTGGGCATAAAGTCTACGGTGTCGCTGTCGATATCGGCGAGCAAGTCTTCCGAAATTTCGGCGAGTTTACACTCGGTATAACGGTAGGCTGCGGGAGAGTCGCCTTCAATAGAGCCGAAGTTGCCCTGCGGAATCACGAGCGGGTAGCGCATTACCCAGTCCTGCGCCAGACGCGTGAGTGTGTCGTAAACCGACGAGTCGCCGTGCGGGTGGTAGTTTTTGAGCACTTCGCCCACGACGCCCGCGCACTTATCGAAAGCTCGGTTGTGGAGCAGTCCTTCGCGGAGCATTGCGTAGAGCACGCGGCGTTGCACGGGCTTGAGCCCGTCGCGAACGTCGGGCAGGGCGCGCGAGATGATGACCGACATTGAGTAGTCGATGTACGCGCTCTGCATAATCTGCGTTATGCTCGATTCTATTATTTTTTCGTTTTCGGTATACATTTTTAAAGTCCCTTATGTTAGATGTCGAGGTACGATGCGTTGAGCGCATTGTCTTCGATGAATGCGCGGCGAATCGGAACGTCTTCGCCCATGAGCATCGAAAACGTAGCGTCTGCGGCGGCGGCGTCTTCGATTGTGACTTTCAGAAACGAGCGTTTGGCGGGGTTCATCGTCGTTTCGTAGAGCTGTTTTGCGTTCATTTCGCCCAGACCTTTATAGCGTTGGATTGACATACCTGTTTTGCCGAATTCGCGGATTTTCCCCACGAGGTCTAGAATCGAGAATATCTTCACCGACTTTTCCTTGCCCGTTTCGCCGCGTTCCGAGATTATGTAGCGCGGTTGCTCGCCCGCCGAGAACGAGTCCACTTCAAGACCCGTCTTTGCGACTTCCGCGAGCATTTTTTCGAGCGGGGATGCCTCGTAGATTTCGTAGACGTTGATTCTCTGCTGAACCTTTACGCCCAGTTCGTTGACCACTTCGCGCACGGTGTTGCCCTCGAAGATGTCTTCGGGGTTGCCGTATTTGATGTAGAACGACGAGCGGTCGTCGTCGGAGAACAGGTACTGGAATTCCTCCTTGTTGCCCGTGCGGATTCTCGCGATGTACTTGGGCAGTTTGCCGTCTTTGTTTGTGTCGAGATATGTTGCCAAGTCGCAACCGTAGCGCGTTACGCCGTGTCCGAGCGTTTCGATGCGCGCGAAGATTTCGACAAGCTTGTCGAGCTTTGTTTCTGGGAATTCGAAGCTGTCGGAAATGCGCTTGAGCGTTACATCGGCGGAGCCGAAGTTGAGCAGAATTCTGTTCAATTCCGCGTCGTTCATAACGTAGGTTTCCTTCTTCTTTCTCTTGATTTTATAGAGCGGGGGCTGGGCGATGTAGACGTAGCCGTTTTCGATAAGCCCGCGCATTTGGCGGAAGAAGAACGTCAGCAGAAGCGTGCGGATGTGCGAGCCGTCGACATCGGCATCGGTCATAATCACGACCTTATGGTAGCGGGCTTTCGTCGCGTCGAACGCGCCTTCGCCCGAGTCGCCGATACCCGTGCCGCACGCCTTGATGATTGTGCGCACTTCCTGATTGTTCAGAACTTTGTCGAGGCGCGCCTTTTCGGTATTGATGATTTTACCGCGGATGGGCAGAATCGCCTGATATTTTCTGTCGCGCCCCTGTTTTGCCGAACCGCCTGCCGAGTCGCCCTCGACGATGTATAGTTCGCAGAGCGCGGGGTCTTTTTCGGAGCAGTCCGAGAGCTTGCCGGGGAGTCCGCCGCCCGACATAACCGTTTTGCGTACGGTTTCGCGCGCCTTGCGGGCTGCGTCTCTTGCGCGCGCCGCCATCAGGCACTTGTCGATGATTTTGCGCGTCGCGGTCGGATCGGTTTCGAATGCGTATTTGAGCTTTTCGCCGACGATTTTCTGTACGATGCCGTCGACTTCGCCGTTCGAGAGCTTCGTCTTCGTCTGCCCTTCGAAGCGCGGTTCGGGAACTTTCACCGAGATGACCGCCGTCAGACCTTCGCGGCAGTCGTCGCCCGAAATCTGCGGGTCTTTGTCTTTGATAAGCCCGTTTGCCTTCGCGTAGTTGTTGATTACGCGGGTGAGGGCGGTACGGAAACCGCTAAGGTGCGTGCCGCCTTCGACGTTGAAAATCGAGTTCGCGTAGGCGTAGATTTGTTCGGCGTAGGTGTCGTTGTACTGGAGCGCGATGTCTACGATGATGTTCGACGTGCTGCCTTCCGCCGCGGGAGCCGAACCGCCGAAGGCTATCACTTTCGGGTGGACGGTGTTTTTATTGCGGTTGAGGAATTCCACGTATTCGGCGATGCCGTTTTTGAATCTGAATTCGTCGTTGTGGTTTGTGCGCTCGTCCGAGAGCAGGATGGTAATCCCGGGGTTGAGGAACGCCAGTTCGCGCAGACGTTTCGAGAGGATTTCGTACTTGAATTCGCGGGTGGTCGTGAAGATTTCGGGGTCGGGCAGGAATGTGATTTTCGTGCCCGTTGTCTTCGTGTTGGCGATAACGGTCATGGGCGAAGTCGTTTTGCCGCGCGAGAACTCCATTTTGTATACTTTGCCGTCTCGGCGCACTTCCACTTCGAAGTGTTCGCTGACTGCGTTTACGCACTTTGCACCTACGCCGTGCAGACCGCCCGAGACTTGGTATGCGCCCTTGCCGAACTTGCCGCCCGCGTGCAGGTTGGTCATTACCAGCTCGAGCGCGGGGATTTTGTACTTGGGATGGATGTCCACGGGAATGCCGCGCCCGTTGTCTTCGATTGAG
The DNA here is from genome assembly GCA_949293415.1 of uncultured Verrucomicrobiota bacterium. Taxonomy (GTDB): domain Bacteria; phylum Verrucomicrobiota; class Verrucomicrobiia; order Opitutales; family Intestinicryptomonadaceae; genus Merdousia. The sequence continues at coordinate 115,594 of CASFDK010000037.1, forward strand.
CACGAGCCGTCTGTATGGACGGAAACTTTGATTTGCGTGCAGTAGCCCGCGAGAGCTTCGTCAATCGAGTTGTCCACGATTTCGAAGACGCAGTGGTGCAGTCCCCTTTCGTTCGTGTCGCCGATGTACATATCGGGACGCTTTCTGACGCCCTCCAAGCCCTCGAGCTTTTGGATTTTCGACGCGTCGTATTTATCGTTTTTGTTGATGTCTTCTGGCATATTTTGTGTATTCTTATTTGTGTTAAATGTTTCGGTTTTCGGGGGGGCTTTTACGCGCTTTTTATACGCCAGAATCCGCCGTTTTTGAAGCGTTTCGTCCGCCCCGAAAAACGCGTCCAACCCCCGTAAAAACGCGGGAAGATTCCATTTTTGTCGAATCCAGAAACACTATATTGGGGCGGGCGAAACTATGCAATACTTTTAATGGGAAAACGCGCAAAAAAAACGCCGGTTTTTTGCTTGAAAAACCGGCATTTTTGGGGGCAAAAATCGACGCTATTTTGCGGGCGGTTCGCTCCATTTGCCTTCGGCTTTAATCAACTCTACGAGGCGTTCGATAGCCTGCTCCTGCGGGATGTTTACCGCGACGCATTTCTTGCTCTTGTAGAGGTTGATTTTCCCCGGCGCGCCGCCGACGTATCCGAAGTCGGCATCCGCCATTTCCCCAGGGCCGTTTACGATGCAGCCCATCACGCCGATTGTGACGTTTTTAAGGTGCGATGTTGCCGCTTCAATTTTCGCGACAGCCTCTTGGATATTATAGAGCGTTCTGCCGCAGCTCGGGCAGGCGATATATTCCGCCTTCGATTTGCGTGCGCGCGCGCCCTGCAGAATCGCCAGCGCGTATTTTGCGTTCTTTTCGGCGTCGGGGCATATTTCAACGGAGACGATGTCGCCGATTCCGTCCGCGAGAAGCGAGCCGATGTAAATCGAGGCTTCGTTGAGCTTCGACAGCTCGTCGGCGTTTTTGTTGACGAGCTTGGAGTCATCGAACTTCAGCCAGACGGGGTTTTTCAAGCCGCATTTGCGCAGTTTTGCCGCCAGCATTCGCGCTTCGCCCGTGGCGTGTCTTTCGTCGGCGGGGGCGGGTACTACGAATACGACGTTTGCGCCGTCCGCCACGGGGGCGAATTTTTCGACTTCCGCCGTCCTGATTTCAGCCGCGACCGTTGCGCCCGAGTCGAGGTCTTTCTTCAAATCTTCGGGAGATTCGTATTTTTTCAGCATGAAATTTCTGCCGCTCCGCAAAGTGGTTGCGCCGTTTTCAAGGCGGAAGTCCGCGCTTTGGCTTTCGCCGAACGCCGCCGTTGCGGGCACTGCCGAACCGCCGATTTTCCCGTCGGCAAGCGATACCGACTCCCTGCGGTTGTAGTTGTAGAAGTCGATTCCTTCGTCGGCTTGCCCGCAGGCGCGTTCTGCGCGGATTTTCTCGGCGAGGCGCGCGATGTCCTTTGCCACGGGGATTTCCTCGACGGGGTCTTCCGTCAGCGAAACGCGGATAGTGTCGCCGAGCCCGTCGAAAAGCAGTCCGCCTATGCCCATCGAGCTTTTAATGCGGGCGTCCGTTCCGAAGCCCGCTTCGGTTACGCCGAGGTGCAGGGGTTGGGCGAAACCCTCTTCGCGCATCATCTTTGCGGCAAGGCGGTATGTCTGCGTCATAACGCGTGTGTTGCTCGACTTGAACGAGAACAGGAAGTTTTCGAAATTCAAATCGCGGCAGATGCGCGCAAATTCGAGAGCCGACTCCACCATTCCGTACGACGTATCTCCGTAGCGCAGTCTGATTCTGTCGGAGAGCGATCCGTGGTTTGTGCCGATTCTTATTGCGCGCCCGAGCTCTTTGCAGCGCAGCACGAGGGGCGTGAACTTTTCGCGGACTTTTTCAAGCTCGGCTTCGTATTCGGCATCGGTGTATTCGGTTTTGCCGTCGAGCCGTTTGTCGGCGAAGTTCCCCGGGTTTACCCTGATTTTTTCGACGTGTTCGACGGCTTCCATCGCCGTTTGCGGCAGAAAGTGGATGTCGGCGACAAGCGGGGTGTCGAAGCCCGCGGCACGGAATTTTTTCGAGATGTCCTTCAGGGCGCGCGCGGCGTCCAGATTTTGCGCGGTCAGCCTTACTATTTCGCAGCCCGCTTCGGCAAGCTGTATGCACTGTTTGACCGACGCGTCGACGTCGCACGTTTTCGTGTTCGTCATCGACTGCACTACGATGTGGTTGTTGCCGCCGATTTTCACGTTCCCGACGCCCACTTCCTTCGTAGGTGTTCTTACACAGTTGAATCTTGATATGCAGTAGTTGTCCATAATTAAAATTTGATGTCTTTTATGTAGTATTCCGAAACGGCTTGGGCGCTGTTTTCGAGGTCCGTATCGCCCGACCAGCGCAGGAATCCGTAGTAGACCACGAACGTCATCAGCGAGAGCAGCAGCAGCGAGAAAATTCCCTGTACGGTTGCGAACACTGCGGTCGGAAGCGGTTTGCCGCGCAGTTTTTCGACGATTGCAAAAAGTATGTGTCCGCCGTCTAGTACGGGTATGGGCAGGATGTTGAGAATTGCCAAGTTTACGTTGAGCAGAACCGCGAACGACAGCACCAGAATGAAGTCGGTCATCGACAGTTTGTATATCACGCGTCCGATGTCCACGGGGCCGGCAAGGCTTTTAATTCCCACGTCGCTCTTGGGGTTTGCAAGACTCGAGAGCGCGTTGTATGTGCGCACTATACTGTCGGAAAACTGCTCCAAAATCGACGGATGCACCGTCGTAAGTTCGGGGCGGAGCATATAGCCGAGCATGGCCCTTGTCTTCGGCGGTTCTATTGCCGATTTCACGCCCGCAGGCAGAACGACATCGTAGATTTGCCCCGCAGTGTCGGATAGTGTAAGCGCCAGGCGCGCCGCCGATTCGTCCGCGATTTTGCCGAGTTCTTCAAGCGAGTCCGCGGGCTTTCCGTCGGCGTAGCAGAGCGCGTCGCCGACTCCGATTTTGTCGAACGCCGCCGCGCCGCGTTTTACCGAGAACACGCGCGGCAGTCCCGTTTTAGAATTCGGATTTTGGCGGTTCGAGAGTATGAAAGACACCGCGCCGTCGCCGGCGGGGGCTTCGATTTTCAGAAGCTCCTTTGTCAGCGCAACGCGCTTGGGCGTTATCGTAACTTCGATTTTTTTCCCGTCGCGAACCACGCCGAGCACCGTCTTTGTGCCGTCCTTTAGCGAGTCGAGATACGCGCCCAGCTGCGCGTTGGAGTAGAGCTTTTGTCCATCGATTTCCGCAACTTCATCGCCATCGCGCAATCCTGCGGCTTTCGCGGGCGAGTTTTCCAGAATTTTTCCCACGAACATCCGCATTGCGGGCGATATGCCTATCATTCTGATTTCGTCGCCCGTGGTGGGGTTTGTCTTTATCAGCCGCGCGGGCACGTCGAGCTTCAGGATTTTGCCGTCGCGCTCCACTTCGAGCTTGGCGAGCGGCTTGCCGTCGGCGGTTCTGCCCGAGCCTATTGCGACAAGTTCTATGATTTGCTGGAAGTCGCTCGGGGTGCGCCCGTCAATCGAAATTATTTTGTCGCCCGCGCGCACACCTGCGAGCTTTGCGGGGCAGGGGAATTGGTTGCCCTCAACGTCAGAGATCTTTTCGGGCACAAAACCGACGACGGTCGATTCCGCCGCCGCGTTTTTCGTTATTCCTACGCACCAGATTATCGCCGCAAGCAATACGGCGAAGAGCACGTTGAAAAACGCGCCCGCCGCGCTTACTATGATTTTGTCGGTGCACGACGCTTTGGGCAGCTTTTCGGTTTCGCCGTTCCCGTCGCCTCCCTCGAGCGCGCCCATGTCGGCAAGCTGCGGCAACGCCACGTAGCCGCCGAGCGGCAACAAAGACAGAATGTATTCGCATCCGTCCCCGCCGCGCCAAGAGAAAATTCTCGGACCGAAGCCTACCGAGAATCGGAGGATTTTCAGCCCGCGCAGACGCGCCGCCAAAAAGTGTCCCAACTCGTGCACGAAAATCGAGCCGCCGAAGAACAGAATTACGAGCACCAACGCCCGCGTGTTCGAGAATATGTCGGCAAAATCGCCCATTTTACGCCATGAGTTTTGCGGCGATTTCCCGCGCCTTCGCCCGCGCCTGCGCGTCGGCGTCGAGAACGTCGTCGAGCGTCTGCGGGTCTATCGCGTCGGTCGCTTCGAGGGTAGATTCGATTACCTGCGGAATTTTTATCCACGGCAGTTTTCCCGCGACGAAATTTTCGACCGCGATTTCGTTCGACGCGTTGAATACGGTCGTTGCCGTGCCGCCCGCGCGGAGCGCGTTGAAGGCATGTTTCAGGCAGGGGAAACGGTCTGTGTCCGGCGGTCGGAAGTCTACCGTAAAGGGCTTCGTGAAGTCGAGCGGCGGGCGCACATAGTTGCCGCGTTCGGGGTAGAGCAGGCTGTGCGAAATTGCGAAGGTCATCGACGGAGGCGACATATGCGCGATAACCGAGCCGTCAACGAATTGAACCATCGAGTGCACGAGGCTGTCTTTTTGCACCACGACCTGTATTTGGTCGGCATCAACGCCGAAGAGCCATTTTGCCTCGATAACTTCAAGCCCCTTGTTCGCGAGCGTGGATGAGTCTATCGTGACCTTGGGACCCATTTTCCAGTTGGGATGTTTCAGTGCCTGTTCGGGGGTGATTGCCGCCATCTGCTCGCGCGTGTAGTCGCGGAACATACCGCCCGACGCGGTGATGAGAAGTTTTGCGATGTCGCGTTTGCGCTCGCCGTTGATACACTGGAAAATCGCATTGTGCTCGGAGTCGAGAGGCAGCATTTTCACGCCCTTGCGCCGCGCGCCGCCCATTACGAATTTGCCCGCCATTACAAGCAGTTCCTTGTTCGCCAGCGCGATGTCGCGCCCCGCTTCGATTGCCGCAAGAGTAGGCTTGAGCGCGGTAGTTCCCACGACCGCCGCAACGACGGTATCCGCCTGCGGAAGAACGGCGATTTCCATAAGTCCGTCGAAACCCTCGTAGATTTTTCTTCCCGCGAAAAGTCCCGATTCCTTTGCCTCTTTGCAGGCGGTTGCATCGAAAATGCCGACGTGTTTTACGTCGAATTCCCCGGCGATTTTCGCGAGTTTGCGGAAGTTTTTGTTGCCCGCAATGCCGACCACGTTTAGCCTGTCACGGTTGCCCCTTACCACTTCGAGGGTGTTGTCGCCGATTGAGCCGGTCGCCCCGAGAATTACCAAATTTTTAGTATTCATAAATTGTCATAAAATGATTGCAAGCATTGTCGCCCCGAGCGGAACGGAGAGCAGCAGCGAATCCGCCAAGTCGAGCGCGCCGCCGATTCCGGGTATGAACGCGCCCGAGTCCTTAATGTCGGCTCGGCGTTTGAGCACCGATTCGAGCAGGTCCGAGAGAATAGCCGCCGCGCCTATCGCCGTGCCCGCCATTACCGCCGTCAGCGGCTGGAACGTTTCGGGCAGAATCGGCGAACCGAGCCACGCTATCGCCGCCGACACCGCCGCCGCCGAGATAAGCCCGCCGACCGCGCCCTCCCAAGTCTTGTTGGGGCTGATGTTCGGCGACATCTTGTGTCTGCCGAACGCCGCGCCGATTACATATGCGCCGACATCCGAAAATTTCGCCGCCGCCACAATCCAGACCGCAAGAAGCACGCCCGTATACGCCGAAGTTTCGGTCGCCCACTCCGCGCCGATAACCGCAAGCCAGTGCAGCGGGAACGGCACGCACAAAATCGCCGCAATCGTCGGTACGACCGTCTTGGGAATGAAATCGCCGTAGGGATCGCGCACGGCGGCGAGCGCGGTAAAGACCGCGCAGCACCCGAAAATCAACGCGCCGCCGCCGAAATGGAAAATGTCGAAATGCGGGAACAACCAGCTTGCCGCGAAAATCGCCGCCGAGAAAACTTGCGCACAATTCGACATCGGTTTAAGCCCGAGCCTTTCGAGAAGCCTGCAGGTTTCGCAAAGCGCGCCGCCCGCGAGCACGGCAATGAGAACCGTCCAGCCGAGAGAGCCGAAATATATTACGGCAAAAATTGTGATTGCCCAAAGTCCGAGAGTACTGGCTATTCTTGCGAGCATTTTGCCTTTATTTGAGTTGTTCGCCCGTCAGTCCATAGCGTCGTTCGCGCAGGCGGTACTGCCGCAGGGCTTCTGCGAAATCGTCCCTGCCGAAATCGGGCCAATATGTTTTCGTGAAATAGAGTTCCGCGTAGGCGGCTTGGAGCATCAGATAGTTGCTCAGCCTCATTTCGCCCGACGTTCTTATGAGCAGGTCGGGGTCTGGAATGTCGGCGGTATCGAGGTTTTCGGCTATCGTCTGCCACGAGATTTTTTCGGGCGAAAGTCTGCCGCCCGCAACGTCGCGCGCCATTTTGCCGAACGTCCGCACAAGCTCGTCGCGCGAGCCGTAGTTGAGGGCGAGCACGAGGGTCTGGCGGTCGAAGTTTTTTGTCTCGTCCTGCAGCGCGCGGATTTCTTCCGCGCAGTTTTGGGGCAGGGCGGCGATGTTGCCGATTGTCCTAAAACGCACGCGGTTTTCGATGAACGAGTTTTTGTTCTCGCGAATTGCCGCCGACAGCAGAGCCATCAGCGCGTCGACCTCCTCTTTGGGTCTGTTCCAGTTTTCCGACGAAAACGCGTAGAGTGTCAGAAATTCGACGTTTGCGTCCCTTGCCGCTTCGAGCACTTTTTCTATTTGTTTTGCGCCTTGTCGGTGCCCGTCGATGCGTTGCAGCCCGCGTTCCTTTGCCCATCTGCCGTTTCCGTCCATTATGATTGCGACGTGTCGCGGATTTTTTACGGAAGTGTCTGTTGCAGATGGGACTGACATAAATGGATAAATAAAAAGGGGTCAGGCTACCTACTGCACAAATGAAGTATCGTTACCGTTGCTTTCTTCCGAATCTGGCGGGGTTGGCGCACGACAAATTGCATAGGGCCCGACCTTGCCTTTATTCCCTCAAAAAACGCCCGTCTTTGCAAGATAATTTTTAGTTTGTCGCCCTCATTTTTCCCTGAACACCTTGCCGACAAAAAAAGGAAGCAAGGTTTGCCCCTGCTTCCTTAATGAAAACTTTCTGTGGTCGGCTTATTTAGCCTTTTTCGCGCTCTCGATGAGTGCTGCGAACGAGTCGGCTTTCAGGGCCGCGCCGCCGATGAGACCGCCGTCGATGTCCTTTTCAGCCAGCAACGCGTCGGCATTTTCGGGCTTCATCGAGCCGCCGTAGAGGATTTGAATCTTTTCCGAAACTTCTTCGCCGAAGAGCTTTGCCAGAATCTTGCGGATTTCCGCGTGCACTTCCTGCGCCATTTCGGGAGTAGCCGTCTTGCCCGTGCCGATAGCCCATACGGGTTCGTATGCGACAACAACCTTTTCGGCTTCCTCTTTGGACAGACCTTCGAGACCGCCGATTGTCTGTGTGGATACAACGTCGATGGTCTTGTTTGCTTCGCGGTCTTCAAGCTTTTCGCCCACGCAGAGGATGGGCTTCATGCCGTTGGCGATGACGGCCTTGACCTTCTTGTTGATGAGCGCATCGTCTTCCTTGAAGTACTGGCGGCGTTCGCTGTGTCCGAGGATGACGTATGTGCAGTCGAATTCCTTGAGCATATCCGCGGCGATTTCGCCCGTGAACGCGCCTTTGGCTTCGAAGTACATATTCTGCGCGCCGAGCTTTACGGTCGAGCCTTTGAGAGCCTTGCTTGCCGCGTCGAGAGCCGTGAACGTGGGGCATACCGCGATATCGACCGAGGTTTCGTTGCCGACTTTCGCCTTGATACCTTCGATGAGCTCGACAGCCTTTGCGGCTGTGTTGTTCATTTTCCAGTTGCCTGCGATGAAATATTTGCGTGCCATAGTTTTTATCCTTTTTTAATTTGTATAGTTAGCATTTTTTGTCGAGAACCGCAACCCCGGGGAGTTCCTTGCCTTCGAGGAATTCGAGCGACGCGCCGCCGCCCGTGGAGATGAAGCTTACGTCCTTTGCGAAGCCACTCTTCTTGATTGCCTTTACCGAGTCGCCGCCGCCGATGATGCTGATTGCACCCGACTTTGCAACGGCTTCCGCGATTGCGAACGTGCCCTTTGCGCAGTCCTTGATTTCGAAGATGCCCATCGGACCGTTCCAGAGGATGGTCTTGCTCTTTGCAATCTGTTCCTTGTAAAGCTCGATTGTCTTCGGACCGATGTCTACGCCTGCCCAGCCTTCTTCGATGTTGCCGCCCATTACTTCGAGGGGACCCACTTTGCCCGCCGCGAAGTCGATGGATTGCGTTACCGCATTGTCGACGGGCAGGAGGAACTTAACGCCCTTCTTTTCCGCCTTAGCCAAAGCCTGCTTTGCGAGGTCGATCTTATCGGGTTCCACGAGGCTCGTGCCGGTCGTGCGGCCCTGTGCGAGCGCGAAGGTGTACGCCATTGCGCCGCCGATGAGCATTGCGTCGCACTTGTCGAGAAGCGAGTCGATAACCGTAATTTTGTCGGAGACCTTCGAGCCACCGAGGATGACCGTGAACGGACGTACGGGATTTTCGGTCTTCGAGCCGAGGAATTCGAGTTCCTTTTCGATGAGCAGACCCGCAACCTTAATCGGCAGATATGCCGCAACGCCCGCGGTTGTCGCGTGCGCTCTGTGCGCCGTGCCGAAGGCATCGTTTACATACGCTTCCGCGCCCGTGTCTTCCACGAGCTTCTTCGCAAATTCGGGATCGTTCTTCTTTTCTTCCGAGTAGAAGCGCGAGTTTTCGAGCAGAACAACGTCGCCTGCCTTCATCTTGGAGCAGGCTTCCTTGACCTTTTCGCCGATGCAGTCGTCGACGAACGTAACGTTCTTGCCGAGCTTTTCGGCGAGAGCCTTTGCCACGGGAGCGAGCGAGAACTGCGTATCCGCCTTGCTTTTCGGGCGTCCGAGGTGGCTGGTGAGAACGACCATTGCACCTTCGTCGAGGAGGTACTGGATAGTGGGCAACGCCGCAACAATGCGGGTGTCGTCGCTGATATTGCCCTGAGCGTCAAAGGGCACGTTGAAATCGACGCGAACGAAAACTTTCTTTCCCTTCAGGTCGACGTCTTTGATGGTCTTGATGTTTGACATATTCGTTACTTTTTGAGGTTTTAAAAAATTTAAGCCCTCCATATTTGGGCTTGCCCGAAAAATTGCAAGTAGATTATTTCGCCCGACCATTCGCGCGCGGGCTATTTTTTCCGGCGGAAGAGTTTTTCCGCCGCCGTTTTAACATCGCAATTTGTGGCGTATGACGCGTAGTGCAGGGTGGAGACTGCACTCAATTACGGGGGCTTCGCCTCCGAGTGGGCATTTTGCTCCGCAAAATAACCGCCCGCATTTCCCATCCGAACTCCGTTTATTCTATCGAACAAGTATATCAAACAGGTTTTTCGATAACCAACAAAATAAGTTCGAACCAACAAAGCCATTGAGCGGCGAAACGCCGTTCAATGCGTACTCATGCAAAAAAGGCGCGACTATAGTCGTCGCGCCGAGGTATCACAAGAAGGAACGAAGTTCCGACGGCGTGCAGGCTCCAGCCTGCCTTACTTGGAGGGTTGTTTGATTTCGATGATGTCGTGGGGGGCGCTTTCCTTTTGACCCGCGCCCGTCAGACGGGTGAAACGCGCATTTTTGCGGAGCTCGGGGAGCGTCTTCGCCCCGAGATAGCCCATACCGCTTTGAATGCCGCCGACGAAAATCTTGAGGGCTTCGTCGAGCGAAGAGGAAACTTCCTTGAGTGCTTCGACGCCCTCGGCGGTGATTTTGTCGTTCTTGACCTTGAGGTCGTGCCCATAACGCGCGGCACTGCCGGCTTTCATCGCAGCCAGGCTGCCCATGCCGCGGTACTGCTTGTACATCTTGCCGTTGATTTCCATCACCTGACCGGGGGCTTCGGGGCAACCCGCAAGCAATCCGCCGCAAATCATGGCGTCGGCGAGCGTGAGGGCCTTGACCATATCGCCGCTCTTGGTGATGCCGCCGTCGGCAATGATTCTTACGCCGCATTTTTGAGCTGCCTTCGAGCATACGTAAAGGGCTGTAAGCTGGGGAATTCCGACACCCGCAACAATGCGCGTTGTGCAAATCGAACCGGGACCCTGACCGATTTTGATGGCGTCTGCACCGCATTCGGCGAGGTATTCGACACCCGCGCCGTTGGTGACATTGCCGCCGATGAGCGTGAGGTCGGGGAACGCCTTGCGGAGAGCCTTGACCGTCGAGCCGACACCTTCCGTGAAGCCGTGCGCAGTGGAGACTGCGGCAACGTCCAAGCCTTCGTCGACGAGCGCGCCGACATGGTTTATGATGTTGTCGAAATCGACAGTGCCGTCCTTGTGGCGCATCATGGCAATCGACGCGCCGCAGAGCAGGCGGAACTTTGAGTCGCGGGCATTCTTGAGAGGCGCGCCGCGCTCTTCGGAAATTCTTTCGATGTCGGAGAGCGTGAAGAGACCGCGCAATTTGTCGTCGTCATCGACAACGAGAAGCTTGTGCACGCCGAAATGTTCGTCGAAGAATGCGTCGGCAACCGCAATGGGATCCGCGCCGAGCTGCTTCTGGTTGACCGTGAAAACGTCTTTGCGCTGGGTCATCGTCTTTGCGACCGAAAGGGCGGCGTAGCGTTCCTTTACAATGCTTCCAGGGAGAAGTCCGACAAGCTTGTTGTGTTCGTCTACAACGGGGAATGTGCGGAATCTGAAATTGCGGTCGGTAACGATTTTGAGCACGTCGCCGATGTGCATTTCGGGCGATACCTTGATGGGTTCCTGAATCAATCCGTGGATGTAGTTCTTTACGCGCGCGACCTCTACAAGCTGCTCTTTCTGGCTCATATTGCAGTGGAGCAGCCCAAGACCGCCGTTACGCGCCATCCCGATTGCCATTTGCGATTCCGTGACAGTGTCCATATCCGAGGAAATCATCGGCAGGGAAAGCTTGATCGAATCGGAAATTGAAGTGTCGAGACGTGTTTCGCGCGGGAGCACGTCGGAATACTGGGTTGCGAGCGAAACGTCGTCGTACGTCAGACCGTAGTCCGCGTTCGAGGTGAAGAACGCGTCTGCGTCCAAAAAGAATTTGTCGTCTATATTATTGCTCATAGTTGGATGATTTACCCACACGGTAGTTAGGTATGGACCGGCGAGTTGTCAACCAAAAAATTTATGAAGATGATGGAGGGATGGCGAGGGGCTTTCACAGTCTGTGGAGCTTTTTCTGGAAATGTGCAACAGGGATATGAAGCTTGCCGACTTTTCCGCGCAGGGCGATTTCTTCCGCGCCGCGCCTTCGACACTTGGGGAAGTCTAAAAAGACATCCGGCGGGTGCGACGATTTCAACACGGTGGCAAGATGGGTAGAATCTACCAATGCTCTATATAAAAAACGGGAAATTTCGGATGAACTTGGGAAAAAGCAAGACGGTATCTTCAAAGAAATGCCCGTAAATTTAGAAAACGCCATCGGAACAAAAAAACGAAAGAATCCGCAACTCAAACCTTGCGACTACCCCGCAAAGACAATGCAAGCCCCGTGCAAACAACCTGCAATATGGGCTTTTCATAAGTCGGAAAGATAATAACATTTTCCAAATCCTATTTCATTATTCCACGAACAAACTTCGCGATACAGCGACTTTTGTGCGCCGTTTTTGGGCACAAAAAAAGCGTCCGCAAATGCGGACGCTTTTTTGTGTTTTCCGATTCTTTCGGAACGGAAATGATATGAATTCGGGCAATTAGAAGCCGATGGAGGCTTTCGTGCCGAACCAAACTCTGCTTGCAGTCGTGGGTACGCTGTAGTCGTAGTCGTTGTTGTACGCATAGCGTACGCCGGCCGAGAGCGTGCAGTAGTCGTTGAGGGCGACAACTGCGTCCGCCGAGAATGCGAAGTAGCTGTAGCCTACGCTGTCCTCAAAGTGCTGGTTGGCGGTTGTCGTCCAGCCGTAAACTGCCGCGAGGTCGATCGTGCCCCAGTTTCTGTCGGCAATCCACTTTGTGACGGGAGCCGAGTACGTCGCGCCCGCTTCGAGCGTGTATATGCCGAGCGTGAAGTCGTAGTATAAAGCCGCCGTCGGGCTTACGTTGAAGTCGCCGAGGAAGTCTACCGTGTCGTAGGAGACCGCAAACTTCATTTCGTGCGAGCTCTCGGTGTCGCGCGTGTATGTGTAGGCAGTGTAGCCGAGATCAAAGGTGAAGTTCCTGATTTCGTATGTGATGCCCGCATAGACGTCTACTTCGCTTTCGTCGCCGAGGGCGTCGGACGAGCGCAGGGGAGTGTTTGCCCACACGCCGGCGTATACTGCGAAGCCGTGGCTGAGGTCGTATGCTGCGTCAACCTGCGGGTTGAGCGATTCACCCGCCAGAGCCTTGCCGCGGAATACGTATTCCGATTCGAAGCCGAGCGAGAGCGAGGCCGAGAACTTTTCGAATACCTTGGCGCAAACTTCTTCGTCTGCGAGAGTATTGACGGGCTTTGCTTCGGGCTGTGCCGCGGAAACCGCTGCGGTTACTACTGCACCTTCCGCCGCATAGGACGCACAGGCGCAAGCGATTAACGATGTGATTGCTATGATTGTCTTTTTCATACTTGTTTGTAGTAGTATTTTTAAGGATCAACAGGCTTGACTGTTAATTTTATGTTTGCAAGCAAATTCGCGTAAAAAAAACCGACCCTGTCGTGGAAATTACCAGACAGGGTCGGCGGTGGTTACTATTCGTTCGAGAAAAACTATTCGTTGGAGAAGATTTGGAATCCGTGGTAGGCTTCCATGCCGTGTTCGCCTACGTCCAAGCCCCTGAGCTCTTCGGCGCGATCAACTCTCAAGCCGATTGTCTTCTTGATTGCGTAGAAGATTATTCCGCTGATAAGGAGCGAAGCCGCCGCGACTGCAACCACACCGATGATTTGCGGGACGAGGGCGTGGTCGGGCGAGAATATACCCACCGCCAGCGTTCCCCAAACGCCGCATACCAAGTGTACCGAGAGCGCACCGACGGGGTCGTCGATATGGATTCTGTCGAAGAAGTAGACCGCGAGCACCACGATTACACCCGAGACGAAACCGATTACGCAGGAGGAGGTAATCGATACGCAGTCCGCGCTTGCCGTGATGCCTACCAGACCGGCCAAGCAGCCGTTAAGCACCATTGAAAGGTCGGGCTTCCTTTGTACGAACCAAGAGGTGAACATTGCCGCAAGCAGACCCACCGCAGCCGAGAGGGCGGTTGTCGTGAAGACATATGCCACCATTGTGGTATCTGCGGAAAATACCGACGCGCCGTTGAATCCGAACCATCCGAACCAGAGTAGGAACACGCCGAGTGTTGCGAAACCGAGGTTGCTGCCGGGGATTGCGTGCGTCTTGCCGTTTACATACTTGCCGATGCGCGGACCTACCATAATTGCGCCTACGAGTGCCGCCCAACCGCCTACGGAGTGTACGAATGTCGAACCTGCGAGGTCGTAGAAGCCCAAGTCCTTGAGCCAGCCGCCGCCCCATCCCCAAGAACCTACGAGCGTGTATCCGAACGCCGCATAGATGAACGCGAAGATGATGTATGCGTTAAGCTTGATTCTTTCGGCAACCGCGCCCGAGACGATTGTTACGCCCGTGGCGGCAAACATACCTTGGAAGATGAAGTCGGTCCAGTACGAATAGAGTCCGCCGTTGTAGTCGATTGCCGCGCCGTCGGGAGCGCATACTCCGAACCCGCCAAACCCGAGGAACTTTCCGAGAATCCAGCCGCCGTCCCCGGGGTACATAAGGTTGAAGCCTATCACAACGTACGTAACCAGACCGATTGCCACCGTTATGATGTTTTTGGTCAGGATATTTACGCTGTTCTTTGCGCGGCACAAGCCCGTTTCGACGAGTGCGAACCCGGGATGCATCGCGAACACGAGAATCGCGCCGAGCAAAATCCAGAGGTTGTTAACCGTAAACATTTCGGCGGACACCTTCGGGGCTGCCGCCGCCGCTTCCTCGGCGTGGGCGCATACGCAACCCAGAGCCGAAAGGGCGGTCAATGTCAAAATTTTCCTGTTCATAGCCGTATATTGAATTGAGATGAAATATTCTATTGTGTTTTAGCCGATTGCGTCGGGACCCGTTTCGCGCGTTCTTACGCGGATGCACTTCTGCAGGTCGAGGACGAAGATTTTTCCGTCGCCGATGTGGTCGGTCTGCGCTCCCTTGATGATGGACTCTATCGTTATGTCTTCGAACTCGTCGTTGACGCCGATTTCCAAGCGAACTTTTTTGAGCAGGTTCACCTCGATTTCGTTACCGCGATAGTTCTCGCTATATCCTCTTTGCCTTCCGCAACCGAGGGCGTTAGTTACTGACAGCCTGTAAATTTGGTTCTTGAAGAGTTCCTTCTTCACGTCGCCTAATTGTTCGGGCTTGATGTATGCTATTATGAGTTTCATTGCAGTAGCTTTGTTAAGATGCTTACGGCACTGATATAAGCAGACGGCGTGCCAGTTTTTGCGTGATGTTCTAACTGGTTGAAAATTAGGAAGTGTCGCGAAATGGGTATGAAAACCCCAAAATTGTCGCACTACCATTTTGTAGCGGATGCAGTGTTGTCGCTACAAAATTGTAGCGGTTTGCCGTTTCTACGGCACGGCGTTCTTGCGGTGCGGCGGCAGTTCGAGATTTTGCCGTTTTTTTCTTGAGATGTCGCCGCCGAAATGCGACCATACATGTACATATGAAAGACAGTCCCAAGATGCCAGTTGTCCAGAAACGCCGAATCGACAAGTTTTGCGTGTTCGTCTACTTCCTCGTAGCGGCGATGTTTTCGGCGCAGGTTGCGATAATAGTGTGGGGGTATTTGGGATAGGATATTTTGTTTTTTTGCGATATGTTTCAGGATAGTCCCGTTTATTCGATTTTGTCGCTCGGTGTTGCGGCTTGGCTTTTCTACACTTGGCTCGGAGACCTCAAATACCTTCGCAAAAACGGAACGCCGCGCAGGGGCGCGTTTGCGGGGGCGACTCCCGCGTCCGTAGGTTTGTGCGCGGCGGGCGCGATTGCGGCGTTGTTGCTTTTGGCGGTCAACACTGTTGCGGAGTCGGCGTGCGGGGTTTCGGCGGAGCAGACCAAGGTTGCGCCGTGGGCGTTGCTTTCGTGGGTCGGCGCGGCGTTTGTGGAGGAGCTTATTTTCCGCGGATATTTGGTCGTCCAAAACAGGGGCAGGATTGCGCTGGTTACAAGCATTGTATTGTTTTCGTTCGTGTTCGCCGCGGGACATCCGTTTTTGTGGAACTACGAAGTGCCCGAGGGCGCATCGCTTTTCGCGGGAACGTGGTCGTTCAACCTTTCATCCCAGCCGCTGATTAATACGCTTGCGGTCTTCGAGTGCTCGCTGCTCTTCTACGCGCTCAGATTCGTTCCTCAAAACGCGTCGCGCTCGCTGCTGCCGTGCGTCTGCGCGCACGCGGCGTACAACTGCGGAGTGTTCGCGATAAAGCTCTCTCAGGGTTTTGTCGGATGGTGAAATTTTTGAAGAAAAACTTTCTGTTTCTCGCGCCGATGGCGGGCTTTTCGAATTCGGCGTGCAGGCTCATTTGCAGGGAGTACGGCGCGGACGGTGTTGTGGGCGAATTCGTCTACAGCAGGGCGGTGCTGAGCGGGGCGCAGAGGGTGCTCGAGAAAATGGCGTTTGCCGAAGCCGAACGACCCGTGGGCATCCAGATTTTCGGCTCGGACGCGGGCGAAATGGCGGAGGCCGCCTCGCTAATCGAGGGGCGTTTTTCGCCCGATTTTATCGACATCAATTTCGGGTGTCCCGCGCCGAACGCAACGCACGCGGGGGCGGGTTCGGCTCTGCTGAAAAATCCCAAGCAGATGTGCGCGATAGTTTCGGCGGTTGCGGGCATTCTGAAGCGGACGCCCCTGACTGCGAAGATGCGAACGGGTTGGGACGGCCGGTCGATAATCGTGCCCGACGCGGCGCAGGCGCTTGCCGACTCGGGTGCGCAGATGATTACCCTTCACGGGCGCACGAAAGCCCGCGGCTACGAGGGCGACGCCGATTGGGACTTGATTGAGAAGACGGCGCGCGCGGTGTCCGTGCCGCTAATCGGCAACGGTTCGGTCGAAAAACTTTCGGCGGAACGCCTTAGAGACAGCGCGTGCGCGGGGTTTATGATAGGGCGCGCCGCGCTCGGCAACCCGTGGATTTTCCAAGCCGTTCGGGCGAAGCTCGGGGGCGGCGAATATTTCGAGCCGTCGTCGGGCGACCGCGCAAGGCTTGCGCTGCGCTATGCGCAGATTGTTTCGGGCGGCGGTTATTCGGGCATCGACTCGGAAAATCTTGCGCACGCGAAGGTGCAGATTATGCGTTTTCTGAAAAATTCGGCGGGCTTTAAAAAGTTGCGTGTCGCGCTTAAGAACATAAATACTTTGGACGAATTAAAGAATTTGCTATGCGACTACATTTGATGTTTTCCGCCGCGCTGTTTTCCGCCTCCGCGCTTTTTGCCGAAAGTCAGGCGGAGTTTTTTGCAAGCGCGATGAAGTTTTTCCTGCGCCGCGACTATCCCGCCGCAAAGGAGATGTTCCGCCAGACCGAGAACGCCGACGGGCAGTACGGCGCGCTTTCGCGCTTCTATCTCGCCTCGATTGCGGCGAACGAGGGCGATAAAAACGCGTACGATTTGTTCGAGCGGTCTCTGAAAAATCCGCCGAAGGACTCGCTTTGCAGGGTCGCCGCGCAGTACGCAAAGTTCGCGATTGCAAATTCGCAGTACAAACGCATTGCCGATGCGCTCGCGCCGATTGTCGCGGCGGGAAAATCCGATTCGCTCGTCGATTGGTACTACGCGTACGCGCTGTACGGGTCGGGCGAAAAGGTCAGGGCTTCGGAGTTTTTCGCGGGGGCGGTAAAAAAATATTTCGGCGACGCAGACGCCGTGGGAATGGACGTTTTCGTCGAATCCGCCGCGGACGGCGATGTTTTCGCAAAGTCGTTTTCGGCGGCTTCGCTGCCCGTTTCGACGGATGTCGGCAGGGCGCGTGCGGAGGTTTTCGAAGGCAAAAAAATAACCGTCCCGCAGGACAAAATAAGCGTGCTTGCGCAGATTGTGCTTGCCGAGTCGGGCGCGGATGTCGACGAAAAGCTTCTCGCCGAGCAGGTCTATAAATTCAGGGACGCGCCGTTCGCGTGGCGCGGCTCGCTTGTCCTTGCGCGGATTGCGATTGAAAAAAAACGGTACGCCCAAGCCGAAATTTACGCGCGCGATGCCGAGCTTCTTGCGCCGCTCGATTTCGAATCGCTGATGCCGGTCTATATGACCCTCGGCGATGCGTGCAGGCTTGTGAAGAAATACGACGACGCGCGCTATTACTACCAGAAGATTTTCATGCGCCGCAAGATCTACGGTGAGCCTGCTGCGGAGTCGCTCTACAAGACGGGGCTTTGCTGGTTCGAGCAGGGCGACTGGGGCAAGGCGCACGCGTATTTCGAGCGCGTATTTGTAGCGTACTTCAACTTCGAATACTGGGGGAGCAGGGCGTATTATTACGACGCGCGCGCCCTCTATTCGCTCGGCTTAAGCCGCGACGCGAACGCGACTCTTCTTGAATATTTCCGCCGCGCAAAAGATACAAAGTCGGAGATTTACAAAGAGGCTAAGGCGTTCTACTCGCAGATATAACGGCGGGCTTGTCGCGAAACGGCATATCGTTGGATTCTATTGTCTTCGGATGCCTTCGGGCGACAAAACGTTTGACACTTTTGCGCCCGACTTTAGTCTGTCCGTATATGAAAAGACGCGATTTTTTGAGAGGGGCGGCGTTGCTCGCGGGCGGATTTACTTCGTCGGAGGCGTTCGCCGCCGACAATTCGGACAGTGTAAAGTTTTCGGTTTTCGCCGATATGCACTTCCGCGTCGGCAACTATAATTGGACGGTCGAGCGGATGGCGCAGATTCTCGACCGCGCCCGCAAAAACAGGGTCGATTTCATAATCCATTGCGGCGATTTGTGCCACAACGTGAAAACCGCCGCCCCCATTCTCGACCAGTACAACAATTTCGAGCTGCCCCACTACCACGTTATGGGCAACCACGATTTCGAGGCGACAAAAACGCTCGAAGATGTCGTAAACGCCTATCAGATGAAGGACGGCAATTTCTACTCGTTCGACAGGGGCGCGTTCCGTTTCGTAGTTCTGGACACGAATTATTTCCGCCGTCCCGACGGCTCGATTATGCACTACGCCTCGTCTACGGCGTACGAAAAGTGCCACCAAAAGGAGGCGATTGTAACGCCCGAACAGGTTGCGATGTTGCGCGAAAAAATCTCTACGGCAAAAGGTCCGTGCGTCGTCTTTTCGCACCACGGCTTCAAGTACACGAGCGGTATAACGAATGCGGCGGAGGTCAAAAAAGCCGTGTTCGAGTCGCAAAAGTTCCCCGTGATGTGGATAAACGGGCACCACCACCGCAATAGTCTCAAGCTCGAAAACGAAGTCGCGTTCTTCAACCTCAACAGCACGACTTCGGAGTGGGTAGACAAGCCGCATCAGGCGTATCCGCAGGAAATTATGAAAAAGTGCGCGGTCTCAAAGCACGAACTTCTCTTCGACACGCCCGTACACGCAATCGTAACCATTACCAAAGACGGCGAATTTACAATCGAAGGAATGGAGGGGAAAATGTTTATGGGCATAACACCCGAAATGACCGGCAATAAATCGCACGATTCCGAGGGGCTGCCCGTGGAGGCGAAGGTACTTTCTTCGCGCTTCAAACTGTATCCGCCGAACCCGAAGCGATAGAATAGCGCGTTTTTTGCGAAACGCCCGCCGACATTTAATTGTATTATTTTGATTTTTTCTAATGTTCCGCGCGGTATCGTTTGACTTGCGCGGAAGTTTTTTTTACCTGTTTTGCGATGATTTTAATTGCTGACAGTGGTACTACAAAAACCGACTGGCGTGTCTGCGGCGCAAACGGCGCGGTCGAACGCATTTCGACCGAGGGCATAAACCCCGTCTTTCAGTCGCCCGAAAGGCTCGACGAAGTTTTGCGGACGGCTCTCAAGCCGAAGCTCTGTGGCGCGCCGGTTTCGAAAATCTATTTCTACAGCGCGGGCATAGCGGCGTCGCACGAGGCAACGGCGGCTCTGCTTGCGGCGTTCGAAAAGAACTTTGCGGGCTGCGAATTTTTCGTCGAAACCGACAAGCTGGGGTCGGCGCGCGCGCTTTGCGGACACTCGGCGGGTATTGCGTGCATAATGGGCACGGGCTCGAACTCGTGCTTTTACGACGGCGGGAAAATCGCAATCGACAACGTGGGCGGCGGCTTCATTTTGGGCGACGAGGGCGGCGGGGCTTCGCTCGGAAGGCGGCTGCTATCCGACTTCATCCGCGGTCTTCTCCCCGAGCGTGTGGCTTCGGCAATCCGCGAACGCTACGGATTGGACTATTTCAAAATCATCGACAACGTTTACAAACGCCCGATGCCCAACAGATACTTGGCGTCGTTCTCGCCGTTCATCGAGGAGTTTCTCGACGAGCCGCACGTTTGCGAAATCGTCGATTCGCAGTTCGACTCCTTCATACGCCGAAACGTACTGCGCTTCGACACGGCGAAGTATCCGATGAACGCGGTAGGTTCGGTTGCGCATTTCTTCCGAAAAAATCTCGAACGCGCGGCGGAGCGCAACGGTGTGCGGCTCGGGCGCATTCTGAAATCGCCGATTGACGCGCTTGTCGGGTACCATTCAAAGGATTTGTAGAATTATGTCGTTTTTCAAACCCGATACACAGCGTTCCTTCTACAAGTGGGAAATTCTCATTTTCCTCTGGATTGCGTTTTTTCTCAATCAGGCAGACAGGCAGATTTTCAACGTTCTGCTGACATCGATTCAAAGCGATATGCACCTGAGCGACGCGCAGATGGGGCTTATCGCAACGATTTTCAATTTCGCCTTCGCCATACTCGTGCCTATTTCGGGGCTTTTGGGCGACAGAATGAGCAAGCGCAACATTCTTGTCTTCAGTATCCTGCTTTGGAGCATTGCAACCTCGATGACGGGGCTTAGCCACACTATGTGGATGTTCATTGTCTTCAGAAGTTTGGCGACGGGCATGGGTGAAGCCGCCTTCGGCCCCGCCTACATTTCGACGCTTGCCGACTACCACAAGGAGACCCGCGCGCTCGCAATGAGCATCCATCAGACAAGCTACTACTTCGGCGTGATTGCAAGCAGTATGATTGCAACATATATCGGCGGGTTGTTTGGCTGGCGGATAGCGTTTATAGTTTTCGGCGCGGTCGGAATTGTCCACGGAATTTTGATGCTAATTAGAATGCGCGACGCGCCCAAGCACCACGCGGAACATCCCGCGCCGCAATCATCCGAAAAGCCGGTTTCAAGCGCGGCGAAATCGCCGAGCCTGCTCGACTCGCTTTCGATTATCTTCCGCGTCCCCACCGCCGTGATTGTGATGGTCTCGTTCAGCGGTCTGATTTTCGTGCTGACGGGCTATCTGACTTGGATGCCCGCATATCTCGAAACGGAAATCGGCATGACGAAAGAGGCGGCTGGGTTCAACGCCGTTTTCTATACGCATATTGCGGCGTTTGCGGGCGTGGTTCTCGCGGGGAGAATGTCGGATGTCGTGGCGCGTATCAATCCCGCGAACAGAATTTTGATGCAGAGCCTCGGGCTTTTGGCGGCAGTGCCGTTTATCGTAATGATGGGCTCGGCTTCGAGAGAACTTCTGATTTTTATCGGGCTTGCGGGCTTCGGTTTCGCGAGGGCGTTTTTCGACGCAAATACATATCCCGTGCTTTACGACGTTATTCCCGAAAAATACAGAAGCTCGGCTTCGGGCATTATGCTGATGGCGGGCTTCGGCTTCGGTTCGCTTGCGGCGGTGATACTCGGGCTTCTCAAGCCGGTACTGGGGTTGAGCTTGGGAATCTCGCTGCTTGCGGCTGTATGGGTGCCGTGCTCGCTGCTACTTTTCATAGGTTACAAATTTACTTACCGCCGCGACTTTGCAAAGCGCGAAGCCGTCGACGCCGCTTCCGACTAGTCCGCTTTTACGGACGCAACAAAAAACGGATATCGGTTCGTTCCGATGTCCGTTTTTTGTTTTGTATGCGGGCGTTCCTATTTCTGCTTGGCTTTCGCTTCGTTTACAAAGTCGACGATTTTCTTCATCATCAAATCGTTTTCCCACTGCGGGGCGAGGTGGCGCGCCTCGGTGACGGGCACAAGCTCTTTCTTCGTCCTGATATTGTTATAGGCGGCGAATGCGCTTGTCGGTTCGCAAACGTCGTCGGCGTAGTGGATTGTGAAGATGGCGGGGCACTTTACGCGTTCGGCGAAGTTGACCGCATCGACATAGCGCGCAGCTTCCGTCTTTTCGCGGTCGAAGTTGCCGTTTGCGTCCTTTGTCTTTACGAAGTGCGGCCAGCCCGTGGTACGGTTTACGAAAATGCCCGTGTGGTCGCAGAGCGCGGGATATTTTGCGACGAGCAGGGTGATTTTGTCGCTGCGCAGAGCCGCGCCCGCTATCGCCTGTCCCGCGCCCTGACTGCCGCCGTAGATGACGAGATTTTTGCCGTCCCACTGCGGTTGCGCCGTTGCGATTTCTATTGCGCGCATAACGCGCATAAAGGCGGTTCTGAAGAAAATTGTCTCGCGAGAGTTGCTGTTTTTCGTTTCGTAACCGCGCAGCGTAGTGCGTTGCAGATTGCGGTAGAATTCGTTGGGCTTACCGTTCGGAATTCCGTGCACGTTGAAGCTCAACGCCAGAAAGCCGTTGTTTGCCCAGTCTCCCGCAATGCTCGACGAATACACGCCCGCGCCCTGCGGCAGAATGATTGCAGGCAGCGATTTCGGCGCGGAATTTTTCTTCATCGTAATATACGCGCTGAATTTGCCATTGAAAGTATCCGCCTGCACGTCGAAGATGTCGTACGCGCTTGTGGGTTTGTTCACTCGCGTGAGCTTTACGTTCATCGGAATATCCTTGAGGATTTTCTTCTGTCTGTTCCAGAATGCGTCGAAGTCGCGCGGGGCGGGGGCACTTGGCTTGATTTTGAGCGGGTCGAAACCCGCGCCCGCAAGCATTTCCACGCGGGCTGCTTTTTTGTCGGCGGTTGCGGGGACATCAACGTAAATCTTGCACTTCAGAAAGCCCGCTTCACCGAGCGTGCCGACCGACTTGAATTCGCCGTTCGCGTCGGTTTCGCCCGAAAAATCGAGGCGCGGCGGCACCGAGTCTTTCGTGATGTTTCCGGCGAGTTTTACGCCCGATACGGGCTTGCCGTCGCGCTTGACGGTCAGCTTGAACGTTGCGTCTTCGCCGATTTTATAGACCGCGCTTTCTCGCTCGGCTTTGAGGGTTATCTCGTAGCCGTTTGACGTCTTCGTTTCGGCATCGGCGAAGACCGTCGCGAATGCGGTTAATGCGGCAATCAGGAACTTTGGTGTTCTCATATCTTAAAATTTAGCGATTAGAACTTGACTTCTTCCGCGTCCTTCCAGAGCGATTCTATTCCGTAGAGACCGCGCTGTTCGGGCAGGAAGATGTGCGCCATAAAATCGAACGCATCGACTACGACCCAGCCGCTCGACGTGTTGTAGTCGCGTCCGACCGATTTTACGCCGAGGTCTTTGAGCGTGCGCTCAAGCTCGCCCGCGAGCGCGCGCAGGTGCGGTTCGGAGTTTGCCGTGGCTATGACGAAATAGTTTGTAATCGGCGACTTCCCGCGAACGTCGAGCACCTTGATGTCGTCCGCCTTCTTGTCGTCGAGGGCTGTACGGCATTTTTCGACAACTTCAAGCGTGGGGTCGAGCTTCTTCTTTGCGAATTTTTTGGCTGTCGTTTTCTTTGCCACAGTCTTTTTTGTCGCCGTCTTTTTTGCGGGAACTTTCTTTGTCGCGGTTTTCTTGGTCGCCGTCTTCTTGGCGGTTGTCTTTTTTTCGGCGGATTTCGCCGCCGTTTTCTTCGCAACCGTTTTCTTTGTTGCGGCTTTTTTCACCGCAGCGGTCTTTTTTGCTGCGGCTTTCTTGGTGGTTGTCTTTTTTGCTTTTTCCATATCAGGTATTGTATAATTTGTTTTTCAAAATATAGTTTTCCACTTCGGGGTCGAGCATATTCAGATGCCGTTCGCCGCGGGCGAGAGCGTTTCTGATTTCAGTCGAGCTGTGCGGTACGGGCGCGAAATCGAAAAATTCGAGTTTTACGAAACTCGGCAAGTGCGATATGTCGGCATCGAAGCCCTCCCGCGTCGCGCAGGCAAACGACACTATTTTCGAAAGCTTCTCTATCTTGTGCCATTTCGGAAGTTTTGCGATGTGGTCGGCTCCCACAATCCATATTATGTCTTTTTGTGGATTTTCCGCCGCGAGATGTTTTGCGGTGTCTATTGCGTAGCTCGTGCCGCCGCGCGTTATTTCGAATGTCGATATACTGTGCGGCGGGGTGAAGTTGCGCAACGCTATCGAGAGCATATCGAGCCTGTTCCGCGCGCTCGACCGCACGGGCGCGTCGCGAAGCGGAGCCTGAAACGCGGGCACGAAAACGATTTTGTCAACCGTTCCCGTTTCGACCGCCGCGCGGGCAAGCATAATGTGTCCGAGGTGCACAGGGTCGAAACTGCCGCCCATTACGCCGAGAGTCTGTCCATTAGCCGTACCCATCTTTTTTGAAATTACGCAATATTAACCGAAATATCGCCAAAAAGAAAAACAAATTTTTGCGTTTCTGACGCAATTTGAAGCATTCGGGCGGGATTTTTTGTAAAAATAAGAGTAGGGGAAATTTTTTCGAACAAAACAAAATCCGAGATGTCTTATTGAATATGTTTGTTTTGTAGCTTGTAGTAGTTCAATTGTTGAAGTGGCGCGTCGGAGAGATCCGACGCGCTTTTTTTGGGGGCAATTGCGATTGCTTTTGCATTGAAGCGTCGTTGCTCCGGAAAATAAGACTGCGAATGTAGGACTACTACAATTCGCCCCCTTATTTTCCTCTGCGCCTACCTTCAATAGCAAAATCAATACACACTTGCCCCCAAAAGGGACGAGTCCGAGAGTGTGTTCGAACCTTTTAGGAAAATTGGCAGACTGCAGCCTGTACGCAAGGAGGGGAAAATAACGAAGCGATTGGGCGTTTGAAAAACGCCCAATGCGGAAGAAACGGGAAAGGCGCGGCTATAGACGCGCCGAGTACACACAGATATAAAAAAATTGGGCGTTTGAAAAACGCCCAATGCGGAAGAACAGGAAAGGCGCGGTTATAGCCGCGCCGCATAACCACAGATATAAAAAACGCCGCGAAGTATCACCGATATAAAAAACAAAAAAGTTGACGCGGGGGGGCGATTTTGACAAAGTTCCCGTCTTAATTTTGGAGTCGGCGCGGAAAGCCCGTCGCCGCAAATTCAATCATAAAAATAAATAGAATGTAATATCTTATGGCAAGTCCCACAGACATCAGAAAAGGCAGAGTTATAATGTACAACGGCACTCCCCACGCCGTTATGAGCATGCTTCACCGCACACAGGGCAGACAGGCGGGCTTCGTTCAGACTGTCCTGAGAAATCTGGCTACAAACGCCTCCACCGCAGTCAAATTCCGCTCCACAGACTCGGTTGAATTCTGCCATACAACGAACAAACAGCTCGAATTTTCCTATGTCGACGGCGACCAATACCACTTCATCGATCCCGAAACTTTCGACGACACAGTTCTGATGGAATCGACAATCGGCGAAGACACAAAGTGGCTCACCGAAGGCTCGCTCTATATGATTATGTTCGTAGACGGCGAGCCCGTTTCGCTGGAACTGCCCAACAATATCGAAATCGAAGTTGCGGAAGCGGCGGAAGGTCTGCGCGGCGACACTTCGTCGGCGCCCACAAAGGCGGTCACATTGGCAAACGGCGTTGTTCTGCAAGTGCCCCTCTTCATCAAACAGGGCGACAGAATCAAGGTGCGCACCGAAGACAACACCTATATCAGCAGAGCGTAAGACTCGGCATTTTATGGAAAACTCGGTTCCGCATAGCGACAAGGTGACAATCAAGGCGTCCGATTTGCGCGGCATCTTGGAATACGTTCCCCTGTATCGCGGTCAGACTTTCGTCATCGCAATCGACGGAAGCGTGGTGGCGTGCGACAACTTCGCAAACGTCATCACCGACATCGCCGTTTTGCGGAGCTTGGGCATAAACGTTGTCGTCGTACACGGAATAGGGCGGCAACTGAAGGAAGTGGGCGCGGAGCGTTCGGTGGAACTGAGCGACGTCTACGGGAACAACCCCGTGGACGACAAAACGCTCTCGCTCGCCCGCGAGGTCTCGGCAACCGTCCTGCAGGCGATTATCGACACCTTCGCCACAAAGAACATCCGCTGCGTTTCCACAAACGCCGTCCGCGCTACGGAAGTGGGAATCATATCGGGCGTTGACTACCGCAACGCGGGGCGCATCGAGAAAATAGACTTCAAAACGCTCGAGAACCTGCTTTCGCTCGGGATGATTCCGGTGCTTGCGCCGATGGCGGTAAACCGCGAGGGGCGCATTTTCAGAATAAATTCCGACCTCTTGGCGGCGGACGTGGCAACGGGGCTCGGGGCTACAAAACTCATTTTCCTTACGGTGACCCGCGGGCTTTTGGTGGGCGACGAAAAGGCGGTGGCAGTGACGCTCGGCGACGTGAAATCGCTGATGGAAAGCAGAATCGAGGCTATTGATCCGCGCGTTGTCTCAAAAGTGCAGTGCGCAATCCGCGCGTTGGAATCGACAAAAACGCAGCGCGCACACATTCTCGACGGAAGCGAATTCGCCTGCCTGCTCACGGAACTTTTCGAAAAAGTCGGCTGCGGCACGATGATATATTCCGACGAATACCAGAAAATCCGCAAAGCCACGCGCGACGACGTTTCGACCATCTACAACCTTTCGAAAAGCTCCACACGCTCGCAGAACTTGGTCTACCGCAGCCGCGATGAGATTGAATCGAAAATCGACACCTACTTTGTCTACGAAATGGACGGCAGCATAATTTCGTTCGTGAGCCTGCTCGACATTTCCGAGGGCGCGGCTGAACTTGCGAGCCTGCACGTTCAGCCGTTCTATCAGGGGCACGACGTGGGCACGCGAATGGTGGATTTCATTGTGCACGAGGCGAAAAAGCGCGGCTATAAACGGCTGTTTGCGCTGAGCACAAAGAGCGCGCCGTTCTTTTCCGACGTGTGCAATTTTACGGAAGTGCCGCCGACGGAACTGCCGAAAACGCGACAGGAAAAATACGAGAAATCGGGCAGACACTCGAAAGTTTTCGTGATGATGCTTGGATAGCGGGCAGCTTTCCCGCAAAGAAGCAAGGGGGCGGGGGAAACCCGATTCCCCTTTTTTATTGGCTTTGCCAATGGCGTTAATTGCTTAAAATAAACCTATCACAAAAAACAAAAAGTCGCCGCGAAACACCGCGACGACTTTTGAGTTCAGGGAGTTGGAATTTTACTTTCTTCTGCGATACGCGGCAAGCGTCAATGCAATCGCCCCGAAAATCATAGCCCATTCGGCTGGTTCTGGGACGTTTACGTTGATGTTCAATGCACCAGTCGAGGAGTCGAAGTCGAATGTCCACTTGCTTGAATCGTATTCTTCGCCATTGACGTTCAGAACTACATTTTCCTTTTTTAGC
>CASFDK010000038.1 GCA_949293415.1 uncultured Verrucomicrobiota bacterium
GCTTATGCTCAACTTCCGCAACCGAAAAGTCTTGACCAACTCTTACCGTCCTGAGTATCTTATAACCCTTGATTAACACATCGGGCATTGTAGAACATTTTTTATTCTCTTTGCCCTCTTTTTTTCCCACCATTCCACAACCTTTGACGTAGAGCGAACAAAAACGCGCTTTTTTTGTGCCAGTCCGCCGTGTCAAACGACAACGGAGCTGTCGAAGCGCGAAAATTCTATGCCAGAAGTCCAATTTTCGTTGTAGGAAAGTTTTTCCCCCGACTTCAGCCGTAAAAGATTTTCAATCGAGTCAGCCCCCGCGGCAATCGACATCGGCGCGCCGCCTCCGAATCGCGGATTTATCTCTATAAAATATATACCGTTGCAACTTTTTATGCATTGAAGCGTAATATGTCCGAAAGGTTTCAATTTCCGTACGAGTGCAATCGACGTGTCCATAATTTCGACATCGCGCACAACTCTGCCCTTTAGGATTTCGCCCGCCCGCGTTGCAAGCCTGCGCCTCGGGACAACCGTTATCGGGTTCGAATCGAAGTCGCAAAACACGTCAACAGTATACTCGTCTCCGAATACCATTTTCTGGACTATCGGGTTCGGGACGTACTTTCTGAAGAAACGCAACTGCTCGGCATTTTGAACGACAAAGGCGTTTATGCTCGAAGAACCGTCTGCGGGCTTTATGAAGAGCGGATACTGCACGTCGTCAGCCGATTTTTCGGGCGGAACAAGTTCGGGAACCAATATGCCGTTCGATTCAAAAAATTTCTGCGTCTCCAGCTTGTTCCCGCAAATATCCACAACCCTCTTTTCCGAAATGTTCACCAACACGCCCGATTTTACGAAATCTCCGATTCGTTCGGCGATAGCGGACAATTCCGTATCGATTGTGGGTATCAGAATGTCGATTTTATCGCGCGCGCAAATTTCGAGAAGCGCATCGACAAAACCACCGTCGGAAATCCGCGGGACAAGTTCGAATATGTCGCAAAATTTCGAAGTGGGCGCGGAAGACGATGCGTCGGCGGCGACGATTTTCCCGCCGCCGAAACGTTCGAGCGTTTTCTTGGCAGATACGAGCAATTCGACCCTGCGACCTGATGAAGTAAAAAGTATATTCATATGCAATTGGCTTTCCCGTGAGCGCGCTCTTCGTCAAGGAAGGAATCCTGCGAGTCGGTCTTGACATTGCTGCGTTCCAAAACTTTCACAACCGTTATCGCGGCGATCTTCATATCGCCGCAAAACGACAAATTCTCGGCATACTTTGCGTCGTATTCGAGCCTGTCGTCCCAGCCGATGCTGTTTCTTCCGTTTATTTGCGCCAAGCCCGTGATTCCCGGCCTTACCGTGTGGCGGAGCTTTTCCCTTTCGGTATAGTACGGCAGGTAGCGCGGTAGGAGGGGACGAGGCCCTATGAACGACATGTCGCCCCTGAGCACGTTGAAAAGCTGCGGCAACTCGTCCAACGAGGTTTTCCTTAAAAATACTCCGAGTTTTGTTATCCTTTCGACATCGGGAAGAAGATTGCCGTTGCGGTCGGTCGCCGATGTCATACTTCTGAACTTGTAGATTTTGAAGGCGCGTTCGCCCTTTCCTATTCTCGTTTGGGTGAACAACACGGGCGAGCCCATCTTCATCCGCACCAGTACATAGCACGCCAAAAGTACGGGCGAAAGCAGACATACGAGCACCGCCGCCCCCCCGAAATCGATTATCCGTTTGGCGTAGTTCCTATACATATTCATCTCTGGGCGAGTGTTAGCGTATTTTCAATCACATCGCAGGCGCGTTGCATATCGGTCTGCTCAATCGTCGGATGTACGAGCAGCATCAACGAGGAATCCTTAAGCGCGTACGCGTTGGGAAGCTCCTCTTTTGTTCTGCTCCAGCCCCTGTCCGCGAACGCCTTTTCTGCCGAAATATTCCAACACGTGCCCGAGAAGCACGGCACGCCCGCAGCGGAAATTTCGCGCGCGATTCTGTCCCTGCTCCATCCCGATTTCAGCGCGGAATTGTCTACAAAGCAATAGTATTTATAAAACGCATGGCGGATGTCGGACGGCACTTGCGTAAGTCTTATCGACCCGAATTTTGAGAAAACACCGTCGTAGATTTTTGCGTTTCGGTTTCTGGCTTCCGTCCACTGCGGAAGTTTGTCGTACCATCTTATGCCGATTGCCGCCTGCATTTCGGTCATACGCCAGTTCGTTCCGAAGCTTTCGATAAGCCAACGGAAGCCGTCGGGATGTTTCCTGTTGAAAACGGCATCGTAGCTTTTGCCGTGGTCTTTATATTCCCACATTTTGCGCCAGAGAGTCTCGTCGTTCGTGGTCACCGCGCCGCCCTCGCCGCCTGTCGTTATGATTTTGTCCTGACAATAGCTCCACGCGGCGACATCGCCTATCGAGCCTACGGGACGATCCTTGTAAACCGCGCCGTGCGCCTGCGCGCAGTCTTCTATGACGAATATTCCGCGCGGTTTTGCGATTGCCGTAATTGTGTCCATATCGCAGGGAAAGCCCGCGTGGTGGACTGCGATTACCGCCTTTGTTCTCGGCGTTACCGCCTTTTCGATCGCTTCGGGCAAAATGTCCTGCGAGTTTGCGTCTACATCGACCACAACGGGAACCGCGCCGCGCATTACCGCCGAGCTTGCCGAAGCCATAAAAGTGCGGCAGGTTGTTATCACCTCGTCGCCCTCTTTTACGTCGGCGGCGACAAGAGCCAATTCCAACGCCAACGAACCGTTCGCCAGTGCGATTGCGTATTTTGCGTTTGTCGATTGGCGGATTTTATCCTCGAATCCGACATTGAGCGAACCCGTCCAACGATTCACCCTTCCCGAACGGAGAACATCGGCTACAGCGGCTATGTCGCCGTCGTCGAAATGCGGCCATTTTTTAAAAGAGTCCATACTATTTGTAGTTATCGGAAAATTTTACCGTCTGAGGCGGTTTAAATTCGAATCAGGACAAGTACAACAAAAAAACGCTTTTTTCAAGTGCATATTGCGCATTCGCGACAACGCCGACGCTTTCGCCGGATACGCAAAATATAATTGCGTTTTCCAGCGGATTCGCGGATACTCTTTGGAATGTTCGAAAATTCAGCGCATAAAAAAATTGTGGTGCTTCTCGTGGACGACCAGCCCATCATAGGCGAAGCCGTGCGCAGAATGCTCGCCGACCAGCCCGACATCGAATTCCATTTCTGTGACAACCCCACAGACGCGCTCAAAACGGCGGAAAGGGTCTCCCCGACGGTGATTCTCCAAGACCTCGTGATGCCCGAAGTCGACGGGCTTACACTCGTAAAATTCTTCCGGGCCAACCCCAAGACACGCGACATCCCGCTTGTGGTGCTCTCGTCGAAGGAGGAGCCCGACACGAAGTACCGCGCTTTCGAAAACGGCGCGAACGACTATATGGTGAAATTTCCCGACAAGCTCGAAGTTGTCGCGCGGATACGTTACCACTCGGGCGCGTATACAGCCCTGCTCGAAAGGAACGAGGCAATGCGCAAGCTCGAGGAGAGCCAAGCCGCTCTAAAGAACGAGCTCGACGAAGCCGACCACTACGTAAAAAGCCTGTTGCCCGCAAAATTCGACGACGGGAAAATCGCCGCGGACTGGGTTTTTAAAAGTTCGACTTCGCTCGGGGGCGACTGCTTCGGCTACGGATGGCTCGACGACCGCAGATTCGCGGTCTATCTGCTCGACGTATGCGGACACGGCGTGGGAGCCGCGCTGCTTTCGGTTTCGGCGGTAAACGTTTTGCGTTCGCAAAGTTTGGCTGGGGTGGACTTCGCGAAACCCGACATGGTTCTTGCGGGCTTGAATTCGGCGTTCGATATGGACAGGCAAAACGGGATGTATTTCACCCTCTGGTACGGCGTATACGACTGCGCCGAACGCAAGCTTTCGTTCGCATCGGGCGGGCACCCTCCCGCGATTCTCGTGCACGGCGGCGCATACGAAAAGCTGATGACGGGCGGAATCGTAATCGGCGGAATGCCCGACGCAAAGTTCGCCAGCCGCACCGTCCACGTTCCCGAAAACTCGAAGCTCTACGTTTTCAGCGACGGCGTGTACGAAGTTGAATACGCCGAAGGAGACGGAATGATGTCGGTCAACGACTTCGCTCGGGGGCTTTTGCTTCCGTCCGAAGACGGCAAAGGCAAAGCCGAATCGATGCTCGACTTCTCGCGAAGGGCGCAAAACAACGACCAATTCGAAGACGACTTTTCGCTCTGCGAAATCACGATGAGATGAAGACCGCCAGAACATACTCCGCAAAGCTCGAAAACCTCGACGCAATCTACGCCGACACCGAAAGTTTCTGCGAACAAAACGGCGTGGACTCTGCCTCGCTCTTTGCGCTCAATTTGTGCCTCGACGAAATTTTCACAAACATCGTATCGTACGGATACAAAAACGACGATACAAAGGAAGTCGAAATAGAGCTTGAAATAAACGGCAACGTGCTGTCGGCGAAAATCACCGACTCCGCCCCGCCGTTCGACCCCATAACGCAGGCGACACCCCCCGACATCACCGCCGACGCGCAGGAACGCGACGTTGGCGGGCTCGGAATCTATTTCATCAAAAAAAATATGGACGGCGTTTCCTACCGCTACGTCGACGGCAAAAACGAACTGACAATATCGAAAAAAATTTCGAAGTAGAAGATGAACCTGCTGGAAGTAAAAAATCTCGAAATCGAATTTTCGTCGCGCGGAACTACGACGCGGGCGGTGAAGGGAATAGACTTTTCGGTCGGCGAAAACGAGTCCGTCGCCGTCGTGGGCGAAAGCGGCTCGGGCAAGACCGTTACGGCGATGAGCCTTACACGCCTGCTTCCGCCGCCCCCGCTCTGCAATGTGCGCGGCGAAATAAATTTCGGCGGCAAAAACGTCGCAACACTCCCGCCCGACGAACTGCGGAAGGTGCGCGGCAGGCAGATTGCCTACATTTTTCAGGAGCCGTCCACTTCGCTCAACCCCGTCTTCACGGTCGGCTTCCAGATTGCGGAGGCGGTAAAGCTGCATTTTCCCGAAGAAAAAAACGTGCGCGAAAGGGTCGTAGAGTCGCTTGCGGAAGTAGGCATACGCGAGCCCGACAAACGCTACGACGCATATCCGCACGAGCTGTCGGGCGGAATGCAGCAGCGCGTGATGATTGCAATGGCGTTGGCGTGCAAGCCGCGCCTGCTCGTCGCCGACGAGCCGACAACCGCGCTCGACGTAACCATTCAAAAACAGATTATAGACCTGCTCAAGTCGGTGCGCGAAAAACGCAAAAACTCGCTGCTTCTTATCACGCACAATTTCGGGATAATCTCGGAGCTGTGCGAGCGGGTGATAGTTATGTTCCGCGGAAACATCGTCGAACAGGGCAAATGCGCCGACGTTCTTCACAATCCGCAACACCCCTACACGCGCGCGCTCGTCAACTGCATCCCGCGCCTCGGAATGCGCGGAAGGAAACTCGAACCGATAGACTATGACAAACTCGGATAACAAACCGCTTCTGGAAGTCGAAAACCTCACCGTTTCGTACACGCTCGGCGCGGGGCTATTTTCCGCGTCGAAAAAAAAGTTCAACGCCGTCGACGGTGTGGGCTTTAAAATCGGCAGGGGCGAAATCGTAGGTCTCGTCGGCGAAAGCGGCTCGGGAAAGACTACAACGGGGCGCGCGATAATCCGCCTCGCCCCCGTATCGGGCGGAAAAATTTTCTACGACGGAACCGAAATTTCGTCGCTCGACGAACGCGCGTTTATGCCGTACAGAAAAAAAATCCAGATGGTTTTCCAAGACCCGTTCAACTCGCTCAATCCGCGAATGGACATCTTCAAAATCATATCCGAACCGCTCGACATCCACTTCCGCCAAATGACGAAAGGGCAAAAGCGCAAACGCGTCGGCGAACTGCTCGAAACGGTCGGCTTGGAAAAGTCGCACATGGACCGCTATCCGCACGAGTTTTCGGGCGGTCAACGCCAGAGAATCGGCATCGCGCGCGCGCTGGCGGTCGAGCCCGAATTCATCATCTGCGACGAACCCGTAAGCGCGCTCGACGTTTCCGTGCAGGCACAGATTGTCAACCTGCTCCTCGACCTGCGCAAAAAGCTCAACCTTACTCTGCTGTTCGTGGCGCACGACATCGCGGTTGTCGAATATCTGAGCGACCGCATAATGGTCATGACGGGCGGAAAAATCGTCGAAATTGGAGACGCCGAAACCGTCTGCAAAAATCCGCAGCATCCGTACACAAAAAAGCTCATTTCGGCTGTTCCCGTATTTTAATTATGAAGCTCGGCGGAGGAAAATTTTTTGCGTTTTTTGCCGTCTGCGCCGCTGCGCTGTCGGTTCTTTGCGCCGCATGCGCGCCGCGCAAAACCCCGTCCGAAACCGCCGCCGAAAACGGTGCGCTGCTAATCGGCAACGCGGCCGACCCGTCGGGGCTCGACCCGTCGCTGACAACGGGCAGCGGCGAATACAAAATTCTGTGCGGACTCTTCGAAGGGCTTGTCCGCGCCGACACGAAAACGCTCGCGGCGCAGCCCGCCGCGGCGAAGAGCTGGAGCGTTTCGGACGACGGCTTGAAATACGTCTTCGAAATGGACGAAAACGCCAAGTGGTCGGACGGCTCGCGCGTGTCGGCAAAAGACTTCGAATACGCTTGGAAGCGGATTCTGAACCCCGCGCTCGGCGCGGAATACGCCTCGATGCTGTTCGTCGTAAAGAACGCGCAAAACTACAATGCGGGCAAAATTTCCGCCGACGAAGTGGGGGTGCGGGCAATC
The DNA here is from genome assembly GCA_949293415.1 of uncultured Verrucomicrobiota bacterium. GTDB lineage: Bacteria > Verrucomicrobiota > Verrucomicrobiia > Opitutales > Intestinicryptomonadaceae > Merdousia. Next base: position 6,817 of record CASFDK010000038.1, read on the forward strand.
GGCGAAGACATCCTCGAAGTGCGGCTCGAACGCCCCGTTCCCTATTTCACATCGATGCTCTACCACAATGCGTTTTTCCCGCTACCGCGCAAAACGCTCGAAAAATTCGGCGCGACAACGCGGCGCGACACCCGCTGGACGCGCCCGCAAAACATGGTCTGCAACGGGCCGTTCGTCCTCGAAAAATGGAGCATCAACGACAGGGTTGCGCTGCGCCGCAATCCGCATTTTCGGGCGAAGGAGCGCATCCATCTCAACCGCGTCGAATTTCTGCCCATTTCGAACATCAACACCGAAGACAGGGCGTTCCGCGCGGGGCAACTTCACATTACGGACTCGGTCGCACCGTCGCGCCTGCCGCAGGCGTTGAAGACCGCCCCCGAAACCGTCCGCCGCGACAAGTGGCTGGGCGTATATTATTATCTCGTCAACACGAAAAACCCTCCCCTCGACGATCCCCGCGTGCGCCGCGCCCTCGCGATGTCGATTGACCGCCGCGCCATTGTCGACACATTCCTGAAGGCTGGGCAGGACGCCGCGCTTTCGTTCGTCCCCGACGGCTGCGACTCGTACCTCCTGCCCAAAGGCAAAAAGCTTTCCGAAAATGTCGCCGCGGCGAGAAGACTGCTCTCCGAAGCGGGCTATCCCGACGGCAAAAATTTCCCGACGATAAGAATAACATACAACACTTCGGAACAGCACAAGCCAATCGCTGAAGCAGTCCAGCAGATGTGGAGAAAAAATCTCGGAATCAACGTCGAGCTATACAACCTCTCGTGGCCCGCATATCTCTCGGCGCGGCGCAACGGCGAATTCGACATCGCCCGCGCAAGCTGGGTGGGCGACTACGCCGCGCCCGAAAACTTTCTCGACATATTCCTTTCGACAAGCGGACTGAACCACAGCGGCTATAAAAACCCCGCGTACGACGCGAAAATCGAGCGCGCGCGGACTGCTAAAACCGCCGCCGAACGCCTCGGGCTGCTCGCCGAAGCCGAAGCCCTGCTGCTTTCCGAAACGCCGATAATCCCGATTTATTTCTACTCTAAAGTCTACAGAATTTCGCCGCTCGTAAAGGGCTGGCACGCGAACCTGCTCGACCATCACAACTACCTAGACGTAAGGCTGGAGCCGTCGGGAAAAACGGAGACAAAAAAATGATCCGCTACTTTTTGAAAAGACTCGCCGAAGCCCTCCCCGTTTTTCTCGCAATCATAACGGCGGTTTTCTTTATGGTGCGCTTCGTGCCGGGGGGACCGTTTGACGGCGAACGCCCCGTTTCGCCCGAAACGCTCGCCGCGCTCGACAAATACTACGGCTTGGACAAACCGCTCGCCGAACAATATTTCGTCTTTCTTAAAAATCTCGCGCGCGGGGAATTGGGGCCATCCTACAAATACGGCGGATGGAGCGTAAACGAAATCCTCGCCGAAAAGGCGGCGGTCTCGCTAAAGCTGGGGGCGTGCGCGCTGCTTGTTGCGCTTGCGCTCGGGCTGCTTTCGGGCTTTGCGGCGGCGGCGTTTTCGAAGTCGAAAATAGGCGCGGCAATCTCGGGGTTTTCGCTTCTGGGAATATGCCTGCCGTCTTTCGTGCTCGGTCCGATACTGATTCTCGCGTTCGCGCTCAGACTCGACCTTTTCAACGCGATGGGTTGGAACGCGCCGTCCGACATCGTGCTTCCGTCGATTACCCTCGCGCTTTTCTACGCAGCGTGGATTGCCCGCCTCGTGCGCAACGGCGTGCTCGACGAATCGGAGCGCGGATACGTGCGCACCGCCTACGCAAAGGGGCTTTCGCCGCTGCGGGTATACTCGGTGCACATTTCGCGCAACGCAATCCAGCCGGCGGTTTCCTACCTCGGGCCGGCGGCGGCGGCGATGATGACGGGCTCTTTCGTGGTCGAGACAATCTTCCAGATTCCGGGTCTGGGTCGCTTTTTCATCTCTAGCGCGCTCGACAACGACTACACTATGATTATGGGTTGCGTTATGCTCTACTCGGCGTTCATAATAATTTTCAACTTGATTTCCGATTTTCTATTGGCGTTAATCAATCCGCGCATAGCAAAGGAGATGTCGAAATGAGCGAGCCCGAAAAACCTAAAGGAGCGTTCGCCGAAGCCGTATCCGCCGTTCTGCGCGACAAACCCGCGGCGGCGTGCCTTGCGTTTCTGGGGGTTTCGGTCCTCCTCTGCTTCCTCGCGCCGATAATCGCGCCGTTCGCGCACGACGAACAGAATCTTGCATTGGCGTGTTCCGCACCGAGCGCAACGCACTGGTTCGGCACCGACATGCTCGGGCGCGACATCCTAAGCCGCGTGCTCTACGGCGGCAGAATTTCGTACGCGGTCGGGCTTCTGGCGACGGCGGTCGCAATGCTAATCGGCGTGTCGTACGGGATGGTCTCGGGAATGGCGGGCGGCAGAACCGACGCGCTGATGATGCGCTTTGTGGACATAGTGTATTCGCTGCCGTTTACGATTTTCGTGATTCTGCTTACGCTCGCGTTCGGCAGGTCGCTGTGGCTGATCTTCGCCGCCATCGGGGCGGTGGAATGGCTGACGATGGCGCGCATTGTGCGCGGAATCACGCTCGACCTGAAGTCGCGCCAATTCGTGGAGGCGGCGGTTGCGCTCGGGCAGACGAAAACGCGGATTATGCTGCGCCACATTCTGCCGAACGCGCTCGGTTCGATTCTTGTGTGCGCCGCGCTGACCGTGCCGAGCGTTATGCTGCTCGAATCGTTTCTGAGCTTTCTCGGATTGGGCGTGCAGGCGCCGCTCCCGTCGTGGGGCACGCTCGTAAAGGACGGCGCGGAATATATGGAGGACGCCCCGTGGATGCTTGTCTTCCCCGCGCTGTTTTTCAGCCTCACGCTCTACGCGCTCAACCGCGTTGGCGAATCGCTTTCGAGGGGAGTAGGACGGTGAAGCGCGTTGCAATCATAGGCGGCGGCGCGGCGGGAATGTTCTGCGCGGCGAACATCGGCGAAGGAATCGAAGCGACGCTCTTCGAAGCCTCAGCCACACTTATGCGCAAGGTGCTGCTTAGCGGCGGCGGACGTTGCAATTTCTCGAACGAAAACATCGACACCCGCAACCCGAACGAATTTTATCCGCGCGGCGCGGGAAGCCTGCGCAAACCGTTCCGCCGCTTCGGCGCAAAGCACGTGCGCGAATTTTTCGAATCGCTCGGCGTGGAAACAAAAACCGAAGACGGCGGCAGAATGTTCCCCGCCTGCGACGACTCGCGCGCGATTGCCGCCGCCCTTTTCGGCGCGGCGCGCAGAAACAGAGTGCGCATCGAATGCAACGCGAGGGTATCGAAAATAGAACGTACCGAAGACGGAAGGTTTGCAATAGAGGCGTCGTGCCCGAGCGCGGGAATTTTCGACGCGGTTCTTGTCGCGGTCGGCGGAAATCCGTCGGGCGGGCTACGCGAAAGCCTCGAAAAATTCGGCGTGAATATCATGCCAACCGCGCCTTCTCTTTTTTCGCTCAAAACCGATACCGCCGAAACGCAGACGTGGCGCGATTTAGCGGGCGCGTCGATAGACGGCGCAGAACTTTCGTATACAGATCCGAACGGCGGGAAAATCGCCGCGCGCGGTTCGCTTCTGTTCACCCATTTCGGAATCGGCGGACCCGCAACGCTCAAATTTTCGTCTTTCGGCGCAAGGCTTTTCCAAAGCGCGAACTACCGCTTCGAATTTTCCGCGAACTTCGCCCCGAATTTCGACGAACAAAAACGCCGCTCCGAATTCGTCCGCGCGCGCGCCGAGTTTGCAAAGCGCAAAATATCGAACGCGCCGCTGTTCGGGCTACCGCAAAAATTCTGGAGCTACGCCGTCGAGCGGGCGGGCATATCGGGCGAAACCACTTTCGCAAACCTCGGTAAAAACGCCGAACGCAGTCTGTGCGAAGAAATCTTTTCCGCGAAAATCCGCTGCGTAGGCAAATCCGCACACAAGGCGGAATTCGTCTCGTGCGGCGGAATCGACAGGCTCGAAATCGACTTTTCCACGATGGTGTGCAAAAAAATTCCGAATCTTTTCTTTGCGGGCGAATGTATCGACATCGACGCGATAACGGGCGGGTTCAACCTGCAGGCGGCGTGGACGACGGGCAAAATCTGCGCGGAATCGCTCGGCAAACTCGCAACAAGCTAACAATCAGAGAAATATTTTTTCAAAAAAAAGCTTGAAATCGGACGCAATTTTTACGATCTTTACATCATAAAGAATTTCCTCCCCCCATCATATATAGATAGCACCGCTTGAAGATTGGTTCTTCAAGCGGTGTCTGTTTTTACGCATCCGCCGAAAAACAAAAATTGAATTGTAAACCGTGCCGCCGATTGCAATTATTCGCAGAAAATGAAATTCGACGTACAGAAAATCAGAAAAGACTTCCCCGCCCTCAACCAGACAATGCGCGGCGGGCATACTCTGGTCTATTTCGACAACGGCGCGACCGCACAAAAGCCGCAATGCGTCATCGACGCAGTGGAGAATTTCTACGAGCACGACAACGCCAACATCCACCGCAGCGCGCACGAATTAAGCGAGCGCGCAACCTGCGCGTACGAAGCCGCCCGCGCGAAAATCCTGAAATTTCTGAATGCACCCGACTCGTACTGTCCCGTCTACACGCGCGGCACTACGGAGTCGCTCAACATCGTGGCGCAGTCGTGGGGGCAGGCGAATCTGCGGGAGGGCGACGAAATTCTGCTCACGCAGATGGAGCACCACGCAAACATCGTTCCGTGGCAGATAACCGCACAAAAGACGGGCGCGAAAATCGCGGTCGCCCGCATTCTGTCCGACGGCTCGCTCGATATGGAAGACTTCGAAGCCAAGCTTTCCGAGCGCACGAAAATAATTTCAATCGCCCACGCCTCCAACGTACTCGGAACGGTTAACGACATCGCGGCAATTTCGGCTCTTGCGAAAAAATTCGGCGCGAAACTTTCGATAGACGCGGCGCAGTCTTCGCCGCATATGCTCGACGACCTCGCGAAAACCGACTGCGACTTTCTCTCGATGTCGGGGCACAAATGTTTCGCCCCCACTGGAATCGGCGCGCTCGTTGCAAAGCGCGAAATTCTGGACTCCATGCCGCCCTACCAAACAGGCGGCGATATGATTGAGGATGTAGCGTGGGAGGGCACGACTTTCCGTCCCGCCCCCGAACGCTTCGAGGCGGGCACACCGCACATCGCGGGCGCGATAGGATTCGGCGCGGCGATGGACTACCTTTCGAATCTCGACCGCGCCGCCGCGCGCGAACACGAACGCGCTCTGTGCCGAAGAATGCACGAACGCCTTTCCGAAATTCCCAATCTGAAAATTTTCGGCGACACGAAAGACAAAGTTTCGGTTGTTTCGTTTGCAGTCGGGGGGGTACATCCCAACGATATCTCCGTAATGCTCGACGCCTCTGGCATAGCAATCCGCACGGGGCACCACTGCGCCGAACCGCTGATGAAAACCCTCGGAGTTGAAAGCACCGCGCGAGCCTCGCTTGCATTCTACAATACCCTTGAAGAAGTAGACTACTTCGCCGATACCCTAAAACACACAATAAATCTTTTATCTCTGTAGTTTTTTATTTTTTTATATCTGTGTTTTTTATATCTGTTTTTATGCGGCGCGGCTATAGCCGCGCCTTTCCCGTTTCTTCCGCACTGGGCAGGCTGGAGCCTGCACGCCATTGTGGGGGCTTCGCCCCCAAGTGGGCATTTTGCTTCGCAAATTTTTTATATCTGTGTGTACTCGGCGCGGCTATAGCCGCGCCTTTCCTGTTTCACCCGCATTGGGCGTTTTTCAAACGCCCAATCGCTTGTCTCGGGATTATACAAAAAAAAGACACCGCGAGTTCGCGATGTCCCTGAGAGTCCGAAAGTGGGGGGAAGGCGGAAGTTTGTTCGGAGAAAAAACCGCCTTTTGGGGGTTTTTTACATCTGTGATTAAGCGGCGCGGCTATAGCCGCGCCTTTCCCGTTCTTCCGCATTGGGCGTTTTTTCAAACGCCCAATCGCTACTTATTTTCCCCTCTTTGCCGTCAAGGCTGCAGCCTTGCGCTTCAATGCAAAAGCTATCGCAATCGCCGCTTTCAAACTCGAAAGGTTCGAACCCACTCTCGGACTCGTCCCTTTTGGGGGCGAGTGTGCATTGATTTTGCCATTGAAGGTAGGCGCGGAGAAAAATAAGGGTGCGAATTGTAGTTAGCCTACATTCGCAGTCTTATTTTTTGGAGCAACGA
>CASFDK010000039.1 GCA_949293415.1 uncultured Verrucomicrobiota bacterium
AAATTTTCATTTTTTCAAAAAAAAGTTTTTCGACTTCCAAAGAACTTTCCTTTCCCCTTTCAACTCGTCGCCCCTTCCGAAGCCGCTCGTTTGAATTTGAAAAGGCTACCCATTAAGGCGATTCCGTTTGCTTCTGTCAATGCTTTTTTTGGAAAATTTTCATTTTTTCAAAAAAAAAGTTTTTTTTGACTTCCAAAGAACTTACCTTCCCTTTTCAAACCTCTCCGCTCTTACCGAAGAAGCCCGTTTGAATTTGGAAAGGTTGCCGATAAGGACAAATCTCAAACAGTCCGTCAACTCTTTTTTGTATTTTTTTAGCCGAAAGCACGCAGAGACGCAAAACACCAAGAATCATAAACTATTATAAAATATCAACCCTCATAAAGCTTGATTTTTACGGGCGAAACAAGAGAATAAACAGACAAAGAAATAAAACATCAAATGAATTGGGCGGCGGCAAAACACATCATAGACAAAGCTGCGGATTTCATTTTTCCGCGGCATTGCCTTTGCTGCGGAAAGACAAACCCCGACGGCGAATACGGTTATATTTGCGACGAATGCAGGGAAACGTTGAGACTGCTGACGGGCGCAAGATGCACGAAATGCTCAGAGCCAATCGGACCCGCGACGCTGCCGAATGTCAACGGATGCGCAAAGTGTATCGACAGAAAATTCGCATTCGATAAAAGTCTTTGCCTGTGCGCATTCGACGGCGCGGGGCGCGAAATTGTCCACGCGCTAAAATATAGAACGGGCGTGTATGTCCTCGGAGACATCTCGAAAATCGCGGCAAAAATTTCGGAAACGGAAACATTTTTAAAAGACGCAATTCTCGTTCCCGTGCCGCTCCACATAACACGCACAATGAAGCGGCACTACAACCAAAGCGAGCTAATCGCAAAAGCGGTTGTAAAAAAATATCCCGACGCGAACGCAAAAATCGCAAAACTTCTACGCAGAACGCGGCGGACTTCCACGCAAACATCCTTCGACAAACAGGAACGCGCGGCAAATATAAAGGGCGCGTTTGCCGCGACAAAGAAAGCCGGAGAAATTTCTAAAGAGGCAAATATTGTAATCGTCGACGACGTTATGACGAGCGGCGCAACGCTTTCGGAATGCGCAAAGACCCTCAAACGCGCGGGATTCAAACACGTTTCGGCGTTTGCATTTGCGCGCAGATTATAAACCGACAATTCGCGATTGTTCTACGTGGAACATTCAGGGGAGACAAAAATCCATTCCATCGCGAAAAAAAATCAGGCAATTCTGCGACGGACAAAAAATGGGGGGACATCAATTCCGCCGCCGACAAAACCAGCACAAAACATCCCCACAAAAAAACAGGATATGATTATTTCGGCAACGTAGCACACATAAAGCGGATGCCATACCCCCCCCTTAAAGAACAGAGCAAAAAAACACCCCAAAAGGGCGAAACCGCGGCAAACGCCAAAAAACCGCTAAATTTGACATTTTACCCCATAGGACAACGCTGGATATACCCAAAGACACAAAACGGCAAATTAGAGGCGGTTTTAAAGGCCGATTTTCGGCGATATCCGTCAAAATTTTGCCGATTCGACAAAAAAGCGGGGTGCGGAACAAAACCCGCACCCCAACCCTTCATCAAAAAAAAGTACTCCTCCCTACCCTTCCGATACCGACCGCGATTTCAGCGCGACGAGCAGAACGTTTATGTCGGCGGGCGAGACCCCCGAAATGCGGGAAGCCTGCGCGACCGTTGCGGGCTTTACCGCCGCGAGCTTTTGCGCGGCTTCGAGACGCAACCCTATCGCGCGCGCGAAATCGAAATCCGCGGGGATTTTCACATTCTCGAACGACGCGGATTTTTCAATCTGCCGCAGGTCGCGCTCGAGGTATCCGCGGTAGACAATGCGGTAGACAACCTCTTCGACGGCATTCGGAGAAAGCGCACGGAAGCCGTCAGGCAACGACACACCGTCGATACCGCCACTGCGGCGCATTTTCTGCGCAGTACCGTCGGATTCGAACCGGGAGACCCACTTTTCAATGTCGGCAATCTTTTTTTCCACGTTCTGCGACCTGCCGGAGGGCAACAACCCGAGCCGCTTGGCATGGGCGAACAGGCGGCATTCCGCGCTCGAATGGTTCAGCAAAAGCCTGTATTCGGCGCGGCTGGTGAACATTCGGTACGGCTCTTTCGTCCCCTTTGTTACGAGATCGTCGATGAGAACGCCGATGTAGCTTTCGTGGCGTTTGAGAACAATCGGCTCCCTGCCGAAAACCTTTGCGGCGGCGTTTGCGCCCGCAACAAGCCCCTGCCCCGCCGCCTCCTCGTAGCCGCTTGTGCCGTTTATCTGCCCCGCGCAGAAAAGCCCCGCCACAATCCGCGACTCGAGCGACGGTAAAAGCTGCGTCGGCGGGGCGAAGTCGTACTCTACGGCGTAGGCGGGACGGAGAACCTTTGCATTTTCCAGTCCCGCAACGCTATGGATGATTTCAAGCTGCACGTCGAGCGGCATCGAAGTGGAAAGCCCGTTGATGTACCATTCGTCGGTATTGCGCCCCTCGGGTTCGAGAAAGAGCCTGTGTCCGTCCTTGTGGGAGAAGCGCACGATTTTGTCTTCGATGCTCGGGCAGTAGCGGGGGCCGACACCCCTGATTTCTCCGCCGTACATTGCGGAACGGTGGAGGTTGGCGCGGATAATTTCGGCGGTTTTTTCGTTTGTCGAAGTTTCGTAACAGGCGAGCTGGTCGCGACCGAACCCGACAAAGCCCGCCCACGAAAGCGATTGTTCCACGTGGAACATTTTTTCGCCAGCCGATGCCCCGCAACGGGAGGAATCGGGCAGGGGGGCGACCGGTTGTCCGAAGCCGCGCGGGCGCTTGAAAACACAACCCGAGACCTCCGAAATTTCGCGCGTATCGTAGAAGCCGAAGAGGGTGGGGGGATTGTCTCCGTATTGAACCGCGCATTTGGAAAAGTCTATCGAAGAGCCGGCTATGCGCGCGGGCGTGCCCGTTTTGAGCCTGCCGATTTCGATGCCCGCCGCCGCAAGGCTGTCGGAAAGCGTCTGGGAGGAGAAGTCGCCCATGCGTCCTCCGATGGTCTTAGACGACCCCACGTGCATCAGCCCCTTGAGGAACGTGCCCGTCGTCAGTACGACCGTTTTGCCGTAAAAGGTTGCGCCGAGGTTTGTCTTGACCCCCTCGATTGCGCCGCCGCTGCAGACGATTTCGGTTACGACAGCCTGAAAAAGGGAAAGGTTCGGCGCGGACTCGAGCACGCTTTTCATCCTGAACTGGTACGCCTTTTTGTCGCACTGGGCGCGGGGCGACTGCACGGCGGGACCCTTCGACGAGTTCAGAACCCTGAACTGTATTCCCGTAGCGTCTGCGTTGACCGCCATTTCGCCGCCGAGCGCGTCGATTTCGCGGACGATGTGCCCCTTTGCCAACCCGCCGATTGCGGGGTTGCAGCTCATCTGGGCGACGGTATCGATGTTGCCCGAAAGCAGCAGCGTGTTTGCGCCCATTCTGGCGGCGGCAAGAGCTGCCTCGCAGCCCGCGTGCCCCGCGCCGCAGACAATGACATCGTAGGGCGAATCTTTACTTAAGTTCAGCATTCGGGCAGTTTTCCACGCATCGCGGCGCGGCGCAAGAATTTTTTGAAAAACCGACGCGTTGCGGAACGGACGGGCGGCGCAAACGCCACCTATATTATATATAGAGTAAACGCCCCCTGCCCGAACGAACGCCAGCGCGCCTCAAACCGCAAAAAAAATTTGACATCACACATCCTATGTATTTATAAATAAACCAGAAGCATTGAAACGCCTCGAGTTTATTAACCCCAAAAGAAAGCAAACACAATGAGAAACAGGCTACTACTCGGGCTTGCCGTCGCTGCGGCTGCCGCATCGTCGGTTTTCGCCGACTCGAAAGACTTCACAATCGACAAAACCAATACAATCGTAAACTTCGAAAGCGGAGACTACGACTACAACATTTTCTACGGCGGCACGGCTAATACCCGCGCGCGTCTTGGAGTAGCAAACGCAACCCCCGAAAGGGGCTATACGGTTCGTTCGCTGACGCTGAAGGCGGGCGACGGAACGACTTCGCAAACTCCCTCGGAATGGAATCTGCTCGGATGCTTCACGCTCAATATTCCGACCGCCTCGGGTGAATACACGGTTTTGAAGAACGAAACCGCGAAAAACATCCACTACCAGATGGGCGAGCTTACGATAGGCAATGCCGACAGCGCGTCGAAGGCGACCGCGTTAGTCGACCTCGGCGGAGGCTTTCTGCGCCTGTTGAGCGGCGGAGCCTCCGACCAAAACCCGACACTGAACGTCAACACATCGACAAGAATAATCTCCGCAAACACGACGGCGGCGGTAAACCTCAACTCCGCATCGATTCTCAATGTAAACGGAACGTCAACGCTCGATGTGGGCGGAGCTTTTACCTCGAGCGGCAATGCCGAAAAGCGCAGCAAAATCAACATTGCGCAGGACGCAAAGCTCAAGGTCGCCTCCGCGTCGCTCACAAACTCCGACATCGTAATGGCGGGGGTGTTCACATCGAAAGGCTCGGTCGTGCTCGACAGGGTTTCGATGACCCTCGACGGTTCGTTCTCGGCGGAGAGAACTAAAACCATAACACTCAAAAAGGGGACGGTTGTAAGCGGCGGGGGACTTTTCGATATGTCCACCGTAACGAACATCAACGAGGGCGCGAGCGTGGACATCCGTGCAATCTCGACGGGCGCGGGCTTTCTCGTCGATGTTGCGGGCTCGTTGAAGACGAGCCAAAACACAACATACAACAACCTCACGGTTTCGGGCACTCTCGAGCAGACGGCGGGCGACCAGACAGTTTTCAACCGCGCGGCAGGCTTTAAAGCGGGCTCGGCGTTCAAAACTGCTTCGAACTATGTGAGAATACAGGCGGGCACGGTAGACGCGGCGTACACGACGCTTTCGATAGGCGCGGCGAACAAGTCTTTCGTGGTAGGTTCGGAAAACGCGAAAATCGACATCCAACGCGGCACGATTCTGCTCGGCAAGGCGCAGGCAATCCGCGACGCAAACGGAGGCTTGGTCTCGATTTCTACGCGCAACGACACGACCAAAGCGGAACTTAGGCTCAACGCCTCGAACGACTTTGCGACAATTACCGCACTCAAGAACAACCTCGACATTTTCATTGCGGACGGCTCGATACTTAAAGCCGATTTCGCCGCAAGCGACGGCGGTTTGATTATTCTCCACGATTTTGTTGACAACTCGGTATTCGTCAAAAACCACGAGAGCATTGCCGACCTTTCGACGATTTTCGAAGCCTACAAAACCATCGACGGAGTGGAAACGAAAATCGACACAATCTACTGCAACAACGGCTGGCTTTCCACCACCGCCGTTCCCGAGCCCGCCGAATGGGCGGCGATTTTCGGCGCAATCGCGCTCGCGGCGGCAGTCTGCCGCAGACGCAAATAACGGCGAAAATTTTTCCGAAATACGAAACGTCCGATTCCGTATAATGGAGTCGGACGTTTTTTGTGTCCGCATCGCCGCAATGGGGCGGGGCGAAAAAGCTTGCCCCGCGTGCAGTCATCGCTTAATGTTCCGGGTATGAAACGTTTGCTTATCTACATTTTCGCGGTCTTCGGCGCATTTTCCGCGCTTTCGGCAAAACCGATCGACGCAAAGCTCGACGAATCGCTGCGCGACAGAATCTGCCCGCAGCCCAAAGAGCTTGAATTTTTCGAGGGAATAACCGTTCTCGAGCGCGGTTCGTCCCTTTCAGTCTCCACCGAGAACGCGCTTTCGGACGCGGAAAAGGCTGCGATAAAGGGCGATATCGCGCGCTACTGGCGTGTGCCGCTCAACATTGCGTTCGCCGAAAACAAGGCAAACGGACAGCTCGGGCTTGAGGGTTCTCTCGTGAAAATAGGCGGCACGATTTCAATCGACGCGAAGGACGCAACCGCCGTGCGGCAGGCGTTGAAGACACTCCGCCAGTTCGCCGAAGCCCGCAAAAACGCCGACGGTTTCATTTTCCAGAACGCCCGAATAAAAGACTTTGCCTCTCTCAAATTCCGCGGAATGCACCTTTGCATATTCCCCGAAACGACGATGGAACAACTCGAAAAGTACATCCGCCTTGCAAGCTACTACAAGTTTAACCATTTGGTAATCGAGCCGTGGGGCGTGTTCCCGTACGAATCCCACCCCGAGTTCGGTTATGCGCAGAAAAAACTCGACCGCGCAAAATTCAAAAAGCTCATCGACCTCTGCTATGAGTTGGGCATTACGCCGATTCCGCAGGTGAGCATTCTCGGGCACGGAACACAAAGCCGCATAAGCACGGCGAAAAATGCGGTGCTCGCCAACCATCCCGAGCTTGAGGATGTCTTCGAAATCTACGGTTGGAGTTATTGTATGACGAACCCCAAAGCCGAAAAAATCCTCAGGGATTTAATCGCCGAAATCCACGAATTTTACGGGCGACCGCCCTTTATCCATCTCGGCTGCGACGAAGCCTACGATATGGGTTCGTGCCACTCGTGCAGGCAGTACGGCATTGCCGAGCTTCTCACCGACCACCTGAAGAAATTCAACGCCTTTGTGAACAAGCTCGGCGCGCGTTCGATTATTTGGCACGATATGCTTCTCGACGAAAAGGATCCGCGCTGGAAAAACCACGTCGCCGGCGGAAACGCCGAAATCGCCAAAGCCCTCGAAACACTCCCGAAAGACATCGTAATTGCCGACTGGCAGTACAGTTATCAGGACAAAAAAATGACGGAGTTTGCAACGCCCAAGCACTTCAAGAATGCAGGCTTCGATGTTTTGGTGTGCCCGTGGGAGGTCAACACGGGCATTACCGCCCTTGCGAAGACCGCCAAGCGCGACAATCTTTTCGGTTTTCTCGAAACAACGTGGCACCATTTGCACGGCAACAACCGTTTCTTCTCGTTCTTCTACGTCTCGGGCGACGCGGCTTGGAACGGCGGAACGCCCGTGCGCGACACTCCCGCCGTGCGGCGCGCCTATCCGATGTTGAAGCACCTCTGGCAAATCGGCAGCGACATTCCCGCGCTCCCCTATGAAGCCAACGGCTCGTCCGAAAAGCAGATAACAACATCCATCCCCTATTAGCAGGCGCGAGCCGCGCCGGCAGGCTGCAGCCTGCACGGCTACGTAACTTCGTTCCTCTCTGTGATACTTCGGCGCGACTATAGTCGCGCCTTTTGTTTATAAGTTCGCATTGAACGGCGAGATTTCGCCGCTCAATCGCTTTGTTGTTTCGAACTTATTTTGAGACTTTCCGAAACCGAACAACAGAGAAGCGTCGAAACGCGTTCAAACAACGCGTATGCATTCAAAAAAATGTTGACATTGTTCGGTTGTCGTAAAGTTTAACTAGATACGTAAGCGGATATGGGAAAAACAACAAAAATTTCCGTTTTGGCTGTGTGTGCCCTCGTTTTCGGGGCGACACCCTCCTTTGCCGCCCCAGTAAAGGGCGAATACCTTTTCGACATCGCGGGATTCCCGATTACCAACTCGATGCTCACAACTTGGATTTTCACATTCGTGATTATCGCGCTGTTCCGCCTTCTGATTGTCGGCGGCGCAAAGCTCGCCCCGAATTGGGGTCAGCAGATTATCGAGTCTTTCGTAGAAGGTCTGCGCTCGGTCTTCGAGCCGATAATGGGCGCAAAAGCCTTCAGGGGGGCGTTTCCCCTGTTGCTCGGCTTCTTTGCGTACATTCTGATTATGAACTGGAGCGGACTTCTACCCGCGGTGGGTTCAATCGGCGAAGAGCAAATAGCAGCCGACGTGTCGCCCGCCGACGCGCCGAAATACATCGCCGAAGGGTTTAGGGCGGCCGAGGGCGAAGCGGGCGTTTTCGAAAAATTCGTGCCTTTCCTGCGTCCCGCAAATACCGACCTTAACACGACGCTCGCCCTTGCGATAATCTCGTTCGGCGCATGGATTTATTTTGTGGTCAAGAATGTCGGCGTGGGCGGTTTTATCAAAGACACGTTCGGCAACAAGGCGGACAAGAAGGACGTTGCGCTTCCGCTGTATCTTTCGCTGTTTTTCGTGTTTTTTGCGGTAGGGTGCATCGACGTAGTTTCGATAATAATGCGCCTGCTCTCGCTCTCGTTCCGACTTTTCGGGAACAATTTCGGGGGCGAGGCGTTGCTCGAGAGTATGCACCACTTGGCGATAGGCCTGCCGCGCTGGATTTCGTGGATTATTCCCATTCCGTTCTATCTTCTCGAAATGCTCATCGGTCTGATTCAGGCGTTCCTGTTCGCGCTGTTGACGGCGGTCTACATCGGGCTTTTGACGGGGCAGGAGGAACACGAATAGAAAAAATTTCATAAACCAAAACATCAACAAAAGAAAAAGAAAATGATCAACATATTGGCAGATGCGGTAAATCAAATGGGTTCCATCAGCGGCAGCGTACAGGGTGGGCTCGGTTGCTTGGGCGCAGCTCTGGGCGTGGGACTTGTCGGTATGAAGGCGGTCGAATCGGTGGGGCGCAACCCCGGCGCGTTCGGCAAGATTATGGTTATGGGCATTCTCGGAATGGCTCTGGCGGAAGCTGTCGCGTTCTACTCACTCTTCCTCGGCAAATAATAGGGGTTTTCCGATATGTCTGCAATATTTGCGGCAGGCGGGAATCCGCTCGACTTTCTTACGCAGTTCGGCGTTGAATGGCAGCTGCTTGTAAGTCAGGGAGTGTCGTTTGCTATTGTTGCGGCGGCGTTGTACAGGTTTGTCTTCAAGCCCGTAATCGCAGCCTCTGACGAGCGCAAGCGCAGGATAGAGCAGGGGCTTAAGGACGCCGAAGAAGCAAAAATAAAGCTCGACCGCGCCCGCGAGGAAGCCGACAAGCTTACGGCTCAAGCGACGGGCGAGGCGGCGAAAATCCTCAAATCGGCGCGCGACGACGCAAAGGAAACCGTCGAGCGCGCTGCGCGCGAAGCGTCCGCAAAGGCCGCGGAAATCCGCGAACGCAACGACGAACAACTCGAGCGAGACAAGCTGCGGATGAAGGAGGAGCTTAAGGGCGAACTTTCGGAACTCGTGGCGCGCGCGGCGGAATCGGTCGTGGGCAAAGTCCTGACCGACGCACAGCGCGGCGAGCTTGCGGACATCGCCTCAAGGGAGCTGAAGAAGTAGGGTGAAGACTCGCGAACTTGCAAAAATCCTCGCCGAAGAATCGCTCGACAAAAACGGGGCGGTCGATTCGGCGCGCGTATCCGCCGTGTGCGAATACGTCGAGGCAAACGTGCCCGAACACGCAAAAATCCCGCTTCTGCGCGGATATATGCGCCTGCTCAAGCCGCTTCTCAAACGCGGCGAAGTGCTTGTGGAATCGTCGGGCAAACTTTCGGAGCGCTCTCTTGCCGACATCGAAAAATTCGTTTCGGAGGCGACGGGCAGGCGGGTTCTCAAGTTGCGCGAAATCGAAAACAAAAAGCTCCTCGGCGGAGTCAAAATAACGTGCGGCGACGACATTTGGGAACGCTCGGCAGCGTCCGCGCTCGAATCGCTCCGCGCCAAAACGAACAACAATTTTTAAGACAGATGGACGAAATACTCAACCAGATAAGTTCGCGTATCGAAAAAATCGAAAGCCGCAACCGCAAGGAAAACGTCGGCAAAATCATCGCGCTCGCAGACGGCGTTGCGCGTCTCGACGGCTTGAGCGAGGCAATGTACAACGAAATGATAGGCTTCAAGAACGGTATTTTCGGCATCGCGCTGAACCTCGGCGAAGACGAAGTCGGCTGCGTTCTGCTCGGCGACGTTTCGGGGCTTAACGAAGGCGACGAAGGTCATACGACGGGCAAACTGCTCAGCGTCCCCGTGGGCAAAGAGCTGCTCGGCAGGGTTGTCGACGTTCTCGGAAGACCGATAGACGGCAAGGGCGAAATTGCTGCGGGGGAATTTTATCCCGTCGAAAAAATCGCCCCCGGAATTCTCCCGCGAAAGTCGGTCAACCAACCGCTCCAGACGGGCATTTTGGAAGTCGACGCAATGATTCCCGTAGGCCGCGGACAGCGCGAGCTTATCATCGGCGACCGTTGCACGGGCAAGACCTCCATAGCCCTCGATACAATCATAAATCAGGCGCGAATCAACAGGGAGGGGCTCGCCTCTGGCAACAAATCCTTCCGCCCCGTGTATTCGATTTACGTGGCGATAGGACAGAAAAACGCAAATATCGCCCGCACGATACAGCTTCTGGAAAAGCACGGCGCGATGGAATATACGATTATCGTCGCCGCAAGCGCGTCGGAAAACGCGGCAAATCTTTATATCGCCCCGTACGCGGGCTGCGCGATGGGCGAATGGTTTATGCAAAACGGCATGGACGCGCTCGTGGTTTACGACGACCTTTCGAAGCACGCGGCGGCGTACCGCCAAGTTTCGCTGCTCCTCAAAAGACCATCGGGACGCGAAGCGTACCCCGGCGACGTTTTCTATCTGCACTCGAGACTTCTCGAACGTTCGGCGCGTCTTAACGAGCAGAACGGCAACGGCTCGCTCACGGCTCTTCCCATCATAGAAACGCAGCAGGGCGACGTCAGCGCGTACATTCCCACCAACGTAATTTCGATTACCGACGGGCAGATATTTCTCGAAACAGACCTTTTCAATCAGGGCGTGCGCCCCGCGATTTCGGTCGGTATTTCGGTCTCGCGCGTGGGTTCTTCGGCGCAGATGAAGGCGTTCAAACAGGTCGCCGGCAAGCTCAAGGGCGAATATGCGCAATACAAGGAACTTGCGGCGTTCGCGCAGTTCGGCTCCGACCTCGACGCAAAGACAAAATCAATCATCGACAAGGGCGACAGACTCGTCGAAATCCTCAAGCAGAACAACAACGCCCCCAAGCCCGTCGAAATCGAAATCGCGATTTTGTGGGCTTTGCAAAACGGATATTTCGATTCAATCGACGTAAAGAAAGTTTCGGAAGCCGAAAAGAGTCTCGAAAGCTACGCGTCAACGCGCGGAAAACCGACCGTCGAAAAAATCCTCAAGGATGGGAAAATATCCGACGAGCTGGCGGCGGAACTCAAGTCGATGTGCGAACAGTGGCGCAAAACTTTCGCCTAAGGAAATCCGATGAAAGGAATGAGGGAAATCAGAAACCGCATAAAGGCGGTAAAGGGCACGGGGCAAATCACCCACGCGATGGAGCTTGTCGCCGCGTCGAAAATGCGCAGGGCGCAGCAGTCCGCCGAAAACGGCAGAGCCTACGCAACCCTTCTGATGGATATGACCGAAACCGTCCTTGCGCAAATCGGCGAAGTTTTCAGGCAAAAGGACGGCGAAATGACGCGCACAAAACGCCTCATTATTGTCTTCTCCACAGACAAGGGGCTTTGCGGCGCGCTCAATACGAACCTGTTCAAGACCATCGCGGAAATCGGGGACGAAGCCGAATACATCACCGTCGGCAACAGGGCGGCACGGTTCATAGCCCGCATAGGCAAACCCCTCAAGGCACACTTCTCGATTAGCGACCACGTTAAATTTTCGGAAGTGCGCAAAATCGCCGAATTTGCGATGAAAATCGCAAAAGAACAGGGCGACATCGCCTCGATAGAGGTTCTCTACCCGCTCTTTGTGAACACGCTAAAGCAGGAGCCGATTTTTGTAACACTCGCGCCCGTGGACAATCTGGAAAGTTTTGTCGAACGGTTGCGCAAAACCTACAAGCTCGATACCGCCTCGCACCCGAAAGACGACCGCGAAATCACTTTCGAACCGTCGCCCAAGGAAATTCTCGACGAACTTCCGCAGTACTACATAAAGCAGGCTCTCTACCATATGGCGTTGGACGCAAAGGCTTCGGAACATTCCGCGCGAATGGTGGCGATGAAGTCGGCAAGCGACAATGCCGACGCGCTCGTGCACTCGCTCACGATAGAGTACAACAAGGCGCGTCAGGAGGCAATCACAACCGAAATTCTCGAACTTGCCGCGGCGGCGCAGGCAATGGACAACGATTAACTTTAAAAACATCAATAAAATGGCAATCGGCACAATCACACAAGTCATAGGCGCGGTGGTCGACGTAAAGTTCCCGCCCGATGCAATCCCCGAAATTTACAACGCCCTGAAAGCGGAAATCGATGCGGGCGGAAAAAAGTCGGAAATAGTCTTGGAAGTACAGCAACAGCTGGGCGACGGCGTGGTTAGAACCGTCGCTATGACCTCCACGGAGGGTCTGCGGCGCGGCGCAAAAGTCGAAGATACGGGCGCGCCGATTAGCGTTCCCGTGGGCTCGTGCACGCTCGGCAGAATCTTCAACGTAACGGGCGATGCCGTGGACGAAAAGGGCGCGGTGCAGACATCCGAACGACTGCCGATTCACCGCAAGGCTCCGCCGCTTACGGAACAGAGCACGCGCGCGGAAATTCTTGAAACGGGTATCAAGCCCATCGACCTCATTTGTCCGTTCCTCAAGGGCGGCAAAGTAGGCGCGTTCGGCGGCGCGGGCGTGGGCAAAACCGTCGTCATTATGGAGCTTATCCACAACATCGCCAAGGCGCACGGCGGTTTCTCGGTCTTTGCGGGTGTCGGCGAACGTTCGCGCGAAGGCAACGACCTCTACCACGAAATGGTCGAATCGGGCGTAATCAACGAAAAAGAGCCCGACAAGTCGAAGGTATCGCTCGTTTACGGACAGATGAACGAACCCCCCGGCGCGCGCATGCGCGTTGCCCTCACGGCTCTTACGATGGCGGAATATTTCCGCGACAAGCAGGCGCAGGACGTTCTGCTGTTCATCGACAACATTTTCCGTTTCTCGCAGGCGGGCAGCGAAGTCAGCGCATTGCTCGGGCGTTCACCATCGGCGGTAGGCTACCAGCCGACCCTCGCACAGGAAATGGGCGAGTTGCAGGAGCGCATTACATCTACAAAAAAAGGTTCAATTACGTCTTTCCAAGCAGTTTACGTTCCCGCGGACGACCTTACCGACCCCGCGCCCGCAAACACGTTCGCGCACCTCGACTCTACAATCGTTCTCGACCGCTCGATTGCCGCGCTCGGTATCTACCCCGCAATCGACCCGCTTGCGTCGAATTCGAACGCGCTTTCGCCCGACATCGTGGGCGAAGAGCACTTTAGGGTTGCGCGCGGCGTTCAGCAGATTTTGCAGAAATACAAAGACTTGCAGGATATCATTGCAATTCTGGGTATCGACGAGCTCTCCGACGAAGACAAGCTTGTCGTTTCGCGCGCAAGAAAGGTGCAGAAGTTCCTGTCGCACCCGATGTTTGTTTCGGAAGTCTTCAACGGTGTCCCCGGACAGTACGTTCCCGTTTCGGAAACGGTCAAGGGCTTCGGAATGATTCTCGACGGCGAGCTCGACAACGTAAGCGAAAACGATTTCTACCTCAAGGGCACTATCGACGACGTTCTCGCCGAAAGCAAAAAGGACAAGTAATTATGCCGCTATCGCTCGAGATTGTAACCCCCGACGGAGTCGCTTGGAAGAACGACGACGTTCAGTCGGTTACCCTGCCGACAACGAGCGGGGAAATCGAAGTTCTGGCGGGGCACATTCCGCTCATTACAATACTGAGCGAAGGCGCGGTGGGCGTTGTCGTGAACGGACACGAAAACGACATTGCCATTGACCGCGGTTATGCGCGCGTCATCGGCGACGTTGTTTCGGTTCTGACGGAGGCTGCCGTGAACGTCGAAAACATCGACATGCGCGACATCGAAGAGGCTAAAGCCAACGCCCAAAAGGCAATCGAGGAAGCCAGGAAAAACAGGATTTCCGACGAAGAAATGGAAAGGCTCGAAGCCGTATTCCGTTTCTCCGTTGCCCAACTCTTGGCGAAGGGAAAAAAGAAATAGGTATGTTTCCCCGACAATTCCCCGCACAAAAAAAAGAGTTTCGGTTTCGAAACTCTTTTTTTGCGGTTTGACCGCTACGATTATTTGATTTCCAAAATCAAATCGTTGGGTGTTTTGGAATCTCTACCGAAGCCGCCCATATAGAGCTTTGCGTTGCGCTTGCCGAGCTTGACGGTATCGCCCAAATTGTAGGCGTTACCGTTTAGAACCACGGAGCGGCAGTCTTTAAAACCCGACTTTTTATCCTGAAATTCCGCAAGGCAGTATTTGCCCGGCTTTACCTTGTCGGAAACCTCAACCTCAAGATCGCATTTTTCGAACTGCGCATTTCTCTGGAAGAATATGCGCGGAAGTTTTCCGTTGTTTTCCTTGAAGCTGAATTTGAAAAACCATTGGTCGTTCTGGTCCACGAAAATGGAGTCGATTACCGCGCCGCCGCCGAAACTCAGTTCGCTTGCGCCCTCCGCTCGGATTTCAACGCCCGCGCGCACGGTATTTTTTATAATCGGGTTTGCGGGAACGGTGCAGATTAAATCGCCTTTCGAAACGAACTTGGAATCAACCACCGAGAACAACGCCTTGCCCGCGCTCGTAGCCATATGCCAGAACGTAATCTCGACGGGCCCGCCGACTTCCACTTGGCTCTTTTCCCAAATTTGGCGCGTTTCGCCGCCCGCAAATGCCGAAAGCGACAGGCTTATTTTGCGTCTGGCTTTGAAATTTTTGCCTTTCGCCAAGCTCTTCGAGCCGTCGCCCGTATGAAAATGGGCTACTGTGTGGTTGCCGTCGATTTCAAAATTCCATACTCCGGGGCGGACTGTAACGTCGTCGTTGGGTCCCGGTTTTCCGGGGAGCGGGTCGGTATCGAAATTTACATTGTTGCCCCAAACGCAATTCGACCATTTTACGTTGCGGTCTTTTGCGGAATACTTTCCGGGGTAGAATTGCATCGAAAACGCGGCAGTGCTTGCCAAGAGCAGCGGAATAAAAAGCAGTGATTTTTTCATATCGATTTTTAGGGGGTTGTGCGGTCGTACTAAACCGCCTTTGTTGGGGGAATTTTCGCCACGCCGCTTATAAAAGTCAACAAATTTGTGGAGTGTCTACAAATCGCCTATGCGCGTTTTTGTAAAGTGCTCGAAAAAGCTTTTTGTAACCTCGCAGACAAGTCCTCCGAAGACGCACTTTTTTTTATCGCACAGGGCGTTTTCGTATATGCATCCGTTGTCGAGCGGCGGCTTGCCGAAAAGCAGGTAGACATCCATAAGTTTGTGCTCTTTCTGTTGTTCCGTCAGAAAAAATCCGCCGTTGGGACCTTTCGACGCGCAGATTATCCCGCCCACGACAAGGCGTCGCAGCACTTTGGAAAGATGGTTTGCCGACATTCCCGTGCGCCGCGATATTTCGCCCGCACTCATAGTTCCGCCGACGTTTACAAGCGTTTTGAGCGAATGCAAAGCCAACGATACCGATTCGGGAATATTTAGCAGTCTGCCGTCCATATAAAAAAATATAGCGGTATTAAAGTACTATTATTTAAAATTGGAAACAAAAAAAAACGCCGAATGTGCTTCGGCGTTCTTTGAAAGTTTATTGAAACTACTTTTGGTCGATGTAGCGGGAAATCTTTTCGATTGTCCACTTCGTGATGTGGCCGTTGATGTTCGTCTCGACCGTTTCGCCTTCCTTGTGGTCGATAAGAGCCTGAGCCAAAGGAGTTTGATACGAGAAAATATTCTTTTCCGTATCGCTGTCCCACGCACCCATAATCGAGCAGGTGAGCTTTTCGCCCTTGTCGGACTTGAGGGAAACAATCGAACCGATACCGACCTTGTCCGAGGGAGTCGAATTGAAATCGAACACTGCCGCGCTCGAAATGTCGCGTTCGAGTTGTGCGCGGCGTGCGCAGAGCAGTTCGTCGTGTTCGCGAGCCATTTTGTATTCCGAGTTTTCGCGCAAGTCGCCCAGTTCGCGGGCGGCCTCGATTGCGATTTTGCTTGCGGGCAGTTGGTTCTTGACGATGTCTTCCAACTCTTCGCGGCGTGCCGCCAAGCTCCATTCGGAAACCATAAGGCGTTGTTCCTTTGTGTCCGACTTCGATGCGACGAGCGATTGTACTTCGGGGAATTTCTTGATGAAACGCGCCAAAATCGACTTCTTCGTGAGATCTTCGAAGCCCTGATTGAGCAACAAAGTCTGCGCAAGGTCGCGCGCGGTTTCGGATGTTGACTTGTCGAGCAGGTCGCCGACGAGTTCCCTGTCTACGTCGAGCTCTTCGGCGAGCGGTATCTTCGCAGTCGTAACGATTGTCTCGCGCTGGAGGGCGCAATCGTCGACCGCCGCAAGAAGCGCGCTGAAGAGGTCTTCGCCGATGAGGTCCTTGAGCATGTCGGCGTATTTTGCGTCGTTGCGGTTCTTTACAATCCACAAAATAACGGGACCGTGCAGCGTCTGTTCCGAAAGCCACTTTTCAAGATATTCCTTGATGAGTTTGCGCGACGTTCCGCGACCGTCGTCTGCTATTTCGGCGTTCTTTACATAGTGCGATTTTTTGGAAACGTCCCACGACAGGAGGAAGTCTATGCATTCCTTTGTCAGACGGCCGTCGCTGTATTTGAGCAGGTCGAGGATGCGTTCGCGCCAGTCGTTTGTATAGATGCGCGTGAGCAGGTCGAGGAACCTTTCGATATACGATGTAGGAAGGTTCTTCGCCAGATTGTTAAGACCGTCTTTCGGGTCTTTCGAAACCGCCTTGAGGACAATCTGTTTGCTCTGCGGCGCGATTTCGTCGACCTTGGCTTCGTCGCCTTCGTAAAGGTAGCGGATGAGGTTGTTTCTTACCCAAATGCCGTGCAGACAGTCTGCGTCGTTGAGGGTCTTGGAGCTGTCCATAGCCTTCTTGATGGCTTCCGTAAGCTCTTCCTTTATTTTTTCGAGCGAAGACTTGATTTCCTCCACGCCTTCGTTCGTCGCGGTTTTGTAGAGTTTTTCCGCAAGAAGAATCTTTTTCTTGGGCTCGCGGTTGAGGAAGTATTCGCGCAGAACTTCCTGTTCGGGCTTCATAGCCTCGGTTTCTTCGCGGAGCGCATAGGAGTCGTTCTTTGTTTTCGGGCAGGCTACGCAGGGATCGCGGAAAAGTGCCTCCTTTGTTCTGTTCCACCAAGCGCGGTAGCGTTTTTCCGCGTCCTTGTTTGCCTTTTCGAATTCCTTTTCGGGAAGGTTGTGGACGTTGAACGGATTGTAGCCGAAAAGCTGCTTGAAGACCCTTTCAAGCTCTATCTGGCTTGCCGACTGGTCGGGCTTTGAGGCTATGTATTTTACGACGAACTTGTCGCCGTCTTTCATTTCCTCTTCGAGCGCGGCTTTGTCGGTGCGGTAGCGAACCAAAAGGTTGTCGGGTTGGAGGATTTCGAGCTTGTCTACGCAGAACGCCGGATCCATTGCGTGGTTGGGCTTTCCCTCGAAATCGATGATAAGTCTGTTCGCGGCGGCATCGTACGATTTGATTTGCCCGAAGCCCCAGCTTCCGTGTAGGCAATATGCGCCGTCTTTCATAGCTTCGAGAGCTTCGCGTTTGTTGCGCAGCTTCGGATTTTTTGTAACAAGCTTTTCGATGGATTCTGGATTCATATATTTCTTCTTTTTACCGCGGAGGCGGCGGCTCCGACATTCTATGCGCCGAGGGGCGCGCGGAAAAAAAACCGTGCCTTGCGATTCATTTACATATACCCATACAATGTGGGCGTTAAATCGGGTTTGTCAAATTTTTCTTTTTCCCTTTTTTGTTAGTAAGTTGCGGTTTTTTTAATCTATTTCTTGACATTTTTTTAGAACAAAATATCCTGCGCCCGAGTAAAATTCCCGCCTAAATATCTGTCAATTTTTCAATACGCCGTATATTTCCGTCAAAATGCAAAACAGAAAAAAAATCACCCTCAACTCCGTAATCGTAGACATCATAAAAATCTACACATCCACGAACGCCAAAATGGACGTTGTGATGGCGGAATATTTCGCGTCGTCGAACGACCCTTTCAGAAGCGGCGCCGAAGCGATTATTTTGCAGTGGCTAAGAAACGCCGCACTCATAGACGAAGCGGTGAAATCGCTCTGCGCAAAGCGTCCCAAAAACGGCGTTCTCGCGGTTCTGAGGGCGGCGGCGGCGGACATTATGTCGGGCGAAGAAACGCGCCTGCCCAAGATAGTACACAACTGGGTGGATTTCGCCAAGGACAGGCTTTCGAAAAACGAGGTCGGTTTTGTCAACGCCGTTTTGCGCAGGCTTCCCGAAGCAATCGAAAAACTCCGCGGCGGCTCTACGGACGCAAAAAGCCTTTCGATAAAATACAGCCATCCGCAATGGCTTGTCGAAAAATGGATAAACAATTTCGGAACGCAAAAGGCGCTCGAAATCCTCGAATCGAACCAAATTCCGTCGGAAGTGTTCTTCAGAAAATCGCCGGCAAAAGATGCCGACGCGGTTTTCGAAAACTTCAGACGGTTTTTTACGGAAAGCAAATTCGGCGGATTCTTCAAACTCAAAAACGGATGTTGGAAAAACGTCCGCCCGCTGCTCGATACGCCGTTCTTCTATATACAGGATCCTTCAACGCTTTTCGCCCCGCGCCGGTTTGCGCCGTCCGACGGAAACTACCTCGACCTATGCGCCGCCCCCGGAGGAAAATCGCGCGCGATTGCCGACATCGTTTCGGAAAACGCAAAACATCCCGAAAATTCGCTTTTGGTTAGCGTAGACCTTTCAGACAGAATCGAGCCGCTCCGCGAAAACATCGCAAAAATTTCCGCCTTAAAAACCGCCGTTGTGGAATGCGATATTTTGGACGAAAACCTCGCGGACAAATTGGTTGAACAAAACCTGCCCGTTCTTTTCGACGGCGTGTTTGTGGATGCGCCGTGCTCGAACACGGGCGTTTTGCGCAGGCGTCCGGATGCGCGCTACAGGCTCGAAAAGTCGGACATCGCCGAATGCGCCGAAAAGCAGCTTGCCATTCTCGAATGCGCCAAGAATTTTGTGAAAGTCGGCGGAAAGCTGGAATATTCAACCTGTTCGATTGAGAACGAGGAAAACGGCGGCGTTCTCGAAAAGTTCCTTTCCGAGAACAAAAATTTCGTTTTGGAAAATTCCGAGATTCTCGTTCCGTCGATTGAAAACGACGGCGCGGGCCACGCGCTTTTGAAGAGGATATCGTAGGAAAAAATTCGAAATGCCGAAGCCCGAAAAAACAATATCGTTTTCACTGTTTTGCTTTCTTTGGATGATAATTTTATATATCTAAATCTTTAAATACTCCGTATTCCTATGCTCTGTAGATAATTCCAATAACTTTTTAACTTCATTATGATCATAAAATTAAAACAGTTTTGCATTGTCGATATTTTGTAGATTTTTTGGCGGAAAGCTTCGGGATATAAACATCGGCACAAATAGCCTACAATGTTTCAACCGCCAAAACACAGGTTGTTTACAGGTTATTTACATTTTGGAAACGTGGCTTTTCGACCGTCAAATTTGTCCGCCTTTTCGGAGAAAAAAACCTCCTCATTCGATTGAATAAAGGCAAAAAGCTTCAAAAAATCCCATACGCCTCCGAAAAAGGTTGCAATATCTCGGGAAATAGAAAGATAATGGCGCAAATATATTCTCCGACGGCGGTCGGGCTTATGTTGCAATTAAAATTTTGCATTTGCAGCACTGAGATTAACGGTTGTTTTTTATGATTGGAAAGAAATACGAAGATATATTGAAAGCGTATCCGCCCAGACGCGAAAATCTTGTGACGGCGTTTCAGGATATTCAGGAAAAAGACGGCTACATTTCGGAGAATGCTCTCGAATCTGCGGCGGAATATTTCGGAATATCGAAAGCCGACGCGTATTCGGTTGTCAGTTTTTACGCCCAATTCAAATTCAAAAAACCGGGTAAGCACACAATTAAAGTGTGTAAGGGAACGGCATGCCACGTAAGGGGCTCGGGTTCCCTGCTCGCCGCCCTCGAGGAAAGGCTCGGGATAAAGGAGGGGCAGACAACCCCAGACGGTCTCGTAAGCCTCGAACGCGTGGCGTGTCTGGGGGCGTGCGCGCTCGCGCCTGCAATAGTTGTGGACGACAAAGTCCACGCCCGAATCACACTCGCCCAACTCGACAAAATCGTGAAAGGTCTGCAATAATATGGAAATTCTGAAAAGCCAGAGACAGACCGCCCAAAAAGTTTGGGACGATTTCGAGAATCCGAAGAAAAATCTCGTGCTCGTCGGTGCCGCAACCTGCGGACGCGCCGCTGGCGCGTTGGAGGTAATCGACGAATTTAAAAGGGAGCTTTCAGCCGCGGGGCTCGGCGATGTGGAAGTTGTCGAAACTGCGTGCATAGGTTTGTGCTATGCCGAACCGCTCGTCGAGGTGCGCGCGGCGGGCGTGCCGCCGATTTTGTACTCGAACGTACATGCAAAAGACGTTTCGAAAATCGTTTCCGAACACATCAAGAGCGGAAAGATAGTAAAAGAAAAAGCCGAAGCCGTTATGGGCGACGACGATTTCGACGGAATTGCCGCGTTCAAAAAACATCCGATGGTAGCGCTTCAAAAGCGCGTTGTGCTGCGCAACTGCGGCGTTATAAATCCGTCCAGCTTCGAGCACTATCTTGCGAGAGGCGGCTACAAGGGCTTGGAGCGTTCGTTCTCGATGAGTCCCGAAGAGGTAATTGAGGAAATGAAAAGGAGCGGTCTGCGCGGCAGGGGCGGCGCGGGCTTTCCCACTGGAGTTAAGTGGGGCTTTGCGCGCGCCTCAAAAGCCGACGAAAAATACATCATCTGCAACGCCGACGAGGGAGACCCCGGCGCGTTTATGGACCGCTCGGTTCTCGAGGGCGATCCGCACAGCGTCATAGAAGGCCTGATGATTGCTGGCTACGCAATCGGCGCGCAACACGCCTACATTTATGTGAGAAGCGAATATCCGCTCGCAATCGAACGCCTGAAAACCGCAATCAGGCAGGCGGAGGAAGCGGGGCTTCTGAAGAAAAAGCTCGAAAACGGCTTCGGATTCGAAATCAGGATAAAGAAGGGTTCGGGAGCGTTCGTCTGCGGCGAGGAAACTTCGCTTATGGCGAGTATAGAGGGCGTGCGCGCCATGCCGCGCCCGAAGCCGCCGTTCCCCGCAAACAGCGGTCTTTTCAAAAAGCCCACAAACATCAACAACGTTGAAACGCTCGCCGCGGTAAGCTCCATTATGCGCGACGGCGCGGATTCCTACGCGGCGTTGGGTTCGGAAAAGAGCAGGGGAACAAAGACGTTCTCGCTTGCGGGCAAAATTTCGCGCACGGGTCTGATTGAAGTAGAGTTGGGAATAAAACTGGGCGATATAATCAACAAGATAGGCGGCGGTTGTCCCGACGGCAAAAAATTCAAGGCGGTACAAACCGGCGGTCCGTCGGGCGGATGCCTTACGGAAGACCACTTCGGGCTTCCCGTAGACTACGAAAATCTCGCCGCGGTAGGCTCGATTATCGGATCGGGCGGTATGGTAGTTATGAACGAGGATTCGTGCATGGTAGAGGTTGCAAAATACTTCGTAAACTTCACCGAAAACGAATCGTGCGGCAAGTGCGTTCCGTGCAGAATGGGCACGCAGCACGTCCATAAAATCCTCGAGAAAATCACCTCGGGAGAAGGCGAGATGGAAGACATCGAACGCCTTAAAAAAATCGCCTTCACAATGAAACAGTCGTCGCTGTGCGGATTGGGGCAGACCGCCCCGAACCCGATTTTGACGACGTTGCGCTACTTCGAAAACGAATACATCGCGCACATAAAAGACAAAAAGTGTCCCGCGCTCGCGTGTCCCAAGCTTGTGCATTTCTCGGTTGACGCCGAAAAGTGCACGGGTTGCACGATGTGCGAACGCGCCTGTCCCACGGGCGCAATCACGGGCGGACTGAAAAATCCGCATTCGATTAATTCCGAAAAGTGCATATCGTGCGGAGCGTGCTTCCAGACGTGCAGATTCGGAGCGATTGTCAGAGGATGATAAATATGGATACTTTCAAACTTACGATAGACGGACGGACGGTGGAAGCCCAAAAGGGTATGACCGTTTTGCAGGCGGCGAAAAATTCGGGAATTTTCATTCCGTCGCTCTGCGCCCACGACGAACTTTCGCCCTACGGCGCGTGCCGTTTGTGCGTTGTCGAAATCGACGGCGTTCGCGGAACGCCCACTTCGTGCACGACACCCGCCGCGGAGGGAATGAACGTGCGCACCAACACCGAGCAGCTGCAGCTTCAACGCCGCCGCACGATAGAATTGATGATGAGCGGGCACCCCTCGCCGTGTTTCTCGTGCGATTCGCGCGAAGAATGCGAGACTGAAAAAGTCCAGCCCACACGCGGCGGACACGCAACGCGCTGCGGCAACTGTTCGAACCGCCCCGGTTGCGAACTGCGTTCGGTTGCCATGCCCAACTTCGACCGCGACATCGGCTTGCCGCTAATCTACGACGAGTCGAAAGTAGAAAGGAACGATCCGTTCATCGACAAAGACCACAATCTTTGCATACTCTGCGGCAGATGTTTCCGCGTGTGCGAAAAGCTGCACGGCAAGCCCGCAATCAGCATTGCAAACAGGGGCAAGAATGCGAAGATAGCCTCGGAATTCGAAAAGGCGTGGAGCTCGGAGGAGTGCACTTTCTGCGGCGCGTGCGTCGAAGAATGCCCGACGGGATGCCTAACCGACAGGTGGGGCAAATGGTTCGGAGTTCCCGAAAGCGAAAAGGAAACGGTATGCGCGATGTGCCCCAAACACTGCCGCGTGAAAGTAAAAATAAAGGACGGCAGAATAGTCGGCGCAAAATCGGTATCGCTTTCCAAAGACGACGTTCTCTGCGCTCTCGGGGCGTTTGCGCTTCCGCAGATTATGAACACGCGCAACAGACTTTTGCGCGCGCAGATTGTCAAAAACGGCGAGCAGGTTCCCGCAAAGGGCGGGGAGATTGTCGAAAGATTCGTCGAAATTCTCGAAAACGCGCGCGGAAAAATTCTCGTGACGGAGCACGAATGCGGCTTCTACGAATCGCGTAAAGGTCTGAGGGCGATAGCCGACAAATTCGGCGCAAAGCTCGTGAAAACGGGCTACGGCGACACGGAGCTTGACGCTCAGACAAAACGCGAAATTGAGGGCGGCAACTTCGAGGCTGCGGTTGTAGTGGGCAATTACATCGACGAAAAGCTCGCCGAAAAAATCCCGCATCTGATTGTGTTCGACTTCATGAAAACGCCCGTTCAGAAGGGCGCGGAACTCGTGATTCCGTTCGCCATTTTCGGCGAAAACGCGGGCACCGTAGGCGACAGAAACGGCAAAAAGACGACATCCGCAGCGGCGGTTGCAACGCGGCTCGACCAGCGTCCGATAAGCGGAGTTCTTTCCGAGGTCTGCCAAAAGTGCGGTATAAACGTAAAGGCATTCGATTTCGAATTCGAGCCGCTTCACGCCGACTTCAAAGACCCGACGGTAGATAAAAAGAATCTGCCGGAGATCTGCCTCGGGCACTATCTTGCCGACTACGCGCCCGACTTGGAGCTTTTGGGACTGAGCCCCTCGCCCGCAAAAACCGTTTCGAGGAAGACCGCAAAAGGCGGCGGATTCGAAATTCTCGAAACGCGCACGATTGTCCCGAACTTCCACGAGGTGACAATCAAAGCCCCCGATATGGCAAAATACGCAAAGGCGGGGCAGTTCGCGATTCTGATGGCAAATTCAGACAGCGAACGTTCGCCGTTTACAATCGTCGATTGGAATGCCGAAGAGGGCTGGGTGAAGTTCATCATAGAGGAAGTCGGCAGGTCGAGCGCGGAAATAGGCTCGCTCAAAAAGGGCGACAAGCTTGCGGTGGCGAGCGGTCCGCTCGGAACGCCTATAAATCTGGAAGCTTTCGGCGAAGGCTCGAAAGCCCTGCTGCTCGGCGGCTGCTACGGTATCGGCGCAATCTACCCGATTGCCCGCGAGCTTTCGGCACGCGGCGCAAAGGTTACCTGCGCAATCGAAGCGTCGTCGTCGTATCTATTGTATTTCAAGGACAAGCTCGGAACGGTTGCGGACAATGTGATAGTCCGCACGCGCGATGGAAGCGAAGGAAAGAAGGGCGGTTGCAGCGACGTTGTTCGCGAAATTGCCGCAGACTTCGATTTGCTCGTGTCGATAGGCTGCGTGTTTATGATGAAGCAGTGCGCCCAAGCCGCTCCCGAAAACGTAAAGACGGCTCTCTGCGCCCTCAACCCCATTATGGTGGACGGTACCGGAATGTGCGGCGCGTGCCGCGTAAGCGTGGGCGACGAAATGAAATTCGCCTGCGTGGACGGTCCGTTCTTCCCGCTGACGAAGGTTGACTTCGCCGAACTCGGAAAGCGCAGAACAGCATACAAATTGTTGGAAATCGAAGCAATGCCGCGTCATATTGGCGGTAAATGTCATTCTTAAGGATTAAAGATGCCAGAAGAAAAACCAAGAAAACTAAAAGCGTCGGGGCTTCCCCGACTCAAAATGCCCGAACAGGATCCGAATCGCCGCGCGACGAATTTCGAGGAAGTTCCCTACGGTGTATCGCTGAAAATGGCGATGGACGAGGCGAGCCGCTGTATGCAGTGCCCCCGTCCGCGCTGTATGCAGGCGTGCCCCGTGCACATCCGCATACCCGAATTTATCGCCGAAATTTCGAAGGGCGACCCCGCTGCTGCGGCGCGCAAGCTCAAAACACAGACCGCGCTTCCCGCGGTTTGCGGACGCGTCTGCCCGCAGGAAATCCAGTGCGAAGGCAGCTGCGTATTGGGAATCAGGGGCGAACCGGTGGCAATCGGCACGCTCGAACGCTTCTCCGCCGACTACGTAAGGCTCAACAATCTTGAAGAGCCCCCGCAAAAAGCTCCGCCTACGGGCAAGAAAGTGGCAATCATCGGCTGCGGTCCCGCGGGTATCACGGCGGCGGCGGATTTGGCTCTGTCGGGGCACGAAGTTGAAATATTCGAGGCTTTGCACCTGCCGGGGGGCGTGCTGATGTACGGTATTCCGCAATTCCGCCTGCCCAAGGAAATCGTCGTAAGCGAAGTGGAGGCTATCAAAAAGTTGGGCGTGAAAATCCACCTCAATTACATCGTCGGCAAACTCCGCACGATAGACACGCTTCTCGAAGACGGATTCGACGCGATATTCATCGGTGCGGGCGCGGGTCTGCCGATTTTCCTAGGTATCCCCGGCGAAAACAGCGTGGGCGTATTTTCCGCCAACGAATTCCTTACGCGCTTCAACCTGATGGGCGCGTACGACTTCCCCAACCACGGAACGACGCCGATTAAGGCGAAGAACATCATCACGGTGGGCGGCGGCAACGTTGCGATGGACTCTTCCAGAACCGCGCTGCGTATCGGAGCGAAATCCACGCTTGTCTACCGCCGTGCGCGCGAGCAGATGCCCGCCCGCGCCGAAGAAGTGCACCACGCCGAACAGGAGGGCGTAGATTTCCAGATGCTCACCAATCCCAAGCGCGTCATCGCCGACAAAGAGGGCAAGATTGTTGCGTTGGAATGCGTGAAAATGGAGCTCGGTGAACCCGACGAATCGGGGCGCAGAAGCGTTTCGGAAATCGCGGGAAGCGAATTCCAGATTCCCTGCGACGCGCTCGTTGTTGCAATCGGCAACCGCCCCAATCCGCTCCTGCCGATGACCTGCCATTCGCTCAAAACGACCAAAAAAGGCACGATTGAAGTCGATCCCGAAACGCTTCAGACCACGATTCCGCAGGTGTTCGCAGGCGGCGACGTAGTAAGCGGCGCGGCGACGGTCATCAGCGCAATGGGTCAAGCTAAGCGCGCGGTGCGCAGCATCAACAAATTCCTCAAGGGCGAGCCTCTCAAGGATGAAACCCCGCCTGCTACTGTCTAACGACGACGGGCTGGATTCGCCCTTTCTGCCGACCTTTGCAAAAGCCCTCGCCGAGGTTGCCGACCTCCAGATAGTCGTGCCCTCGCGCGAGCGAAGTTGGATTGGACGCGCCTATTGCCGCCACGAAATTCTTGAGGCCAAGCGCGTCGATTTCTTCGGTCTCGATTGTCAAACGGTCTCGGGAACGCCCGCGGACTGCGTGAACATTGCGCTTGCACACCTTTGCGGCGAAACGCCCGATGCCGTTGTGTCGGGGCTTAACATAGGTCAAAATGTGGCATTGCCGCTGCTTTGGAGCAGCGGTACTTTTGCCGCAGCCGTTGAGGGTGCGGGCTGGGGAGTATCGGCGTTTGCGTTTTCTATGCGGCTTGAAAAAATCTACTACGAATATTGCAGACTCCGCCACGGAGCCGCTCCCGAACCGCTTTTGCGGAACATTGAGGCGGCTTCGGAACACGCCGCGGAATTTTTAATTGAATGTCTCGAACGCGGCGAATGCGGCGGCGGCAGGGTTGTTAACGTAAACTATCCGATACAATACGACCGCGCGAAACCCTTTGTAAAATGCGTGCCCGCCAACGCCGAGTTGCGCTCCGTCTATAAAAAATGCGGCGGCGGAAAATTCGAATTTTCGTATTCCCTCGGCGAAGTTAA
The DNA here is from genome assembly GCA_949293415.1 of uncultured Verrucomicrobiota bacterium. GTDB lineage: Bacteria > Verrucomicrobiota > Verrucomicrobiia > Opitutales > Intestinicryptomonadaceae > Merdousia. The sequence continues at coordinate 26,501 of CASFDK010000039.1, forward strand.
ATCGCCCAACGGCGCAAAGACCGACATCGAATGTCTCGACGACGCGCAGGCGTGTTATTCGGTAATCGACATACGCGGCTGATTTGCTCCGTGCGGATATTGGCTATTTCGCCCTTTCGCGCCGTCCGTTTTTTTCGGGCGGCGTTTTGTTTTTTACATTTTCGCGTGAATTGTCTTGTCGGTAGACGGTTTTTCGTTAGCATTTCCAACAAATTCAACAAAGAGGGAAATTCAATGGTGAAAAAAATTCTGTGTTTGGCGGGGCTTGTATTTGCGTTTTCAAATCTTTGGGGCGCGGCAAAATGGATTTCGGCGGACGACTTTTCGGCGGACGCGCCCAACACTTGGGTGGCGTTCAGAAAGGACGTAAAACTAGATTCCGTCCCGAAGTCGGTGAAGGTCAAAATCGGCGCGGACAGCAAGTATTGGCTCTGGATTAACGGGGAGCTTGCGGTCTTCGAGGGCGGGCTCAAGCGCGGACCCAACCCGACCGACACGTATTACGACGAAATAGACATCGCCAAATTCCTGAAGGGCGGCGACAACAAAATCGCGCTTCTACTCTGGTATTTCGGTAAAGACGGGTTCTCGCACAAAAGCAGCGGGAAATCGGGAATGTTCTTCGAGTCGACGGATTTCCCGCAACTCGATTCGTCGGCGCAGTGGCTTTCGCGCGTACACCCCGCGTTTTCGACGGCGGGCTTCCCCGAGCCTAACTACAGGCTTTCAGAATCGAGCATAAAGTTCGACGCAAACAGGGATATGGACGGCTGGCAGACTTCCGACGGCTTTGCAAAAAAATTCGCGTTCGCAAAATCGAGGGAACTCGGCGAAATAGGATGTTCCCCGTGGAACAAAGTTCACAAACGCCCGATTCCGCAGTGGAGGCAGGTGGCAATCCACAATCTCGAATTTACTACGGAACGCGCGCTTGTTGAAAACCTCGGCGGCGCGCCCGTAAACATCGTGAGGGCGCGTCTTCCCTACAATATGCAGATGACGCCGATAATTACCGTCGACGACCCGCGCGGCAATTCGGTTTGCGAAATCAGAACCGACAACACATATTCGGCGAGCGATGTCAATATCCGCGCCGAATACGTCACGAAGAAGGGGCTTCAGACCTACGAATCGCTCGGATGGATGAACGGGCACGAGCTTGTTCTCAAGCTTCCGCGCTGTGTGAAGGTGAAGGAAATTAAGTGCAGGGAAACTGGCTACGACACCGTGATGGCGGGCAAATTCTCGTGCGACGACAAATTCTATTCGGCATTCTGGAACAAAGCTCTCCGCACGCTCTACGTAAATATGCGCGACACGTTCTTCGACTGTCCCGACCGCGAACGCGCGCAGTGGTGGGGCGACACCGTCATCCTCTCGGGCGAGGGCTTCTACACCTATTCGCCGTCGATGCACGCGCTCATACGCAAGGCGATTTTGCAGCTCGCGCATTGGCAGGCTCCAGACGGCGCGCTTCACGCGCCGATACCCGGAATCTATACGGCGGAACTTCCCGGTCAGATGCTCGCTTCAATCGGCGAATACGGTTTCTGGAATTATTATATGAACACGGGCGACATCGAGACAATCCGCGAGGTCTATCCCGCCGTGAGGAAATATCTGTCGCTTTGGACTCTCGACGAAACGGGGCTTACAAACTACCGCAAGGCGGGCTGGAACTGGGGCGACTGGGGCAAAAACCGCGATATGCGCCTTATCTTCGCGGGATGGCACAAGTTGGCTCTCGAGGCGGCGGCGAAAATGGCGGACGCGCTCGGGAAGCCCGACGAGGCAAAGGCCTACCGTCAAACTGCGTCGAAGGTAAAGGACGGCTTCGAAAAATGCTGGAACGGCACGGCGTACAGACACCCCGAGTATCTCGACGCAACCGACGACCGCGTTCAGGCTCTCGCGGTTTTGGCGGATATCGCGGACGAATCCAAGTACGGAAAAATCCTCGCGCTTTTCAAAAAGCAGCAACACGCAAGCCCCTATATGGAAAAGTACGTGATGGAGGCTCTCTTCAAAATGGGACAGGGCGAATTTGCGCTCGAACGCGCGAAAAAACGCTTCGCCAATATGGTCGCCGACCCCAACTACACGACGCTTTTCGAGGGTTGGGAAAAGGACGGTTTCGGCGGCGGTTCGGTCAACCACGCTTGGAGCGGCGGCGCGCTGACCGTAATTGCCCGCAACCTTATCGGGCTTTATCCGACTGAGCCGGCGTGGAAAAAATTCGCGCTCGAGCCCGACCCAGTGCGCTTCAAACGTGCGTCGATTGCCGTGCCGAGCGTTGCGGGCGAAATAAAAGCCTCGTTCGTGCGCGACGGCGAAAAATTTCTGTTAGACCTTACCGTGCCGAACGGAACATCCGCAACCGTAAAACTGCCCGCATTCTGCGCAGGCAAGACGGTTCTTGTCAACGGCGCGAAAATGGACTCGAAGCTTGAAGGGGGCAAGCCTGCATTCGACCTCGGCGCGGGCGACTATTCGATAGTGGTTTCGGCAAAATAGCGCGGAATGTTCCGCTGTGCAAACCGACAAAACAAAAACGGCGGGAGCTTTTCTTCCGCCGTTTTTTACGGATTGGTTTTCGGGTTATTTTTCGTCGGAGAAGCCGAATGCGGGAAGTCCGCTTTGGTTGTAGAGCCACACTTCCGGTTTTACCCACGATTTGAATGCGTAGCGCACGCCCTGCGGAACCGCCGTCGATTCCGCCGAAACTTTAACCCTGTCCGCGCCCGAAAGAACCGCCTTTACGGGAACCCACTTGCCGTCGATTTTAAGTTCGAAGCCTCTCGGTTGACCTTTGCCCGCCAGTTTTCCGCCGAATGTTTCGAAAAGAACTTCGGCAGAACCTGCGGAGTATTTCGCCGATTTGAATTCCGGCGATTTATAGACTGCGCTCTTGTCGCCGTAGACTGCGCCGAGGGCGGTCAACGCCATTCTCTCCGAAATCGCAGCCTTGTCGGCGGGATGGATGTCTTTTTGTTCGCCCGTGTCGATTGCCGAAACGATGTAGCTGTCCGGAAGCGCGTGCGATGCCGCCCTTTGGCGTTGCCGCGTTTTGCCCCAGTCGGCGTCTTTTGCGTCGAAGGATGCTATTTCGGTGGCAATCCATACAAGGCTTTTGTCGCTCCACGCATTGCGCCACGAGTTTACGAGCACGGCGAATTGTTCGGCGAAGTTTTCGTCGCGCGAGTTCGATTCGCCCTGATACCACAGCACGCCGCGCGCCGCGTAGCCCGCAACGGGAGCGACCATTCCGTTGAAGTGCACGGCGGGTGTGGAGAGCGGAAAGTCGGGGGCGACGGGGTCGGGCTTGACCTTTTGATATGAGAAGTGCTTCGGCGGGGTTTTGTTTTCGGCTTTCGCCTTGGCGATTGCCGCCATCAGGTCGTCGTATTTTTTCTTCGCCTTTTGATAGCCGCCGTTGCGCCAAGCGTCCAGCGACTTTGCGTAATTTTCCCTGCGGCTTTTGAGGTATTGCGAGGCGTCCATTGCCTCGAACGGAATGTACGTTTCCATCTTCGCGCCGCCGCGTGCCGTGTAGACAAGCCCCACGGGAATGTCGAGTTTTTCGGCGATGTACTGCGCGAATCCGTATCCTATCATACTGAAGGCGTGCAGATTGTTTTTGTCGGCGGCGACCCAGCGCGAGTTGGGTGATGTGTCGTCGGCGGGCTTTTCGGCGAGCGCAATCGGATTTTTGAAATAGCGGATTTTCCCGTTCGGTTTCGGATTGATTTTCCGCCAAGAGTAGGTCATTTCCATGTTGCTCTGCCCGCCGAGAATCCAGACCTCGCCTACGAGCACGTTTGCGACCGTTTTCGAGAGCTTTCCGTTTTCGTAGAATTTCATTTCGCGCGGGGTAGTCGAAGCTTCGAGCGGGCTTAGCGCGAGCGACCACTTGCCCCGCGCGTCGGCGGTTGCCGATTTTTTCGTCCCCGCAAATTCGACATCGATTTTTGCGTTTGCGTCGGCGGTGCCCCATATTTTTACGGGCTTTTCGCGCTGCAAGAGGATATTGTCGGAAAATATTCTCGGAAGTTGAATCTCGGCGAAAAGCTGTGTCGCGCCGAGAATTAGAGCTGCGATTGCAAAATGTTTTTTCATATGCCGCCTATTCTCGCGGGAGATATGCGATATGGCAATTCTTTTCTGGACTTCGAAATTTTCCAAATATTGGGTTGACTACTTTTGACGCGTGTTTTTGAAAAAGGGCGCGTTTATGAAATTTCTGTATGCCGTCCTGTTTCTTGTGCTCGCGGGTGTTTTCTCGTGCGGGGCACTGGGCGGTTGCGGACTTTCGACCGCCGAAATTTCCGACAGCGCGGACTCGGCTTTTGTAATCACAAACGATTTGGGCAGTGTCGCCGCATTCGCCCCGATTGTCAATTATTCCGTTCCCGACAAGCTGCGGAACAAGCGCAGGCAGGCTCGTATCGATTCCGCTTTGTGTACTTCGCTTGTTTTGTGCGCGCTTTCGACCGTGCTTTCGGGGCTTTTTTACTCGAAGTTTTGCGACGCCGTTTCGCGCATGCGCGGTTTCGATTTTTCGCGGCGGCGCGTTTTGCCGCTACCGATTTTGTTTGCAGGCCCGCCGGTCGGCGCGGTTCTTCTGATTTGAATTTTTCCCGTATCCCAAATGTTTCGGGCGGTTTGTTTGCGCCCGAATTGTGTTTTTTTCGCGGATTTATATATCCGCAGTCATTCGAATACGGAAAATCTATATGGACATATCAGCGTTGTTTACGCGGCTGAAGAATGCGAACTTCCTCCGCAGGACGACAAAAACAATCCGCCGAATCGAGCGTTTCGAGGAGGCATTCAAAAATTTCGGCGAAGCCGATTTCGCCGCAAAAACCCTCGATTTTAAAAAGCGCGTTGCGGACGGCGAAACCGTGCCGGAGCTGATTCCCGAGGCGTTCGCCCTTGTGCGCACCGCCGCGCGGCGTTTGTGCGGAAAGACTTTCGACGTATGCGGGCAGCCCGTTCGGTGGAATATGGTGCATTACGACGTACAGCTGCGCGCGGGAATCGCCCTTGCGAACAATTCCGTGTGCGAAATCGCAACCGGCGAGGGCAAGACGCTTATCGCCACGCTTCCCGCATATGTCTACGCGCTCTTCGGCAGGGGGTGTCACATCGCCACTGTCAACGAATATCTGGCGGGGCGCGACTGCCAGTGGATGTCGCCCCTGTACAATCTTCTGGGGCTTGCTTGCGACTGCGTGTTTGCGGGGCAGTCGAACGGCGCGAAGAAAGCCGCCTATGCCGCCGACATCACCTACGGCACCGCCGCAGAGTTCGGGTTCGACTATCTGCGCGACAATTCGACGACATTTTCGTTCGACGAAAAAGTCCAGCGCGGATTTTTCTTCTGTCTCGTGGACGAAGCCGACTCCGTGCTTGTGGACGAAGCGCGCACGCCGCTGATAATTTCGGGCGGGGACGACGACGGACAGGAGAACCCCTACGCCGAATATATCGGGCGTGTGCGCTTGCTTGCCGAGGCGCAGAATAAGCTTTGCGGCAGGATTGCGAACGGGGTTTTCGACAGGCTCAAATCCGGCGCGAAACCCGATTCGTCCGACATCGAAAAGCTTGCCCAAGTGCGTTTCGGCGCGCCGCGCAACAAGGTGCTAAAGCGCATCCTCAAGCTCGGCGTCGCGAATGTGGAGCTTGAAAAAAGGGTCACCGAACTTTCGGTGAACTTCGGCGAGAACGAAAAACTTAGGCTGCTCGAAAACCTTTACTACTATGTGGACGAGAAAAACTCCTCGGCTTCGCTGACGAAGGCTGGGCAGAAGTTTCTCGAGCCGGACAATCCCGACGCGTTTGTCGTGCCCGACGCGGAAAGGCTTTCGGCGGAAATCGACGCGGATTGCGGACTTGCCGATTCGGAAAAATCGCGAAGGAAGGCGGAGGTTGCCGCGTCGCTTTCGGCGGCGGTCGAAAGGCTTAGGATAATCTCGCAGCTTCTGCGCGCGTTTTCGCTCTACGAGCGCGATGTGGACTACATCGTGCGCAAAGGGAAAGTCGAAATTGTCGATCCGAACACGGGCAGGGTGATGGAGGGCCGCCGCTGGAGCGACGGTTTGCATCAGGCGGTAGAGGCAAAAGAGGGTTTGAAAATCGGCGCGGAGAACATTACCTATGCGACGATTTCGATTCAAAACTATTTCAAAATGTACGAAAAACTCTCGGGTATGACGGGCACTGCCGCCGAGCTTTCCGAAGAGTTTTTGCGCGTCTACAAAACCTCCGTCATCGAGATTCCGCCGAACAAACCCTGCGTGCGAATCGACAACCCCGACTTGGTTTTTCTGACGCGTTCCGAAAAATACGCGCGGATTGTCGAAACGGCAAAGTCGGTTGCGGCTTCGGGAAGACCCGTGCTTGTCGGCACGGGCAGTGTGGAGGAATCGGAGGTTCTTTCGAAAATGCTAAAAATCGGCGGCGTAAGGCACAGTCTGCTCAACGCCAAAAACGACGCTCAGGAGGCCGCGCTCGTCGCCCGCGCGGGCGGCGCGGGAACCATTACCGTCGCCACGAATATGGCGGGCAGGGGCACCGACATCAAGCTTGACGACGGCGTAAACGAACGCGGCGGGCTTTTCATAATTTCGTCGGAACACAATTATTCGCGGCGCATAGACCGCCAGTTGATGGGTAGGTGCGCCCGACAGGGCGACAACGGACAAACGCAGTTCATTGTGAGCTTGGAGGACGAGCTGTTCCGCAAATACGCCGATGTTGCGCCGTTCCAGAACGCGCTGAAATCGAAGCACAGGAACGGAGTTCCGTTTGCGCATCCGCTATTCGGCAGGCTCGTCGAACGCACGCAGGACAGGCTCGAGGGCGACTATTCGGCGGCGAGAAAGGAAATGCTCAGGTTCGACAATCCCGCGAACAGGCAGCGCAATGTCGCCTATGCGATGCGCGACGAAATTTTGTCGTCCGACTCGATAGACGGGGTTTATTCCAGGGCGGTTTCCGACGTTTGCGCGCGGCTTGCCGCCGACGTTCTTCCCGCCGAAGACATGGAGATAGACTCCCGCCGCATTGCCGAATATACCGCGCGGCTGGGCAAAATTCTGCCGCTTTCGGAAGGCGGAATCGCGGGCGGGACAAAGCGCGAGATTGCCGCCAACGCCGCGCGCGCCGCAGAAAGAAGCTTCAATGCAATCTTCGGCGCGTTCGACGCGGAGACATCGCTTCGGATGAAAAAATTCGTCGCCCTCAGAACCTTCGACAGGGCGTGGCGCGAGCATATAGCGCGGCTCGAGTCGCTGCGCGATGCCGTATTTCTGCGCGGATACGCGCAGAAGGATCCGTACTGCGAATTCGAAAAGGAGGCGTACGAATCGTTCCGCAATTTCTTTGCCGACTTCTCGGACGCGCTCTTCGGCAATCTGTGCGGCTTCCTTTCCGCCGTCCCGACTTCGGGCGCGGAAACGTCGAATCCGTCGAGCCGCTACAGGGCTTTGATGAAATGATTTCACTTCAACAATAAAAACGAAAAAAGGAAAATATATGATTACAACATTGGCATCCGTTCCGCTTGCGATGTCGTTTCCGCAGATGGTTTCGTTCTGCGGTATCGGCTTTCTGGTGGTGATGGTGGTTCTGTTTATGCTCGGAATATTCACGGGGCTTCTCGGAAAAATCTTCGCTTCGTTCGAAAAAAAACGGTAGTTTTGCCTGCCGCGCAAAAAAATAAAAAACAGGATTTATTATGATAGACAGTTTAATTGAATTGTTCCTTGGGACGGGCTTCTGCTATGTCGACTGGCGCATGATTGTTATGTGGACGGTGGTTTTGGCGCTCTTCTACCTCGCCGTCTACAAGGAGTTCGAGCCGCTGCTGCTCGTGCCGATAGCGTTCGGCGCGCTGCTTGCAAACCTTCCGACGGAGGGCGTTGTGAACAAGCCCGCTGGCGCGGTTGTTTCGCCTGCGGAAGCCGTGGTGCGCAACGTGTTTGTGGAGCGCGGAGATTCGGTTTTCGTGCCGCGCGTGGTAAAGCACATTCCGAAGACGGTCGGAGAAATTGTTTCGCCCGAAACGCTTTCGACCCCCGCGGCACAGGGCGAAATCGCAAGCTACTTCGCGTTCGTAGACGACGTAACTTCGCCCGAATCGCGCAAGAATGTGTTCAAGAAGGCAAAGGGCATTCCCGATTTGATTGCAATCGTATCGCCCGCAAAGTCCGATTCCGCAACCGCCAAAACCTTTGCGGCGGATTTTAGGGGACGCAAGCTTTCGCTTTCGCCCGACGACATTCTGGTATGGGCTTCCGCTTCGGGCGACGTTACGGAGGTTTCCGCCAAGGCGGGCGACAGGCTCGTGCCCGGCTCGCAAATCGCCGACGTGTACAGCGCGCGGACTGGCGGTTTGTACCACTACTTGCAGCTCGGCGTGCTGCTCGAAATTTTCCCGCCGCTGATTTTCCTCGGCGTGGGCGCGCTTACCGACTTCGGACCGCTCATCGCAAACCCCAAGACGCTCATTCTCGGCGGCGCGGCGCAGTTCGGCGTGTTTGCAACGTTCATCGGGGCGATGTTCCTCGGCTTCTCGAGCCCGGAGGCGGCTTCAATCGGCATCATAGGCGGCGCGGACGGACCGACTTCGATTTTCATAACAAACAAGCTCGCGCCCGACCTTCTCGCGCCGATTGCCGTCGCCGCGTACAGTTATATGGCTCTCGTGCCGATTATCCAGCCGCCGATTATGCGCGCGCTGACAACCTCCGAAGAGCGTAGAATCAGGATGAAGAGCATGCGGAAGGTCGGCAAGCTCGAGAAGCTCGTCTTTGCGCTTGTTGTGACTATAACGTGCATCCTGCTTGTGCCCGACGTTTCCGCCCTCGTGGGAATGCTTATGCTCGGCAATTTCATCCGCGAGTGCGGCGTTTGCGAGCGCCTGAGCAAGGCGGCGCAGAACGAGCTTATCAACGTTACGACGATTTTCCTCGGAACGTCGGTCGGCATTACGATGACGGGCGACAGATTCATCCGCGTGGAAACGCTTTCGATTCTCTCGCTCGGCGTTGTGGCGTTCGGCTTCTCGACGGCCGCGGGCGTTGTGATGGCAAAGGTGATGAACCTGTTCCTCAAGGACAAAATAAATCCGCTCATCGGCTCTGCTGGCGTCTCCGCCGTTCCTATGGCAGCGCGCGTTTCGCAGATCGAGGGGCAGAAGGCAGACCCGTCGAACTTCCTGCTGATGCACGCAATGGGTCCGAACGTGGCTGGCGTCATCGGCACGGCTCTGGTTGCGGGCTACTTTATTTCGACGCTGACGGCAAAATAAATCTCCCTAAAAAAAAGGTGACCCGCCCGCCGGTTTTTTTCGGCTGCGGGTCACCTACCATTTTTCCGCGCGTCGAGAAAATGTTTGATTGCCACGGAAGATTGTACGATAAGTTTTCGAAATACAAACCGAATGGACGGCGCGGCGCACGGTGTGTCCGCGCCATTCCGAAAACAAACGCATTGGGATTATCGCATTGAAAAAATATCTGAAGGAAAAGTGCGGCGAACTGTACCGCAAAATCGTGCTCGAACAGGCTTCGCCCGAATATATCGCGCGGGGATGGGCGATAGGAATGTTCTTCGGCTGCCTGTTGCCGTTCGGCGTTCAGCTTCTGTTTTCGATTCCGGCGGCGTTCATTCTGCGCGGAAGCAAAATCGGAGCGACGGTCGGTACATTCATAACAAACCATTTTACGATTTTCGTAATCTACCCGTTGCAGTGCTATTTCGGCGCGTTTCTAATCGGAAAACCGCTGAGCTATTCGGCGATAAGCGAAGCGATGTCGGGCGTAATCGAAAAACAGAACTGGGATTCGCTGTTGGCGCTCGGTTGGGATATCGTGATAGCGTTTTTTGTGGGCGGCGCGTTGATGGCGTTGTTCTTTACGCCGATAACCTACTTTCTGATAAAGACGATTGTGAAAAAATACCGCGCAAAGCGTCCCGCGCAATCCGCCGAATAACGATGGGTAAATGGAATATTGGGGGAGCAAATGCATAAACAAAAAAACCGCTCAACCTTTCGGTATCGCGGCTCTTTCGCTTGCCGTGTTTAACACGGTTCGCTTTTCAACAACCCTCTGGCGTCCCCACGGGGATTCGAACCCCGGTTCTTGGAATGAAAATCCAATGTCCTAGACCGGGCTAGACGATAGGGACTTCTCCAAAGAATTTTTGAAAGGCTCTCAAGGTACGGATTTCTACTTTGCTTGCAAGCTTTTTTTTCGAAAACATTCAACTTTTTTCTTCGCCGCCCGCTTCTTCTTATTTATCGCGCAGTTATCGATTCCGCCCATTCCGCTTTTTTTTGACAAAAAATTCCCGCGCCGCCTTTCCCGAACACAAAAAAACGCCGTCCGATGCGGGCGGCGTTCGCGTAAAATTCGCGGGAAATGCGTTCCGCCCTATTTGCTCCTCTTGTAGACGGGGTTCTTCTTCCACGGCGAGCGGTACGGGTGTGTGCCGTTTTGCGCGAAGTCGAGTGTCGTATTCTTGTTGGCGTTGTTGAACAGAATCGTAACGCCCGACGGCGGGCAAACGTAGTCGCCCAGTCTTGCGGAGATTTCAACGCGGCACTTCACGCGCTTAATCGCATTGGTCGAATCGAAGTACAGAACTTCGGGGATGTATTCGGGCGCGAACAGCGCGCGCTGTTTGCCTTCCGACTTGCCGTTGAGGTTGCACATCCACGGAACGTTCGGGCTGCATTTTGTAACGTCTTGGTCGAGCATCGCAACGAATATCGACTGGAAACCGCCCATACTGCCGCCGCTTACGTTGATTGTTTTGCCGTTCCATTCGGGCAGCGTCTTGACGTATTGAAGGGCGCGGATGTCGCGCAGAAGCATATCCCTAAAATAGTTGTTTTCGGGGTTTTTGTTGTCCTTTGCGCGTAGCCCGAAGCCCGAGAGTTTTATTTTCTGCTGCTTGTAATAATCGTCGGACTGTCCGAGCTCGTAGCTGTGGCGCGCCACGGTCAGCGCGATTGCGTTCGGGCGGTACGCGGGATTTATTCGGCTGACCCCGTAGCCGTGCACGAACATATCAATCGGCAGCGATTTCGCCTTTGCGTTTTCGGGAATCGTCAGGTACGCCTTTGCGGGTTTACCCACACAGTCGAGAGTAAGTTCGTACACCTTGAAGCCTTTCTTGGCGGGAATTTCCTTGCGGTCGCATTTCATCGGGACTTTGTCGAGATACGAAAGCTGGCGTTTCCAGAACGCGTCGAAGTCGGCGGGTTCGGGGGTAATCTGCACGATTTTGTCGAAGTCGGCACACGCGCCGCCGTCGAAGAGATCGAAGCCTTTCGCCTT
>CASFDK010000040.1 GCA_949293415.1 uncultured Verrucomicrobiota bacterium
CACATTCGGATTACCGGCGCAAACCAGTCGCTTATGGTTTCTGCTAACCGCTCAAACTCTTGTGTCGCTTCGTATTTCATCTGTTTCATCATTGCTTTCAGTTCTCTTATATTTCTCTTACATTCCTTTGGCGTTTGATGTTTCCTATTCAGTAGCTCACACAACCTTTCCTTAAACTCGTAAGCCAGCTTTATCGCTGGGTTGTTCTCAAAAAACTTTTCCAATCGCTCTCGCTCTTCAGCTTTCAACCTATCTCCACGTTTTCGCAATGGGTAGGTCAGTTTCCTGTTCCATTTTACCTCTTCTTGCGCTGCCTTGCAATTCAAGCGAAGCGCGTTTGAGATTTTACCGAAGGCAAAAGACCTGAAAGGCACGCAGCAGCGTGTCTATTCGTGTAGAGGGGCGGCAGGATAGTATAATTAGTACGGACAGCCGCCGCCAACCGAATAATGCCCGAGAGCGCAATGGTTGGCGTGGTTTATATAAAAAGAAAAGGGCACATTTATTGCCCCTATTCTTGAGATAAAACCACGCCACGCCAGCCATTACTCGCCCCCGCACGTTTTTTAAATGAACAGAATGTACACGAAAGCGACTACGATAATCGCCGTGATAATCAGCAAAGAATAGAAGTGCTTTCTGCGGCGTCTAAAATGCAGTCGGCGTCGGTTTTGTCTCTGCCCGTACGTATGGAGCCGTCCATATTGCCTTCGTCGTCTATGAAGTTGATTTTGCAGAACAAGCCGCCGAGCACCACAAAGCACAATGCAGCAACCACGGGCACTATGAAGCCCCAGTCGCACAAAAGTTCGAGCCCGCCTACGTCTGTTCCTTTTAACTGTTCCATTTCTTATAAAAAGCGCGAAATCGGGGTTGCCGATTTCGCGCGCACAAACTAAGGATTACTATGCTATTTTTTTGAACGGCGATATGCCGCCAAAGCCAACGCCAACGCGCCGAAAATCGCCGCATACGTCGCGGGCTCGGGCACTTGCGAGAACGCGTAGGAGCCGAACTCGTCAACTACTATGCTCGCGATTTCGTCCGCGTAGTCGATTGACGTATCGAGCCTTGTCCAAACGCCGTCCTTGTCCTTGTGCCATGCAACGAGCGCATCTGCGGCTTCAATCGCGCCGACATATGCGCTGAATACAACGGTATAGTCGTTGCTGTTGTCGGTCAAATCGACGTCGTACGCCGCCAAAACGCTGCCTGCGATTCCGTTCAGATCTGTCGACTCCTTTATTGCGTTGACGGTCAGCGCGGACTCGCCCAGACCCGCGACGTCGAAGTCTAGTGCGAGTTTGTCGCCGAGCTTTACAGTTTGAACGTCGTTCGCGCCAGTGCCAACTGTGATTGCCGAAGACACGAAAGATTCGCTCTTGCCAGCCTTGAATGTTCCACCGCTGAGAATGCCGCCGTAAGCCTTGACCGCGCCTTCGCCCGAATAGTTGGAGAGTGCGAATGTCACGCCGTCGGCAAGCGTTCCGCGTTTGAGAGAAAGCGTGCCATTGTTCTCGACGGAGGCGTTTTCCAACGCGCCGTTTCCGAGCGCAACGCCGAGAGTAGCTCCGTTTGCAATGCTTACCGACTTCGCGCCGATACCGTTGTTTGCGTTCATCACGCCAGCGGAAACGATGAGCGAGCCTTTGAAGTCAGCCATCGAGCCGTTGACATTGAGCGAACCCGCGCCGAGTTTCGAAAGCGTCGCCGATTCGACACCCGCGATAGAGTCGCTTGCGCCACCCGTCGTGCCGATTGTAAGAGTTGCGCCATCTGCAACGTTGAGCGAAACTTTCGCCGAAGCCGTGCTGCCCGCTTCGCCGTTGTCCATGTAGAGGAAACCGCCGCTTGTCGCAGTGTTGCCAGAGAACGTTGCAGATTTCGTCGCGTTGAGCGTGAGCGTTTCGCCGCCTACATAAATCGCGCCGCCCATGCCCGCGGTGTTGTTCGTGAAAGCCGCGTCGTTGAGGACAACTTCAACACCCTTGCCACGCGTTTCACCTTCCTTGAAACGCTTTACAACCGCAAGCGCACCGCCTTTGCCCATGGAAGCTTCGCCAGTATTTTCGGCTGAATTGCCGTCGAAGAGCGTGTCGGAAATATTGACGATTTTTGCGGTGTCGCTTTGATTTTCCACATAAACCGCGCCGTTTGTGAGCTTCGAGCCGTCTGAGCCAATCGACTTGTTGCCGATGAATTGCGAGCCCTTTATATCTAAATTCTGCATGTACGCAAACACGCCCGACGATTGGACTTGCGTTGCAGAAACAGTGTTGTTTTTCAGCACCGTGTTCACAACTTCGCCGCTGCCCGAACCGTTGTAATAGAGCATACCCTGAATTTTCTCGCCGTCGTTGCGGGTTATCGAGTTGTCTTCGATGGTCGTGCCGTCGAAAGCCATTTTGCCCGCGCCCCAGTGGAGGAATACGCCGTAGGAATTGTTGTTGATTTCGTTGCCCGAGAACGTCGAGTTCTTGAACGTGATGTCAAGCGGCGAACTGCCGAGAACGTTCACGAGATACGTTGAATCGATATTCTTGTCGACAAGGTTCGTGATGACTTCAAGCGTGCCCAAGCCGCCGAAGCTCATGGGTTCTGACATATCGAATTTGAGGTTCGAGACGTTCGAGCCGTTTGTGAGAACTATGCTGTTGATGTTTTTGATTTTTCCGTTGAAGTCGCCGTCCCACTTTTCGCCGTTTTCCCAACCGCCGAAGGTGAGGATGCGCGTTCCCGCGACCGTGCCGCCGTTCTGACCCGCGCCGTCGACCGTGCCAGTGAAGTTGCTGTTCGAGACAAAGCGAATCGACGAATTGCCGAGCACCTTAGAATCCGCGCCCTTGCCGCCGCCGTAAATATCGCCCTTGATATCCGAATTTCCGTAGATTTCAATTTGCGTGTTGCCTTTGACCGTGTCGTTTTCGCCGCCACCGTAGACGTTGCCTGCAACTGTCGCTCCTTCGTAAGTTTGAATGTAGGTCTGCTTGTTTACAACCCCACCGTTTCTGCCACCGCCGTAAATGTCACCATTGATTACGCCTCCGTTGGCGCGCACCACGGTCATACCCTCGACCGTGCTACCCTGCTGGCCGCCGCCGTAAACGTTGCCGTTGACTGTGCCGCCGTTGATATTTGTGTAGGCGTTGTTCTTAACGACGCCGAACCTGCGGCTCCCGCCAAAGAGATTGCCGTCAACTGTGGCGTTGTCGTCGACCGAAAGCCAAGTATTCGTACCGACATAGGGCAAGTTGCCGCGCGTGTCGTTGTCTACACTGTTTGCGCCAGCGAAAACGTCGCCGTTGACCGTTGCATTCTCGGAAATTTTGATACTTACATGTTCTTTCACAGAACCGTAAGAACCGCCGCCGCCGATAATTGCAACACTTCCGTCGCCAACGACCGCATTGCCCTTTACGTTGACGTTGACATTGCCGTCCAAAACCATCTTTTCTTTGGCGATGGCTTCGCTTTCCTGTACGGACGTATTTATGCCGCCGCGGATTTGTCCGACTTTCGATTCGCCGTCAACTATAATGCTTATATTGCCCTTTACGCCGCCGAATTTGGATTCCATAGAGGAATCATAATGATAGTTCGAACCGTAGAGCTGTTCAACATTGGCGTCTTTTACGTGGATATAAATGTTGCCGTTGACCGTGCCGCCGTTGTAATCGCCCCCATAAAGGCGTTTGACCGAACCTCCGAAAACGTTCATATTTGTAGAACCGTTGTGGATGCCGCCCATTCCGCCGTAAAGAGCGTCAAGTTCGCCGGATCCCATTGTTACATAAGTATCGCCCTCGACTGTCGCGCCGTCGGCCGCGCCTATGACAATGGAATTAGCCTTGATATTGTCGGTAATTGTGATGTTCGTGCCGTTCGCCGTCACCGCACCCGCGCCTTTGCCGCCTACTACGACATTGCCTGCCGTATTGCCCAAAACCGTAGTTTTGTCGAACGTGTAGGATACACGATTTTCCTGTGTGTAGGCGTGATTTCCGCCAAAATAAATAGTGCCGCCGTTTACACCGAGCGTTCCTGCGTCATTGGAGTTGCTCTCGATTATTGCCTTGTTGCCATACATGAAAACATTACCAGTGGTTGTGGATTCCATCGGTTTTGACGCAACGGTAATAGTCTTGCGGGCATCGCCTTCGGCGCCTATGAGTTCGAGCGTTCCGCCCTTCGTGCCCTTAAACAAAACGCTATCTGCAAGTTTTGTCTCAAGCTTAATCTTCGAATTGGCATCGGCGACATAATAGCCGTTAAACTGGGAAATGTCGCCCTTGATTGTAACGTTTGCGGGGGTTGCGTCCTTTATTATATATACGCCGTCCTCTATCTGGCTGTCTGGATATTTTATAGCCTTGATTGCCCCCGAACCTTTTATCGCCCCGTTAAGGGTGTAGTCGCCGCTCGTAAAATGAAGCGAAAAGGAATCCGAAAGACTAAATTCGGAAATATTCGACGGATTGTTTTGCGGGTTTGTGAACCACAAAACACCATGCTGACCATTAACCTTCCCCGTAAATCCCGACATATCCGTGTTGTTGGCAACAAACAAAGCCGAACGAATGCGAAGTTCGCCATTGCCCGAAACTTTTGTTGCCCCCAACAGCGCCTGAGCCGAAGCCTGCACGTAGGACTCGAAAATACCGTTGATGGACATTTCGCCGACATTGTAAACCGGACCACGGTGCTGTTCTCCCGTAGTATTCCAGTAATACCCCGTCGCCTGCACATACTCGCCAGAATTTACAGTATACGAATCCTGATTTTCTATGCTCAATATCTTCGATGTTGGCTCTTCCGCCGCCATAGCCGCGCCCGCAAAGAGAGCCAGTGTTGTGAATGATATGAATGACTTTTTCATATGTACGCAATGTATTAAAATAGGGCGGGAGTTTACTATTGCCAATACTATACGCAAGTAAATTTTAAAAATTTTCTAAAATCATTTTATGTATAGTTAGTTGGAGAAATTCCACCTTCGGGATTTTTCATTTTTTCGACCATGAACGGAATGAGGTGTTCGGGTGTAAGAATAGCCTTTGTCTCCTGATAGAGATACATTTTGTTCGCCGAACCGCCGCCCTTTGCGACAAAGAGGAATTCGTACTTGTCAGACTCGGTGGAATAAATGTCAATCTGGGCGGGAAGATTGCAGCGCGTATTGACTTCTTTCCAGATGTTGAGCGGCGCATTTTGAGAATAGCGGTGCTGTGTGCCCAAAAAACAGGACAGACTTGCAAGGGGTAAATTGATTTGTAAAATAGAAAGGCAAATCACGCAAATACTCAAGAAGGCGGAGGCATCGAACAATGTTTCGGATACGCTTCGCAAGTATGGAGTCAACGATTCGTCGTATTACCGCTGGAAGGCTAAATACGGCGGAATGGACTCCAAGAGCATACAAAGGCTTCGAGAGCTCGAGCGCGAGAACGCGCGGTTAAAGCGCATAGTCGCCGATCAGATGCTCGACATCACAATGCTTCGGGACATCAACTCAAAAAACTGGTAAAGCCCGAAGTCCGAAGAATCGCCGCCGCGTATCTTATAGCTATGGAGAAGTGGAGCAAAGAGCGTGGAATAACGCTCGAGTTTACGAGTCCAGGGAAGCCGACGGAGAACGGGCAGATAGAAAGTTTCAACGAGACGATGCGCAACGAGATATTGCGTGGAATCGAGTTTGAGAGCGTGCGTGAGGCGCGCGAGGAGCTGGAGAAATGGCGCGAAAAGTACAATAACGAGCGACCGCACTCGGCGTTGAACTACGAACCGCCGAGCAGTCGCCGCCGCCCCCATGGGGGCGATGGGAAAGACAATAGACTTGAATCAATAAATCCAATCAACAATAACATCAACCAAGTCAATTTACTCCCTTAGCTTCCTGTCCTAATTTGGGGCACAGTGTAGCGAAGTCCTACCGTCAATTTATCCCGATGCAAGATAAAGGCGATTACCTCCATCCGTAAATTTTGACCGGCACTGACTATGCTCATATTCATGAGAAAAAGTTCAGTCCAAATTGTTGTTCGGAAAAATCGTCCCACTCCGTTTACAGTCAAGTTCCGCGAAATGGGGCAGCGAAAAACGCTCGCCTTCAAAACGCGGAGCGATGCGGAAATTTTCGCAAACACCCTTGAACGCTCAAAACGCCTGCCCGATGACATAATGTTAAATTCGTCGGACATAATGGCGTTTATGCGTTTGAAGTCGGCTTGTGAAGCGGGCGGGGTTTCGCTTGAAGCGGGAGTTGAAAAGGCGATATCTTCGCTTATCACGCCCAACGACTACATAAACGGCGGGTTGTCGCTTGCCGCCGCGCTGAACAAGTTCAAGTCAATCGGCAAACCCGATAAAATTGACATCTACCAAGCGCAGCGGATATTGAAATGCTCAAACCGCACGGTTCACACATTGCGCAAGCTTTACCCCGAAATTGTCTCGGGCGGAGAACACTCGCACAAATACGACCGCTTGGCAGTGGAGCGCGTTGCCCAAATCCGCTCCGAACGGTATTTGAGATAGCTTGGATTCTCAATTCGCAATATCGAAACTAAAGCGTGTTCGAGTAAATGCGTTGAATGCGCGGACGGAACCCGTTTGGTGCCGTTGGCATTGTCTGTGGCATATATTGGGGAACATTGCAGTCGGAGTAATGTCTAATTTCTTGACAGAGGAATTGGGTTGGTTTTTCCTTTTCGTAAATGTTGCGTTTGATAAAAAGACTCGTTTCGGCGATGCTCATTGCGGTTGTTATAATGGGCACGTTCGGCGTGTCTTTGTGCATACATTCGGATGGAACGCCGCATCTTTTTTTGGGAATCGAAAATTCTCCCGCGACAAAAGCACAGGTGTGGGGCGTGGATTTGTCCGCCGATACTTGTGTCGATTTTGTTTCAAATTTCACCCCGAACACGACGGTAGAAAATGGGAGACAAAATGTTGCTCCCGAATTATTTTTTATAAAGACGGTTTCTGCGGAAATTCCGCGCCCGTCGTTTGTGCGGAAAGCGTTCCACAATTTTAAAACAGCGCCTCCCGAAGTTGCGATGGCGGGAATCCGCCAAAATACGTCGTCAAGACTGCTTATATAAACATTGCGCGTTTTCCGCGCGTATGTGTGTTTTTGTATCCGCAGGAAGCGGAGACCATACGCGCGCATTCTAACAACAAGAAGAAAACAGCGTATGAAAATTTATCAAAAAATGGCAGTGGTGGCGTTATCGTGCGCAGTTGCGCAGTTGGCGAAGGCTCAAACAAATCAGGATAACCAAACATTTTCGGTTTCGGAAATCGCCGCGCAGGTTGTGGCGTCGAACCCCGAAATTGCATTTTACAAAGAAGCCATAACGGGCGCGAATTTCGACAAGTCTTTCGCGGCAAAGTTCAACGACCCCGAACTTTCCTTTGATGTCGGCTACAAGCGCAACAGGGAAGGACGCGACGTAGAAAACGGCGCGGTTTGGCAGGTGTCGGTAATGCAGACATTCGAATGGCCGGGGCGCATTTCGCTAAGAAAGGCCATCGCCCAAAAGAATGTCGAACTTGCAGAGATGGGGCTTGCGCAGTTTAAAAATGCGCTCTCGGCGCGGGCAAAACTGCTGGCTTTCGGATTATATTCGGCGAACGAAAAATCGGTGGCGATTGCGGAAGTTGCCGAACGCTACAAAGCTTTACGCGAAACATTCCTGCAACGCGAGCCGTCGGGAATATCGCCTCTTATGCAAACGCGCGTGATTGAAGCCGCCGAAATTTCGCTCAACCGTTCGGCTGCCGATGCAAAGCTTGCCGTTGAAAACGCACTCATAGAATTAAATCTGTTGAGAGGTGCTAAGGTGAATTCGCCCGTAAAAGTGAGGGCGGAAGCGGTAGATTTCAAAGAACTGCCGCCGCTTGAAGAGTTGCTTTCGGCCGCCGAAAAGTTCAATTACGACTACCGCACGAAAATCGCGGAGCTCGAACAGCAAGGCTATGTTGTGGAACTTAGCCGCAACGAGCGTTATCCGAGCATATCGGCGGGTCCCTATGTGTCGATGGACAAAGTTGGCGGCAACGAAACAATTATAGGGCTTAGCGTAAGTATGCCGCTGCCCATAACCGGACGGCAAACTGCGCTCTCAAATTCCGCGCTCTCCAAAAAACGTCAGGCCGAAACGGCCGTTATGCTTGCGCATCGCGAACTTAACAGGCGCGTAATTTCGGCGGCGAAAATCTACGAAACCAAACTTGCAGATTTAAAGCGTTGGAAGACAAATTCCGTCGAAAAATTCCGCGAGGCTTCCGAACTTGCCGACAGGCATTTTAGAATGGGGGCGATTGACATAGCCGTTTATGTCGAAGTTCAAAATTCGTATCTCTCGGCGGTAGAATCGCTGCTGAATACGGAAAGCGAAATCCTTGCGGCGGCATTCGAATTGCAGGAGTTAACAGGAGTAGATTTAACGCCCGCACAAAGGAACGGAAAATGAAGACAGCTTCGTTTTTTTTAGCTGCCGTCTGCCTGTTAAGTCCCCTGCATTCTTTTGCCGACGGGCATGGACACGCGGAATACGGGGCGGAATACGACAAGGCAAAAGGGCTTGAGCTTCCCGCAAAAATGTCGGCGGAACTCGGGGTTGTGTTGCAGTCTCCTCAACGTCGGCTCTTGCGCCAAACGCGTCGGCTCGAAGCGGTAATTGTTTCGCTTTCGCCGAAAACTGCTTCGGTAAAAATTAGGGGAAACGAAGCAGCAAATATCGAAAAGTTCGTTCCCGCAAAGGCAAAATTGTTGCGAAAAGACTATTCTTTGCTCGGCTCTGCGGGGGGTGTAGAATTCGTTTTCCAGCTTCCCGACGACACTCCGCCGCGCGAAATCGGCAACTTTGTTCCGATAGCCGTTTCGGCAGAAAAAACAGCCGAAATAGTATTGCCAAAATCCGCAATTCTGGATTCCGCAGAAGGGAAATTTGTCTACGCTTTCAAAGGCGGATACTTTAAAAAAACTGCCGTAAAAACGGGAATTG
This sequence comes from uncultured Verrucomicrobiota bacterium, assembly GCA_949293415.1. GTDB lineage: Bacteria > Verrucomicrobiota > Verrucomicrobiia > Opitutales > Intestinicryptomonadaceae > Merdousia. The sequence goes on from CASFDK010000040.1 coordinate 9,012, forward strand.
AAGACGGCAATTTCTGCGAAATTACGGAGGGCATTATCGCATCCGACAAAATCGTGGTTGCCGCCGCGGACAGATTGCGGCTTGTGGAACTAAGGCTCGTAAACGGCGGCAGCCATTCGCACTAAATCGGGAGGATTTATGATAAATGCAATTTTGAAATTCTCGCTCGAACACAGGGAGATGGTTCTACTTTTTACGCTGCTTGTTTCTATTCTCGGAATTTGGTCGGCGCGGAATCTGCCTATAGACGCAGTTCCCGATATCACAAACGTGCAGGTTCAGATAAACACAAATGTGGCGTCGCTTGCGCCCGAAGAAATCGAGCAGCTTGTAACATATCCGATTGAAGCCGAAATGGGCGGAATGGAGCGTCTCGAAGAAGTGCGTTCCATTTCCAAATTCGGGTTGTCGCAGATAACTCTTGTTTTCAAGGAGGGGACTGATATTTACAGGGCGCGCCAACTTGTCGGCGAGCGCCTACAATCGGTCGCCGCGCAGTTGCCAAAAGGCGCGGTTGCCCAAATGTCGCCCATTTCGACGGGACTTGGAGAAATCTACCACTATTTGCTAACGTATAAAGATGATGCCACAAAAGCTCCTCGTGATGCCAAAGAGCGTCTGCGCGAGCTTAAAGCAATTCAGGAATATGTTGTAAAGCCCGCTTTGCGTACGGTTGACGGCGTCGCCGAAGTAAACACCGCCGGCGGCTACGAACGCCAATTCGTGATAATGCCAAACCTTGCGAAGCTCGACAGCGCGGGGCTCACGCTTTCGGACATTGCCGACGCCGTTTCGCGCAACACCGAAAACGCGGGCGGTTCGGTTGTAGAAAAAGGCGCGGAATTTGTAAGCGTAAGGAGCATAAGCCGCGTTCAAAACATCGCCGACATTGCAAACCTTCCGCTTAAAATGTCGGGGCTTCGCAAAACTCCGCTGCTTGTAAAAGACGTTGCCGACATTCAAATATCTTCGGGAGTCCGCACGGGAACGGCGACATACAACGGGCAAGAGGCTGTTGTAGGAACGGTGCTAATGCTTGTAGCCGAACACAGCAGGACGGTTTCCGAACGCGTCCACGAAAAAATCTCCCAAATTGCAAAGAAGCTGCCCGCCGACGTGGAAATAAAAACGCTCTACAACCGAACGGACATTGTGGACAACACAATCAAAACCGTCGAAAAAAACCTTTTTGAGGGAGCGGTTTCAGTTGTGGCGGTTTTGATGCTGCTTTTGGGTAACTTCCGCGCGGCGTTGATTGCGGCAGCCGCAATTCCCTTTGCAATGCTTTGCGCGCTTGCGGAAATGTATAAATACGGCGTTTCGGGGAACTTAATGAGCCTTGGGGCAATAGACTTCGGGCTGATTGTAGACGGCGCGGTTGTTATATCCGAAAACGTAGTGCGGCGCATAGGCGCAAAGCAACACGAACTTGGGCGCATTTTAACCCGCAACGAACGTTTCGAAACTGTGTTTAGTGCCTGCAAACAAGTGGGAGTGCCGTCTGTCTTCGGAATTGCGATAATAACCATTGTCTACATTCCGATTTTCGCGCTTACGGGCACGGCGGGCAAAACGTTTGCGCCGATGGCGTTCACCGTGGTGTTTGCGCTCGTCGGAGCGTTGGTGGCTTCGCTTACGCTAATTCCCGTGCTTTGCTATTACGGGTTTGGCGCGAAGATTAAAGAGGGAGACAACTTTTTGATTGTTGCGGCAAAGAAAATCTACTCGCCAATTCTCGGATTCTTTATGCGTTTTTGGTGGATAGCCGCGGGGCTTTCGATAGGAGTTTTTGCGCTTTCGATGCTCGTTCTTTCAAAGCTTGGCGCGGAATTTATCCCGCAACTCGACGAGGGCTCTATCGCTGCGCAGTTCATCAGGGCAACAAGCGTAGGTCTTGAATCGTCCATAAAAACCCAGACGCAGGCGGAAAGGGAAATGCTTAAAAAATTTCCCGAAATCGACTACACGTTTTCAAGAATCGGAACTTCGGAAGTCGCGACCGATCCTATGGGAGTAAATATCAGCGATTCGTATATTTTGCTAAAGCCAGAATCGCAGTGGCGGAAAATCGGCGGACACACAATAACAAAAGACGAGCTTGCCGATATGATTTCCGCCGAGCTTTCGGAAACTTTCCCGGAGCAAAGCTATTTGTTCTCGCAACCCATAGAGTTGCGCTTCAATGAACTGCTTTCGGGAACGCGCGCCGATTTGGCGGTTAAAATCTTCGGCGACGATTTTTCCGTTCTCGAAAAAATCGGAGGAGAAGTAAAAGAAATTGCCGAAAAAATCCGAGGGGCTGCCGATGTCGAATTCGACGCCGTGGGCAAATCGCCAATCTTCCAAGTCCGCTTAGACAGGAACGCGCTCGCCCGCCAAAACGTCCGCGCCGACTCTGTAAACGACGCGGTGGAAATCGCCTTTGCGGGGAAACAATGCGGCGAAATAGCCGATGGCAACAGACGCTTCCCAATTGTCGTCCGACTCTGCGATTCAGACAGATCCGATTTTTCGACAGTCGAAAACCTTTCCCTGCGCACCGAAGACGGCGACATAATTCCACTCGGCAAAGTCGCAAAAAGCGAAGTTGCCGAGGGCGTAAACACGATAGTCAGAGAGTCGTTCCAGCGCAGAATAGCAATCCAAATAAATCTGCGCGGGCGCGACGTTCAAAGCTTTATAGAAGAATTGCAGACAAAAATTGCCGAAAATATAAAATTGCCCGAAGGCTATTTTATCGAATACGGCGGATCGTTCAAAAATCTTGAAATGGCAAAATCGCGCCTGAAAGTTGTGGTGCCCGCCGCGCTCGCGTTAATATTCATTCTGGTATATGCGGCGTTCGGCAATTTCAGACAGGTTTTGATGATTTACAGCGCAATCCCGATGGCTGCAAGCGGCGGAATTTTCGCACTCTATCTGCGCGGGCTTCCGTTTTCAATATCGGCGGCGGTAGGCTTTATCGCGCTTTCGGGCGTGGCAGTTCTAAACGGGCTGATGATTATTTCGTTCATCAACCATCTGCGCGAAGAAGGTAAACCGCTGCGCGAAGCCGTGCGCGAGGGCGCAATTACGCGTCTTCGTCCAGTCTTGATGACGGCTCTCGTTGCGTCGCTGGGGTTTATCCCGATGGCGGTATCGACTGGTGCGGGTGCTGAAGTTCAACGCCCGATTGCGACTGTTGTAATCGGCGGAATAATAACAACAACGTTTTTGACGCTGATATTATTGCCGTCTCTTTACTATAAATTTTCAACCAACATCAAATCGAAAGGAAACCTATGTCAAAGAAAATAACAACAATAATGATTCTGGCAGTGTGCGCTTGCGCCTATTCATTTGCCGAGGATTTAAGCCCGACGCAAGAATCTCAACGTTCGGAGAAGGTTCAATGCGTCTGTAAAAATCCCGACGGCGAAAACTGCAAGACGGTGCAAAAAAAATACAAGGCGAAACGCGATTTGCTTCCGCGCCACTTGCATTCGAGCATAAAACGCCCGCAAAAATGCAACTGCGATTGCCATAAATAGGAATCCGACCCAAGGTCTTATCGTTTAGATAAGACCTTGTTTGCTTTTAGCAAATACCGTGATTGGCAAATTTATACGCAATACACTCCGTATCGTAAATTTTAATTATTACAGTTCGGCGTTTCCCGCCGCCATGAATTGGGTTAAGTAGGTTTGCGTTTATGCGAAATTTGCCGAAAAATGACGTTTTTTCTGTTTCGTTGGAATTTGCTTATTATCATAGAAATAAGCTTGGTTGCCGTTTGGTTGTACTTTCGGCGAAAATCGGGCTTTTCGGTGGCGCATTTATCAATAACTTACGTCGCCGAAATCGCCCGCGAAGCTTGGTAAATACTGGAATTGTGTCTTCAAAAACTGAAAAAGTGCATTTTTCGGCAACCAAGTCGGGGAATCGATGTGAACTTACGAAAAACGAAAAACCGTAAGTTGTGAACTTACGGCTTTTCAAATGGTGCGAGTGTGGCGAATTGGCTTTTCTTCGGCTTCGCCTCGAAAAGCCTGTTCTGACTCCCACAAAAAAACTTCCAAGCCAAAGACTTGGAAGTTTTTCCGTTCTACGTCAAAGGTTGTGGAATGGTGAAAAAAAAAGAGGGCAAAGAGAATAAAAAATGTTCTACAATGCCCAATGTGTTAATCAAGGGTTATAAGATACTCAGGACGGTAAGAGTTGGTCAAGACTTTTCGCTTGCGGAAGTTGAGCATAAGCAGTCGGGTATACCCG
>CASFDK010000041.1 GCA_949293415.1 uncultured Verrucomicrobiota bacterium
AGCGAAGCTACGCTGTTTAGGCTTGTCAAAATAGGTTTCAGGCGGTGGCTTTACATTTCGGCGGCGGTGCGAGCATATTAGCATATGTGACCACTGCCGCCGAAATGTGAAACGCCGCATCAAGCCTATTTTCACAAGCCCAAAAAAACTCTCGGCTATCCGCAAACCTACTCACAACGTAAAGAAGTCTTTCCAGACGGGATCGAGTCCGTGCTGCCGTAACGCCTCCGCGAATTCCTGCGGGGTTCTTCCGTCGTCGATGTGGAATTGCTCTCCGCTTTCCTCGCGGTCGGCGTATCCCCCCGGCTTTGTGCTGCTGAACGCGCTCATCTGCGTTACGCCAAGCCCCATCAGTCCGTCGCGCAGCTTGCGGCTTTCGCGCGTCGATACAACTATCGCAAGACGGCTGAGGAAAATGCGCAGTGCACACGTCACCTGAACAAGCTCCCTGTCGTTGGGAATGTTTTCGGGCAGCGGAACATAGCCGCTCGCCGCGGGACGCATACGCGGCAGACTTATCGAAATCTGCGATTTCCACGCCTTGTGCATAAGGTATTTTGCATGCAACGCCACGGCGAGAATCTCGAAACGCCACTCGTTGACGCCGAGCAAGGGTCCGAGTCCGAGCTTGCGCATACCCGCTTCCGCGCCGCGCTCGGGAGTGCCGAGCCGCCACCAAAAGACCGATTTCGGTCCCGACGGATGCAAAGTTGGATATACTTTTTCGTCGTAAGTTTCCTGAAATACTGTCAAACCCTCGCATCCCGCATCGACGTACTTTTTGTAGTCTACCACGCGCGACGGGGCGATTTCTATCGAAACAGACGGCATCTTTTTTATCGCGATGTCGATTACGTCCGCAATATAGCCCGAGGAAACGAGCTTCGGATTTTCGGCTGCGACCAGAAGAATATTGCGGAAGCCGAGGTTGTATATTGCATCGACCTCGCGGCGAACTTCGTCGAGCGTAAGTGTTCTGCGCTCGATTGCGTGCCTGTGCGCGAAGCCGCAGTAGACGCAGTTGTTTATGCACTCGTTGCTGACGTAAAGCGGCGCGAACATACGCATTGTCCTGCCGAAATATTTGCGGGTGATGGCGGCGGAAAGGCGCGCCATAGGCTCGATGTACGCTTCGGCGGCGGGCGAAATGAGCGCGGCGAACTCTTCGAGCGAGTTTGCGCAACCGCGGCGAAGTATCAATTCGACATCGCGCGGAGACGTTTTGCGGCAGGCGGCGGAAAGTTCGTGCAGGTCGTGGCTACGCAGTTCCTCGAGAAACGTGTCTTTCATTTGGCGCTACTCCAAAAAACCCGTCAACGGGCTTGTCGCCGATGCGAAAATTCCGCGAACCGAAGAGCCAACGCAGTACGCCGTGCGCCCCGCCTCCACAGCCGCCGCAAAGGCCTTCGCCATCGCAACGGGGTCGGTCGCGACGGCAACTGCGGTGTTTACCATTACCGCCGCCGCGCCGAGTTCCATTGCCTCCGCCGCGTGCGAAGGCATACCCAAGCCCGCGTCGACTACCACGGGAACGTCGCACTGGTCTATCATAATTTCGATTTGTCCGCGCGTTTCAACGCCCCTGTTTGTGCCTATCGGCGCGCCGAGCGGCATAACCGCAGCCGCGCCCGCGTCCTGCAAACGGAGGGCGAGAACGGGATCGGCGTTGATGTACGCCATAACCTTGAAGCCGTCTTTGGCGAGAATTTCCGTTGCGGCGAGTGTTTCAATCGGGTCGGGAAGAAGGTAGTTAGGATCGGGGTGGATTTCGAGTTTTACGAAATCGCCGAAGCCCGCGGCGCGCCCGAGACGGGCGATTCGCACGGCTTCGTCGGCGTTTATCGCGCCCGAAGTGTTGGGCAAAACGAGGTATTTCGACGGTTCGAGCCAGTCGGCAATATCCGCCGAAGCGTCTTTTCCGCCGCCGAGATTCGCGCGCTTTAGAGCAACCGTTGCAACCGACGCGCCGCTTTGCGCCAACGTGTCGCGCATTACTTCGGGCGATGAAAACTTGCCCGTGCCCAAAAACAGACGCGAGGCAAACTCCCTGTCTCCGACAACCAATTTCGTGTCTTTTTCCATATTCTTAAAAATCAAAAGGCGATTCCGTTTGAAACCGCCGAAATATAAATCGAATTTTTTTTATGCGGTGCCGTCGTCGCGTTCGGCAAAATCCACGGCTATTTTCAAGGCGTTGAGAATGTCGTCTTCGGTCGAAGGCCTCGCCTTTTTTGCATCCGCCAGAAGCGATTGGGGGTCGCGCCCGCGCAGCTGGTAGATTTCGCGGATTTTTATGTCGAGCAGAGCGCGCGCCGCGCGCACGTCCATGCGCGGAATGCGCATAAACGGGCTGTTGAGCGCGCCGTAGTCTATCTTTCTCTTTTTCTCGCGGGGCGGCATTTTACTTCTTTGCGTTCGCCTTGAGCTTTTTTACTACCTCGGCGGAACGCGCGTCGGATGCGTATTTCTTTGCACCCTCCTCCAAAAGCTTTACAACGCCTTCGTCCTTGTAGAGCGGGTCGGCATTCGCTCCGAGCGCGCCGAAATAGAAAACGTCGGCGGAGTCGTCGCGCCCGACCGACCACTGCACGCAGTCGGCAAGAAGTTGCGGCGCAGGCTTGAGGTCTTTTATGTAGGGCTGGAAGAGTTCCCAGACTTTTCTTTCGTGCGAGAGCAGGAAGAGGTCGAAGCCGTCGGATGCGGCTTCCTTGTCGCCCGTTTTATAGGCCTTCATTATGAAGTCGGCAGCCCCCATAATATCGCCCGTGCGGTACGCGACAAGCCCCATTCCGCGGAGCGCAACGGCGTTGTTCGGCTCGGCGGCTAGAACCTTTTTATAGGTTTTTAGCGCAATCTGCCACATTTCGGCGAGCGCGGCGGCGCGGGCGGGAACGGTCAGGGAGGAAACGGGCCAGATTTTGCCTGTCGCCATAAAAAGGCGGAAGACCGTCGACATTCCGTCGGGCGTTGCCGAGCCGAGCACCGCGCGCGCGTCGATTGACGAAAGCACGCGCTTTGCGAGGGCTTCGTCGAAAGCCTTTCTGTCTCTGCCCGCGTAGAAAAGGATTACGTTGAGCGCCTCGAGATTCGTCTTCGCCATCTTTTCGAGCTGCGGAAGGTACGGTTTGATGTCGTCGAAACGCTGCGTCATTATGTATGCGCTGCAAAGGAAGACAACCGACTTTTCGTCGCCGCCGTCGATTGCGCCCTTGTAGTAAAGCATGGACTTGTCGATGTCTTTCGAGAGCAGGCTGATTGTGCCGAGTGTTCGGAGGGCGCGGACGTTCTTGGGTTTTACCTTAAGGAACGATTCGAGTGCGGACTTCGCCTTGGGAATGTCGCCAAAGCTCAGGTAGCAGAGCGCGACGGGCAGAAGCTGGTCGGGCTTGTACGCCGCGGGATTGGCTTCGTAGTCGCGCAGAAGCGCGGCGTTCGCGCCTTTGTCGGCGAAGACTTCGCGCGGCTCGAAAAGCTCTGTCTTCGAGAAATTCGCCTTGTCTTTCAGCAGCGCGGGCGACGGTTTTTCAGCCGCAAAACCCGTGCCGACTATTGTAGCCAGTGTCAAAATCGCAAAAATTTTTTTCATCTTTTTTGTACGTTTTTAAGGAAAGAATGTGCCAAACCCAAGTTTGCCAGATTGGACTCAATTTTTCTGTCTGCAAGCCATTTTTTAGGAAGATACGGAACGCTGCCCCCCGTGAAAACGGTCTTGTCTTTAGCCGACCCGCCGCCGAAAAAGTCGCGCTCAATGTCGGCGATTATTCCGTCGGCGAGTTTGCAAAAGCCCTTTACGCAACCGACGTGCATTGCCGATACCGTGTTTTTGCCGACGCTCATATCGTAGTCGGCGTCGGCGGGATTTATCTTCGGCAGCTGCGCCGCGCGCTCGTTCAGGTAGTCGGTAAACGCGTGCATTCCGGGGGCGATTACCCCGCCGGCGTAGCGTCCGCGCGCGTCCACCAAGTCGATGGTTACGGCGGTTCCCATATCGACGGCTATATACGGAGGCTCGAAAAACAGCCCCGCGCCAACCGCGTCGGCAATTCTGTCCTGTCCGACCTGTTCGGGAAAATCAGTATCTATGGCAATCGGCGAAGTTTCGTTGGTAAGCTGGAAGTTTTCAAAGCCGTCAAGAACCGCTCGCAGGGCGTCAGAGTATTTCGGCACGACGGAGCACCATGCCACGCGCCCCGACGAACGGAGCGCGTACATATCCGCACCCGAGAAAATTCGCGCGAAGTCTCCGCTCGGATAGTCGGCTGTGGAGAGCACGCAATACCGCCCCGCATCGACTGCGACCGTTGCGCAATGCGTGTACGTATTGCCGATATCTATTGTAAAAATTGTGTCCATTGACGCATTTTGGGCGCGGATGAAAAGGAAATCCCGAAAAGGCGGTCGCCCGACGGCGGGTATAAAAAAAAACGCACCGATTCCACTGAAGTGAAACGCGGCGCGTCAGAAATTATGCGGATTGCGGGGCGCGACCTTCGGCGGGGGTTATTATGCCTCGGGACTGCGAACCGACCCCAAAATTAATAGTCTTCGATGGAGATGAGACCCCAGAGGAACTGGGTTCTATCGCCCGAGGGCAATTCCATTCCGCAAGCGTCGTCCGTGCGGACAGTCATCGAAATGGGAGACGAAGGGGTATAGCAGGCGGGTTCGTAGGTGTAGAGACCGAAGAGCGTACTTTTCTGGTGCGCCGTAGTTTCGTCAGCTACATTGCAACCCGAAAGAAGGGCTGCGCCCGCAAGCGACAAAGCAAGAAAAACTGAATTACGAAGTTTCATAAAGACCAATCTATGTTTTCGTTCGCTGAATGCAACTCATTTTTTTTATTTTTTTTTCGGAAACTTTTTTATGCGCGTTTGCATTTATATAAAGAAGTGCTTTATCGGAATGTTGGACAAGGAACGATTCCGAGGAAATTTTTCGAAAAAAACAATAACACATTTATAAATGCGACTCCTAAAAACCATCATCCTGTACGCCGCCGCGTGTGCCGCGGTATCGGCGGCGGGAAGCAACGACACCCTGCTCTCGCCGAAACTCGACGACTCGCCGCAGGGGCCCTTCTTTCTCGTGGACGAAACGCCAGCAAACACAATCAAGATTCTCGAGGCGCTCTCGGGGCGCATCGCCATTGTCGTGCCGAATCTGCCCAACGTTAAGATAAACTTTTCAACGGAAGGCAAGCTGAAGCGCTCTGAGGCGGTCGTGGCGTTCGAGTCGCTGCTTGCCACAAACGGCGTTGCTCTCTCGCCGCTCGGCGAAAAATTCTTCAAAGCCACTCCGCTTGTCGGCGCGGGCGCGCAGGCTCCGAAGCTGCTCGAGGAATCGCCCGCCGATTTGCCGCCGAGCCAGGCGTTGTACTCGAAGCTCTACGAGCTTAAATTCGCCGACGCGGAAACGCTCGTGCCGATTCTGCAAAAATTCGTCTCGCCCGAGGCGTTGGCGTCGCTTGCGCTCTTTCCTCAGAAAAATTCGTTCCTGCTTTCCGACACGCTCGTCAACCACCAGCGGCTCGAAAAAGTCTTGAAAAAAATCGACGCGCCCGCGCGGATAAACGAGGACATCGGCGTTGTAATGCTCAAAAATATGTCCGCCGACGACCTCAAGCGGCGTTTCGCGTCGCTAAAAAGCGAGGTGCTCAAAAAATATTTCGACAAGACAACAATAGAGGCCGACGAACGCACAAACCAAGTGCTCATTGCAACGTCGCGCGGCAACCTCAAGAACATAACCGACATCATCGAAAAGCTCGACATCGACGCGCAGCCGCTTACGAAGTCGGAAGTATTTTATATAAGGCACGGCGAGGCGAAGGACATCGAAAGCGTTTTGAACAGCGTGGTCAAGGGGCAGAAGACGGCGGCGAAAAACGCGCTGTCTGCAAAAACCGCAGCCGCGAACGCCGCGAACCGCAACAACCGAATAGCGAACGCGGCAAACCGCAACACCGGCGCAAAAGCCCTGCCCACAAACCTCACCGCCGACCCCTCGGGAGCGTCGTTGCAATTTTCCGACTACATCACCATCGTCGCCGACGAGCGCAGCAACTCGGTCGTCGCCTACGGAACGCCCACCGACCTCAGGCAAATCGCCGACCTCATCAAGAAAATCGACATCGTTCTGGCGCAGGTTAAAATCGACGTAATCATAACCGAAGTTACGCTGACCGACAACCAGACTTCGGGGCTTTCGTCGTTCGGACTGGGTTACTCGCTACTCGAAACCGACGGCAAAAAGGGATGGTCGGGCAGAACGGCGGTCGCGGCGATGGACGGCACGGAAACTTCGCCGTTCACGCTATCGCTCGACGAATACGGATTCAACAGCGTCTTCAGCGTCGCCTCGCAAAACAACAACATCAAGATTCTGTCCGCGCCGTCGATTGTCACCACGCACAACAAAAAGGCCACAATCAACGTATCCGAAACGCAGGCGTTGATTACGCAAACTACGTCGATTGAAACAACAAGCTATCCGCAGACGAAAAACACGGTCGAGTGGAAGGACATCGGCATAATCCTCGAAGTAAAGCCCCTCATCGGCGAAAACGGCGTGGTACAGCTCGAGATAAAACAGACCGTCGAGTCGGTCGTGCGCACGCAGCTTATCAACGACGTAAGCCAGCCGATTATCGGCAAGCGCGAAGCCGAAAGTTTCGTCAGTGCCGCAAGCGGCGAAACCGTGATACTTGCGGGGTTGCAACAGACGAAAAGCAACAAGACCGATGGCGAAGTCTTCCTGCTCTCCGACATCCCGATCGTGGGCGAATGGTTCAAGCCGCAGTCCGAAAAAACCGAGCGCACGGAACTGATAATTTTCATCCGCCCGACAATGGTCAAAAGCCGTCCCTACGCCGAAATGCTGAAGGAAAATAAAGTAGGATCCGACAAGACCACAAAGGAGGTTGAACGCTATTTCGAAACGGGAAAATTCCACGATCCGCAAAACGAGACAATGGGCGTGGAAAACAGAGGATTCAGCTCGTTTGAAAAAACCGTTCTGCCGAAACCGCTCACCGAAACGGAAAATGCCGAACAGTCAAAACGGGCGCAACCGACGGAATCCGACAAGTCGGCAAAACGCAGGCAAACGCGCGTGGGCGGCAGATAGACAGGCAATGAAGCATTCGAAATACATCGCCGCGTTTTTGTTGACCGCAGTGGGTATCGCGCCCTGCTTCGGCTCGGGCGCGGACAATGCCGACGCGCAAAAAGAGCATCAGCCGACGCGGCAAAAATCCGACGCGGACGGCGAAACGCTCGCAAGGCTTTTCGAAAAAAATCCGTTCGGCTCGAAAAGCGCGGACGCCGCAAAATCCGGCAATGCGGGAAAACAAACCGAGGCGCAAAAATCCGCGCTCGAATTGCGCTCGATTTACTGCGTGGACGGCAAGTGGTTTTTCTGCGTTTTCGACTCGGCGGCGAAACTTTCGTACACGCTTGAACTGCGCGGAAAAATCACAGAGAAAATTCCGTACTGCGTCGATTTCTACGACGACGAAACGAAAAGTATAAGCATATCGGGAAACCTCGAATCGGCAACGCTTACACTCAAAACGCCCGACGCGCCGACGGGGGCTGCGCCGCAAGCCGCGCCGCTTCCGCAGACCGTGCCGAATGCGCAGGCGGCGAAGCCGAAGACAAAAAGGCTCAAACCGAAAAATTAAAATGACCGACGCAAACACAATTTCGAAAAAATCGGCGGAACTGTTCGCCGACGTTTTGCAGCCCGCAGACTTGGACGAGCTCGCCTCGCTCCCCGCCCCGCGGCGCGCGCTTTTCGTGTTGCAGCGTTCGCAGCTTGCCGAAGGCGAAATCGCAAAACGGCTCGCAAAATTTTCGAACCTCGAGACGGCGGCGGAAATTTCCCTTGCAGACAAACCGACCGAAGTTCTGCCGATGCGTGTCATCAACGAATACGAATGTCTGCCGTGCTCCGACGGCAGGCTTGCGGTGTCGTGGCCGCCGACCGCAGATATGTCGGCGTGGATCGCCGCGTTCACGGGCAAACGTCCCGACTGGGTGATTGCCCCCGCAAACGCCGTGGCGAAAACTTTCGCCGACACTTTCGGCGTGGGCGCGGAAAGCCTAGAGGGCGGAAATGCCGAAGACTTTTCCGACGCTGCCGAAGCCGACGCGCGCGAAGACGAAAACGCCGCAATAATCAAATTCGTAAACGAGCTTGTCGCCCGCGCCGTCAACGACCGCGCAACCGACATCCACATCGAGCCGCAAAAGCATTCTCTCAACATCAGGCTGCGCATAGACGGCAACCTCGTGCCGCTCAAGCTGCCCGAAAATCTGGCGCACTTCAAAGACGCGGTGGTGTCGCGCATAAAAATTATGGCGCGGCTGAACATCTCGGAAAAACGCCGCCCGCAGGACGGCAGGATAACATTCACAAGCCGAAGCGGCGACGAAATCGACATCCGCGTATCGAGCCTTCCAACGCTCTTTGGCGAAAGCGTGTCACTGCGCCTGCTCTCGCAAAAATCGCAGTCGGTTACAATCGACGATTTGGGCTTCCTGCCCGACGACGCGGCGAAAATCGCGGCTCCGCTCGCGCGTCCCTACGGAATCATACTCGTTACGGGTCCGACGGGTTCGGGAAAATCGACCACGCTCACGGCGTTCATCCGCCGCCTGCGTTCGCCCGAAATCAGAATCGTCACGGTCGAAGACCCCGTGGAATACGAAGTGGAGGGGGTCAACCAAACGCAGGTACACCCCGAAATCGGTCTGACGTTTTCGTCCGTCCTGCGCTCCGTTTTGCGCCAAGACCCCGACGTGATAATGGTCGGCGAAATCCGCGACAGGGAGACCGCCGACATCGCCGTGCGCGCCTCGCTTACGGGGCACCTCGTGCTCAGCACGCTCCACACGAACGATGCCGCGGGCGCGCTCACGCGCCTTGTGGACATGGGAATCGAACCGTTTCTCATCGCCTCGTCCGTCGAAATGATTTTGGCGCAGCGTCTGGTGCGCAGGCTTTGCGGCTGTTCAGTGTCCGCCGAAATCGGGGCGGAACGGCTCGAAAAAAGTCTCGCAGCCCTCGGCTTGCCCGCATCGGAATCGCGTTTTGCGAACCTCGTAAGAAGTCCGCGCGGCTGTGACAAATGCAGGGGAATAGGCTATTTCGGCAGAACGGGAATTTTCGAAGTGCTCGTGGCAGACGACGAAATCCACTCTATGATTGTCGAACGCGCGCCCGCAATGGAGATAGCGAAAACCGCGCGCGCAAAGGGTATGCGCACGCTCTGCGGCTGCGGATGGGAGCTCGTCAAACGCGGCGCGACATCGCTCGAGGAAATAATGTACTACGCAAACCCGTCGGAGTCGGAAAATGGCGCAATTTAAATACAGGGCAAGCGACGCGTTCGGAAAAATTTCGGAGGGGTCGCTCGACGCGCCCGACGCAAGGTCGGCGGCGCGGTCTCTTTCGGCGGCGGGGCTGGTTGTGCTTTCTCTCGAGTCCGCGGGAACGTCCGAGGGTGCGGTCGATACCGAAAAACTCCGCAAAAAAGCGGGCGGCGAAAAGGTCGCGCTCGCGCTTGTAAAAAAGCTCTCTCAGCTTTGCGGCAGGGGCGGAATGCCTGTGGGCGATGCGCTGAAATCGCTTGCGGCGCGTTCGCTCGACCCGAAAATCAAACAGCTCGCGCGCGAGCTTTACGCCGATTTGAGCGAGGGCAAAACGCTCGCCGCGGCGATGCGCAAATTTCCCGACACCTTCGACGCGTCGGCTACGCACCTCGTGGAGGCGGGCGAATCCACCGCGAACTTGGGCTTCGTTTTCGACAACATCATAGCCTATATCCTCGAGCGCAGAAAGCTGCGGGCGGCGATTTTTTCGGCGTTGGCGTATCCCGTTTTCCTCTGCGTTCTGGCGGCGGGCGTGGTTATGCTCTTCCTGTTTTTTATGCTGCCGAAAATCGAATCGATGATGGCGAATATGGGGGCGGAAAAAAATTTCCCGATTAGGATGATGGAGTTTATCGGCGACGCGCTCGTCTTCGGCGCGCCGACTGCAGCCGCGGCCGCGGTGTTGTGCGCTGCGGCGGTCGCGCTCTTGAGAAGCTCCGAAAGCGGCGCGGAAAAATGCGACGGCGCTATGCTGAAAATTCCGATTATCGGCGGCATTCTGCGCGATGCCGACATCTGCCGTTTCGCAAACCTTTCGGCAACGCTCTCGGCTTCGGGCGTGAACGCGACGGAGACTTTCAGACTCGCGGAAAAATCCATCTCGAACCGCAAGTTGCGCGCGCGTTTCAGACTTTTCAGAACCGCCGTAAACGACGGCGCGCCGGTCTCCGCCGCCCTCCACAAATTCGGGCTGCTCGACGACGAGGACATCGACGTTGTATCCGTGGGCGAGCGCACGGGGAGCCTTGTGGAGGCGTTCTCGGAACTTTCGGCGGCGCATTCCGAAACGCTGAAAAAGCGCATTTCCGCCGCAACAACCGCCCTCGGCGGCGCCGCTTTGGGAACGGCTTTTCTACTTGTATTCGTGTTCGCTTCGGGTATAGTTCTGAGCATACTAAGTTTAAGCCAGAGCATCGGAGCAAAATGAGAAAAGAAAAAAACAGAAACATCGAATCGGGCATATTCTTCGGAATACTTACGCGGTATTTCGACGAAAAAAAAGGCGCGTGGCGGTTTGCTCCAAATTTCAAAAGGCTCGCGTTGGCGGTTGTCGGAACGGCGGCGTTGTTGTGGGTCGCCGCGGCGGTCGCGGTTTTCTGCGGGTTTAAATATCTCAGAAAATACGAAAACATATCCTTTCTCGAAGTGCTGCAAATGCCGTTTGCAACCGACAGGTACCGCACGGAAATGGGCGAAGCCCAAATTGCGGCGGGGCGCGAATGTCTGAAAAACGGAGACTATCAGGGCGCGTTTATGAATATGGCCGGCGGCGTTGCGCGTTCGCCCGACAATCTCGAGGGGCGCGTATTCCTCGCCCAGATGTATCAAATGCTTTTGCGCGACTCGGAAAAGGCGGCTGAAACACTCGATTTCAAAATAGCAAAGGCGTTCGATGCAAAAGATAAAAACTATCTAAAATTATCAATATCCATTTTCGCGTTGTCGAACGACTACCGGAAGAAGGCGGCTATGCTTGCGGCGCGCTGCGTGGACTCGGGCGTGCTGTCGCCGGAGGAAACGTTCGGGGCGGTAGCCGCGCCCTTCAGGATGTTCTCGGCGGACAGGCGTTTCGACACGGCAGCCGACTTCGCAGACGACCTGCTCGAATTCGCCAAGGATAGAAAATTCGCAAAGTTGGTTGCGCAGAACGGCGCAATCGCGATGATTTCAAATTGCGAAAACCAGCGCGCAATCGACACGCTGAAAAAAGCCGAAATATATTCGGGCGAGGTTTTGGTGCTCGCAACCGCCGCCGATATGATAGACAGCGGGCGCGAGATTTCCGCGCTAAAGCTCATCAATACTGCGTTGAAATCCGCTCCGAACAAATCGGCGTGTTACGAAGTGCTCTCGCGTATCTGCGACGATTTCGGCGACGCGGCGGGCGCGAAAAACGCCAAGAGGTTCGCGCGGCTGACATCGGGCAACATCGCCGAAGCCGAACTGCTTTCGATAGAGGCGAAATCGGACGGAGACGCCCTCGAGGCTGCGAAAAAATTCGCAAAAAACAATCCCGACAAAATACAAAGTCTTGCCCTCGCCGCAACGCGCAACGGCAATGCCGAAATAATCGACTTTTGTCTTGGGCAGAAGCAGCCGCCGCACACGGAATTTGCGCTAAAGTTGGCGAAGGCGGAAATCTATATTTCGAAGGGAAATCCGAACGACGCGCTCGCGGCTCTCGATTCCGCGCGTTTCACCGAGTTTGCAAAGTACCGCGTTAAATCGCGCGACCTCTTTACGGGATATGGGATTGCGATAAATGCGCTTTCGGGAAAAAACGTTTCGGAGCAAATCGAGACCTACATCAATGCGGAACAACGGCAACCCGCGGAAGTTTCCTCTCTGATAACTCTTCTGCGCCGTTCAAAGCTCCGCGAGCAGGCTCTCTTTGCCGCCGAAAAGGGTCTTTCGCGCTTCCCGAAAAATTCTAAAATAGCCGCCGCCTACTGCGACTGCGCCGCCGATGCCAACGACCTCAACGCCCTTGCGACCGCGGCGGACAAATACAAAATCAAGCTCCCCGTAAAATATGCGGCGGTTCTCGGCGGCTATGTACTTTCGGACAAAAACATTTTTATGGACGAAGCCAAAATAAAAGTACTCGCAAAAAAGGCCGACGTCGCAAAACAGAAAATAACACAATACAAAAATATATACGGCAATTTTTAAGCAAAGAAGAAGACCTCTGGCAGATTGCAGACCGCCCGAAGTCGGAACTCGGTTCTTTCTTGTGATGTAACGCTCGATTTTTGTTCTTGACTGTTTCAACGCAAATTTTAAACTCCGTTTCATATGAAAAAAATGTTTATATATGGAATGGCGTTGGGACTGTTGATCGCGGGTGTTGCCGTAAACGCGGAAACAAAACTCGTAACCTACCCCGCACCTCAGTCGGAAAAAGTCTATCAGAGCACCTACTCTGTGTATGTGAACGACAGGAAGTTGGACATATACAAGGCATTGTCGCCCAAGTTTATGGGCGGCGAATATTATTTCTGTTATTTCGATTTCGAAGGAGAAGTAAACGTAGAGGTAAAATCTACAGTTAAATTTACAAAGCGCGTTAGCTACACATGTACCCCCAGCGAAAAGGCGGAAGCCGACAAAATCTATGTCGGCGAACTGCTTCCAGACGTTTTTAAAAATGTCAAAAAGGAAAAATACGCGATGTCGTTCACTGCGGACAAGCCGTTCAAAGCGATAGTATTACGCACAGAACGCGAAATGCCGCTTGTGATTTTCGGCAATCCCATTGAAAAGGACGCCCCCAAAGCAGGCAGCAAGGATATTGTCTATTTCGGACCCGGAGTTCACTACGTGGATGGGGAAATTTCATTGAAGCAAAATCAGACGCTTTACATTGCCGGCGGGGCGGTTGTCAAAGGCAACGTTTTCGCAAGCGGCGACAATATTACAATCAGGGGGCGCGGCATAATCTCCACAGACAACAGACCGCGGGAGTCGAGAGTGCGGGATTCGAGCGATTGCGTGAGTTTCGAAAACGGGAAAAATCTTAAAGTGGAAGGAGTCATAATAAAAGACCCCATAGGCTGGACACTCGTATTCCGAAACTGCGAAAATGTAACTATCGACAATCTTAAAATCTGCGCAAGCAGAATGATTAACGACGATGCGATAGACATCTGCAACACTTCAAACGTAAAAATCACCGACACCTTTGCGCGCGCCCAAGACGATATTATCGCTATAAAAGGTCATTACAAAAGCGGCATACGATTCGGGCTCAAACGCTACAAAGACTTGGAACACCGCAACAACAACCTGCCCTGCAATAACATAACAATCGATAACTGCATTTTCTGGACGGACTCGGCGAACATCTTCCGCATCGGCTACGAATGTTATGCGCCCGAATTCAGGGGCTTGAAATGCACAAATCTTTATGTGCCGTTTTATGCCGACCGTCCCTCAAAGTTCGAAGACTATTGGGTTAAGGCGGTTTTCCTGTTGCAACCCGCCGAAGGCATGACGATTTCGGATATGCATTTTGAAAATATAGTTGTGCGTTCCAACGGTTCCGACAATCACCTGATTTTTGCCGAACCCCGCATCGTCGCTTCCGGCGCGGTTCGCGACAAAGGCATAGCGGGCGAGTACGGCAGAATCGAAAACTGCTCTTTCAAAAATATAAAGGTTGTAGGACAAAAAGGCACGTTCAACGGGGCGATTTTCTTGCGCGGCAGAGACGCCGACCACAAAGTCAAAAACGTAACGGTTGAAAATGTCGAGTATTTTGGCAAACCCATTACCGACAAATCACCCAATGTCTACATAGGCGGATTTACCGATTCGGTTTTAATCAAATAGCAGAAGGGGACTCGTTCAATTAAAAGACAGTCCCCGAAGAAACAGAGGGCGCATATATGCGCCCTCTTTCAATTAGTGTAAATTAAAGGCAAGCAAATAAACAAATTGGCGTTTTACCTACGCAAAACGCCAATCTACCGTCATTCAGCCAAAAAACTCGCGGCTACCCCTGCTTTGTGCAATCGACGATTTTTCCCGCAACCGCCGCGTGCGCGACCATAAGCGGGCTCATCAGAACCGTGCGTCCCGTGGGGCTGCCCTGTCTGCCCTTGAAGTTGCGGTTCGATGTCGACGCGCAGAGCTGGTCGCCGACGAGTTTGTCGTCGTTCATAGCAAGGCACATCGAGCACCCCGCCTGTCTCCACTGGAAGCCTGCTTCGGTGAAAATCTTGTCGAGACCCTTTTCGCGCGCGATTGCGTCGACAATCTGCGAACCGGGGACTGCCAGAGCCTTTACGCCCGCCGCAACTTTTTTGCCCTTGAGGTATTCCGCCGCCGCTTCGAAGTCGGACAGTCTGCCGTTCGTGCACGAACCGATGAATGCAACGTCGATTTTCGTGCCCGCAATCGGAGTGTTAGGCTGAAGCTTCATGTAGACGAGCGCGTCTTTTGCGTCTTTGCGCTGGGTGGGGTCGGCAATCGTTTCGGGGTCGGGGATGTTTTCGTCGATGAAAACAGCCTGAGCGGGGTTCACGCCCCAAGTTACCGTGGGACGGATTTCCGAACCGTCGAAATCGACAACGTCGTCGTATTGACAGCCTTCGTCGGATGCTATCGTCTTCCAGTACTCGACGGCTTTGTCGAAGTCTTCGCCTTTCGGCGCGTACGGGCGACCCTTGAGGTATGCGAAAGTTTTTTCGTCGGGGTTGATATAGCCGATGCGCGCGCCGCCTTCGATTGCCATATTGCAGACGGTCATTCTGCCCTCCATCGACATATCGTCGAAGACTTTTCCGCCGAATTCGTATGCGTAGCCGATACCGCCGTTTACGCCGAGTTTGCGGATGATGTGCAGCGCGACGTCTTTCGGGGTAACGCCGTCGCGGAGTTTGCCGTTGACGTTTACGCGGCGGACTTTGAGTTTTTTGAACGAAAGGGTCTGAGTGGCGAGCACGTTGCGGACTTGGCTTGTGCCGATACCGAAAGCGATTGCGCCAAATGCGCCGTGGGTCGCCGTGTGCGAGTCTCCGCAGGCGACGGTCATTCCGGGGTGGATAAGCCCCTGTTCGGGCATCACGACGTGGATTACGCCCTGTTTGCCCGTAGTAGAATCGAAAAATGTTATGCCGTTGTCGGCGCAGTTTTTGCGGATTGCCGTGAGCATTTCGTAAGCCGTTGCGCTTTTGTACGGCTCGGTGCGGTCGTCCGTGGGGATGATGTGGTCTACGGTTGCGAATGTGCGCGACGGATATTTTACGGGAAGTTTGAGCGTGCGGAGCATACCGAACGCCTGCGGGCTTGTTACTTCGTGGAGAAGGTGCGTGCCTACGAGCAGTTGCGTGGAGCCGTCGGGCAGTTCCCTTACGGCGTGTTTTTCCCAAACTTTTTCAAAAAGCGTCTTTTTCATAATTGCTGTTGTGTATTAAAATATTCGTCGTACCGCGCGAAATGCGGCGCGGATTCCCCAGTAGTGCGGCTCATTGCCGCGTTTTACCGAAGAGAAAACCCGCCTATTGTCGGGCGGGTTCTTCCTCGGTCTGCGGAAATTCCGCCTGTAAAATTCGGCTCTGGCGTGATTGCCCGCCGAAGTGTTTGTATTAGTCCACCAACGAGCCGTCGAGGTCTTCGTTCGAGTAGACGTTCTGCACGTCTTCGAGGTCGTCGAGTGCGTCGGTGAGCTTTACGATTTTCTTCGCAAGTTCGGGGTCGGTGACGACCGTTTCCGAATTGGGAATCCAAGCGATTTCCGAGTCTTCCGTTTCAATACCAGCCTTTTCGAGTGCTTCGCCGACCGCGTTGAACGCGGAAACGGGGCAGAGAACTTCGAAGAAGTCGCCGTTATTGCGGATGTCTTCCGCGCCCGCGTCGAGGACTACGTCCATAAGCGCGTCTTCGGTCGTCTTTTCGGTGCTGATGATGAACTGACCCTGTTTCGTGAAGTTGAACTGGAGCGCGCCGGGGGTTGCGAGGTTGCCGCCGTTCTTTGTGAACGTGCTGCGCACGTCGCTTGCCGCGCGGTTCTTGTTGTCCGTCGTAACTTCGACAATAATGCCGATGCCGCCCGGACCGTAGCCTTCGTAAATGAGCTGTTCGTAAACCACTCCGGGGAGTTCGCCCGTTCCCTTTTTGATTGCCCTGTCGACGTTGTCGGCGGGCATATTGGCAGCCTTCGCCTTTTGCAAAAGCATACGCAAACGCGCGTTTGTTGCGGGATCGCCGCCGCCGTCCTTCGCCGCGAGGGTAAGGTCTTTACTCAGCGAGCTGAAGATTTTGCCTCTTTTTGCGTCGACCGCAGCCTTGTGTCTTTTAGTTGTTGCCCATTTACTATGACCGGACATTTGTTTCTTTCTCCTGTTGGTTTAGAGTGTTATTTATCAAATCACATTGCTACTCTTGAAAGGGTATAAATTAAGCCTTATGACTTGCCCGTTTTCAAGCATTTTTTATCGTTTCTTGGGGGTGGAACGCCCGCCGGGGTTCTTCTTGCGTTTTTCGTAGAGCGTTCCCTTGAGGCGGTCCTCCTTGAGCTTTTCCTTTGCCTTGCGGGCGTCTTCGGCTGCGATTCTCAGGCGTTCCTTGAGCGGGAGTTTTGCGAAGTCTTCGCCGCGCTTTTCCTGCGCCGCCTGTGCCTGCTCCATCGCCAATTGCATTTTCTGCATAAACGACGGCTTTGTGCGCTTTTTCAGAACAACCTTGTCTTTGCCCATTCTGATAATCAACGCCTGCAAAATGCCAAGCAAGCTTTGGACGAGCCAGTAAAGCACCAAGCCCGACGGGAATGTGTAGAAGAAAAGCAGCATAACCACGGGCATAAGCTTGAACATCATAGCCTGTGTTTTGTCGGTCGACGGCGTCGGGTTGAGGTGCATTTGGATGAATGTCACAAGCGCGTTGACAAGCGGCAAAATGTGGAGCGGAATGCCGAAGACGCTCGGAATGCTTTCGATTGTATCGGGCAGCGAGAGGTCTTTCACCCACATAAAGTGGGCGAAGCGGATTTCGCACGAAGTCTGGAGCATATAGTACAATCCGATGAAAATCGGGATTTGGATGAAAATCGGCAGGCAGCCCGCAAGCGGGTTGATCCCGTATTCGGAGTAGATTTTCATCGTCTCCTGTTGCACGCGCTTTGGGTCGTCCTTGTATTTTTCGCGGATTGCCTTTACGGGCTCCTGAATCTTCGCCATGCGCTGTGCCGACTTGATTTGAACCGAAGTCAGCGGCCACAAAATAAGGCGGACGATGAGCGTAAGGATGATTATCGACCAGCCCCAGCTCCAATCGGGCGAGACCGTCTCGACCCAAGAGTTAATCCACACGAGCAGGCGCGAAAGCGGACGGCTGACGAAACCGAACCATCCGTAGTTCATAACCTCCTCTTGCCCCGCGCCGAGCGACGCAAGCGTGTCGAGCTCTTTCGGACCTACATAGTATGTGCCCGAAATTTCCCACGACTGCCCCGCCGCAATCGATTCCGCCGCAAAGCCCATAAAGCCCGCGACCGAATTTTTCATGTACTTGTTGTCGGTCTTGAAACCCGTTTTGAGCGGAATTGCGAAGCCCGCGTTCGACGTTCTACCCTCGGGCGTGAAGACAGCCGCAAAGAACTGGTTTTTCACCGAACCCCAAGTCGAGTCGGGCGCGGAGACTTTCTCGAAAATATGCGCCTGTGTTGCGCCGATTCCCAAGAAGCCCGAGCTGTCGATGAACGAACTCGACCGCGCGAAGTGCGCACTGCCGTTGTAAAGCAGGAACGCCAAATTCGAGCCGTACACATCGCTTTCCGTGGGCGGCACCGCGCCGAGGCACATGTAAACTTCGCGCAACGAAAGCGGCTTGTCGGAAAGGTTTTCGATTTTTGTCTTTGCGAAAATCGTGTACTTCGTGAACTCCAATTTGTCGGCTTTAACAAGCGTATATGTGCGCGAAATGCGCATTTTGCCCGCCTCCACATACTCGTACGAAACGGTGTCGCCCGACTTCGCCTCGAGCCTAAACGGCTTCAAAAACGGCTGCGGAAGTTCGCCCGACGGATCGAAGAACGCAAGGCTCAGCGCGGGATATGCGCCGCTTACATTGTTGAACGAAAACGGTTCGTCGGAACCCTGCTTGTCGGCGTACTTGAGAACTTTTACGTCGGCGATTGCCCCGCCCCTGTTGGTGAATCTTACCGAAATGTTTTCGTTGCCGATACAGCAAAACTGCTCCCTTGCGTTGGAATCGGCCGATTTCAACGCGGACACGGGCTGGACTTTCGGCGCGTTTTTCTGCGCCTCCGGCATTGCGGCAACCTTCGCCGCCTCCGCCTGACGCGCGCGCGCAACCGCCGCGTCTTTAGTGGTGGAATCGTACATAAAGTAGAATGCCGCAATTATCAGCAGCACCCCGATGATTGTGTTCTTCTTATCCATCGTTATAAAAATAAGCAGATACTAATTATCGAACGGCGCGGGTTCGTCAACTTTGTTTTGCGAAAATAGTTTGCGCCACGAAAACTCGCGCGGGACGTAGTCGAAGCCCCCATCGCAAAACGGATTGCACCGCAAAATGCGGCACGCGCCCATCAGAACGCCCTTGAATGCTCCGTGCCGCGAGATGGCAATCAGGGTGTATTCCGAACAGGTCGGGTAAAAGCGGCAACCGCTGCCGGGTATCAAATGCAGTATCGGCGAAACCGCCAGCTGGTAGAATCTGACGGCGAGCCAACAGGGGGCGGACAGCAGCCCGCGCGGCATTTTACTTTCGGTTTTGCGCATCCGAGATTATTTTTTCGGCGGCACGGGCGAATTTTTCGCGGAGACGCGCGTAGTCGAATTTCGAAAATCCCCTGCGGACAAACACTAGAATGTCGCACGGAATCGGGAACGAGGGCGCGCAATCGCGGAAGACGGCGCGCAAAACCCTGCGCGCCCTGTTGCGCTCCACTGCGCACCCCACCCTTTTGCCCGTAACAAGCCCGAGCCGCGAAACCGAATTTTCGGGACGCGGCAGACAATAAAAAACGAAGGCGGAACAATCCGCCTTCTTCGAGTGCTGTTTTAAATAAGCAAAATCCCTAGCGAGCCGTACCCTGTTTTCTTTGCCGAAACGCACGACCGCAAAGGAATCTATTTCGTTACAAGACGCTTGCGACCCTTTTGTCTACGGGCTGCAATGACGGCTCTGCCGCCGCGCGTTTTGTTTCTTGCGCGCCATCCGCAACGGCGGGCGCGTTTAAGCTTCGAGGGATTGTATGTAGGATTCATCGTTGTGTCTCTTCTAAAATTGTTAAAGTATGGGTATGAAATTCGATTTTACGATTCTGTCAACACAAATATTGCATCTAAAAAAAACAAAGCCAACCCCCCAATATTCTGTTGCATATTGCCGAAGTTTTTTACGATAATTGCGGACGATGAAATACAATATTCCCAACTCAAGAAAGGGCGGTTGCCTCTTCAAATTGGTCAAACTTTTTTTGCTTGTAGCGGTCGTGCTCGGCGTTGCGCTTTACTTCGCCCGCGGAATCGTTGCGGACTACGCGCTGAAAACCCTGACTTCGGGAACGGGAATCGAAGCGGGAATATCTTCGGTGTCGGTAAATGTGCGCGAGCAAAAAGTTCAAGTTTCCGACTTCTTCATCTCAAATCCGCCCAATTTCGAAAAATGCAATGCGCTGGCGTTTAAAACCGTCCTCATCGACGCAGACATCACAGCGGCGGACGCGCTCTCGAAAAAGCTCGTCGTCGTCGACGAGGTGAGAATCGAGGGGCTTTCGATGAACCTAGAAGTCAAAACCGAAAAGGGTATATCGGGCTTGATTACTTCGCCGAAGTCGAACCTCACCGAAATCAAAAGCATTTTCGAGAAAAAATTCGGCTTGGACGGCGGCAAAAAAAATCAAACGCAAACCGCCCAAGCAGCGAAGTCCGATTCCGGCGAATGGAAGTTCATTATCCGCAAAATCGTCTTTGCGCAGGGCACGATTGACGGCTCGCTCAACAACCGTAAGCTGAAGATTACCATGCCGTCTTTCGAACTTACAAACCTCGGTGTTTCGCAGGGCGGCGAAACGGTCGGCGAACTTATCTCCGACATAACGAACCAACTGGCGGTAATAGGCACTGCCGCACTCCTGCAAGACGCGGTGAAAGGCGGAATCGAAGCGGGCGGAGACGGCGCAAACGATGCCCTTAAAGGCGCGGGCAAGGCCGTTGAGAACACGCTGAAGAACCTGTTCAAATAGCAAAAAAGCAAATGAATTTTTGCGCTTAAATTATAGGCACAAAAAGAACAAAACAGTAAGGGTTTGCTCCGATTCGCGGGCAAACCCTTATTGCTTGGTAGGTATTGCGTTGCAACTGGTCAAGTGTTCGCAGCATACTTGGCGTACGCGCGAAGTCCGTAAAAAGTAAGTTCGAAAAACAATTCGGGCGTTCACGAAAGAAAGCAAAACTTATCCCGTAAACGCCCTAAAAAACTTCCGCGCCCCAGCGCACTAATTTTAGGCGCGTCAAAGTGCTTTCATAAGGGTGGCTTTGCGAATCGTACAGGGCGCAGCGCGTACTTAACGTACGTGTGCGGTCTGTACGGTTTGCGAAACACCCTTAGGGAAGTGCTTTCACGCGCCGTTGAAGGAAGACGGCACCCTTTTCAGGTATCGATATTTCGTCGCCTTCTTTGTATGTTTTCCCGCTTATCGCATCCCTGTACTCGCCCTTCAAGTTCAGTTTGAATTGAACGGCATACTTCGGGAAAATGCCCACAAAACGCGAATCGCCGTAAATCGTACAATATTCGGGCGCGACAAAATCGACCTTTGCCGACTCCGCAATCTTGCGCAGCTTTTCGGGAGTCAGGAACGGCACGCCGCAAACGTAGTGCGTTTTGTCGCCGATTTTCTTCGAGACAAGCGCAACGCCGTCAAGCCCGTCGGCGTACTTCGCCAGAACTTTTACGCCCTTGCCCTCTTCGATTTTGAAGACGGGATAGCCCCTTTTCTTTGCGCTTGCGCCTATACCTTCGGCGAAATTGCGCTTTGCGTCTATCGTGCCCACGAAGTCGCCCGCGCCGACTATCGAGAATTTTTCGGGAACATCCTCTACGGGCGTAATTTTTACGCCCGTAAGCTTGCGCGAATTTTCCAAGTCGAAACCGTTTGGCGGACGCACGCCCGCCGCGTAGTTCCAGACGACCGCCGCGCCCTCGGGCAACCGCTTTTCGATTTTCCGCCAAACCTTCGGAGTGATTGCAACGGGATTTGCAAAGAACACCATTTTGTAGTTCGACAAATCTACATCCTTCAAGTCGGAAAGTCTGTAGTGCTCAACCTGCGCTCCGATGAGATTTATATCGGGATAGGTCTGGCGCAAAAGGTCGTCATGCAGGCGCGCGTTCGGACGCATCGCAAGGAACGCGCGTTCGTCGGTGACGTAGAGAACCTGCGCGGAACGCCTTCCGCTCTTGTCGGCGCGGATGGGTGCGATTTCCTTCTCGATTTTCGTGACCTCGGCGAGGACATCGGGTGTTGTGTACCAGTCACCCTTCAAGTCCATCCACCAGAAGCCCGCGCCTATCGACAGGTCTTTCGAGACTTCGCGCCACATCACGGTGCGCGTCTGCGACATACTGTCGGACGAGAGGTTCGACATATCGCCCTTCTTATAAGTGTGCGGCGGATTGTCGAGCTCGTCGATATAGAGTTTTTTGCGGGAAATCGACATTGCCGCGTTTTGATAGCCCCCGGGGTCGCCCGCGAGATTGCGTTCGTAGGCTTTCGGCGCACAGATGAAGTCGATGTTTTCGCTCGCCAGAAGTTGGTTGTACGCAAGATGTCCGAGGTAGCCCGCGCGCGGAACGTTCATATAGTAGCCGTAGAACGCGCCGACTGCCTTGCCGCCGCTCGCGTCTTTTACGACTTTGCCGAATGCGTCGAGCGCGGTTGCCGTGCAGTGGCTGAAAAAGTCTTCAATGTCGATGCAAAGCTGCGCGTCGGGCGAATCGCGGAAGAAGTCGGCGGTGTTTTGCCAGAGGCTTTCCCTGCGTTCCGTCGACGGCATTTCCACGTTTTCGCGCGAGAGATTGGGCTGGTTCCAAGCCTTTGCGAGGGCTTCGTGCGAGCCGTATTTTTCCAAACCCCAGTCGTAGAATCTGCGGCTGAACGCCTTGCCGTTGTCGCCCATATTGTAGCGCGTGCGGTCTTCCTCCCATCCGCGCCAGTTGGCGCATTCGCCAGCCACGCCGAATGCGATGTGGTAGCCGATGATTCTATCGGCGTATTTCGATTTCTCAAGGTGCTCGATGAATTTACGCAGTGCGACGCTCGCGTCGGCTACCCATTTTTTCGACGCGAAGCTCTGTAAACCCACTTTGAATTTCGGTCTGATTCCGTGGAAGTCGAATTCGCCCCTGTTGTAGAGGTCGGTAATTTCGGCGTTTGTGAGTTTGAACGGGTAGAAAACCGTTGCCTCTTCGGGATTTTTTGCGCACCACGTCGGAGGAACGTTGAGTTTTACGCGCGGCATATAGTATGCGTCGGGCGCGTTTTTGAAAATCGCCTCGAGCGACTTATCCGTCTCGGTGTAGTCGAAGAGGTCGTTGCCGAGCCAGCCCGTCGAAATGTTCGTTGTCATAATTCTGACGCCCGCTTTCGACATCAGTTTGACATAGTTTTCGGTCTTTGCGTCGGTCTGCGCTATCATCGCCGCCTTGCCCGATTTCAGCGCGGCGGGCGGATCGCAGGGCCAACCGAGTTTGCACCAGAACATCGAGTTGTTCACTACAACATCTTTGAATTTTTCCACATCCCATTTTACCGCGTTTTCAGCCGCACAGGCAAAGTGCGCCGCAACCGATACAAGCGCAATATATATCAAACTCTTTCTCATTCAATTTCTTAGCGTTTTGTTAATAGATGCTCAGATGACACAGGAAAGGATAAAGCACAAAAAAACGCAAACATTCAACAAAAAAACGAAGGCTGCAGCAAAGGCGAAGCCCTTGACGGACGGAACTCCGTTCCTTTCTGTGGTGCTACGGCGCGGCTATAACCGCGCCTTTTGTTTATAAGCCCGCATTGGCTTTGCCAATCGCTTCGGTTATCCGAACTTATTTTGTTGTTTTACGAAACCGAATTTAAACAAAGGCGAAGCCCTTGACGGACGGAACCCCGTTCCTTTCTGTAGTGCTGCGGCGCGGCTATAACCGCGCCTTTTGTTTATAAGCCCGCATTGGCTCTGCCAATCGCTTCGGTTGTTCGAACTTACCTTGAAGATACCCAAAACCGAGTTAAAAAATACAAAAAATTGCGAGCAATTTTTAAGTAGAATGATAACCGACGAAGTGAAGCGAAGCTTCTCGAAGTGGCTAAGCGGAAGCAAGGCGAATGCCAAGCTTCCCTATCTGCCCGAGAAAAAGAGCGCAAGCGATTTTTCAAGGGCGTGTAGAATAACTCCGAACGAAGCAAAGCAAATGCTTTGCGAAGTGGGCAACTGCCGCAAAAGAGCGAAGCGAGTTTTGCGTGTGAAATTAAACTCTACTATCCGCAAACAAAAATTAAAAAACTCCGTGCGTAGCGAAGCTACGCTGTTTAGGCTTGTCGCTCCGAAAGGGGGCTTAACCGTCGCCCCCTTTGGCATTTTCGACAAGCGAAAATCGCCAATCCCCTCCCAATCGCACTTTGCTTCGAGATTTGGGCTACGGTAAAGAAGGGTGGCTTTGCGCAGAGAGGCGACGGAAGTGTACTTAAGTACTCGACCGAAGCCGAACAAGCGAAACGCCCTTGACGGGCAATTTGCGCTTTGCTTCGCAGAACGCCAATCGCGCATCAAGCCCGATTTCAAGAGCCCAAAAAAACTCTCGGCTATCCGCAAACCCTCAAAACAAAAAAGCTTCGGGGGATTCCCGAAGCTTTCTTGTTAGCGATTTTCGTAACGCTGACGGAGCATATTGTTGAAGGCGGCAACCTTGTTCTTACGACGCTTGATTTCACAAGGCTTTTCGTAATAACGCTTCTGACGAACGTCGCGGATAATGCCTTCGCGGTCGAGCTTCTTCTTCAGACGGCGGAGTGCCTTTTCCATAGCTTCACCCTTGCGCAATTTAACTTCTACTGACATTACCATTCACCTCCTTCTAAATAAAACGGATTTCGTACCTGGCCAGGGACTCGAACCCTGAACCAATTGATTAAGAGTCAACTGCTCTACCGATTGAGCTAGCCAGGCAAAAATCAATATTTCGCACATAGTGTACATTCGCGTTTGCTATGCAAGAAAAAAATTAAATTTTTTCACTTTCCGAAATTCAACCCTTCTCCGAGAACGTAATTTGTCCGTAAAATTATTAAATGTTGACGTATCGAAAACCTCTAAAATAAAATGGCGCAATGAAAAATCAATATTTGAAATCGATTCTTGCGGGAGTCGTTGCGGCGTTTGTCTGCACTTCCGTCAACGCGCAAACGGTAGACATCTGGGGCGAAGGACAAATGCAGGGGCGTGCCGCACAGTCCGACGCGCTCAATGAGCGCAATATGTTTTGCGCCGTCAAGACCCCTACCCTCGAACTTTTTTTGGCGAAAACAGACAAGCCCACGGGAATGGTCGTCATAGCCCCCGGGGGCGGATATCAAATTCTGGCGTATCCGCACGAGGGTGTACAAATCGCGCAGTGGCTCAACAGCTGCGGAATCTCGGCGGCGGTGCTCAAATACCGCGTGCCAAACTTCCCGCAGGAAGCTCTGGCGGACATCCAACGCGCAATCAGACTCGCCCGCGCCAACGCGCAAAAATGGAACGTAAAGCCCGACAAAATCGCGGTTCTGGGCTTCTCGGCGGGTGCGAACCTCTGCGCGAGGGCTTCGACAAACTACACAAAGAACGCCTACACTCCCCTCGACGAAACCGACAAACTTTCCGCGCGTCCCGACGCAACCTTCCTCATCTATCCCGCCTACTGCGACCAAATGGGCAATGAGAGACGCTGGAACAAAGGCAATTTCACGCCGCAAGCCGACGACGCAACACTCTACAAACTCGCGGAAAACCTCGACGTAAACAAAGACACGCCGCCCGTTTTCATTACGCAGTCGCTCGACGACAAAAACTATATCAACGCGGGTATCGCCTATTTCCTCGCGGCAAAGCGCGCGGGTGTCGGCGCGAACCTGCACGTCTTCGAAAAAGGCGGGCATGGCTACGGTCTGGCGAAAGGCAAAGACTGGGGCAAGTGGACAACCCTCGCGGAGGACTGGCTGAAGGCGAAAGGCTTTAAGGGAGAATAAATTTCATGAAAAAACATCTGAAAACATTGTTTTTTGGTGCGTGCATTTTGTCGGTCTCGGCGGCGTCCGCAGCCCCGCAAAAGACTGTCGAAATCTGGAGCGGCGTGGAGATGGCGGGCAAAACCACCGAATACCGCGGCAAGAACAAGACGACCGACGCAATCATATATTCGGTAAAAACCCCCGTGCTCGACCTCTATCTGCTCGAATCGGACAAGCCGAAGGGCTTTGTGATCGTGTGCCCCGGGGGCGCGTACGGCTGCCTCTGCGTGGGCTACGAGGGCGAAAGAATCGCCAAAAAGCTCAACGAAATGGGATTCTCCGCCGCCGTTTTAAAATACCGCGTGCCGGACAATTTCGACGGCGCGCTGATGGACGCGCAACGCGCAATCAGACTCGCCCGCGCCAACGCAAAGCAATGGAATATCAAGCCCGACAAAATCGCGATAATGGGCTTCTCGGCGGGCGCGAGCCTCTCGGCGAGGGCTTCTACAAACTTCGGCAAAAAGCTCTACGAACCGCTCGACGACATCGACAAACTCTCGGCGCGTCCCGATCTGACGTGTCTGATGTATCCCGCCTACTGCTCGCAGCCCGAGAAGGACAGACGCCTCAACAAAGGCGGCGCGAAAGACGGCGACTCCTACGACGTACGCTATAAAATAGCCGAATGGAACGTTGTGGACAAAGACACGCCACCGGCGTTCATCACGCAAACGCAGTTCGACCCGTACGTCGATGCGTCAATCGCCTACTATCTCGCGCTGAAAGAGGCGAAAGTTCCCGCCCAAATGCATATGATGCCCAAAGGTCAACACGGCTATCAGGATAAAAAAGTATTCGAAATGTACGCCGACTGGCTGAAGTCGAACGGCTTCTGACATCAGACGCAATCAAGCCGAGTTTTGAACGCAACAAGACTCGGCAATCCGCAACTCTTGATATGAAAATCAATACCTACGAACTCGGGCAGCTAGGTACAAACTGCTACCTGCTCTACCCCGATAACACGAATCTGGCAATCGTCGTCGACGCGCCGCTCGAAGCCGCCGAGGAAATTCCCGCGCGACTCAAAGCCGACGGCAAAAAGCTCGCCGCCATCCTCCTTACCCACGGCCACTGGGACCACCTGTGGGACGCGGGCGAACTGCAAAAAATAACGGGCGCAAAACTCTACGCTGGCGCGAAAGGCAGGGAGCTTGTCGAAAGCCCCGAATTCCAGCGTCAAAATCTCTACGCCGAATCGGATTTTGGGGCGACGAAAATCGACGTTCCCGTTCGGGACGGCGACACGCTCGACATCGCGGGGCTTAAAATAAAATGCTTCGAAGCCGAAGGGCACTGCCCCGGAAGCATTGTGTATTTTGTCGACGACGGCAATCTGAAATACCTCTTCGCGGGCGACGTAATTTTCGCGGGAAGCGTCGGACGTTCCGACCTCTGGGGCGGAAGCTACGCCGAACTCGAACGTTCCATCCGCGAAAAAATCTACACCCTGCCCGAAGAGACCGCGATTTTCTGCGGACACGGCGAACCCACCACTGTCGAAATCGAAAAGCGTTCCAACCCCTACGTACGCGCCTAAACGATGTCGAAAACCGCGGACGAATTCTATATGCGCCGCGCACTCGGACTTGCCGAACGCGCTTGGGGCGATACGTCGCCCAACCCGATGGTCGGTGCGGTGCTCGTAAAGAACGGCGAAATTATCGGCGAGGGCTGGCACAAGCGCGACGGTTTCCCGCACGCGGAAATAGAATGCCTGCGCTCCGCGAAAGCCTCCCCCGAAGGCGCGACGATTTACGTAACACTCGAGCCGTGTTCCACGCGCGGCAGGACGGGTGCGTGTACCGAAGCCCTGCTGAAGGCGGGCGTTGCGTGCGTTAAAATCGGCGCGCTCGACCCCAATCCGGTGCACGCGGGGCGTGCGGTCGGAATTTTCCGCTCGGCAAACGTCGCCTGCGAATACGGAATATTGGAGCGCGAATGCGCCGAACTTAATTTCATATTCAACTTTGCAATCGCAAACAAAAAGCCGCTTGTCGCGCTCAAATGCGCCGTCTCCGCCGACGGGAAAATTGCGGCAAAGCGCGGCGCGCATACGGACATCACGGAAAGCGCGGCGCGCGCCGACATGATGAAATGGCGCAGGCTCTTTTCGTCGATAGCCGTGGGACGCGGCACGCTCGAAGCCGACAATCCGTCGCTTACCGCGCGGGGACTGCCCGACGGAGACCACTGCGCCGAACGCCTTGTTTTCGACGCCTCGCTGAACATGGCGCGGCTCGAAGCCCCCCAAAAATTCAATGTATTCTCCGACCCGTTCGCGGGGAAAACACGCGTCGTCTGCGACATCGCCGCGCCGAAAAATGCCGAAGACAAATTAAATTCGCTCGGAATTGCGACGATGAGAATCGGTGAACGGATCTCGAACGCCGCGGCGTT
The DNA here is from genome assembly GCA_949293415.1 of uncultured Verrucomicrobiota bacterium. GTDB lineage: Bacteria > Verrucomicrobiota > Verrucomicrobiia > Opitutales > Intestinicryptomonadaceae > Merdousia. The sequence goes on from CASFDK010000041.1 coordinate 27,853, forward strand.
CTGGGACGAGCTGAAGAAACGCCTGTACGCCGAGCGCATAACGTCGCTCTATGTGGAGGGCGGCGCGCTTTTGTGGGACAGCCTTTGCGCGGCGCGCGCGGCGGATTTCGCCTTCGAATACCGCTCGCCGAAAATACTCGGCGCGGACGCGCTCGACGCATTCCCGCACGGCCGCCCGTTCGACATCGACGGACGCAAAACAACGCTTGCGCCCGACACACTCGCATTCGGAAAAATCGTATGGAAGCCGACAAAGTAAAATCGTATTTCGAAACGGCGGAAGTCGTAGCCGACTACGCGCGCGCGGTCGACGAAGTGGGCTTGTGGGAATCCGAAAAGGCGGTGGTTCTGCCGCTTGTCGAAAAGTCGGCGAAGATTCTCGAACTCGGCTGCGGCGCGGGCAGAATCGGCATAAACCTTGCGCGGCTCGGCTACGAAAACGTGCTTTCGACGGACTTCTCCGAAAATATGGTGAAAGTCGCAAACGCGATAATCGGGCGCGACGGGCTGGACATGTCGGCGCGGGTTTGCGACGCAACCGCAATCGACCTGCCCTCCGATTCGTTCGATGCGGTAATTTTCGGTTTCAACGGGCTGATGCAAATTCCCAAAGCCGAAAACAGATTCCGTGCGATTGGGGAAATTTTCCGCGTTCTCAAGCGCGGCGGAAAGTTCGTCTTCACCACCCACGACCGCCACACGCCGCGCAACCGCAACTACTGGCTGAGAGAGGAAAGGCAGTGGCTGCACGGCGTTCAGGATCCTCGTCTCGACGACTTCGGAGACATTTACTACAAGGGGGAACACGGGAACATTTTCATTCATTCGCCGTCGAAAGAAGAAGTGTTCGAAAGTCTGCGCGATGCGGGTTTTGTCAGCATATCCGACAGACTCCGCTCGGAAATCGCCGCCGAACCGCCCGCCGTTTTGGACTTCTCCGACGACTGCATTTTCTGGACAGCCGAAAAACCTCCCGCAAAATAATCAGCAATAAGAATTATGAAATTCAAACTGTTTGCAATTTTTACAATGACATTATCGACACTCCTCTTTGCAAAGCCCGCGCTCGAACGGGACAAAAACCTCGAAGTCGAAACACTGCCCAACGGAATGACCGTTGCGGTCTTCAAAAACTCCGAACCGCCGAACAGGGTTTCGATGCGCCTGCTCGTAAAGCGCGGCTCGATTTTCGAGAACGAAAACGAACGCGGACTCGCACACTTCATCGAACATATGGCGTTCAACGGAACGAAGCACTTTCCGTCGGGCGATATGGTCGAATACTTCCAGCGTCTCGGAATGGCGTTCGGCGCGGACTCGAACGCGCACACGGGATTCTCGGAAACGGTCTACAAAATCGATATGCCCGAAGTTTCGCCGAAGCTCGTCGGCGACGGAATGATGCTGCTGCGCGACTACTGCGACTCGATAATCTTCGACCCCGACGCAATCGAAAGGGAACGCGGCGTAATCCTCGCCGAAAAGGACTCGCGCGACAATCAGGAATACCGCAAGGCGGTGCGCGAAATCGCGCACACGTTCAAGGGGTCGCGCTTTGCCGACAGAATGCCGATAGGCCTTGAGGGCGTAATCAAAAAAGCCAAGCCAGAAGACTTCAAAACTTTCTACGACGCAAACTACCGCCCCGAAAACACCGTGCTCGTGGTGGTAGGCGACATCGACCCCAAGCGGATTCTCGCCGACGCGAAGAAATATTTCGGCGGCTTTTCGGCAGCCGGCAAAGTGCCCGCCCGCAAAGCCGAATACGGCAAACTCGAAACATCGTCGACGGCGTTCGACTTCGGGAAAACCCCGTGCGACTTCGACGCGCTCTACGATTCCACACCCAACTCGCCGCGCTCGTACGCGTCGGTGGCAGTCGCCAAAGAACCCGAATCGATGGCGGATTCGCTGGAACGCCGAATAGCCGAGATCAGAAAGCGCACGCTCGCGCAGGCGCTAAACGCGCGTTTTCTGAAGATAGCCGACAAGCCCGAATCGAAGATTTCGCAGGGGTCGGCGAGCTACTTCAATTTCGACAAATTCTGCGACACGTTCATAGTCAGCGCGGAAGCCCCCGTAGGCGGCGGATTCGACGCGCTCGAAGAGGTCTTCCGCCAGATTTTCGGCGCGAAAAGCCTGCAGGATTCGGAAATAGAAAACGCAAAGCGCAAGATTTTCGAACTGCTCGAAAGCGAAATCAAAGCCGCGCCGACCCGCCAAAACAGACAGCTTTCCAACGACATCGTATCGGCGTTCTCCGACGAAGTCGTTTTTACGTCGCCCGAAAGGGACTTGGAAATCGCCAAGTACGCACTCGACGGTTTCGACGCGAAAAAGGCGGCAAAGCTGTTTGCGGAGATTTTCGACAAATCGAAAATGCGCATTTTCGTTTCGGACTCGAAGCCCGAAATTCCGCAGGCGGAACTCGACAAAGCAGTGCGTTCGGCCGAGGCGGTCGCTCTGAAAACGCAGCACCCCGCGGACGAGTTCGCGGCGGTCTCGCTCGTGTTCTCCAAATTCGGCGCGGCGGGAAAAATCGCCGAACGCAGGGAGATTGACGGGCTCGGCATAACGCAGATAAAATTCGAAAACGGCGTTGCCCTGAACCTCAAGAAAACCGACTTCGCAAAGGACGAAGTGCTGATGAAAATAGCCTTCGGCAACGGCATTCTCGACATTCCCGCCGACAAGCCCGAATACTTCGCCGCAACATACGCGCTCGTCGCGGGCGGAACGAAATTCCAGACAGTCGGCGAAATCAACGCGGCAAAATTCCCGCTCAAAATGGGAATGGGAATTTCGACGGACGGCAACGCTTTCTCGCTCTCGGCAAAATCTTCGGCGAAAGACTTTTCGCAGGCGGTGAAACTGGCGGCGACGGTCTTCGCCGACGCGGGTTTCAGGAACGACGGAAGGGAGTCGCTGCTCAAGTACGCCGAGGCGTTCTACCTCGACTACAATACAGATCCGATGTCGAAACTGCGTTTCCTCCCGACCGCAATGCTCGACTCGCATGCCTCGAAAATTCCGGGGAAACTCGCCGACTTCAAAAAAATCACGATGGACGAAATCGGCGGATGGCTGAAACCGATTCTGGCGAAATCGTACGCGGAAATTTCAGTCGTCGGCGACATCGACGTGGAAAAGACAATCGCGCTCGTCGCCGAAACGTTCGGGGCAATGCCGAAACGCGAACCGTCGAAAGCCAAGCCATACGCGAAAATCCCGCTAATTTCGCCCGACAAGCCCGTCGGGATGACCTACGAAACCACCGACGAACCGCGCTCGATTGCCGTCAAAATGTGGCGCAGCACGGGCAGGCGCGAAATCGAAAAGATGCGCATCGACAACGTGCTCGGCGCGGTGCTCGACGACGTGCTCAGAAAGGACGTGCGCGAGGCGCAGGGCAAAGTCTACAGCCCATACGCCTACAACAATTCGAGCACGTGGCTCGACAACACCGGCTTTATGACCGCAATTACGTACGTAGTGCCGAAATACAATTCGGAGCTGCTCGAGACCCTCGAACAGTGCGGAAAAAAGACCGCCGAAAACATCACGCAGGACGAATTCGAGCGCGCTAAAATTCCGCTAATAAAGGGCATTGAGGCAAACAAACGGTGCAACCAGTACTGGCTGGAGGCGGTGCTGAACCTCTCGCAGTGCAAACCCGTGAACATCGAACTGGCGAAGACGATAGACTCGGGCTACGCAAACGTAAGCCTCGAACAGGTGCGCCAAAGGGCGCGCGAAATTTTCGCACAGAAGCCCTACACGGCAAGCGTTATGCCCGTCGAAATCAAAAAAGAGTTGAAAAAATAGCCGATTGTAAGCATATTCACGGTTTCAGAATGAATCCCAAATACAAAAGAATAGTACTCAAACTCAGCGGAGAAGCCCTCAAGGATACGGCAAAGGGCGACGCGCTCGACCCCGTAATACTCAAAAACCTCGCCCTCGAACTCAAGGAACTCTACAATATGGGCGTGCAAATATGCCTCGTTGTGGGCGGCGGAAACATCTTCCGCGGGCTGAGCGGCTCGAAGTCGGGCGTGGACAGAACCACGGGCGACTACATGGGCATGCTCGCAACGGTCATCAACGGTCTCGCCCTGATGAACGCGCTCGAGCGCGAGGGCGTGCCCGTGCGCGTACAGACGGCAATCCCGATGGAGAAGGTCGCGGAACCCTTCATTCTAAGGCGCGCGGTAAGACACCTCGAAAAGAACAGAATCGTCATTTTCGTTGCGGGAACGGGCAACCCCTACTTCTCGACCGACACAACCGCCGCCCTCCGCGCAAGCGAAATCAACGCCGACTGCATTCTGAAGGCGACAAAGGTGGACGGTATCTACGACAAAGACCCCAGCAAATTCCCCGATGCGGTGAAGTACGACAACATCCAGTACCTCGAGGCGATAGAAAAACGACTCGCCGTTATGGACTCGACCGCGTTTTCGCTCTGTATGGACAACAAAATTCCGATTATCGTCTTCAATATGAACGAGGGCGGAAACATCAAGAAGGCGGTCGAGGGGCAACAAATCGGCACTCTCGTAATGTAGTAATTTCAACCAATAAGCAATAGAATACAACCAATATGGATATATCGGCAGAACTTAAGAAAACGTCCGACGCAATGACAAAGGCGGTCGAACACGTCTCCCACGAATTCGAAACAGTCCACACGGGCAAGGCAAACCCCGGAATGGTCGAAAACGTAATGGTGGAAGCCTACGGCACAAGCTCGCGCCTGCGAGACATCGCGGCGATTACCACGCCCGACAGCTCCACAATCCGCGTGCAACCGTGGGACAAGAGCATACTCAAGGATGTGGAAAAGGCGATTTTAGCGGCAAACATCGGCTTCACGCCCGCGGTTATGGGCGACGCAGTGCGCTGCCCCATTCCCGCGCTCTCGGGCGAACGCCGTACGGAGCTTGCGAAAATCTGCCACGAAATGGCGGAACTCGGCAGGATAAGAATCCGCACAATCCGCAGGGAAACGCTCGACGCGGCAAAGAAAATGAAATCGGCTGGCGCGGCCACGGAAGACGATTTGAAGAAATTCGAAAAGGAAGTCCAGAACCTCACCGACAAATTCATCGCCCAGATAAACAAAAATCTCGAGGCGAAGGAAGCCGACCTCAAACAAATCTAACACCGATACATTTCGGAAAAATATGTCCGCCGACAACGCAAAGCGCGTGGTCGTGAAACTCGGCACGGGGGTGCTAACCTCGGGGGTCGGGCAGCTCGACACGCAAAAAATGAAGTCAATCTGCGCCCAGATTGCCGATGCAAAAAAACGCGGTCTTGAAATCGTCCTCGTAAGTTCGGGGGCGGTCGGACTGGGAATGGGCAAGCTCGGGCTGAAATCGCGCCCGAAGCAGATTGTCGCCGTTCAGGAATGCGCCGCCGTCGGACAGGGAATACTCATCCAGACGTGGGCGGAACTCTTCGCCCCGTTCGGAATAACAATCGCCCAAATCCTCATCACGCGCGACGACGTGGACGTTCTCGAACGCCACAAGTCTATGCGCGGATTGATAGACAAACTCCTCGCCGACGGAATCGTGCCGATTATCAACGAGAACGACTGCGTAACCGCAGCGGGGCTTTTCATTAGATTCGGCGACAACGACGTTCTCGGCGCGCTAACCGCAACGCTCGCGAAGGCGGGCAAGCTTATGATTCTCTCGACCGCCCCCGGTCTTATCGATATGAACGGAACGGGCGAAATCGTGCCTGTAGTCGAAAAAATCACGCCAAAAATCCGCGCAATGGCAAGCGGCACTACAAGCACCACGGCGGTCGGCGGAATGATTACGAAAATCAGGGCGGCGGAAATCGCCACAAGTTCGGGTTGCGACGTATACATCGCAAGCGGAAGCGAGGAGAATATCGTCGCGAAAATCCTCGACGGGAAACAGGTCGGCACGCTCTTTAAAGCCAGCCGACAGACGGTGAGCTCGCGCAAGAGATGGCTGGCTCACTTCGGTCGGACGACCGCAAAAATCTTCGTCGACGCGGGCGCGGCAAAGGCACTGCAAAACAGGGGAAGTTCGCTCCTGCCTGCGGGCGTAAAAAGCGTATCGGGAAAGTTCAGGCGCGGCGACCTCGTTGAAATCGTAGACGTTTCGGACAACGAAATAGTCGCGCGCGGCCTCGCAGAAGTCGATGCCGACAAAATAGGCGAAATGCTCTCCAAATCGGGCGGCAAATGCGGACACAAAGACGTGGTCGTGCACCGCGACAATATGACATTGGTCTAATGGAAAAAAATATCAAACTTTCGCGCGACTGCTACGCAATGCTCATTCCGTCGGGGGTCAAAGTGCTCCTGCTGCAGGGTTGCATTGTGGACATCACGCACAAACTCGCGGGGTGCTATACGGTTCGCGGCGTTTTCGGGATGGCGCGCATAGAGGGCGCGGACGCCGATGCGCTCGGGCTCGACTCCCCGTCCGACAAACAAAACCGGTGCCGAACCGCGGAACAGCTCGGCGGAGAAAACAAGCTGCCGAAAACGCCCGAAAATTCGGTCGAGGAAGCCGACGTTTGGGCGGTGGCGAAAACCGTCTTCGACCCCGAAATTCCCGTAAACATCGTAGACTTGGGGCTTGTGTACAGGCTGGAGCTTTTCGACGACGGAAATGGGAAAAAGCGCGTCGAAGCCGATATGACACTCACCGCTCCGGGATGCTCGATGGGTCCGACAATCGCCGAAGACCTGCGGATGCGCATAGAAGCCCTGCCGTCGGTCTCGGAGGCAAAGGTAAACATCGTCTGGGATCCGCCGTGGAACAAGGATATGATGAGCGAAGAGGCCCGTATGATTTTAGGCTTGGCATAACCGCCAAGCCCGCATAGTTTTTACACCAACGTTATAAATTAAAACCCGATTCGAAAAAAATGAAAACAGGCAGGATACTTTTGGGCGCACTCGCAATCGCGGCGGCAACGGCGGCGTTCGGCGGCGAAAAAATTACGTTCACGGGCAGCGACCTCATCAAAAACGTAATCGAAAACGAAATCGCAACGATGGCTAAAAAGAACAATCTTGACGTGGCAATCAAAATGGACGGCACGTACTCGGCGTTGGAATCGCTCGCAAACGGAAGCTCCGAAATCGCGATTGTGGCTATGCCTCGCGGGCGCAAACTCCCCGACGGACTCGTGGCATTGCCGTTCGCCTATCAGGCTGCGGTCGTCGTGGTAAACTCGGTGAACCCGATCGAGGAAATCACCACAAAACAGCTTTTCGACATCTACTCGATAGCCGCAAAAAACCGCGCCGAAACGTGGCAGCAGCTCGGCGTAAAAAACATCGGGCTGCGGAACATCGCGCCGATTACCACAAACCTTTCCGACAACGTGGTCGTGGAACTGTTCAAGTATACCTCGTTGAACGCAACGAACATCGGGCAGTGGGTTCACATCGCCGAAAACAAGGCGGCAATCTACAATATGATTAAGAGCAACAACTCGGCGATTGCAATCATTGGCAAGCTCGACGGCGACAACGGCAACCTCATCAAGGTGGTATCGGTCGCAAAACCCGAAGACGACACATCGAAGGCATACGCATTCAAACCCGACAGGGAAAACATTTTCAACGGCGACTACCCGATGACTTTGCCGTTTTATATCGTTTTCAAAAAGGAAAACGTAAAAAAAGTGAAGGCTCTCGCAAGATTTTTGCTGGAAGATGACATTGCTAATAAGATAGATAAGACGGATTTCTTCAGCGCGCCGTCGAGTTCGCGAAAAAAATCCATTTTTAACCTTGACATTCCCCAATAGAACGGCACTATCGGAGGGCATAATCAATTTTACGCGGGCTTAGCTCAATTGGCAGAGCGCGACCTTGCCAAGGTCGAGGTTGTGAGTTCGAACCTCATAGCCCGCTCCATTTCAAAACCGCAGACTTCGGTCTGCGGTTTCTTTTTTTCCGTCTCCCGCCTTCAGCGCGCGGCGCAAAGCAGCAACCCGCCCGATATTCCGAAATATCGAATAGAGCCGCCGAATTTTTACTTGCAGACAATACCGCAACCTTTAGAGTTTAACCTATGAAACATTATTTTCACGCCGGACAAACCTTTTTGAAAACAACGCTCTTTGTCGGATTGCTCGGCGCGGGCGCGTCACTCTTCGGGGCGGAAAACGCCGAAAAAATCAAAACGCAGTTTACGGCGGAAAACGATTCGCTATATCTGCCGATGTCGGCGCAGGCGGAATATACCCCGTTCGAAATTTTCTGCGACGGCAAAAAAATAGCCTCCTATGGGCGCGCCCTGCTCTCCTTCGACAGAAAGGCGTGGGAGGCGGAAATCGACATTTCGGCATACCGCGGGAAAACGCTCGTGCTCGAATCCGCCCCGAAAGCTGGGAAAAATCCGAAAATCCGCCAAGATAAAAAGAACGCCGCATACACGAAAGAGGCAAAGCGTCCGCTCTTCCACTTTTCCACGCTCAACGGCTGGCTCAACGACCCCAACGGACTTGTTTACTTCAACGGTCAGTGGCACCTTTTCCAGCAGTACAATCCGTACTCGCACGCATTCCAGCTCGGTCTGCACTGGGCGCACGCGGTCAGCGACGACCTCGTAAACTGGCGTTATCTGCCCCAAGTGTTCACGCCCTCAATCGGCGAGGACGGAACGGCGTACGAAGCGTGGTCGGGCACGGCTTATTTCGATGCCGAAAACAAAAGCGGCTTTTTCAAAGACGGCAAGGGCGGCGTGCTCTTTGCCTACACAAAATGCAATTCGGGCGAAACGCTCGTCGCAAGCGACGACCTGAAAACATACCGCGAAGTCGGGAAAAACCCGTTCATCACGGCGGCGGGGAGAGACCCGCGCATTTTCTTCAACAAAGATTCGGGTCTGTGGACGGTCGTAAGGTACGAAGAGTCGGGCAAGGACAAAACGTTTAAATATTTCTTCGCAAAATATGTCTCGAAAGACCTTAAAACGTGGGAACGTTGCGGTATTCTGATGAACTACGCATTCGAGTGTCCCGACTTCCGCAAAATGCCAGTCGAGGGAACGGACGAAAGCAAGTGGCTTGTTTTCGACGCGGCGGGCAACTACACAATCGGCGACTTCGACGGACGCAATTTCAAAAACGCGATGAAGTACAAACGCCTGCGCACATTCTTCGGCGCAAACTACGCAATGCAGACGTGGAACAACGCGCCCGACAACCGCACGCTCGCAGTCGCGGTAATGCGCACGGGCGAAAGATTTTTCCGCCAACACGACCAGCCCTACTCGCGCTCGATGACGCTGCCGTGGGAGCTTTACCTAGTGCGCGGCGGCGAGTTCAACTACTCGATGCGCGCGCGCATTCCGAGGGAACTTGCCGAAAGATTCGACGCGGTGGAAAAAACGCCGATCGCCGCCGAAAAAACGCAGTCGGGATTTTCGATAAAAGACATCGGTTCGTCGTCGTACATACTCGAAGGCGAAGCGGAGCTCAACGACGACGGGATTTTCAAGCTCGATATGGGCGTCGGCGCGTACATAATAAACACGCAAACCGGCGGGCTTGAAATTACCTGCAAGGGAGAGAACTCGCGCAAGTACAAACCCGATCCGCTATTCGACCGCAAAAAAATGAAGTTCTCGCTGATTGTCGATTTGTGCGGCGCGGAGCTTATGATAAACGACGGGCAGGCGGTAATCTCGCTCGGCGCGTGGATTGACGAACACCACGACATCGCGGTTTCCGCAAAAAAACTCTCGAATCTTTCCTTGCGTAAATTCACCGAAAAGGATTTCCTGCCGAAACATGGAAAGTAAATCGGAAACGATGAAAGCGGAGCGGAAACATGTTTCGGCGGAAAGATTGCGGAATGCGCTGCGTTTCCCCGCCGAGATGTTCCTGCTCGTTTCGGCAACGGTTGCGGCGTTGGCGTGCGACTACTGGGCGTTGGGCTACATAGAAATACCCGCCCAATCGCGCTGCGGATTGGAGTCAATCGTGTGGATTTTCATCTGGATCGCCTCGGGAATTTCGCTCGCACTGAAATTTCTGCTCGCGCGTTTTTTCAAGTATGCGAAACTCTATCCCGCCGTCGGAATTTTGCTGACATTGGCGGTTTACGCAGCCGCCATCGCGTCCGCCAAAAATGACGAAACGATACGCCAAGCCGCCGAATGCGCCGTCTACGTCTGTTTTGCCGCCGAAATTGCCGCAGCCGTTTTCTTTGCGATTAAAACAGAAACGGCGCGCGAAATCGCAAAAGATTAAGCCCAAGCTCCGTCCGGCATTGCGGGTTAATCGGGCTAATATATCATTATCGTCTTCCCGCGTTTTGAGGAGTCTTCGGGAATGAAAATCTCGGGCAGCCCAACGGGACTGCCGAGTTTTTTCAATTTCGCCCGAAACCGCAAACGCCAGCCGATTCCGTCGGATTCGCGGCAATAGCGGATACACTCCGGCTCGAACACAGGCAGAAGCTTCGCCCAATCGGCGGAGGACAATTTGCGCCACGCATCGGGAACGTCCCAAGACTTTCTCATTTTCGGATATTTTTCGATAATCTCAACAATGTCTCCGCCCGTCAGCCCCGCAATGCTGCGCGTCTTCAAAAACGCGCCGATTCTCGCCTTGGCAGCGCGCCGCCGAACGCGGTCTATTTTTCTGCCGATAACGTCGTATACATTGCCCCTGTCGGGATAGGCGTTGCCGGACTTTTCGGATGCAAGTTCGGCCGAAAAATCCAAATCTTCGGGCGAAAGTTTTGCATATTTCAGAATGATTTTCGCGGCGACGACATCGCCGTTTTCCGTCGCCACCTGCAGCGGCGTAGCCCTGTCGGTATGGTAATAAAACAAGTCTTCGGGCATACCGCGCCGTATTTGCCAATACCCGAAATCCATATCCGCGCCCGCGCAAATCAGCAGCTTCAGCAGCAGGTGGAATCCGTTAACGGCGGCGAGAATTGCATATGAACCGTATTTGGGTATGCGCTCGTTTACGTCGCCGCAAAATTCGAACTTCGAGCCGGACATCGCAAATTTTTCGGCAAGATATCCGAAGTCCGTCCCGAGCGATTCCCGCAACTTTTGCGGCGTGATTTTTTCGACGAACGCAATCGGCTTGTCGTTTTCGCGTTCCGCCATTTTGCAAAGGATTTCGTCGTCATCGAAATAGTGAATGTCCTCGTCGATTTCGGGATATTTTTTCGCAAAATAAGCCCTATAAAAACATTTTTTGTCTTTCTTGAATTGCGGCAAATATTGCGGCAAAAGTTTCCCGATGCGCTCCACGCCCAAGGCGTTCCAGTCGATTTTTGAGGGCGGAAATTTGAAAAGCTTCCGCGACAGAATGCGGAAGACCTCCTCGGCGGAAAATTCGAGCCTTTTCCGTTTTCCGTTCGGAAGCGAAACCTTTTCGGCAAGCCGCCCGTCGATTTCCGCATCGAGAAGCTTTTCGATTTCGGGATAGACCGTCTTCCTATACCTTCCCAAAACCCCCGATTCCGAAAGCATCGACGACATCTGTTCGTACGCTTCTAACAGCGACTTGTCGGACGGAATTTTTTTCGAGAGCAGATATTTTACCGCGGCGATGTTTCCGTCGCGGCAAACCAAAGCGAGCGGATTTATGCGCCTCGAACCGTACTTCAACGGAATGTCCGCCTCGGGAACGGCGCCCAGTGCGAGAAGCGAATCGGCAAGCGCAAACGCGGAAACGCGCAACGCCGCAGCAAAGGGCGTATCCGTATTTTCCGCCGCAATATTGACATTGCTTTCGTCGAAAAGGGAAAGGGCTTCGTCGGGGTTTGTGAAAATTTTGTCGATGCGTCCGCCCGCCGACTTTTCGAAACGTAAAACTTTTTCTGCGGGTATATCCTCCGACTTTCCGAAATCGCCGTCCGAAGACGGAAGGGGAAGCGGATGCTGCGGCGGATTGCCCTTCTTCTCGGAGGATGTCGAGCGGCGGATTTCGTCAACGACAAACGCGCCGCGCCGTTTCAGTTTTTCCCACAAAACGTCGACAACATCTTCGAGCACGCCCTTTGCGCCGCCGCCGATATAGGTTTTGTTTTTCAGGCAGCAAGCCGCGTCGTAGGCTTGCCACAAATTTTCGGTCGAGATTCGGCGGGCTTTCATCACGGCGGAAAAGATTCCGAAATCGCCGCACACTGCGGCAAAGGCAACCGCCGACGCCGCGCCGAAACCGCACCCCGCCCAAAGATGCGAAGCCCTGACATTGACGCTCGAGCCGGCAGCAAGCAGTTTTTCCACGACGGACAAACTTCCCGTTTTCACGGCGGCGATTAGCGGCGTACCCCAATGCTCTCCCGCGCGGTCGAGATTCTTTTCGGAGGCGATTAGCGCGGATATTTTGTCGGCTCCGCACATCTCCTTTACAGCCCGCACGAGCGGCGGAATAAAACAATCAACACTGTCGCGGCATGGCTTGCCCTTTATTGGCTTTTTCGATTTTAGGGGAATGTCTTCGAACGCCGCGTTCCCGCGCAACAGACAAATGTCGAACCGCAATTCGCCCGTAGTGTATTCGAGATTTGCGACGAAGACGCGCCGCCTGGCTTCGCGCGAATAATACGAAAGGGCCGCGGTTATGAGCCGCGGAACATAGCATATCAATTTGCCCCGAAATTTGATTGCCACAGCGTATTTATCGTGTTTGTTGTCCGGTTCGAATTTGAATTTAATCCCGTCCAAGTCGGGATTCTCCGCGAACTTTCGGAACGCCTTTCTCCGCCAATACATCCCGACGGATGCGACGTTCCTGTACAAATACGCAAAATTTTCCGTACGCCCTTCCATAATCAACCGATGCAAGCCCGCCCGAATGTGACGGAGCTTCGGATTCGAGTCTCGAAATTTATCGAACGCTTGTAAAGATAAAAATTCTGCCTAAACTTTTGCCCGACTGCTCCGAAAATATATTCTTGACCGTGCCCGTCCGCGCCCCAAGACTAATTCCGCAATGATTACCCGCAACAAAAACGTTTTGTATTTTCTCTATCCCGCGACATTCGCGCCGCTCGCGGCGGCGGGGTCTATATACGCGCACGCCGATTTTTCGAATCCGCTCTACATTCTCTACGCGTTGCTGCCGCTGGCTGTTTCGTCCGCGCTTTCGCTTGCGGCGGCGGTCGCCCCGCGCGGAACGCGTATCGGCGGATTCGCGGACGGATGTTCGCTTGCGCGGTTTTCGGTGCTCTCGTTTGCCACATACGTTGCGTGCCTTTTTGTCGCGAGCGCGGCGACGCTTGCAATCCGCGGGCGCATAGACCTGCCGTTTGTGATGGGCGCGTGGATGGTGCTTCTTACTATTTTCAGCGTATACCTTTTCTGCTATCTCTATGCGGTTTACCTGATTTTCTACAAGGACAATCCCGACTTCCTTTGAACGAAAAAACGCGCGGAACAACGAAAAGTTCCGCGCGTTTTTTGTGTCCCCGTTTCGGGTTTTATTCTGCGCCCAACGCCTTTTTGAGCGTGGGCAGACTGTTCCTGAACATCAGATAAAAACCGAGGTCGTTCGGATGGCATTTGTCGACCGTAAGGTACGAAACGTCAGCGCCCTCGAAGAGCTTTTTTCCGTCCACAAACCACACTTTTTTGTCGCCCGTTTTGACCGCGTTTTCGTAGGTCGCGCGGACAATGGCATCGCGTTCGTCGGTTGCGCCCGTAATCTTTCCCAAGATGATTATCGGCAGGTCGGGATGAGCCTTTCTTATCCGCTTGAAGAACGCCTCATGGGTCTTCGCCAAGTGTTTGGCGTTCGGGGCGTTGTAGTCGTAATCGTAGACGAAGGCGGCAAGGTCGAGCGATGCGATAAGTTCCGCCATTTTAGGCTCGCCCTTTGCATTGCCCGAAAAGCCCAAGTTTATCATCGGCGCGTCGAGCTCGCGGCAGAGCATAGCCGAATACGAATTCGATGTTCTGCTTGCGCACGCGCCCTGCGTAATCGACGACCCGTAGAAGAGAATCGGTTTTTTTATTTTATGCGGCGTCGGCTCTTCGATTTTCGCGTCGGGAGAAAGCCCTATTTCGAGCGAATAGAGACCGTTGTATAGCGGCAGGTAGATTGCGTAGTCGCACATTTTCCCCGTCCCCGATTTTGCCACTACAGCCACGAGCGGGCGCGGAATCTCGTTCTTGTAGTGCGCGGGATTTACCGTTTTGACGTGTTCGTTGCGGTTGCGGAAAATGTCGAAGCCCGAAGAGCCCGTTTCGGGCATATGCCCCATTTTCGGATTCTGGTTGAGGATGTTCGCGCGGATTGTTACGCAGCGCGAATTGGTACGAAAGCGGACGACACCGCCCGCCGTGTGGTTGGCGAGATGCCAAACGCCGCTGCTGATGTCCTGCGGTGTAATCGTGCGCGGCAGACGGTAGAGATTTTTGCCCATCGTCTCTTTCGAGTACCACGGAAAGCCCTCGAGCACGAACGGTTTCTCGAACGCATTGCGGTAGACGACTTCAACGCCGTCGACTTTTTCGGGCGCAAAGTTCCTGTCGAGCTTTGCGATGTCCTGCGCGAAAACGGGCGCAGCGGCAACGGAGAGCAAAATCGATGCGAATATAAACTTGAACATGGCGGAAAATCTAAAAGTTCCGCGCCGTCCGTTCAAGAAAAAACGCCCGCGAAGCAAAGCCTGCGGACGTTCGGAAGCGCGGGGAAAAAACGCGCCGCTATTTTTTGAAAAGCATGTAGCCGAGCGGCCGCACGGTCTGCGACTTATAGGCGAACGGCTTGTCCGAATAGTTCGAGACAATCTCGCTGCCGTCGGAATAACGCGATACGAAAACGTTCGGGGCAATCTCCCCGTGCTTGTCCATAAAGCACAGCTGCAGGTAGGCGAGTTTTTTGTACTCGTCGTACGCCTGTTTGATTTTGCCTACGTCGTGCGCGAGCTTTTCGTCGGTCTGGCAGGTGATGTCGTCTTCGCCCATCCAATTCGCCTTGCCGTCGAGGAACTTGGAGTGGAAGTAGAAACTCGGACGCCCGCCGAATTCGACAAACTTAAGCTGCACCTTCGCATCCTTGATGGTGTGGTTGATTGTGTAGGGACCGGGGTTGTAGAGCGTAATGCCGTGGTAGACCAGCGGAAAAAGCGGCACCTGCGCGTCGACAAACTTGCGGTTCTCCTTCCCCAACAGGAACGAGACGTAGAGAACGGAATCGACAACCGAGAAGCAGTGGTCGTAGCCGCCCTCCGACATCGAGCCGCCGAACGCGCCGTTGCAGTATTCGAAAATCTTGTTCATATACGCCGCCGCCTCGTCGGGATTCGTCGGATGTCGCGGGTCGAAACAGTCGCGCGCGGCTACGCACGAAACGACGTCGATATAGTGCATGCCCTTGAATCCGAGATCGGCAACGCGCCTCAAATCGTGTTCGCCGAACCGCTCGTAGGCGCGTTTCCAACAGACTTGGTACATATCGCCGCCGCTCCACGGGGTGTCGTTTTTGACCATTTTTCCGCTCGGATCTTTGATGATGTATTCTTCGTCCCAATTTTCGGCGATTTCGTACGCGTCGGTGCTGTTTGTATGGCAGGTGATTTGATAACCGTCGGCGAGAGTGTTTTTAATGAGCTTGCGCAACTTCGCTTCGCCGCCCAACGACGGTTCGACGGGGAACATCTGCGGATAGCGTCCGTCGTGCCCGCGGATGTTCCAGCCCACGAGGCAAAGCTCCGCTTTGTCCACGCCCTGCTTTTTAAGCTCGCGCACGATGTCGCCGACTCTGTCGAACGTAACGACCGCCTTCATCGGCGGCTCGTTTTCGGGAGTCTGACGGCGGATTTTCGGCGGAGCGGGCTTCCAACCCTGACGGATTCTGATTTCGGGCGCGTCGATGCAATACTTCAGCGCAGGTCTTTCCTTTATCTTTTCGGAAAGCGGGCGCACGGCCCCCGTGTCGAGTTTGTACTTGCGGTATTCGCGCGCCATTCCCGAATAGTCGGCGGAATCGCCCGAAAGCTTTTTGAAATCTATCAGCACGTCGGCGTACGGCTTGCGGTCCTTGAATTTATAGTAAATGACCTGCCTGTACTCGCCGCCCTTTTTGACGTTTTTTGCCGAAAACGAATATGGCATCCCCTTGACAATGGCAACGTACGTTCCGCTCGGCGTTTTCGAGCCGACAAACGCCATCTGCGCCCTGTTGATGCCTACATTGCCGTCTTCGCGGTCTTTGAAGCGCGTAAGAACGCCGTTGGGAAGAATCAGATAGCCGTCGTCGCCGACCTTCGCACGGGCGAACTCGGGGGCGATTTCCAGATACGCAACGTCGTCGGCAATCGACGCCTTCGGAATGCGCAGGCGGAAAGTATCGGGCGAAACCTCCTCGAGCTTCACGGTTTCGGTACGCGGTTTTTTGCCGACGAGCGTATAGGTTAAATCTACAGTTTCGGCGTAGAGCGACGAACAAAACGCAAACAGCGAAAGCACAAAAGTTGTCTTTGCGGAAAAGTTATTCATATCGGAAAGACGTGTATACTGCTCTAACGTTAGAGTCAAGTTAAAAAATTTTGGCCATTGCCACGGATTGCAATGTAATTTTCCTTGCAAATGGATTGAAAATTCTTTCTACTTCCGAGATTACAAGATGAAACATACGGAAGACATTATCGTAAAACTTTTGCAGATTCGGCAGGCGCGCAAGCTTATCGACTCCAACGTAATGTCCGACGATGACATCCAGAAACTCCGCGACCTTATCGCCAACAACCGCCGCCAGATTCCATCGTTTGCGCTGTCGCATTTCGACAGGCTCGAGTCGGACGGCAAGAGCGGCTTGGCCGAAGTGGCGGGCGGCAAGTGTTCCGCCTGCGGCGCGGAAATAGACGCGGACGAAATAGAATACCTCAGAAAAAACAGAAACATAGGGGTTTGCGATAACTGCTTCGCATTCACGTATATCCCCGGCTCGCAATTCGACGTTTCCGCGTTCTTTAAAGATTTTCTCTCCAAATGAGCAATTCCAAATTCTCGTTCCACCCCAAGCTGCTTGACTGTCTTAGGGGCTATAATCGTTCCGTTTTCGCAGCCGATTTGTGCGCGGGTTTCAGCGTGGGCATCCTCGCGCTTCCGTTGGCGATGGCATTCGGCATAGCAAGCGGCGTAACTCCCGAACAGGGTATATACACGGCGGTTGTCGCGGGCTTTATCATCTCGGTTTTCGGCGGCTCGAAGGTTCAGATAGGCGGGCCGACGGGCGCGTTCATCGTAATCGTTGCGGGTATAATCGGACAATACGGCTACGCGTCGCTTGCGGTCGCAACGCTGATGGCGGGCGTGTTCCTGATAATTATGGGCGTTACGAAAATGGGCAACGCAATACGCTACATTCCGCGCCCCGTGGTGGTCGGCTTTACGAACGGCATCGCCATTCTGATTATGTCGACGCAAGTCAAGGATTTCTTCGGTCTGCAGATAGAGAAAATGCCCGAAGACTTCATTCCCAAATGCGCCGCAATCTTCAACGCGATAACGACAACCCATCTGCCCACGCTTTTCATCGGAATACTTTCGATGCTCGTAATAGTCTACTGGCCGCTGTCGTGGCGCAGGCGCGTCCCCGGTCAAATCGGCGCGATTTTCGTGGGCACTTTCGCCGCGCTTGCAATGGCGAAATTCGGTTGGCAGACCGAGACAATCTACACGCGCTTCGGCGACATTCCGAACTCGCTGCCCCAATTCAAGTGGATTGAAATAGATTTCGCCAACATCAAAAATCTGACAATGCCCGCCTTTACAATCGCACTTCTTGCGGCTATTGAATCGTTGCTGTCGGCGGTTGTGGCGGACGGAATGATTGACGACAAGCACGATTCGAATCAGGAGCTTATCGCGCAGGGTATGGCGAACATCGCCGCCCCCTTCTTCCTCGGAATCCCCGCGACGGGCGCAATCGCTCGCACGGCAACCAACATCAAAAACGGCGGACGCACGCCGATTGCGGGCGTGGTGCACTGCGTTGTTCTGCTCTGCATACTCGTGTTCGCCGCGCCCTACGCTCAGTACATTCCGTTGGCGACGCTCTCGGCGGTTCTGTTCGTGGTGGCGTTCAATATGGGCGACTGGTCGGCGTTCCCCGAAATGCGCCGCCTGCCCCGCTCCGACGACACCGTATTTATGGCAACCTTCCTGCTGACGGTCGTCTTCGGTCTGACCCTTGCGATAGAAGTGGGTATGATTCTGGCGGCGATGCTCTTTATCAGAAGGGTCTCGCAGACGACAAAGGTAATGCTTGTAGACAAGAATCTTGAAACGAACCTCGCCAAATACTCGCTCGAAGGCAAGGACATCCCCGAAGGCGTGATGATTTTCCGCATCTTCGGCGCGCTGATGTTCGGCGCGGCGGACAAGCTCGAAAGCATTCTGACATCGATGGGCGAACGCCCGCGCATCGCCATTTTGCGCATGCGCACGGTTCTGGCTATGGACGCGACAGCCCTCGACGTGCTCGACCACCTCTACGACAAGCTCAAGGCAAAGGGCGTGGATATGATTATCACGGGCGCGCACTCGCAGCCGCTCCATATGATGCAGAAGTCGGGCTTCCTCGAAAAAATCGGCGAAGACAGGGTTCTGGAAAACATCGACGCGGCATTGGAAAAGTCGCGCGAAATCCTGAAGGCCGACGAAGAGGCGAAAGAGCGGCAGCAATAGCCCCGACGGAAAAACAAAACGCCGAATCCGCAACGCCCGAAACGCATTGCGGATTTTTTGTTTCGGGCTTTTCGACGGACAAAAGTTAGTTTTTCGTTGAAAAACAAACCGACTTCGCCCATATTCACGCGATTATGATAGACGTAAAAATATTGAGGGAACGCCCCGACTACGTAAAAGAAAAAATCGCGCTCAAGAAGTTCGACTGCGACATCGACGCGATTATGGCTTTCGACGTCGAAAGACGCAAAACACTTCAGGCGTTCGAAGATGCCCGCAACGCGCAAAACGTTGCAAGCAAGGCGATGGCGGAACTGCCCAAGGGTTCGCCCGAATTTAGGGAAAAAGTAGCCGAAATGAAGGTCGTTTCGGCAAAAGTAAAGGAACTCGAAGCCGCGGCAAACGAAGCCGAAAAAAAATGGAAGTCGATGCTCCTTACAATTCCGAACATCCCCGACGACTCTGTCCCCGTGGGCAGGAGCGACAAGGACAATGTCACCGTCTACACTTGGGGCGACGTAAGCAAAATCAAAAACGCCGTTCCCCACTGGGATCTGCCCTTTTTCAACGAACTGCTCGATTTTAAACGCGGTGTAAAGGTTACGGGCGCGGGCTTCCCGTTCTACGTCGGCGATATGGCGCGCCTCGTGCGCTCGCTGCTCGCCCTGTTCCTCGACGAAGCGCGCAACAACGGCTACCGCGAACTTATGTGCCCCATTATGGTCAACGCCGCAAGCGCGACCGCAACGGGCCAGCTGCCCGACAAAGAAGGTCAAATGTACCACGACGCGCAGGACGACTACTATATGATTCCCACCGCCGAAGTGCCCGTTACGAATTTCTTCCGCGACGAAGTTTTCGACGAATCGCAACTGCCCGTCTACGCCTGCGGCTATACTCCGTGCTTCCGCCGCGAAGCGGGAAGTTGGGGCAAGGACGTGCGCGGGCTCAACCGCCTGCACCAGTTCGACAAGGTAGAACTCGTAAAATGGGTGCACCCCGACCACGGGATGGAAGAGCTTGAAAAACTCCGCAAAGACGCGGAAAAAATCCTGCAAAAACTCGGTCTGCCCTACCGCGTGCTTGCAATCTGCACGGGCGACATCGGCTTCCCCCACGCAAAACAGTTCGACCTCGAAGTGTGGGCGGCGGGTCAGCAAAAGTGGCTCGAGGTTTCAAGCTGCTCCTGCTTTACCGACTTTCAGGCGCGCCGCGCCAACATCCGTTTCCGCCCCGCAGACGGCGGCAAGCCGCGCAACGTCTATACGCTCAACGGCTCGGGCTTGGCTATTCCCCGCGTTCTTGCCGCGCTGCTCGAAAACAACGTGCGCGACGACGGCAAGGTACAAATCCCCGAAGTGCTCAGACACTGGTACGGCGGAGAAACAATCGGCTAACGCAAAATCCCCCGATTTATGTTTGAAGGTCTTACGGAAAATCTGTCGAAAGCCCTGCGCAATCTTCGCGGTCTGGGAAAACTGACCGACGAAAACATGGCGGAGGCTCTCGGCGAAGTCCGCAAAGCCCTTCTGTCGGCGGACGTGCATTTCAAGGTCGCCCGCGAATTCACCGAAAGGGTGCGCGAAAAATGCGTCGGGCAGGAGGTGATAAAATCAATCACCCCCGGTCAGCAGGTGATAAAAATCATCAGCGACGAACTCGAACAGCTTCTCGGCGAAGGCTCAACGGAACTCTCGCCGGTACGCCCGCTGAAAATAATGATGGTCGGTCTCCACGGCTCGGGCAAGACGACGACTTCGGCGAAAATCGCGGGCATGCTCAAAAAGCGCGGAATGAAGCCCGCGCTGATAGCGTGCGACATCTACCGCCCCGCGGCAATCGACCAACTGGAGGCACTCGGCAAACAAATCGGCGTTGCGGTATACTCCGACAGAAACTCGAAAGACGTGCCCGCCCTCGCCGAACGGCTCGAAAAACTCGCGGTTTCCGACGGCGCGGACGCGGTGATTTTCGACACCGCGGGCAGACTGCAAATAGACCAAGAGCTTATCGCCGAAATCGTAAAACTCAAGGAGGTCGAAAAGCCGCAGGAAGTGCTGCTTGTCGCCGACGCCGCCCTCGGTCAGGAGGCGGTGAACGTGGCAAAAGCCTTCAACGAAGCCGTGCAAATCACGGGCGTTGTGCTCACGAAGCTCGACGGCGACGCGCGCGGCGGCGCGGCTCTCTCGATAAAAACGGTCTCGGGCGCGCCGATAAAATTCGTAGGTACGGGCGAAAAGCTCGAGAACATCGAAATCTTCCACCCCGACCGAATGACCCAGCGCATCCTCGGCATGGGCGACGTTGTGAGCCTTGTCGAACGCGCGCAGGAGACAATCGACGCGGAGGAAGCCCAGAAAATGGCGGAAAAACTCCGCAGGGCTGAATTCGACCTCGAAGACTTTCTTGCCCAAATGCGGCAGATAAAAAAGCTCGGCTCGATGGGCAACATAATCAAGATGATTCCCGGGCTGAACGGCATAAACGTGGGCGAGCGCGAGGAAAGGAAAATGCGTCAAACCGAGGCGATTATCCTTTCAATGACCCCCGACGAACGGCACAATCCGAACATCATAAACGCGCGTCGCAGGCTGAGAATAGCGGCGGGCTCGGGCACACAGGTGCGCGACGTAAACGCCCTGCTGAAACAGTTCGAGGGAATGCGCAAGATGATGAAGATGATGCGCGGCGAAAAGGGCAAACGCCGAATGGCGGGAATGATGAACGCAATGCGCAAACGCGGAATGTAGCACAACCCGACCGCAACGCCTCTACAAAAAAACAAGACCGCAAACCGCCTCGGAGCTTTTTCCGACGCGGTTTTTCTGTGCGCGGATTTCCGCCCGTTGCCCTCTTTCCGCCCCTTGCCGCCATTCGAATAAATCTTGTTGACTCGTTTTCATCCCGCTACTATGGGTTGTTCCCCAATCTATATGCAACACACTATGAAGAAACTGAAACTGCTCATTTGCGCGGGCGCAATGCTCCCGCTGTTGCTGGCAACATCCTGCAAAAGCGTTTGCGCAGCGTCGGGCGAAAAAAACTTCGTGGAAATCTCGAAGACCGACAACCGCTACCTCGCGCTCAAAGACGGATCGACATACATTCCAATCGGGCTGAACTTCTGCTGGCCGCCGAACGCGTGGGACAGCAACGACGAACAAAAGACGCTCGACGAGATTGAACGCCAGCTCGACAACCTCGCGAAAAACGGCGGCAACTTCGTCAGAATCTGGATTAGCGCGGACTTCACAGAACCCGAAATCGCCGAGGGAATCTACGACGAAAACAAGGCGAAGCGGCTCGACAAAATCGTCGATATGTGCGCCAAGCGCGGAATCAAGGCGAAGATGTGCCTGCACCACTTCACGCGGCTTAGCGGCGGAACGCCGTCGCACGGAGTTGCGAACAAGCACTACACCCGCAAATTTTACGACAAAAAATTCGGCGGCAGCTTCGCCGACAACGCCGACTTTTTCACAAATCCAAAGGGCAAGGCACTGTATCTAAAACGGCTCGACTTCTTCGCGAAACGTTACGCCGACAACCCGACAATCTTCGCGTGGGAATTGTGGAACGAATTCGACTGCGTAAAAATGCCGAAGGAAATCCATATGCCGTGGACGGTCGAAATGCTCGGCGAACTGCGCAAACGCTTCCCGAACAATTTGGCGACACAAAGTTACGGCAGCTTCGAAGGCAAACCCGAAAGGATGGAAAGATTCATAAAGGAATTCTACGTTCTTCCGCAGGACGACCTCGTGCAAATCCACCGCTACAACCTGCCCAACGACAACCTCCCCGAGCTCGAGGGAGCGCAGGATGTCTGCCTTGCATCGGCAATCGAACGCGTATTCGCAACGAACCCGCAAAAGCCCGTACTTCTCGCCGAAACGGGGGTCGCCAAGCGCAACTACGCGTCGCGTTCGCCCGAGCACGACGCCGACAGGGAAGGCATAATTTTGCACGACACAATTTTCGCGCCGTTCTTTGCGGGAGCGGCGGGCACGGGGCACATCTGGTATTGGGATGTGTACGTCCAAAAGTACAACCTCTGGTATCACTTCGACCGCTTCTCAAAGGCAATCGAGGGGTTCGACCCCGCCGCGCAACACGCAAGACCGTTCCGCGCCGACACGAAAGAACTGCGCGTCTACGGGCTGAAAGGCCAGTCGCAGACAATGCTCTGGTGCAGGGACAAATCGTCCGACATCCACACAGAGCTGCGCGACAACATCCCCGCAAAGGAGCTTGTCGGCTTGAAGATAAAAATCGACGGCAAATTTTCCAAAGCCCGCGCGTACCTCGATTGGGAGGATAAATGGGCGGAGCTGAAAATCGGCGGCGGCGAAATAGTCCTGCCCAAATTCAGACGCTCAATCACCGTGCGCCTCGAAAAATAGGTACAGGGTAAAAAGCAAATTTCCAAACCGCCTCGGAGTTTTTCCGATGCGGTTTTTTCTTGTCGGCGTTTCGCGCTTCGGTAGAATTCAGGCGTATGTCCATCAAAACAATCGCAATACTTTTCGCCTCCGCGCTGTGCTCGCTTGCGGTGGCACAACCGCAAGACTCTTCGGCGCTGCAAAAAAAGCTCTCGGCGTATGTCGAAAAATTCAATGCCGACGACGACGAACTTTACGTCAATTCAATTCCAAATTCGGAAGCCGGAAAATTTATGCTCGAAAACGTCCCGCTCTTCGAGTGCCCCGACGAAGACATCACAGCGACCTACTACTTCAGATGGTGGACTTTCCGCAAACACGTCGAAAAAACGCCCGACGGTTTTGTCGTCACCGAGTTTATGCCGAAGGTCGAGTGGGCGGGGAAATACAATACGATAGCCTGCCCCGCCGCCCACCAAATACGCGAGGCGCGCTGGCTAAGAAACGGCGCAATCGCCGCCGACTACGCGCGTTTTTGGAAGACCGCAAAGCACGTCCGCAGCTTCTCGTTCTGGTATGCCGACACCGTGTGGCAGCTGCACCTCGCCCGCCCCGACGAAAAGCTTCTGCGCGACCTCTATCCCGCCCTCAAGACGAACGTCGCCGCGTGGGAGAAGTCGAACCTCGACCCCGAGAACGGACTCTTCTGGCAGCGCGACCTCGCCGACGGAATGGAGCTTTCCATCTCGGGCGCACTCAACGCCCGCTGGTGCGGATACCGCCCCACGATAAACTCGTATATGTACGCAGACTACGCCGCGCTTTCGAAAATCGCCGAAGTTCTCGGCAACGAAACCGACGCGCAACTTTACGCCGCAAAAGCCGAAAACCTCAAGAAACTGATAAACGGAAAGCTCTGGGATACCGACGCAAAATTCTACAAGGTTATGCCGAAAAACGGCTACGACGGCAGGCTCGCCGACGTGCGCGAACTGCACGGCTACACGCCGTGGTATTTCGGAATCGCGCCGAAGGAATATGCCGACGCGTGGAAACAGATAACGCTCTCCGACGGCTTCAAGTCGAAGTTCGGACTGACGACGGCGGAGCGGCGCGACGGGCGTTTCAGACTTTCGTACATAGGACACGAGTGCCAGTGGAACGGTCCCGTCTGGCCGTTCTCGACATCGATTACACTGACCGCGCTGGCAAACTTCCTCAACGATTTCGAAAACCGCCCCGTCGACAAAGCCGACTACCTCGACGCGCTGAAAACCTACGCCGCCTCGCACACGCTGACAAGATCCGACGGCAAAAAAGTCTTTTGGATTGATGAATGCCAACACCCCGACACGGGCGACTGGATTACCCGCACCCGCCTGCTCTCTTGGGACAAGCGCAGCGTTGCCTACAAAAAGGAGCGCGGCAAAGACTACAACCACTCCACTTTCGCCGACCTCGTGATAACGGGACTTGTGGGCTTGCGGCCGTCGGCGGGAAATTCCGTCGAGCTAAACCCGCTCGCGCCCGCAAGCTGGAAATATTTCTGCCTCGAAGACCTCGAATACAAGAACGCGAAAATCTCGATTTACTGGGACGCCGACGGCTCGCGCTACGGCAGGGGCGCGGGGCTTTCGATATTCGCAAACGGCAAACGCATAGCCCGTTCCGACAGGATAGAAAAGCTCTCGACAAAGATCCCCCGATAACGGCGAAAAATCGGCTTGCATTTTCGCGCAATTCATTCAGTTCTTTTTCCGTCGGTCCCTTGCACTTTGCGCGGGACGGCTGCAACTATTATATATTGTTAGAAAAAACTATGATGGAAAATACGAAAAAAATCATGCTCTCCGCGCTTACCGCACTGGCGGCTTTCGCGGCGGCACAGGCGGAGGCAGCGTTGCCCGCGCCGACAACACCAAATCCGGGGCTTAAATACTACTATCCCGTGCCGAAGGCGGAAAACCCCGTCGAAGGCAACTACGACATCGTGGTCTACGGCGGCACTCCGGGGGGCGTGGGCGCGGCTGTCCAAGCCCGCAGAATGGGCAAAACGGCGGCTCTGTACGTCTTCAGAAGACACGTCGGCGGTATGACATCGGGCGGGTTAACCGCAACCGACATCGGCAAGCGCAGCACAATCGGCGGCATCGCAAAGGAATTTTTCGACAGACTCGGCAAGTGGACCGGCTTCCGCCCCAGCGAAGCCGAAACGATGTTCCTTACGATGCTTCAGGAATCGGGGGTTGAAGTCTTCTTCGAGCACCGTCTGGAAAAGGTCGAAACCAAGGACGGAAAAATCGTAAAGATTTTCTTTGAAAACGGAAACTCGGCAAAGGGCAAAGTGTTCGTCGACGCAACGTACGAGGGCGACCTGCTCGCGGCGGCGGGCGTATCGTATATGCTCGGACGCGAAGACAACGCGCGTTTCAACGAAACATACAACGGAACGTACTTCTCGAAACACAGCCACCTGCCGCGCTTCGCGGTCGACCCCTACAAGGTCAAGGGCGATCCCTCGAGCGGTCTGCTCGAAGGCGTAACCGACACAAAGGTAGACGTTCTCGGAAAGGGCGACAAAAAGCTTCAGGCATACTGCTTCAGGATGTGGGCGATGAAGGACGGCAAGCACGTTGCGTGGCCCAAGCCCGAAGGATACCGCCCCGAACGCTACGAGCTTCTCAAACGCTACGTCAACGGCGCGCCCTCCGAATTCTGGGATTTGCGCTACAGGCACGGTCCAGTAAAGCTCAACGAAGGCGACTGCAACAATGCCGGTCCGATTTCCATCGACCACGTCGGCGCAAACTTCAACTGGGTTGACGCATCCTATGCCGAACGCGAAAAAATCTTCCAAGACCACGTAAACTACCAGCAGGGCTTTATGTACTTCCTCGCGAACGACCCGTCCGTTCCGCAGGGTCTGCAAAAGCGCGTCGCCGAATACGGTCTGGACGCATTCGAATTCCCCGAAACCGGGCACTGGCCGCACGAGCTGTACGTCCGCGAAGGCCGCCGTATGCTTTCCGACTACGTAATGACGCAGGCGAACTGCCAGGGTAGGGAAATCGCGCCGAAGTCGGTGGGGCTGGGCAGCTACCAGATGGACTCGCACCACATCGAACGCGTTGTCGTCGACGGCAAAATGGCGATGGAAGGCGGCTTCGAAAAGCCCGTCAAAATCACCTACCCCGTCAGCTACGACAGTATCGTTCCGAAGAAGTCGGAGTGCAAAAACCTGTTCGTGCCGTTCGCCCTGTCGGCTTCGCACGTGGCATTCGGCTCGATTAGAATGGAACCGAACCTCATCATCCTCGGCCAAAGCTCGGCGACGGCCGCGGCAATCGCCATCGACGGGAACATAGCAGTTCAGGATGTCGACTACGCAAAGCTCCGCGCCCGCCTGCTCAAGGACGGTCAGATAATCGACCCCGTTCCGACGAAAAAGAAGGCTAAGAAATAGGAAATTTGCGGGACGACCCGAACAAACAAAAACGCGGCGGATTTTCCATTCCGTCGCGTTTTTTATTTTCCCTGAAGCGTGATTGCTCCCGCGAAACCTGTTTATTTTTCCCGAATTTTTTCGGCAATAACCCGCGCCATAACCGCCGCGCCCTCGGCATTCGGATGGATTTTGTCGGGGAACAATTCGCCCTTGCCCGAGAGCGGCGCAAAGAGGTCGATAAGTTCCACGTCTCCGTCGTCGGCGGCTACTTTCTTGAGCTGCGGAATTATCTCGGAAATGATTCTGTCGCCGTTAATGACCATCGGCTTTGTGCCGTTTATGTACGCGGGCACGGGCAGGCACAGGTATACTTTCGGCTTCGAGGGAAGCTTCTTGAACGAGGCTATGAGCGTCTTTACGTCGGCGGCGAAATCGGATATCTTGGCGATGTTTACCGCCTTAGAGTCGTTCGTGCCGAGCTTGATTACCACAATGTCGGGCTGGTAGTTCAAGGCCTGTTCGTACTTCTGGGTCGACGCATACGGAAAATTGCCCGAGCGGATTGCCGTTGTGCCGCTTACGCCGAAATTGACGACTTCGTACTTGTCGCCGAGAATGCGCCCCAACTGTGCTGGGTACGAATTGTTCGGACGGTCTTCGATTCCGTAGCCGTAGGTTATGCTGTCGCCCACGCAGGCGACCTTTGTTTTCGCGCCGAACGCGGCAACCGCCGACAACGCCAGCAACGCAGTAAAAAGTGTCCCAAAAAATTTCTTCATATTGTCCTTTCGGCGAAAACTTTCGTACACTTGCTCCCAATATGCAATTCTTAAATTCCCCAAAAAAAGCCTTGCGATAAAAATTAGACAACCCTAACTTTGCTCATAATTTTCAAATCTTTATTGCTGATATGGACGAAATGAAAAAACACGACTGTTGCAACCACGGACACGCCTGCCGCGGCGGCGGCGAAAAACAGAACGGCTTCGAAATGCACTCGTGCTGTTCGACATCACGCGCGCATTCGTGCTGCTCGGGCAGCGCGCCCGGGTTTCCGATACCCGTCTGGCTGAAGCTCTGCGCTTCGGCGGCGGCACTTGCGCTCGGATTTTTCCTGTCGAAGACAAACCCGCACTTCAACCCGCTCGCCGACCCGTCGTGGGTTGCGGTGGTGCTCTGCGGACTGCCGATATTTATGTCGGCGCGGAGCCTGCTTGAAGACGGCAAAATAGGCGCGCCAACGCTCGTGTCGCTGGCGGTGTTGGCGATGGTGCTTTTGCAGTTTGCGATACACTTCGGCGCGGACAGCCCCTCCGGACATTCGCACGGCTTCGTTTTTGCGGCGGGCGAAATCGCGTTTCTGATGGCGTGCGGCGAAGCCCTCGAAGAGCGTACCGTGCGCCGCGCAACCGACGGCGTAAAGCGGCTTGCACAGCTTGCGCCGAAGACGGTTCTCGTAAAGCGCGGCGACGGCGAGCCGGTCGAAATTCCCGCTTCGGAACTGAAAGTCGGCGAGGTTGTCGTTCTCAAGCCCCACACACTCGCCCCATGCGACGGCGTGGTAATTTCGGGCGAATCGACGTTCGACCAGTCGAATTTTACGGGCGAATCGATGCCCGTCGAAAAGTCTCTCGGCGACACCGTTCTCGCCGCGACAACCAATCTTTCAGGAGCGGTGGAAATCAGGGCGACGAAAGTCGGCGGCGACTCCGCAGCGGGCAAGCTTGCAAAGCTCGTCGAAGAGGCGGCGGGCACGCGCGCGCCGATTTCGCGCATCGCCAACATCTGGGCGGGACGGCTTGTAGTCGCCGCGCTCGCAATTTCCGCAGGCATTTTCTTCGGCGTGAAATTCGCGTTCGGCGCGGATACGATAACCGCGCTCATCCGCTCGGCAACCGCGCTTGTGGTATTCTGCCCGTGCGCGTTCGTGCTGGCGACTCCCGCGGCAATCGCGGCGGCAATCGGCAATATGTCGAAAAGTGGAATCGCCGTAAAAAGCGGCGCGGCTGTAGAGGAACTTTCAAAAGTGGATACCGTGCTGTTCGACAAAACGGGAACTCTCACGCGCGGCGAAGTATCCGTCGCGAGCTGCATTCCGCTCGGAATCGGGGAGCGCGAACTTTTGCGCCTCGCCGCAACCGCTGAACAAATGTCGGAACACCCGATAGCCAAAGCCGTGTTGAAGCGCGCGCGGGAACTTTCCGTAAAGCCCGAAGAAAGCCGCTCGACACAATCGACGGTCGGAGTCGGCGTGCGCTGCCAATCGGAATCCGGAAAAGTTGAAGTCGCCAAGATTTCCGTTTTCGAAAAGCAGATTTCCGAAAACGCGCAGGCGGGAAAATTCGCCGAAGACAACGCCGACAAGACGCTCGCCGCCGTCGCGCTGAACGGGAAACTCGCGGGGCTGTTGGCGTTTTCCGACGAGCCGCGCGAAAACGCCGCGCAGGTCGTGTCGGAGCTGAAAAGCCTCGGTTGCGCCGTCGAAATGCTCACGGGCGACAACAAAGCCGCCGCGCTTGCCGCAGCCGAAAAAATCGGAATCGAACGCACTACCTACGATGCATCTCCCGAAACCAAGCTCGGGAAAATCGCCGAACTTAAAAACGCCCGCAAAACCGTATGTATGTGCGGGGACGGCGTAAACGACGCTCCCGCGCTCGCCGCCGCCGACGTTTCCGTAGCCCTCGGCAAAGTCGGCAACGATATCGCAGTCGAGAACGCCGACATCACCCTGCTTGCGAACGACATTTCCGCCGTGCCCGCAATCGTGAAATTTTCGAGAAGCGTAATGGCGACCATAAAAACCAATATGGTAATTTCGCTGGTGGTAAGCATTGCGGCAATCGCCGCCGCCGCGTTCGGGCTGCTCGGCCCCGTGGCGGGAGCGTTGCTGCACAACGTTTCGTCGGTGACGGTAGTGGCAAACTCCGCGCGCCTGCTGCAAAAGAAAATCGGAAAATAGCAGACAAAGGCGAAGCCCTTGACGGCAGGCTGCAGCCTGCACGGCTACGGAACTTCGGGCGCGAGCCGCGCCGGTCATCGGAACTTCGTTCCTACTTGTGATACTGCGGCGCGACTATAGTCGCGCCTTTTCTGTATAAGTTCGCATTGGCTTTGCCAATGGCTTCGGATTTTCGAACTTGTCTTGTTTTTTCCGAAACCGTTTTTTATTTAGTGAAAAGCCGTCTATTTTCTGTCCACAAAATACTCGGCAAAGTAGGTCAAAATCATATCCGCGCCCGCGCGCTTGATGGATGTCAGCGATTCCATAATCGTCCTGTCAGCGTCGAGCCAGCCGTTCTGCGCCGCGGCCATAATCATCGAATATTCGCCAGAAACCTGATACGCGGCAATCGGCAACGTAGTGCGCTCTTTGATTTTCGCCACAATGTCCAGATAGTGCCCCGCGGGCTTTACCATTATCACGTCCGCGCCCTCCTCTTCGTCGAGAGCCGCCTCCTTCAACGCCTCGCGGGTGTTCGCGGGATTTAACTGATACCCCTTTTTGTCGAGATACTTCCTTGTCTTGCCCTGCGCCTTCGGAGAAGAACCGATTGCGTCGCGGAAAGGTCCGTAGAATGCGGACGCGTATTTTGCGCTGTACGCCATAATGGCGGTATCCTGAAAATCGCAGTCGTCGAGGACGCTTCTGATTGCGCCGATTCTGCCGTCCATCATATCGCTCGGGGCGACGAAATCCGCACCCGACTGGGCGGCGACAAGCGACATTCCCGCGAGAATCTCGACGGTTTCGTCGTTGACAATCCAAGTGCCCGACCCGTCGAGAATGCCGTCGTGCCCGTGCGATGTATAGGGGTCGAGCGCGATGTCGGCAACGACAGTCATCTCCGGGAAGCGTTTCTTGACGGCGGCAATCGCGCGGTTTGCAAGAGACTTCGGGTTGACCGCCTCGTCCGCGCGCAGCGACTTCTTGGACCTGTCCACGAGCGGGAAAGGCGCGATGGCGGAAACGCCGCTTTTGAGCATTTTGTCGCAAAGTTTCAGCAGTGAATCTATCGTATGGCGGTAGACATCGGGCATCGACGGAATTTTGTCGGCACCGTTTTTGCCCTCCTTCAAAAAGACGGGCAGAATCAAATCGGACGGGAGCACGCGCGTCTCCTCGCAGAGCGAGAGAATCGAGTTGCTTTTGCGCAGACGGCGCGGACGCTTTTTTATATCGAGCTTGAAATTTTCGTTCATTGTGGTTTGATATGAACCCGTCGAAAAAAAATCGCAACAAAAATGAATGTATCAATCCATAACACCATCACGAGACGAAAAGACGTTCTTACGCCCCAAACCGACACTTTCGGAATGTACTGCTGTGGTCCTACGGTCTACGGGCCCGCGCACATCGGCAATTTCAGGACGTTCGTGGCGCAGGACGTATTGCGCCGCACCCTCGAATGCTCGGGATTGAAAGTAAAACACGTGCGCAACATCACCGACGTGGACGACAAAACCATCCGCGAAAGCCGCAAGCTCGGAATGACGCTCAAAGACTTCACAAAAAAGTGGGAGGACAAATTCCACCTCGACTGCGACAGGCTCAATATGCTCCGCCCCACTGTCGAACCCCGTGCAACCGAGCACATCGCCGAACAGCTCGATATGGTCTCCAAGCTCGTCGCCAACGGGCACGCATACCCCGCAAAGGACGGCAGCGTATACTTTAAAATTTCCACATTCGCCGACTACGGAAAACTCGCCGGCCTCGACCGCGAACATATGGCAACGCAGTCCACAAACTCGGCGGGCGAAGTCAACAACGCCGACGAATACGAACGCGAAAGCGTCTCCGACTTCGCGCTCTGGAAGGGCCGCAAACCAGAAGACGGCGAAAACTTCTGGAAATCGCCGTGGGGCGAAGGCAGACCGGGGTGGCACATCGAATGCTCGGCAATGTCCACAAAATACCTGGGCGATACTTTCGACCTGCACGGTGGCGGCATCGACCTCTGCTTTCCGCACCACGAAAACGAAATCGCCCAAAGCGAATGCGCAACGGGCAAATCGCCCTACGTCAGCTACTGGTTCCACAGCGCGCACCTGATGGTCGAAGGTCAGAAAATGTCGAAGAGCCTCGGCAACCTCTACACGCTCGACGACCTCGTGGCGAAAGGCTACACGCCCGCGCAAATCAGATACGCGCTGATGTCGGGGCACTACCGCCAGCAGCTCAATTTCACGTTCAAGGGGCTTGACGACGCAAAGAGCGCGCTGGCGAAACTGGCGAAATCGGTCAAAGCCGCGCTCGGGCGCGCGAAGATGTCGGAAGCCGACTTCAAGAAACTAATCGCCCCCGAAAACAACTTTGCGGGAACGATATTCGAACCCGCGTGGAACGCCCTTTGCGACGACCTCAACGTGCCCCGCGCCCTCGGCGAAATCTTCGGCGCGCTGCCCAAGCTCGACGGAAAGAGCAGAGACATCGCGGCGCTCGGTTCGCTTCTGTACGCGCTCGGCATCGACCTTTCGTCGGAGTCGCAAGCCGAACAGACCGAAGCCGACGTGCCCGAAGAAATCAAACAGATGGCTCAGGCGCGGTGGGATGCGAAAAAATCGAAGGACTTCGCCAAGGCCGACGAACTGCGCAATAAGCTGACGGAACTCGGCTGGAGCGTCCTCGACAGAAAAGACGGTTTCGACATCAAAAAAATTTAAGTCTATGAAAGTAATAAGAGCAAAAAGCGCGGGTTTCTGTTTCGGCGTGGAACGCGCAATCGAAATAGCCACAACCTGCACAGACGGCGGCAAATGCAAAGTCTTTACCGACGGGCCGCTCATCCACAACCGCCAAATGATGGAGCGGCTGACCAACTGCGGCGTGCTCGAAATCGGCGACTACAAAAGCGAATCGTCAATCAGCGACCAAATTTCCAAGGCATCGCCCGAAAACAGCGTGCTTGTTTTCCGCGCCCACGGTGTGTCGCCCGACCGCAGAAAATATCTGCAAAGCCTCGGTTTGCGCTGCAAGGACGCAACCTGCCCCGACGTGGGCAAAATCGCGGGCATAATCAAAATGCACGCGAACAAAAACTACACAACCGTCATCGTCGGCGACCCCGACCACCCCGAAGTCATCGGGCTTCTGGGCTACGCGGGCGGCAAGGGCTACGTCGTAAAGGATACGAAGGCAATCGACAAACTGCCCGACATTCAGGGCGACATCTGCATGGTCTCGCAGTCGACAATGTTCACCGACGACTACAACCAGATTTCCGAATACTTCAAAAAACGCTTCCCCGACACAAAGGTAATCGACACAATCTGCGGCGCGACAAAGGAACGCCAGAAAGACGTTAACGTGCTCGCCGAAAGGGGGGCGAAGGCGATAGTTGTAATCGGCGGCAAGCACTCGGCGAATACCGTAAAACTAGCGATTATGGCGCAGCGCACGGGGCTTCCGTGCTTCCACATCGAAACGCTCGGGGAACTCGACATCGACGCAATCAAAAAATTCGATGTAGTCGGTGTTACGGCGGGCGCGTCGACGCCCGACTTCCTCATCGACGAAGTCTGCAAAAAGCTGGAGCAACTCTGATTTTTTCCGAAACAAATCGGAACGGAACGCGTTGAACCGAAAAAGAGACAATATTATGCGCCACAATTCCGACCACGAAAAAATTTCCGCAAAACGCGCTTTCACGCTGATGGAAGTGCTGCTTGCAATCGCCCTGATTTCAATGCTCGCATTCCTCGTAGTGGGGAATCTGGGCAAGTTTATGACCGACAGCCAAACTAACATAGCAAAGTCGATGGTTAGCGATGCGTTTGCAGTGCCGATGATGTCGTTCAAACTTTCGGTCGGCAGATACCCCACAACAGAAGAGGGAATAAAGGCACTCGAAACCGCGCCCGACTCGCTCGGCGAGCGTTGGAAAGGCCCGTACGTGCGCAACCTTCCGCTCGATCCGTGGGGCAATCCGTTCCAATACCGCTTCCCCGCGCAAAAGAGCAAAGACGACTACGACCTCTGGTCGAACGGTCCCGACGGACAACCCGACACGGAAGACGACATCGGCAACTGGTAGAATCTTCCGTAGGAGAAAATCGGTATGTCGGCGCGGCGGGCTTTCACACTCACCGAAGTGCTGTTGGCAATAGCCATGATTGCCGCAATGGCGGGTCTTGCCGCCGCGGCGACAGGTCTGTTTTCGGAACGCGCAATTAAAAGCAAACCCGCCGACAGGGTGTTCTTGGCGGCGTTGAAAACTGCCCGAAACCTCGCGGCGGAACGCGGCGAAAAACTCTCGCTCTCGTACGCGGGCGGAGTCTTTACAATATCGAGATTCGAAGACAAATCGGTCTTGTCGCAGCTGAAACTTTCCGACGAACTTCCGACGGAAACGGCGCAACCGGAAGTGGTGTTCGTTCCCAAATATCCGCAAATAATCGGCTCGAAGTCGGCGGAATTCAACGCGCAAACACTCTCCTCGGTTGAAATCGCACCCGACGGAACCTGTACGCCAGTCGAAGTGAAATTCAAAACGGGAGACGGCGAACAACTTCCGCTCGCGATAGACCCGATGTGCTGCGCCGCGGAGGTCAAGGTAAAATGACCGCAAAGGGAAACGCGTATCGAAAAAAAGAACGGGCGTTCACTCTGGTCGAAGCCGTACTTGCGTTGGCACTGTTCGCGGCGGCGGCGGTAGCGGTATCGCAAATCTGCGTAAACTGTCTGACGGCGGTCGACGCGCCCGACAAACAGCCGCTCGACGACCTCGTGAAGGAACAGCTAATCGCCGCAGCCCTCGGAATTTCGGAGTACGACAAACTCGAAAACGGCACGGATGTAGACGCGTTCGACGGCAACAAATACAAAGTCCGCGCCTACGCAGCCCCGACGGCAATACTCGACCTGTTCGAAGTCGAAATCGTGTGCTCGCGCGACGGCGGCGAATATAGAACGAAAGTTTTCGCAAAACGCAATTCGTCGTGGTACGAAAACGCCAACGACCGCGAAGACATAATAAAAGACCGCACCGATCTGCTCGAAGACAGGCGGAGGCAGTGGGAGGCTCCGCAATGAGGCGCGCATTCACCCTGCTTGAAGTCGTGCTCGCGCTCGCGGTTTCGGCACTTGTAATGTTCGGCTGCGCAACGACACTTTTCCAGTTGCTCGAAACGGCGGAAAGAATCGGGCGCGGCTGGAGCCTGCGCGAGCACGCCGACGGAGTGGAACGCTTCCTGAACTCGACATTCGGACGTTCGCTGATTCTGCACCCGTCGCGCATCGAAAACATTTACGCGCAAAACGCATCGAAGACCGTCGCGATTGCCGAACTGCCCGAATCGCTCTCTACCCAAAAAACGGTCGTCTTCGAAGTCAACGAAAACCACCCGCTTTTTCTGTCGTGCAACGGCTTCGCGCCCGAAAAAATCTGCTGGCTGAAAGTCGGCGACGGCGGTATGTCGATTGTCTGGCGACAGGCGAACGCCGAGGAAAAAAATTCCGACGCAATTTTGTACGAAACGAAAATTTCGCCATTCGCCAAAAGCATATCCTACATCTACCAAGACAACGACAATTGGCGCGAGGAAGACGAACCCGACGACACTGCGCAAACGGCGTCAACGGATAATTCGTCAATGCCCTACCTGATAAAAATCCGCTTCGAACGGAACGGCGAAACACTCGAACGCATAATCCCGCTCTACGGAAATCTCGACCCCAACCTGCAATGAAAAGCAAACGCGCAAACGCCCTGATTTTCGTGCTCGGACTGATTTTCGCTGTGTCGGTAATCTCGGTCGGGATAGTCGAACACACAACGCGCTCGCTCGGATTCTCCGCGTCGGCAATCCACGCGCAGACATTGCGGCAGGACGCATACTCGGCACTCTACGCAACGCTCGCCGTGCTCGACGAATACGCGCAAATTGACGGCGGGCTTTATTCCGCCGAACAGGGCTGGGCAAAACCCCTCGGGGAAAAGCGCGTCGAATTTCCCGACGGCACAACCGCCGAAGTCGCAGTTTCGGAGGAAAGCGGAAAAATTCCGCTTAACAACCTCGATTCTTCCGCGCTTCAAAAAATTTTCGAGGAAAACGGAATAAACTCGAATACCGCAAAGGAAGCCGCCGACTGCATAGTCGACTGGCGCGACAATGACGACTCGAAGCTGCCCGACGGCGCGGAGTTCGACGACTACGACGACACTTCGCCGAAACCGCCCAACCGCGCATTTGCCTCGCTCGACGAACTGCGGTTTGTCGAAAAAGCCCGCGAACTTTTCTTCGACGAAAACGGTTCGCCCACACCGCTCTACACGCTTTTCGCCGCGACGACCTCGACCGAACTCTTCGAGAAAACAAACCTCAACAGCGCATCGCCCGAAACGCTGAAAATGATGCTCGACGCCGAAGACAAAGACTACGACGACTCGCTATACCGCGCCCTGCGCGGCGAAATCGGACAAGTATCTGACGGTATCGTATGGGTGAAAAACCCGACCGAACTTTCGGAGCGCGGCGCGCGCGAAATTCCCGCAAAAAACGCGGACTACAAATGCGGATTGCTGAAAATCGACATTCTTATAAGACGCGGATTCGCCCGCTACAAACTCGCCGCCTATTACGCCTCGACCGACACCGCGCGATACTACGAAACGAACGTGAAAAAAGTGTATGAACAAGCCGAAAGCGCAAAGACCGGCAAACGCACGGATTCGTCGGTGGGCGTGGTAATGCCGTCGGTCTACACGTCGAAACAGAGCACAATCTCGGACGGCAAAAACTACACGCTGATTAAAATCTACGAAAACGGAAAATAATCGCCTACTTAAGTCGGTATAAAAAAAAAGGTTCGCAAAGTGCTCAACTTTGCGAAGCCGTTTTTATGGGATTATTATGAGAAGAAAATGGGTAACTCCGATTCCTCGGAGTTTAAATGAGAACGTAACGATAACCGCAGCAGCACCGCGCCCTCATTTTTATGCGCTAATAATCAAATAAAATCCAACAAATGTCAAGAAGTTTTTTTGAAAAATAACAAATTTCTGTCTTTTTCTTTTTTCCGTCGCCCGACGTCGGATAGAAAAGGAACTACCGGACGAGTTCGTCGGTGCGCTTAATCGGCGCAAATTCGCCGCACGCCATACCGCAGCCGCGCAAAGTCAAAAGACCGTCGACGTCACTCTCGAGTACAAGCTTTGCGTTTTCGGTCGATATGTTTATATCTTCCGCGTCGAGAAACTGGGCGGCGGTCAACGCCGCAAGTATCGACAATAGTTTTCGCATAATAGCAACTGCGCGATCGGAAGACCCAATAAATAAATCGGTATTTGACAAATAAAAATCCGCTTGGGAACACGCCCCGAAGCGGATTTTCAAATTTGCGGAAACGGAAACTCAGCGTCTGTTGTTCGCCGCCGACAGCAAATACAAAAGCCAGCCGAGCGACGAGACGAACGCCGCAACGTACGTAAGAGCCGCCGCGTCCAAAACCTCGGCAACCCCGCGCGACTCCGCGCCGTCGACAAAACCGAGCCTTGAAAGCTGCGCCTTCGCCCTGTTCGACGCGTTGAATTCCACGGGCAGGGTTACAAGCTGGAATATAGTAAGCACAATATACACGCCTATACCCACATAGATTGTCAACAGGCTGTTGAAGAGGAAAAATCCGCCGAGCATTACAATCGGCAGAAGCGAACACGCAAAATTCGTAATCGGTACGAGAGCCATACGCAGATTGAGCGGCGCGTATTTCTGCCTGTGCTGGATTGCGTGCCCCGCCTCGTGCGCGGCGACACCCAGCGCGGCTATCGAAGTTCCCGAATAGTTTTCGCGGCTGAGGGCGAGGACTTTTCTCGACGGGTCGTAGTGGTCGGTAAGGTGCCCGTCAATAGGCATGATCTCCACATCGTCGATGCCCGCCGAACGCATCACCGCCGCCGCCGCGTCGCGCCCCGTCATTCCCGAGCGCGAGCGAACGCGCGAATACTTTTCGTAGGCGGAGGACACCTTCGCCTGTGCGTACATGCCGATGAAAATCGGTATCAAAATCAGTGCTATGAATTCCATTTTCGACTATTTCCTGACATATCTGACAACGTCGAATTCGGGATGGCTCAAAATAATTTCGGACTGCCTGAATTTGTCGTCGAATTTCGGGAAGAAAACGTCGCCTTTCGGGCTTGCCTTCACCCTGCTTATAATTAGCTCTTGGCAGCGGTCGAGCGCGGTTTCGTAGAGGTGCGCCCCGCCGATGATCCAGAGATCGCGGGAGTCGTCGGCATACGCCGCCAAAAGTCCGTCGAGTGTGGCGAACGCCCGCGCGCCCTCCCCTACCGTTTCGGGGTGCGAAGTAAGCACGGCGTTCTCGCGGTTCGGCAGCGGTCTGCCGCCAAGACTCTCCCACGTTCTGCGACCCATCGCGATTATTCCGCCCGAAGTCGTGCGCTTGAAATGCTTGAAGTCTTCGGAGATGTGCCACGGTATCGAAAGCCCGTCTCCGATTACCCCGTTTTCGGCAACAGCCGCTATCGCCCGAACTGTACTCATACGGCAATCGGCGCTTTAATGGCGGGGTGCGGATTGTAGTTTTCGAGAGAAAAATCTTCGTAGACGAATTCGTCGAGCTCTTTGCGGGCGGGATTTAGTTTCATCGTCGGAAGTTCGCGGGGCTCGCGCGAAAGCTGTTCGCGCACCTGCTCGAGGTGGTTTTTGTATATGTGCAAATCGCCGAACGTGTGCACGAATTCGCGCGGCTTTAGCCCGCAAACCTGCGCCACCATCATCGTGAGCATCGCGTAGGATGCGATATTGAACGGCACGCCGAGGAAGAGGTCGGCACTACGCTGGTAGAGCTGGCAACTCAGACCGCCGTCGGGCGAAACGTAGAACTGGAACATTGCATGGCAGGGCGGCAACGCCATTTTGTCGAGCTCGCCGGGGTTCCACGCGCAGACGATATGCCGCCTGCCGAACGGGTCTTTACGGATTCCGTCGACAAGGTTCTTTATCTGGTCGATATGTCTGCCGTCGGGGGCTATCCAGTCGCGCCACTGCGCGCCGTAGACGCGCCCGAGGTCGCCGTTCTTGTCCGCCCACTCGTCCCAAATTGTGACGCGGTTGTCGTTGAGATATTTTATGTTTGTGTCGCCGCGCAGAAACCACAAAAGCTCGTAGATAATCGAGCGCGTGTGGAGCTTTTTCGTCGTCAGAAGAGGAAACGAACTGCGCAGATCGAAACGCGCCTGCGCCCCGAAAACGCCGATTGTACCAACGCCCGTCCTGTCGGAACGCCCGATTCCGTTCTCCATAACTAGCTTCAAAAGATTCAAATATTCTTTCATTTCAAAGTCCACTGAATCAAACGCCGCCCGACCTTGCAACCATATTCGGCAAAAGCGTATGGGTTGGTTCGGAACACAAAAAAAGGCGCGGTACAAACCGCGCCGATTGAAAGAACGAGCCGTGCGGCAAAACCGCGCCGCCCGCAAATTTCCCTACAGTCTGATTTTCGACGGAAGGAATTCGCTTCTGTATTCGTATTGCGAACGCACGAACTTGTCCGCTTCGGGGCAGCCCGCGAACTGCATTTTCGAGGGGATGTACGTCAGTTCCCGTTCGGGGCAGCAGAGCGCGACCATACCGAGCAGAGCCATTTCCGTAAAGGGGGCTGCGTAGTCGAAGTTCGCCTCGGGCTGCTTGCCGTCCAAACACGCCAATACCCATTCTTGGAACGGATTTCCGGGGGTTACCGAACGGGGAATCGTTTTTTCGGGGAGTTTGCCGCCCTTCATCAATTCCTTCATCCTCGTAGCGGGCCAAATGCGCGTGTTCTGACCGTATTCGTTGGTGTAGACAGTTTCCTTCGTGCCGACGATAAACGTCGCATTGTTGTTGCGCGGATCGGCGAGGAAGGCGGGATC
Source organism: uncultured Verrucomicrobiota bacterium (assembly GCA_949293415.1). Taxonomy (GTDB): domain Bacteria; phylum Verrucomicrobiota; class Verrucomicrobiia; order Opitutales; family Intestinicryptomonadaceae; genus Merdousia. The sequence goes on from CASFDK010000041.1 coordinate 67,235, forward strand.
TACGCGCTTGATTGACTTCGGCTTTCTGCCGCCGTCGTACCAGTGCAGGCGGATTCTGTTGTCGACGCCGCGCTTGTTCATAAACGTCATAACCGACGAAGCTTCCTTCGGCCAGCTGTAGTCGTTGAACGGCGTGGAGTTGCCGACGACTTTCATCGGGAAGCCGAGATCGAACGCCGAGTACGGAACGTCGAGGAAGTGGCACGCCATATCGCCCGCAGCTCCCGTGCCGTAGTTGCGCAAACCGCGCCACTTGAAGGGAACAACCGCATTGTTGTAGGGCTGATAGGGGGCAACGCCGAGCCACAGGTCGTAGTCGAGCGTCGGGGGAACGGGCTGACCCGCGGGCATCTTGAGGTCGCCCTGCGGCCAAATCGGGCGGTTTGTCCAGATGTAGATGTCTTCAATCTGACCGAGAACGCCTGCATCGCACCATTCCTTGATGAGCCTCCAGCCTTCGTTTGTGTGCCCCTGATTGCCCATCTGGGTGATTACGCCGGCTTCCTTCGCAAGACGCTTGAGTTCTTCGGCTTCCCAAATCGTGCGGGTGAGGGGTTTCTGACAGAAAACGTGCTTGCCCTTTGCAATCGCCCACGCTGCGATGGGATAGTGCATATGGTCGGGCGTGGAGATGATTACCGCGTCAATCTGCTTGTCCATCTGGTCGAGCATAACGCGGTAGTCGCGGAACTTGGGAAGCCAAGCGGGGAAACGGCTGTACTGCTTTGCCGCGCGCGCGTCGTCTACGTCGCAGAGGGCGACGATGTTCGCGTACTTGTAGTTGATGAGCGAACCCACCGCGAACGCGCCGATGCCGCCCACGCCCACGAGAGCCACGTTGAGCTTGCTGCAGGGGCCGACCTTGCGCGCCGCCGCCCACGACGGGAGAACCATAAGACCGCCTGCCGCGGCAGCCGATTTAATAAAATTTCTACGATTTAACATTGTTTTTCCTTTTTTAATTTAAATTTACAAAATTTACAAAACACGCGTTCCCGCGCCCCGCGCCGAATGTCCGACATCGGGGCGACGCGGAAAAGCCCGCGCCTTAGAACAACGCCTTTGCCGTCGGCAGGAATTCCTTCCTGTACGAGTAGAGCGAACGGATGTACTTGTCCGCTTTCGGATAGTTTACGAACGACATCGTCTTGGGATCGTACGAAAGCGGAACGTTCGGACAGCATATTGCAATCATACCGAGCAGAGCCATTTCCGTAAACGGAGCGGCGTAGTCGAAGTTTCCGACCGACTGTTTGCCCTCGACGCAGCACAACGCCCATTCCTTGTGGGGATTGCCCTGCGCAATCGAGCGGGGAACGGTCTTTTTCGGGAACGCATTCGCCTTGAGCATTTCCTTCATTCTGGATGCAGGCCAAATGCGCGTGTTCTGACCGTATTCGTTGGTGTAGACCGTTTCATTCGTACCGACTATGAACGTTGCGTTGTTGTTGCGCGGATCGGCGAGGAAGGCGGGATCTACGCGCTTGATTGACTTCGGCTTTCTGCCGCCGTCGTACCAGTGCAGGCGGATTTTGCCGCCTACGCCACAGTCGTTTGCGAACGTCATAATCGACGACGCCTGACTCGGCCAGCTGTAGTCGTTGAACGGCGTGGAATTGCCGATTACTTCGACGGGGAAGCCGAGGTCGAACGCCGAATACGGAACGTCGAGGAAGTGGCACGCCATATCGCCCGCCGCTCCCGTGCCGTAGTTGCGCATGCCGCGCCATTTGAACGGCAGAATCGCAGAATTGTAGGGCTGATAGGGGGCAACGCCCTGCCACAAATCGTAGTCCAAAGTTGCGGGCACGGGCTGCGCGGGCGGCATTTTGAGGTCGCCCTGCGGCCATACGGGGCGGTTCGTCCAAATGTGGATTTCTTCGATATCGCCGAGGATGTCGGCTTCGTACCATTCGCGGATGAGTCTCCAGCCCTCGTTCGTGTGCCCTTGGTTGCCCATCTGGGTAATTACGCCGGCTTCCTTCGCCAGACGCTTGAGCTCTTCGGCTTCCCAAATCGTGCGGGTAAGGGGCTTTTCGCAATATACGTGTTTGCCGTTGGCAATCGCCCAAGCGGCAATCGGGTAGTGCATATGGTCGGGCGTAGCGACGGTTACAGCGTCGATATCCTTGCCCATTTTGTCGAACATCACACGGTAGTCGCGGAAGCGCGGAACTGCGGGATATTCTTTGTAGGCTTTCGCCGCGCGCACATCGTCGACGTCGCAGAACGCCACGAAGCGGACTTCGGGAACGTGCTTGAGTGCTGCAATCACCGAATAGCCACGACCGCCGCAACCGATGACCGCAACGCGCAGCTGACCGCTCGCGCCCTTTTTGGAAGCCGCGAACGCCCTCGAATTGCCGCCGAGGAACATTGCCGCGCTACCGAGCAGCGCGGAGTTTTTGAGGAACTCTCTTCTATTGAACATAATATTGATATTTGTAGTTTGTAAAAGCGGGAGAAAAATTCGGCATACGCGCCCGACACAAAACCGAATCGGCGCAACACAAATTCCTCCTTTTCGGTTAGAATTCAAAAACAGTGCCCGAAATAGTCAAATGTTTTTTGAGACGCAATTTCCGTTTTTTTGCGCAAAATTAGACAATCTGAAAAAATATTTGCGGATTTGTTTAAAATTTGGCTTGCCTTTTACGAATATACAATAACCCATTGGAGACGAGTTCGGCGCGACATGCAAAATGCGCATTCGCGGATTCGGACATCGCCCCCAACCTCAAAACAGAGGATGTTCTATGAAATACCGAAAGGAGAACTCCGCAGTTTTCGATTGCGAAATATGCGGAAGTTCGCGGTTCGGCGCGATGAAAGAGTTGTGCAGACCGTCGCTTTCGCTGGGCGAATACATCGAAAGGGAGCTTAGGCTCGAAACTTTCGGTGCATCGCACACGGCGCAAAACGGAAGGCGGAACGACGGAATATCTCGGGCATTGACGCTGAATTAGTCGCTGGCGCGACGCTGGGTGCGTCGAAAGCGACATTTTGGACGCACGGGGCGCACCCCAAAAAAAAGGGGCGACGGCTGTCAAGCTGTCGCCCTTTTTTTTGTGTCCGCAGACAGGCAAATCAAAATTTTGTTGCCATGCCATGCGCCGCGGACGAAAATCCGCCGACAATGCAGACAACACACAGGGGAATAAAATTCGGCATACTCGCATTTCTGGCTTTTGCGGCGGGGGCGGCATATGCAAAAAATTTCGGAGCGCTCGATGTCGAACCGAAAGGCACGGCGGTCTCCAACGGCACGAAGATGTCGGTAGTCTGGCGGTTCTTCCGACAGGAGGAAATCTTGAAAGCCGACTCCGAAACCGACGACGGCAAAACCTACGCGCTAAGCGGCGTGCTTTCGCACAAAAAAACCGGCGAAATGAAAATCGCCGAGCGGGTCGAAAAGCTCTCGCCCGAAAGGACGCGTTTTTGCGCCGAAGCCGAAATTCTGGGCAAGCCCCCGCGCGGCGCGCCGCTAACGCCGTCGTTCCAGTTCCACCTCGCAAAGGACATCTTCGAAGGGCGGATTTTCGCAGACGGAAATGTTGTCGCACCCGACACAAAAAACACAACCGCCCGCGAATTGCGCGTGCAGTCGGGAAACGGCGAGCTTAAAATTTCGGGAAATCTGAAAATCAATTTCCGCGATACCGTCCGCCAGAAAGTGCTCAACTACCGCACGGTCTCGCTTATGTTCGACGAGTTGGGCGGCGGAAAATACTCGGCGGACTTCACCCTCGAATTCGACAAAGACAAAAAGCCGGTCCCCCTGCCCCGCGAATACGTCGTGCGAGAATCCGACGACTACGCCGCATTCGAATCCGTGCGCATCCCCGAAAAAGGCGGCGCGCTCGACTTCTCGTTTCTGCTCGACGCGCCGGCGGGCAAATACGGCTTCGTAAAGGTGCGCGGCGCGGACTATTATTTCGAAAAATCGCCCGACAAAAAGGTGCGCTTCTTCGGCGAAAACATCTGCCAGAACGCGACCGTTCCCGAAAAGGCTCAAGCCGTCGCGCTCGCCGACGAACTCGCGGCGGCGGGCTTCAACGCCGCAAGACTCCACCAAACTTCTATGCTACTGCGCGGCTCGCCCACAGACTCCGCCGTTCTCAATCAAAGGCAGATGGACAAGTTCGACTTCCTCTTTGCCGAACTCAAGAAACGCGGCATCTACACAACCATCGATTTCTACGCAACGGGCAGACTCTATCCGCACGAATACGACGACGTAAAATACCGCGGCGACAATATGAAGGCGCTGTTCTTCCTGTCCGACAAGGCTCGCGCGACGCTCAAGCGGTTCGTGTCGAATTTCCTCGAGCACAAAAATCCGTATACGGGCTTGGCATACAAAAACGAACCCGCGATAATTTTCGCGAGCGTCGTAAACGAAGACGCAATGGGGAACGTGCGCAATTTCGTAATCCGCACGCATCTCGACTACGACATCGCAAAACCCGTCTACGAGAAGTGGCTCGCCGAACGCGGCGGATTGCCCGAAGCGAAAACCGACAACGACCGCTTCCAGCTTTTCCTCATAGACCGCTACGGAAAATTCTACGACGAAATGGCGGCGCACATAAAGTCGGTTGCGCCGAATATGCTGCTGACCGACCAGACAAACGGCGGCTCGCTAATGGTCTCGGCGATGTCGCGCAAATACGATGTCGCCGACCTGCACACCTACACTTGGCACCCGCTGTTTTTCGAGAACAGATTCTCGCTGCCGATGTACGTCGACGCGTCCGACCCGATAGCAAAAAAAGGCGGTGTGTTCGCGAAAATCTGCCCGCTTCTGCCGATGACAAAACCCGCCAACATCACCGAGTGGGACTTCGTACGCCCGAACCCCAAAGCCGCACTCGGCGGCGTTTTCGTCGGCGCGTACTCGGCTCTCAACGGAATCGACGGGTTGTGGCACTTCTGCTACACGCACGGGAAAAACCGCATTCAAAACAACGAACGCCTCGGAATGTTCGAAACTGCTGGCGACGCAGTGCGCATGCTCTCGAACAAAATCGGCGCGATGATATATTTGCGCGGCGACATAAGGGAAAGCAAAACCCTTGTCCCGCTCGTCGTAAGCCCGACGATTTTCGAAGACGGCAACGCCGACGCGCGCGAAAGCGCGGGCATAGCCGCCGAGGTTTCGCTTGTCGCAAAGAGCGCGGTGGTTGTCGCAAAAAGCGCGTGCAGTGCCGCCGCAAAACTTCCGCGCAAGCCGGTTCTAATGCTGCTTTCCGACAAAAACGCCGACGCGGCGGACACTCCGCCCGACGTTAAGGCAGTCTACGCGTTCGACGAAAACGCCGCGCGAGACGCGGTCGAGAACTGCAAATTCGGCGGCGGAAAAATCGGCGGCGGAGTTTATTTGAGTTCGACGAAACAGCTGTTTCTCGACTCGGGAAAATCGCAGTGGAAGGCGGTCTCGCCGCGCTCGGAAATCTTCGCGCAAAACGGCGGCGCAAAGCTGGATGGCAAATTCGCGCAAGTAGAAAACACGCGCGGATGGTCGGTCGTGGCGGTATGTTCGCTCGAAAAAACTCCGCTCGAAAAATCGCCGCGCATACTTGTGGCGCACCTTACCGACCTACGCAATACATCGCAGCGTTTCGCGAACGAAAACTTCGACATCCTGCTCGACTACGGCAGACTGCCCTACCTGCTCAAACGCGCCGACTCCGAAATAACGTTCAATTCCCCGCTCGACGCCTTCGAATGCCTCGCGCTCGACGGCGCGGGAAAGCCCGTTGCGCAAGTGCCGATTGAACGCGTCGGCGGAAAGTCGAAAATCAAAATCTCGACGCACAACAAATTCGGCGCGACAATCGCCTATCTGTTGCGGCGGAAATAATCGGAGTTTTAAAACTTGTAATACAGGCGACTCTTTTACGATAATAAACACATGGACAAATCTGACGGCAAATTTTTTCTCGAAACGGTTTCGTCGGTCGCGAAACTCGCGGGCGACAGGCTCAAGACAATCGCCGAACGCCGCGTAAATTCCGACGTAGGCAACGACGTAAAACTTCAGGAGGATGTCGAAAGCGAAATCTTCATCCGCGAAAAGCTCGAAGCTACCGGCATCCCCGTGGTCGGCGAGGAGCGCGGCGGCGACGCGTCGCTGCTCAAATCCGATACGCTCTATTGGGTCGTGGATCCCATAGACGGCACTTACAACTTCCTGCGCGGCATCCCCGGAGTCTGCGTAAGCATCGGGCTGATGCGCGGCACGCAGCCCGTGGTCGGTACAATCTACGACTTCACGCGCAACGAAATTTTCGCGGGCGGCAAGGGCTTTCCGCTGACGCTCAACGGCGACGAAATCAAGCCCAACTGGGCGAAGACGACATCTCAGGGCGCGCTTATGACGGGCTTCCCGAGCGCGACGGACTACTCCGACGCAAACCTCAAACGCTTCGTGATGGCGGCGCAAAAATTCAAGAAAGTGCGCATGTGCGGCAGCGCGGCGTGCGCGATGGCGTGGGTCGCATCGGGACGCGCCGACTCGTACAACGAGGAACGCCTGTACCTGTGGGACGTTGCGGGCGGGCTTTCGCTTATGGAATCGGCGGGCGGCGCGTACGAACTGACCGTGCTCGGCATTCCCGAAAAGCCGTTCTGCATCTCGATTAAGGCGGCGGCTTCGCGCGAATTCTTTGTGCAATAAAATTTCGCCAAAACGGATATGAAAAACGACAAATTCATAAACCATCTCGTGCGCCGCCTCAAGTGGGACGACCTCGACGAAAACTATCTTCTCTACCTCGTGCGCACGGCGCGCGCCGAAGACATCGAAGGCGCGGGACTGAAGGAAAAGCCGCAAAAGGCAATAGACATCACGACCGCCACGATTACCCCGCATTCCGAAATCAAATCGTTCCTCGTTGCGCGGCGCGATATGGTTATGTGCGGAATCAAGCTCATCCCGATGATTTTGAAAGTCTACGAATCGACGGTCGACGGCGAATCGTGCGTTTTCACACCGTTCGTAAACGACGGCGACCGCGTTGCCAAGGGCGGGCAAATCGGCGAAATCTCGGGTTCGGCGCGGATAATTTTGCAGGCGGAACGCATAATGCTCAACTTCATCCAGAGGCTCTCGGGCGTGGCGACGGTCACCGCCGAATACGTAAAGGCTCTGGGCGGTTCGCAGACAAAACTACTCGACACCCGCAAGACAACACCGTGCCTGCGCGTTCTCGAAAAATACGCGTTCGCCTGCGGCGGCGGGTACAACCACAGGATCGGACTTTTCGACAGAGTTATGCTCAAGGACAACCACCTTGTGGCGGCGCACGCGGTAACGGGCGATATGCTCGCAAACGCGGTGCGACTTGCTAAGGAAAAGAATCCCGATGTTGCCGTAGAGGTTGAGGTCGATTCGATTATGCAAATCAAGCCCGTGCTCGAAGCCGAAGCCGACGTGATAATGCTCGACAACTTCAACTACGCCGACCTGCGCTCGGCAATCGACATTATAGGCGACAAAGCGTGGACGGAAGCCTCGGGAGGCGTAAAGCTCGACAACATAGGCGCGATTGCAAAAATCGGACCAGACTTCGTCTCGACCGCCGCTCCAGTCCACTCCGGACGCTGGATAGACATAGGCTTGGACTCATAGTTTTTTTATATCCGTGATTATGCGGCGCGGCTATAGCCGCGCCTTTCCCGTTCTTCCGCATTGGGCGTTTTTTCAAACGCCCAATCGTTATTTTCGGAATTACGTAAAAAAAAAAGACACCGCAAGTTAGCGATGTCTTTAGGAGTTCGTTTTTTATATCTGTGTGTACTCGGCGCGGCTATAGCCGCGCCCTTTGTGTTTCTTCCGTATTGGGCGTTTTTTCAAACGCCCAATCGCTTGGTTATGTTCTCTTCCGTACCGTCAAGGTTGTAGCCTTGAGCTTCAATACAAAAGCAATCGCAATCGCCCCAAAAAATGGCGGCGTATTCCGCCGATTTCGGAACTACGTTTAGGAAGCCTTCCG